>CAZEFI010000041.1:0-11042 GCA_964511425.1 uncultured Pseudomonadales bacterium
GCTTTGACACAAGGACTGAGCATTCGTCCGATAGAGCCATGCGCGGTCGTCACTTTGTTTCAGTTCCACCAGTTTGTGACACAGGTCAAAGAACGATAAATGCGGTTCCTTCTTCTCATACCGGTCTTGCTGCTCGGCTAAGAAATAGTTGTACACGAACCGTACTGCGCCGAACTGCCTCCGCAGAATCTGTTGCTGGACATTCGTTGGGTAGATTCGATAGCAGTAAGCCTTTAACATGTACTATATTATAGTTATGATTTCAAAATGGTACACTACCAAATATTTAGATCTATTACGGCAAATTCACATTGTTGAATTCCTTCGACCGTGGGCAACTCATCTACGAGCTCGATCACAACTCCGTCTAACCCCCAAAACGCATCTTTTGCGATCCGTCATTGGCCGTTGGTGCACTACGAGCAACACCGGATAATCTCCGAGGTGACATGCGGTACTTTGGATTGTTGTTTGAATCTTTGGTCAAGCGGGACCTGTTTGTTTACGCACAAGCTAACGACGCAAGTGTAAGTTTTTACCGCGACAACACTGGTCTTGAGATTGACGCTATCATCGAAACTGCTAGTGGTACCTGGCTTCCCATAGAAATCAAACTTGGTGGATCGGCTTATATTGAAGCAGCTGCTAATGCTCTGAACCGATTAGAACGAAAAGTCGACGTTGAGAAAAAAGGAAAACCACCCGCGAAACTGGACATTACAGCTGTTCCAGTCGCTCCGCACACACGTTTAGATGGTGTAACAGTGTTCTCGATCGCATCTCTTGGTCCGTAGCTTCCGTAAAACCGAGTGATCGCGACTTGGTTACAATTTGACATGATTGCTGTCAAATTGACATCAGTGAACGGAACAAAGTAGTCTGTTCGATATTTTGTCCGCCCAACCGTTCTACTGCTCAATTCTGTAGTTTATAGGTGTAAACTTTTTCTGCGTTCCTAGCAGTCCTAACAGAAACAAGATGAGCACCGTTCGGTATAAGTCCTTCTTCGCTTAAGCGGAGAGGTTTCGTGCGTTCCACCAATTGTTCATTGAGGAGTTGCTTACTCAACCAGATATGCACATTCTTTGCTTAGACCTTGAGGGGGTTTTGGTACCCGAGCTTTGGATGGAAATCTCTAAAGCCACCGGGGTCGAGGAGATTGGATTAACCACGCGGGACATACCAGATTACGATGAACTGATGAAATTGCGCCGTAATGCAATGAATGAACATGCCATCGGTTATCAACAGATAAAAGACGCGCTCGTGAGTGTTGAGCCTTTTGATGGTGCAGAAGACTTTTTGAATTGGGCGAGATCGCAGTTTCAAGTCGCGATCCTATCAGATACGTTCTATGAATTTGCTATGCCACTGATGCAAAAGCTGAGCTACCCTTTTTTGCTGTGTCATCACCTGATCATTGAACAGGATCGAATCGTTGGGTATCGTCGTCGCCAAACAGATCCGAAGACAAAGGTAGTAAAAGCATTTCGTTCGTTAGAGTTGACTGTGCATGCGTCGGGAGACTCCTACAATGATGTTGGAATGCTTCAGACGGCAAATAGTGGATTCTTCTTTGATCCTCCTCCACATGTTATAAAAGACTATCCCAATATTCCAGTGGTTAGAAATTTCGACGAATTGCAATCTAACTTACAAGAAGTCGCGCGAGCATAGTTTGATGTCGCAACCACAAAAATTTTGGCGTGCCCTCGAGCTGGAAAATCCCCTCCAGATCGTTGGGACGATTAACGCTTACAGTGCCTTACTTGCGGAAGAACGGGGTTTTCGCTGTATATATTTATCGGGTAGTGGAGTAGCAGCTGCGTCGTTCGGAATCCCCGATCTCGGGATTACTTCTTTAGACAATGTTCTGGAAGATGCTCGTCGAATTACTTCGGCATCGGATTTGCCATTGTTAGTAGATGTGGATACGGGGTGGGGAAATGAATTTAATATCGCTCGAACAATACGCGAGTTAGAACGCGCCGAAGTTGCCGCAGTTCATATTGAAGACCAGGTTGCGACCAAGCGATGTGGACACCGTCCGAACAAGGAAATCGTTTCGTCAACAGAGATGTGTAGCCGCATTAAGGCCGCAGTTGATGCTCGCACAGACGCAAACTTTGTGGTCATGGCTCGAACCGATGCACTTGCTTCCGAGGGTATTGACGCTGTTGTCGAGCGGGTTCAAAAATACGTAGAAGCGGGCGCGAACGCGATTTTCGCAGAGGCTATGACGGAGTTAGAGTTATATCGCAGAGTGACAGAGGCGGTGTCCGTACCTGTACTTGCTAATCTAACCGAATTCGGCAAGACTCCGCTGTATACGTTAGACCAGATGGCGAGCGTTGGGATCCAAATGGCGTTATATCCGTTGTCAGCATTTCGTGCGATGTCCGAGGCCGCGTTAGATATTTATCGTACGATACGTACCGAAGGTACTCAAAATTCAACAGTTTGCAAAATGCAAACTCGCGAGGAGTTGTATCGCATCCTTGGATATCACGAATTTGAAAAGAAAATTGATGAATTGAGCTCATGAGATTAACGTATGGTAGATAAGAAGCTAAGTGGTGCCGGATTACGAGGGCAAGAAGCCGGACAGACTGCACTCTGTACTGTAGGTCAATCTGGTACGGGATTGACCTACCTAGGTTACGATATTTCGGAGCTTGCGCGAGACTCCACGTATGAAGAAGTTGCGTACCTCATTCTATACGGCGAATTACCATCCATTGAGGAGCTGGATCAATTTAGTGTTCGATTAAGTACGATGAGGGATTTACCTCAAGAACTTTGCACTATGCTTGAATCAATTCCTGCGTCTGCACATCCGATGGACGTTCTACGCACCGGCATATCAATGCTCGGGAATTTTGAACCCGAAGGAGATCATGAACGTCAGTATGAAGTTGCTGAACGGCTGATTGCAGCAAGTCCATCGATTGTCAACTATTGGTATCGGTATTCGCATCAAGATGTCCGGATTAATCTTGACACCGGGGCAAAGTCGACGGCTGAACACTTTCTTCAGACACTACTTGGCGAAATCCAGTACGACTTATTTGTTCGAGTCATGGATGTTTCCTTGATTTTGTATGCCGAGCATGAATTCAACGCTTCGACATTTACCGCGAGGGTGTGCGCGTCGACTTTGAGTGATATGTACTCCTGTGTTACGGCAGCGATAGGCTCGCTTCGAGGACCACTACACGGTGGCGCGAACGAAGCTGCTATGGAATTAATTCAAACATTCGATGGACCGGAAGATGCAGTGCAGGGTATTCTCGAAATGCTTAGTCGTCGGGAACTGATTATGGGATTTGGTCACGCTGTATATCGTGAAGCTGACCCTCGTAACGTAATCATCAAGGGATGGTCCGAACAATTATCAAAACTCGTTGGCGACACCAAACTCTTTCCCATTTCCTGCGCGATTGAAAAAGTCATGTGGGAACAAAAGAAACTCTTCGCGAATGCTGATTTTTTCCACGCGTCTGCCTATCATCTGATGGGCATTCCCACAAAGATATTTACACCTATATTCGTTATTTCAAGAATGGTAGGGTGGGTTGCTCATGTAATGGAGCAACGAAGTAACAATCGGATTATTCGACCAAGCGCGAAATACATCGGTTCCGAACCGAGACCGTTTACTCCGATTAGCGATCGATAGTTCTCAACTCTCTCGCGAAATAGATCTAGATGTCTAGCTCTGTAGATGTAAACATCCGTCCCGATCCAGACAGAGTGCTGGTGGACATTGCGGACTACGTTTGCAGCGATGTAGCGATATCCGAGCAGACCTTAGAAACTGCTCGGCTCTGTGTTATTGATACATTAGGATGTGGGTTTCTCGCACTGAGTTTTCCAGCCTGCTCAAAGCTTCTCGGTCCAATGGTTCCCGGCACGGAAGTACCAAATGGTGCGCGGGTTCCAGGTACGTCTTATGTGCTTGACCCAGTCAAAGCTGCTTGGGATATTGGGTGTATGATTCGTTGGTTGGACTACAACGATACTTGGTTGGCTGCTGAATGGGGACATCCCTCCGATAATTTGGGCGGGATACTCGCGGTTGCGGACTATGTGAGTCGAAATACCGTAGATCGTGGACACGCTCCATTCACTATGCGCGACGTACTCGTCGCGATGGTGAAAGCTCATGAGATTCAAGGCTGCTTAGCACTGGAAAATAGTTTCAACAGAGTTGGCTTAGACCATGTTCTCTTGGTTAGGGTTGCGACAACCGCTGTAGTAACTAGACTATTTGGCGGCGGGCACGACGATGTTGTCCGCGCACTCTCGCATGCGTTTGTCGATGGATCAAGTCTTCGAACGTATCGCCACGCGCCGAATACCGGACCTAGGAAATCTTGGGCAGCAGGAGACGCTACTAGCCGCGCGGTGCACCTAGCGATGCTTGTGTTAAAAGGCGAAATCGGTTACCCAAGTGTTCTAACTACACCGAAATGGGGCTTTTATGATGTTTCCTTTGGCGGCAAATCTTTCAAATTTCAGAGGGAATACGGGACATATGTGATGGACAATATCCTGTTCAAGATTTCTTTCCCAGCAGAATTTCACTCGCAAACAGCGGTAGAAGCCGCCGTAAAACTACATTCGCAGTGTATTGGTCGTTTCGACGAGATCGAAGAAATAGAGCTAGTCACGCATGAATCAGCGATTCGCATCATTAGCAAGTCTGGTCCGCTCAATAATCCTGCCGATCGAGATCATTGTTTGCAGTACATGGTTGCCGTCGCCTTAGTGAAAGGGAACCTCGTCGCCGAAGACTATGAAGACGAAGTCGCGAATGATCCTCGCATTGACCATTTGCGGGATCGAATGACGGTCCGCGAAGACCCACGATATAGTCGTGAATACCACGATCCCGATAAACGATCGATTGCTAATCGCATCAATGTGAAATTCAAGGACGGGACAGATTCTGGTTGGGTAGAAGTTGAATATCCGATTGGACATCGGGTGAGACGCCAAGAAGGCATACCGCTGTTAGAGGAAAAGTTTCAGCGAAATCTACGCACTCATTATTCCGCAGGTCAAGTGGGACGAATCCTACAAGCGACTGAAAATCTCACTCGACTGTGTGATTTCGCCGTGCCGGAGTTTGTAAATCTCATGGTCGTTTAACAGTATTCAAATGGGAATTATATACCCTATTACAAAAAATAAATTTCAAAATTTCGAAGTGTTATGATCCGTGCGCGTAGGCACGAATTTCTCGTTTAATGTCGTTTAAATCAGCACGCACCCATTCGTGTTTATTCTCGAAATACTCGTGGATATAAGACTCTGTTTGTCGGTACAAGTGCGTAGCGTGTGAAAACTCTAACTTGTACCTGCGATCTGGGTCGGAAGTTTGATACGTGTTTAGTCTCGCCTTGACATTCTTCGCTATACCCACTTTGTACTCATTGGGGTATTTCGGGTGCGAGATAATATACACATGTTTTGTCTCATGCACGCTCGCCGCAACATCAGTACGCTTTGGTGGGCTACCCATGCGATGTATCTCCTGACGAAATGCGGGAAGTTCTTGAGGTCGTGCGACTTCACTGTCTAGTCGTTCTTTCACTAGGTCGTACGCTTTCGCCGACACGTCTATACCGATCCACTTACGATTGTTATGCTCCGCCGCTACGCAAGTAGTCGCACAACCACAAAATGGATCTAACACAATATCTCCTTCATTGGTACTAGTTTTGATTATTCGGGCAAGTAGCGCGAGAGGTTTCTGTGTTGGGTATCCTGTACGCTCTGGCGACCAAGTTTGTAAACTGTTTAGATCACTCCACCAATCAACCATGGCAGCACCACGTGCTAAATCTCGCTTCTTCCCATCTATACTGACACCACCTTTGCTTTTTACGAGTGCCTGACTAGCCTCTGAATACGGCATAAATTGTTTGTTAAATACACGATTGTTTGTTTTAGTGTAGAACAAGATCACATCATGTTTTCGTGCGAACGCGTTACTGGGTACGCCACCTCCACGATAACACCACGCAATTTCGTTCCGAAAATTCTGCTCCCCAAAGATACAGTCCAGCGTAGTCTTTAAGTAGTGACTCATAGTTGGATCGCAATGAAGATAAAGCGAACCCGTCTCTTTCAGGATACGATGGCACTCTAACAATCGGATTGCCATATATGCGAGATAGGCGAAGTTGTATGGCTTTCCTACGCCCCTGATACCGTTTAGGTATTGAAACAACTCAGGCTGATCTTCCTTGATTGTTTTCAGCCAATCGGCCTTGACGTCTTCGAGTCGAAAAATGTCGCTGAACTCTGCTCCTTCAGCAAAACTACCTATTGGAGCAGTGAATTTTTTATTTTTGTTGAATGGGGGGTCGAGATAAATTAGATCAATGCAATTATCGTTGACCCCTTGAAGAATCTCTAGATTGTCATGCAGGAAAATGGTACGGTTCGGGACATTACAGCTTGACCCCCCCCCCTGTGTTTTTATCCATGTTTATTCTTTGTTGATCAGCTTCTTGTAGGGCAGGTGCGTCCCCGCCATGCAACGCATTATAAACAGTATCTGCACGAACGTATCGACGTGTCGGATATTGTGCCGACCGACAAATTCAGCGATATAACGGTGGAGGTGTTTGAAGCTCATGTTGTGGTACGTTCCTAGGTAGCCGCGTTTCAACATCGCCCAAAAGCTCTCTATTCCGTTGGTACTTGCCTTGTCCTTTACGAACTCACCCGCCGAGTGTTTGACTGACTTGTGCTGGTAGTCTACCAAGCTCTTATATGCGTGTACTTCGTCCGTGTAAATCTGCGAACGGATCGAAACGTTTTCCTTGATAAATCCGTGCAAGGTCTCTCGGTTCGTATCGTCAATCACCTTGGCTTTAACGAACCCTGACTCCCGATCCCGAGCTCCGATAACAGTTTTCTTACCGACTGCTCCACGTCCAAGTCTCAATTTCTTGGAAGTGTGTCTATTGCCCTCTTTGCCACCGATATAGGTTTCGTCCACTTCGACCTCTCCCGTGAAGGTAAATTCGCTCTGCGGGAACACGCTCATACTTTCTCGAATACGTTGCATCATGTACCAAGCCGTCTTCTGAGTCACGTCCAGTTCTCGGTGGATTTTCATACTGGAAATTCCTTTGAGATTCGTGACAATCAGGTAAATCGCAAAGACCCATTTTCGTAGTGGAACATTAGAGTCGTGCAGGAGCGTTCCAGCACGGATATTGAAGTGCTTCCCGCAAGTACGACAGCGATACTTCATCGGTCGTCCCGATTTAGTCTCTACGGTATCCACTGCGCCGCAGAATCCGCAACACCGATTCGGATCCCAAATTGAGGCTTTTAGGTACTTCTCGGCAGTCTCGTCATCGGGGAAGATTTCCAATAGCTGCATAACGGTCAAACCGAGCCGACTGTTCTTGCCTGGTGCCTTTGCTGAGCCTCTTGATTTCATAACAATAATATAGCATAAAAGATATACTATTGTCCAAATATATATGTACAGTGTTATACATAAAACATTTGAACTTTAAATTTGTGGCAGACTTTCGGTTCGATAATGTATAATCGGTTTTGTATTCTTTGACAATTATTGATAGCTAAGGAGGCTTAACGAATGAATACACTGTACAAATACCCCCCCCCCGCAATTCTAGCGTAAGGTTATCCGAGCGAGTTAGTCGCTTTCTGTCGGGAGCGGTGCTGACCGCCGCTCTTGCATTACTCGTAGTCCATCCGAGTATGTTTCAAAACGTCCATGCTCAGACCGAACCAGAATACGATTTCAGCCGATATATAGGTAGTATCACTCCCGAACGCGATCCCGAAGAATATGGATTAAATCCGTTCCATGCAGGTAGACCACTATACGAACCATACGCTGCGACAATAGATCTTGGTTTTTTGTCATTTATTTGGAGCGCGACAAAATGGATTGCACAAAGACTTATTTGGGTGGTTTTAGCATTTAATGTATTGTGGGCGATCGCAGAGGGAATTTGGAACGCGATTAATTGGATAATAGAAATGAAATATCGAAATTATTTCCAAGAATGGATGCTCGATATGTTAAGTCACTTTGGAGTCGTTGGTGGCACTCGTTGTACCTATGCTGAAGGTAGAGGACAAGAATATGCAGACTGTATCGTGACTGAGCATAAAAAGTTATTCCGAGCTTTTGCTGATAAAGCTAGAAAATGTGAGGGAGGGCGTTGGGAAGGTAGACAAACCAGTAGAAGTATCTTAAAAGTGAGCTTTGAATTTGAACATCTACATACCACTTTTTGGGGGTGTGGTGAATATCGCAAGAGTCAACGCATTGGAATCCTTCAACCTTATTGGGATGCGAGTCCATGGTTCTAAAACCTAATCCGTACAAGTACGATGCTGTTGACGAAGAATCTGATTCCAACAGTCTATTTCGGCTTGAAGATTTTGAACTAGATTGGAAGGACATGCCAAGAAAAGAGAAAGCAATGTATTTACTAGGTGTAGGAACAGGTATATTAGCCGTTCTTATAGTTTGGGGAGCGCGTTTCTTTTTGAGTATGGTTTTCTAAGACCGATCCTCTGTGAAATTGCAAAATAATGCCCCGTTAATTCGGGGCTTTTTGTGTGTTTGTTCAGTGTTTTAGAGCTTGTGTAGAAAAGTATATAAGTCCCATTTTTTACCCCCAGTCACCACCAATTCCTCCATGTCTCCGGGTTCCAAACTAAAGTGAATAGAACTTCGAGATCCTGTATAGACTGTGGCGCTTTGGGAGACTCTCTTGTATCCAGGAGCACTTGCCGTGATTTCATACTCTCCGGGGACTAAGTGGGAAAATTCATACTTCCCTGTTTCTGAGGTTTGTGTCGTTTTCGTTGTATTCGTATCGAGATTACGTACGGTGATTTCAACTTCTTCCATTGGAGTTTCGTTCGAAGAAACAACGCCGACTATGAATCCGTTTATGTTGGTATTGGCATAGACCACATCAGCACCCCACACTAAGGACGCTAAGGTCAACACCCACAACAGGCAAGATGGAATATTGTTCAAATCCAAAAGAGTGGAGAGGTTGCAGTGGCGAAAAAGGGGGCGAAGGTCGAGAATACATCGAACGAATGGGCTCAGTAGTACTCGATCTCACATGATGTATATTCTATTTTCTTGAGCGACACAGTGTTCTATTGTGTGCAACGAGAGACTAATGACTTTCAACGCTTGCACTCTCAGAAAGATCGACATAATTTAACGCGATGTACTTGGAAGAGTCGCAATACGTCGTGTATTTGTGCTCAAAGTGTGAAAACCTCAAGTACTCTTCGTTTGTGTTTTCCGTCAGTACTATGTACCCGACGCTTTCCGCTAATCCGATTGTCCAATTTGACCTTAGAAAATACCGCTATTTTTCGTGTCAGTCGTCTTTTGCTATTACGTAACCAATTGACGTCGTCCATCTCATTCAACGTGTAATTGGCATTGGTGGGGTATTCCCTGTCGTTTTGGTTGGAATGAATCTGAGGGAAGTTGTGCGAAATGGAGCAAACATAACATGAAGGTTGTTTTCAGTCGCAAAGGCTTTGACAGTTCCGCTGGTGGCGTACCTTCTCCCATAGTTAATGGGCGACCTGTGAGCATTCCCATTCCCACGGACCACCGTTCCGAGACCACCTACAGTCACCTTGGACTGGGCGATCTCGTTGGTCAGATCACAAAGAACCGTTATACCGGGAATAGCCTTTGTCATCACGACCCAATGTTTCTTGGAGGCCAGTGCGCTTTTGGTCAAACAGGCATCGCTCAAGGTCATCTAGCAAGAAACAATGTGGGAGTAGGGGATATCTTTCTTTTTTTTGGGTTATTTTCCGATTTAGACGGAAAGGACCGACACCATCGGATATTTGGATTTCTACAAGTTGAAGAACTTTTACACCTAGGAGCAAGTCCAAAATTGACTGACCAACCTCTGGGTTTTAAGAACCGTCATCCGCACACAATAGGAAAGTGGGAGCCAAACAACACAATCTATTTGGGACGAGGTCGCACAGCAACTACTAGTGACTCAGACCTGCGTCTCTCCATTCCGGGTCACAATGTGAGTAATTGGAGAGTACCAGCTTGGTTGAGGAAGGCTAAACTCACGTACCACGGAAAACGCGATCGGTGGGGCGACGACGATACACTACAAATTGTTCCGAGAGGTCAAGAATTTGTCTCGGATATTACGGGAAATTCCCATGCTCATGAGTGGTTAGAGATGGTTTCGACAAAAATCAGCCAAGTCAAAGCGTAGTGTCGACGCGCTTGCCATTGGTGCTATACTTCATCGCCACCTGACCTTACTAGACTCGATGCGATACAGCAGATAGTCACGCACTCGTTCCGCGAAAGCTCTGTCCATAAATGGAATTTTCAAATCATTTGAGTAGGTAGTTGAGTGCGCGAAAAGTTGTAACGTGCAGAGATTTCGTAATCTCTGAACGACGGATTGCGAAATTTCTATCTCTTGTAATTTAGGTATTGGAATCACTCGAAGTTCATGACCCAAAAAACCTTTTCGGAGCAATATAAAGTTCTCATAAAACGCGTAACCAGTACGTCGCCAACATTGCCACCATGCAATGATTCCCACTGGTGCAAGTGTGAGTGTGAAAATAGTAGCACCTCGACTTCCCATGACTAACCACCAAGTTAGCCAAAACGCAGCCAGTATGAAGGGACCAATTGCCGCTAGTCGAACGAAAAAATAAGCAGGGGAAAACCGACAGATTTCCGTTGACCGGGGGTCCAACGGTGGGTAGTGACTCGCACTTGGAAAGACTTTCTTAGCGACGTGCTGACAAAATTGCAATTGAACACAAGGCACTTCTACTTGGTGAGTCGCTCTTCCAACGGCTGCTTGAATCGTATCGTCTTCATCTGATTGTTGTACCTTCACATCAACGCGTTCGATTAGTCTCAATCTCAAACTCATAGAAATTTTCAAAATCTGTACTTTGAGTGTGTCTACAGTGGTGGTTTTCCGAGTGATCAATCCTTGTTCACT
>CAZEFI010000041.1:11142-17276 GCA_964511425.1 uncultured Pseudomonadales bacterium
AATGTATCTTGGACTTCTTCTTGCAGTGTTGTGTCAGTCGTAGCAGCTTGATCGGCGGAATTAATTTGATAGTAAATAACGTATGCATTCGACGCAATTGCGACAACGAATGCTAATCCAATAGCCGTTGAGAGCATAATTCCTTTCGAACACATAGCGGCTCTGAACATATCCTTACCTCGTAATGTGTAAAGTGGTGTGTTCTCTTCTTGTGTAGATGCGTCTTGCAAAATACGATCTTCATTGAACTCGAAGATGTTTGTTTGGCTTGGTTCTTGCACATGAGATTTAAGATATGCGCCGACATACATTGGCATAGCGGGAATCTCGATCTCAGATCCCATTGAGCTCGCCGTGTCTACGGAGACTCTGGTGAGTTTGAACAATCTTTCGATTGGACCGGACTCTAGATTTACCGAGCGAATTTTATCCCAGGGTACTACCTTGTGGGTACGACGAATAACACCAGATTTCAATGCTAGTCCTTCATTGGAGATGTGTATTCGCAACACAAAATACGACAGTAGTGCGCTAATGACGACGAACGCGAGCAAAGCAATTGCATAGCTGAAAATAGCAGTCACAAGACCGACGTCTAGGAATCGCAATAACACCACGGTCAGTCCGCCCAACGACACAATTTCTATCACGCTTCGTACGACGCGGCGAAATCGACGCATTGCGATAAACAGAATAGCCATGGGCGAAGTTAATCGCCAATGTTCATAGTATTTGATGTCCGTTTGTCGTGCCATTTGTTTATTCGTGTGAGTTCTGTGAGTTTTTACATAAATCGCTCGAATCGCATCGCCTGATGCAAGATATCAGCCTCTTCAAATGGGTCGCCAAACGGTTGAAAGCCGTGGCGAAGATAAAAATCCAGCGCACTCACTTGGGAGTGTAGGAATATATTTTCGTAGCCTAACTTCAGTGCGCGTGTGACGATCGCATTTAATAATTTCCCTCCAATGCCTTCATTTCTATATGGAATCAGTACCGCCATTCGACCAATTTGACCACTGGGAAGCAGTCTAGCTGTACCTACCGGTTTGTTATTGATTAGTGCTAAAAAGTGCACCGCAGTAGCGTCGAGTCCATCTATCTCTAAGCTTTGTGGTACGTGTTGCTCTTTTACGAAGACGTTTAACCGAACTTCACAGAGCAATTCGCGATCTCGGTCCCAAGTAGCTTCACGAATTACTACTTGTGGTTGAATCAATCGAATCGCTCACTTCGGATGCGATGGATCTCTCTCACAGCGACAGTTTCTGCTAGGCCAATATACGTTTCCGGTCTCAATTTATCCAGTTTAGCGCAATTTTCGTCGGATAACCCTGAACTTTTCAAAAGATTTTGATAGTGTTTTTGATCCATCCGAAGACCGCGCGTGGCTTGCTTCACTATGTCATAGGAATCGGAAATTCCTTGTGCTCTCATCATCGTTTGAACTGCTTCGGTGAGGACTTCCCAAGACTTGGCTAGGTCAACTTCAATTTTGTCGCGGTCTGGTTCTAGTTTCGCGATTCCCTTGCATACGTTTTTCATGCTCAACACCGAATGTCCGATTGCAGTACCGAGGTTGCGTAAGACGGTGGAATCCGATAAATCGCGCTGCCATCGAGAAATTAATAATTTTTGGGCTAAATGTGCTTGTAATGCATTAGCTATTCCTAAATTTCCTTCAGCGTTCTCAAAGTCAATCGGATTTACTTTATGTGGCATCGTTGAACTGCCCACTTCTCCTGAAATTTGTTTCTGTCGGAAGTATCCGATCGAGATGTAATTCCATATATCTCGGACGAAGTCCAATAGTATCCCGTTAAAGACTTGGAGATCGTTTAAGAAATGTGCTAAGAAATCCCGACTTTCAATTTGAGTAGTAATTGGATTGGGAGTTAGTCCAAGTGACCTTACAAAGGACTCGCCAAATTCAAGCCAGTCTAAGTTGGGGAAGGCAACTGTGTGAGCGTTGTAGTTTCCTACAGCACCATTCATTTTCCCTCGAATTTCTGTCTCGATCAATCTTTTGCCCACACCATGGACTCTTGATGTAAACACAACCAGTTCCTTTCCTAGGGTTGTCGGTGAAGCTGGTTGTCCGTGAGTGCGAGCGAGCATCGGCACTGCAACGTTCGGTTCCGCGAAGTCAACGAGATCTGTTAATAGTTCTGAGATGTGAGGCATCAATATATCATCCAAGAGATCTCTTAACATGAGTGCATATGCTAGGTTATTGATGTCTTCCGACGTACAAGCGAAATGTATCCATTCCAATTGGCTGTCGAGCTCGAGTTCGGTGAATTTCTCGCGCAAGAAGCGTTCCACCGCCTTCACGTCGTGATTCGTTTGTTTCTCGATCGCTTGTATAGCATGACCATCTTTGAGCGAAAATTCCTTCCAAATGCATTCACACTTTTCAACAATCAATTCACTGAGTGGATCGAAAGAAGGTAGACTCGCGTTTTGATTTAGGAACAGAAACCATGCTATTTCCACTCTCACCCGATAGCGCATCAGAGCCCACTCACTAACGTAGGGAGACAAGAGTTCGCCGATTTTTCGATAACGACCGTCTAAGGGGCTGATAGCCGTCAATAGTTCAAATGAATCTTCAGTCATTTAAAGGAAGTACTTTGTTGATTAATGCGGACCCAAGACATTGTGTGTCTTGGTAAAACGCAACGTATTGACCGGGTGTAATCGCTCGTTGTGGTGATTTGAAATGTACTCGAACAGCATCTTCCTTAAATGTAATAGTACACGGTTGAGGTGATTGACGATATCGCACCATGGCTTCACACGCAGTATATGACTGAGGTTCATCTACCAACCAATTCATACTATCCGCTTCTAACTCATGATTTAAAAGATCTGTGGCGTGCTGCGTGACTACTAGCTGATTGGTCTGTTGATCCTTATGTAGAACATACCAAGGTGCTTCCACACCTTCGCGACGACCTCCGATGCCTAGTCCAGTTCGTTGTCCTAAGGTGTAGTAGGGGAGACCGATGTGTTCTCCAATCACGCGATTGTTGGTATCGAGAATTTCACCTTTTTCCTGCTTGACGTAGCGTGCTAAAAAATCTTTGAAACGTCGTTCGCCAATGAAACAAATACCGGTGCTATCCTTTTTGTCGTGGACCGATAGTCCAATTTTGCGCGCAATCTCTCGGACTTCTTGTTTCGACATAGTTGCGAGAGGAAAAAGACAACGTGCTAGTCGTGCTTTCGGTACTCCGCTCAAGAAATACGTTTGATCTTTTTGTGAATCCACACCTCGGTGCAATGTAAATTCTCCCTCGTGAGTTATTGCTTTCGCATAGTGGCCTGTCGCTATGAGATCGACTCCTCGAGCGATTGCGTAATCAAGAAACAAGCCAAATTTTATCTCGCGATTACACAGCACATCCGGGTTCGGCGTCCAGCCTTGGTTATATAGCTTAAGAAACTGCGAGAACACTCGTTCCCAATATTCGTGCGCGAAATTAATCGGCTCTAGTGGGATCTGCAATTTGTCCGCGATCTCTTGCGCATCCGCGTAATCAGATTCAGCGGTGCAATATTCGGTTCCGTCGTCTTCCTCCCAGTTCTTCATAAACATGGCGATCAATTCGTATCCTTGTTTTTGAAGTCGTAATGCGGCAACTGCGGAATCCACTCCACCGGATAACCCGATCATCACCTTCGACTGTTTCATCGTGTCGTCAACAATTTGTGAAAAAGACTAACTATAGTCGTTTGAAGGTAGAAATTGCGTAAGGAAGGGTGACTTAAAAGAGCGAACGTACCGTGATTTTAATAGTTAACGAAAAGGATATATCTGAGTTTATTCCGTGCGTTTATCGCACGTGGGAATTCTATGTCAAGGAATCCGATGGGAAGCTCGTCGAAATCTCGAGATCCGTTGTTACTGCAGCTATAAAAGACCATCTCCCGTGACAAGTTTCAATCCATGAGGAATTTCACGCGATGCGAGGTCCTATATTCAGGATGATCTGGTAAGAGTTCAATGAAGAAATCGATGTGCACAAAAACGACTGCAAGCAGTATCGTGGAGTTTTTCAAATAAATTACCACCGATGAGTTCTCCGATTCAGTCAGAACTCGATGAGATCTATGATGAAGATAGGGATACAAACGTAGAAGAATACAGCACATTACATACTAATACGAACCGTAGTACTGAGGAAGAGAAAAGGTTGCAAGAACTTGAGAAGTACTTTGAGGAAAAAAGAGTAAACTAGGAGCGAAAGTCAATCACGTTTATGAGAACGACGTAAATCTGTCATGTTCAGTAGTCGAAGAAGAATAACTTTTGGGCGACACCATCTATGGATAGGAAGTGCTACAGCGTTATTGCTGGGAGCACTTGCGTTCATTTTTGTTGCGAACCGTAATCCCAACGCTGTACCGGAACTCGCCACGGTTGTTGAGTCAGACCCAGTATTTGAGCAACAGCTGAACGATTCACCAAACGAATTTGAGAATTCGACAGTGGCAGATGTTTTAGAAGAACAGGTAGTTGATGTTTGGGAACTCTGTGAGATCGAAAGCTGGCCGAATAGTCAGGAATCTGCATATCAGTTCGTAAAAAATTTAGAACTTTCAGAAGAGTGTGAAGTGGCGTTGGAAGCTCATGCGCTTTCGAGCAACCCTTTTCATCGGTATCCGCATGTGAAATTCGTTCGTTTTGATCCTCCGATGACATATGAACGGATTTTCTCTGATCCTGCTAGCGATCTTGAAGGGGTAATTGCAGCACTTTCGCGAGCGGAATGTCGCCTTGAAGACGGTACGGTCGCCAACTGGGAATTGAAAGAAACTTGTCATGCAGAAGCATTTGCTAGTTATGCTGCGTTTTATGATGTGTGTTATCGTAGAAGTGCCTGGCTGTACATTGAAGCACCGTTGAGAAATCTGGCAGATAATCGAACTATGCCCGCAGACCGAATGAAAAGTATTTGGCAAGGCTACTTAGAACAACGTTGGGCGGACCAACAATGCGCAAAATTTGATTCGACGGTACGACTCACGGCTGAACGTTACCCGAAACAGCACGAAATGCTTTATTCATTTGGAGTAAACGATGATCCTAAGTATCGTCTAAATAGTTACGAGTACATATCGCCTTGGGAGATTGAAGTACTGGAACGCGCATTGATATCGTTGGCGGCCCGATTAGGTGCTGAATCCGCCACGATGGAGTATTTGCCGGACTCTGAACTGGAACTATATTACCATGAGCACCAACCGTGGCGAAAAGTTTATCGAGAAATGGTGTCCGCACAGGATCGGGGCAATAAATTTCGTTCGGCGTTGGCATTGGTGCTGACCTTTAAAGCGGACGGGATGGACTTTGACTGGGAAGCCTTGGTCGATTACATTTGTTCGAATCGAAAATATGAAGAACAGGGACGCGTGTCGCCGCACCATAGTTGTGAGACGTTAATCAGTTATGTACATGAACGCGTCGACCCTACACATGACCGCGCTGAAGAACTCTTGCAAGTGCTTGATCAATTCAAGCGCGTAGCACTGGATCTGAATGTCTATCACTAACTCACGATACCGATGCGAATCCGGCTAAATTCGCAACATTCGTTGCTGGACAATCGTTTGGTAGAATGGATAGTGATAGGTTTGTAGCATGTACTTTGTTATAGTAAATAATCTTTAGTTTCAAATTGCGCGACTACCGACGACTTTGAGGAGTCTCTCATCGAGAAAGTTCAATTTAAGAAAATCTCAGGTAACAAAACCGGTGACAACAGGCATGCACAAATATGTCAATAAATTTCCGTGACATACGACGTGGACTCATCGTTGGCGGAAGCATGGGTATCTTGTTGCTGTTAGCGATCTTAGTGCTGTTCCTTGCCTTCAGAACTTAGGAACCCGTACCGTTCACCTTTTCGCATTCAAACACCTTGGCCGAATTGGATGGGACTCCAAATCCCTTAAGCCAGGACGACCAGATCGTAGTCGAAGACACAGACTCTTCATCTACCACACAGAAAGATCTAGCTTACGTGTGGGAGGCATGTCCGATTGAAGAATGGGAAACCGACTTTTATTCAGTTCGAGATTACCTCAAAACGTTAGATATCTCTCAGGAATGTGGGTCCGCGTTGGAC
>CAZEFI010000042.1:0-5157 GCA_964511425.1 uncultured Pseudomonadales bacterium
GCTACTCGAGCCCCATTAGACATGGTCCGATATTCGGTTCGGCCCGCGATATTCGCAGGTGTTGCGTCAAAAAACTCTCCCCTAGCTATGGCTTCTCGTCCTTGATAGCCTTCTACTAATGACTTAACATTCGGGTTCGGCTCTACGATGGCTCGAGGTGGTGTTTCTTGTACCGGCTTAAAGTAGCCTTTGGTCCTATTGGAGGATATAAGGTACTTTTGTGCAACACGTTGAACATCATCAATCGTTACTGCTTCAACACGGTCCCTCGCAATAAAGAACAACCGCCAATCGTCCCGAGCGGACCATTCGCTGAGTTGCCGTGCTACGCCAATAACGGAATTCGATATATTTTTGTACGAGTTTTCAATAGCTAATTTATACCGCCCAAGTTCTTCCTCCGTTGGAGGGTTCTCTTTCACGTCTTCAAGAGTAGCTGCTATCGCCGCTTCGGCCTCATCTAAAGAACCGTCCAGAGGAACGCTTGCGCTTACCCAAAAGAATCCTGGATATTTAAAAGTTTCCGCGTACGCAGATGCAGACGCAGCAATCTTCGTTTCAACTACAGCTTTGTACAACCGACTATTCACGCCAGAACCGGAAAGAACATTGGCCAGAGCTGACAGAGCAGCATGATCTGGAGATGAGACTGATGGAATCCGATACGCCGAATAGAACAACTGGATATCGCCTACTCTTTCTAAAACTACACTTCGCTCACCGTCCTGAGGATGTTCGTACGAATAGTTGTCATAGATTTTCATCGATCCAGTACGGTCCGGACGTGGAATCCCACCGTACACATCAAGTACCATGTCGATTGCTGATTCTTCCTCGATTCTACCAGCGATAATGAGCGTTGCGTTATCTGGTTGATAGAACTTTCGATAAAAGGCGTAAAGTTGTTCTCGCGTTACGCCGAGGATGTCTGCACGCGCCCCGATCGTCGAATTTTGATAGCTGTGCAAATCCATTGCGATCGAACGTACACGTTTACTCAACACTCGGTTAGGAGGGTTTTCGCCAATGTCCCACTCATTTGCAACGACCCCTTGTTCCGTCTTCAATTCTTCCCCATCAATTAAAGAATTCAACATGCGGTCAGCTTCATGTTCCAAAGCCCACCGAAATTTGTCTTCTTCTGGTACAACAGTGACAAAATAATTTGTTCGATCTAACCAAGTTGTGCCATTAGCACTAATTGAATTTTCCGATAATTCATCGAGAATCTGTTCACTGGTTCGAGTCGTCGTCCCTTTAAATATCATGTGTTCGAGTAAGTGGACCATGCCTCTTTCACCGTAATTCTCGTGCGCCGAACCTACTCGATAAGTGATATTGACGTAAATGTTCTCTTCACTTGGATCCGGTAAAAGTAGGACGCGAAGTCCGTTGTCGAGTCGGTATTCGGTCACCCCTTCAACAGTTGTAATTTTGGTCGCAGTTGGCGTGTACTCGTCGTCCTGTGCCCATGCTACTGATCCAGTAAGAGCGAATAGAAACGTTAAAAGAGTTAGGTAAGAGGTAATCCTCTTGAATGTAGTCATTTAATATCCCTTGCAGTTTGGTTTGTTGAAACTTACGTACTCAGCACCAGACCCCTCTCCGCGGTCCTAGCGTCTTCGAACGACGTAAGGATAATATTTCTAGGTGACAGAGACATTACATTCGGTATCGATGATTGATACCATCGCTTACCAAACTGCCTCGCACCTCAAAGTAAGTGTACAATTTTACTCAATTGCTCACACATCGACAATGTATCAATGGACCCGTTACTGAATGCAAAAAAAAGTTCGAGAAAACGCTAGCGAAAGCGGTACCGATCTTAGCGATCTCCATTCGAAAATCACGGGGTTTGTTGACCGTGTGGGAGGATTGATGCACGCCTTAAACTGGCTCAAAAGCGAGTATGGATACATTGATTCATCCTGGATTCCGACGATAGCCGATGCATTCAATATAAGTCAAGCCGAAGTACGAGGAGTGATCAGTTTCTATCATGATTTCAAACTAAAAGCTCCAGCAATTCACACGATCAAAATTTGTCAAGCAGAAGCGTGTCAGTCCTTAGGTGCCCGAAAATTAACAAAAGATATCGAAGCAAAATTCGGTACGGAGCTTGGAAATCGTACGTCAGATAACCGAGTAGAACTTGAAGCTATATACTGCCTCGGTTTGTGTGCGGTCGGTCCTTCCGTTCAGGTAAACGATAAACTCATCGCGCGCGCTACACCCGAATCGATTTCACTAAGTTCTGAATGAATCTACACATTTCCGACGACTCATTTGCACGCGCATTGGGTTCAGACAACGTGGAATTTGCATTCAAGACTCATGGAGTGAATCCGAGACGAACAGGATCTCTTGGTCTGGCGTGGCTTGAACCAGTCGTTCAGTTGATTAACAACGATCGACAAATCGTGTCTGAATATACGAATGTAACCGTCAAAGATGTCCCACAAATTGTGGCTCATTTGCAGACAATGCAACACCCAGGCAATGGAAATCAACAAGGCGGTGGCTCGCACGAATCGATCACGAACACTCATCCCTTCCTGACTCAACAACATCGATTAGTCTTCGATCGCGCGGGTGTTCGACCACCACTCGAGCTACCCTCCTTCAAGTTTCTGGAAGATCTTCTTGGACGAGATCCAAATCAAATCATCGCAGGAATTGAAACCTCAGGCCTGCGGGGGCGGGGCGGAGCTGGCTTTCCCGCATTCATTAAATGGCGCACAGTCGCGGATACACCTTCCGATCAAAAGTACATTGTTTGTAACGCGGACGAAGGAGATTCTGGTACGTTTTCTGATCGTATGCTCATGGAAGGAGATCCGTTTAAATTGATTGAAGGGATGATCATTTCTGGTTATGCGACTGGTGCGACTCAAGGGTTCATTTATCTGAGATCGGAATATCCCGTCGCGAAGGAATATCTAGACCAAGCCATAGACGCCGCGTATGCAGAAGGGCTTTTAGGTAAGAGCGTTCTCAATTCAGAATTTTCATTCGATATCGATATGCTGATAGGGGCAGGAGCATACATCTGTGGAGAAGAAACCTCGTTGCTCGAGAGCTTGGAAGGCAAGCGCGGTCAGATAAAAGTGAAACCACCGGTACCAGCGATCGCCGGCCTGTTTGAAAAACCTACCTTGGTTCACAATGTCATTAGTCTCGCGTCGGTTCCGGGGATATTTGAAATTAGTCCTGAAGAATACGCTCAGCTGGGCGTTGGTAAGTCCACAGGAACGATGCCTTTTCAACTGTCTGGCAACATCAAGCAAGGTGGTCTAATCGAACTACCCTTTGGACCCACAGTTAATGAACTGATATACAATTATGGTAATGGGACACTGTCTGATCGACCGGTACGCACGGTCCAGATTGGTGGTCCGCTTGGAGCGTATCTCTCTGAGTCTGAGTTTGACACACCGCTCACCTATGAGGCGATGGCAGACATTGGCGCAGGGATTGGGCATGGCGGTTTGGTGGTTTTTGACGATACCGTGGATATGAAAGAACAAGCAGAATATGCTTTTGAGTTCTGCGAAATAGAATCTTGTGGTAAGTGTACTCCGTGCCGCATCGGGTCGGTACGCGGAAAAGAGGCGTTACAGCAGTTCAATTCCAATACCGTAGACGCAAGAACCTTAGTAGTTATTGAGGAATTATGTGAGGTTATGGAGAAGGCGAGTCTTTGCCAAATGGGTGGTATGACTCCTATCCCAGTGCGTAGCGCAATTCAGAAATTTCCAGAAGACTTTATATCAGGGTAATCAAATTGAGACTCGTAGAAACAGATTACGGTACGCCAGCAATTCGCGCGAACGGAAAAACCGTCCAAAAAGTACCAGTATGCATCGACGGGAACAACGTTGTCGTTGCCGAAGGAACTTCCATTCTTCGTGCATCGGTTCAAGCTGGGATTCCGATACCCAAACTCTGCGCATCTGACAATTTGGAAGCATTTGGTTCTTGCCGCTTGTGCTTAGTTGAAATCGAAGGCAGAGGTAATCTCGTCGCTTCATGTACCGAACCGGTTCGCGCTGATATGCGAGTGCGAACACAGACACCACAACTAGAGAAAATACGTCGTGGCGTCATGGAACTGTACATATCGGATCATCCATTGGATTGTCTCACGTGTTCTGCAAATGGCGATTGTGAACTCCAGGACATGGCTGGTGCGGTTGGATTGAGAGAGGTTCGGTACGTCGAAGGAGACAATCACTTACTCGAAGAAGTCGATAACACCAACCCCTACTTTGCTTTCGATCCGTCAAAGTGTATCGTCTGTTCACGTTGCGTGCGGGCTTGTGAAGAAGTTCAAGGAACGTACGCGCTGACCATAGATGGTCGAAGTTTTGCTTCGAAAGTTGCGACCTCAGCAGACAACTTTTTCGACTCAGAGTGTGTATCTTGTGGAGCGTGCGTGCAAACTTGTCCGACTGCAACACTAATGGAAAAGTCCGTCGTCGAACATGGCGTTCCCGATCGCACGGTGTTGACTACGTGTGCTTATTGCGGTGTGGGCTGCTCCTTTAAAGCCGAAGTTAAAGGTGATCAAGTCGTACGTATGGTTCCTTACAAAGAAGGGATGGCCAACCACGGACATTCGTGCGTTAAAGGACGATTTGCTTGGGGATACACCAATCATCCGGATCGCATCACCGAACCCATGATGAGAAGTTCTATCAATGATCCATGGGAAGTAGTCGATTGGGATACTGCGATTAAATCGGTTGCAGACCGTTTCAAAACCATTCAAGCCGAACATGGTCGCAAATCCATCGGTGGGATAAGTTCGTCAAGAACTACTATCGAAGACATCTACGCGGTACAAAAACTTGTTCGCACTGCTTTTAACAATAACAACGTCGACACATGTGCTCGAGTGTGCCATTCTCCGACAGGATACGGCTTGAAACAAACGTTCGGTACTTCTGCGGGAACACAGAACTTCGACTCGGTATTAGAAGCGGATGTGATCATGATTATCGGTGCAAATCCGACCGAAGGCCATCCCGTATTTGCTTCTCAAATGAAACGTCGCGTTCGTGAAGGCGCAGCGGTTATTGTTCTCGATCCGAGAAAAATTGACGTCGTACGCTCGCCGCATATTGAAGCCGCGTTTCATCTACCACTTCTTCC
>CAZEFI010000042.1:5257-16429 GCA_964511425.1 uncultured Pseudomonadales bacterium
GCAATCTATTATGGTCTCGGTGTAACCGAACACAGTCAAGGCTCCACAATGGTCATGGGAATGGCCAATCTGGCAATGGCAACCGGTAACGTCGGCGCGCGGGGTGTCGGTGTGAATCCGCTACGCGGTCAGAACAATGTCCAAGGGGCAGTAGATGTAGGGTCTTTTCCTCACGAATTACCCGGCTACCAACAGATAGTAGATTCGAATGCACGTTCCACTTTTGAGCAAGCCTGGGAAGTGGAAATCGATCCGGAACCGGGATTTCGCATTCCAAACATGTTTGACGAAGCGTGTGCGGGAAACTTTAAAGGTATGTTTATCCAAGGGGAAGATTTCATGCAATCTGACCCCAACACCAAACATGTCGAGCAAGCACTCCGTGCAATGGATTGTGTAGTGGTGCAAGACTTGTTTCTAACCGAGACCGCCAAACTTGCGCATGTATTCCTACCAGGTACGAGCTTTTTAGAGAAGGATGGTACGTTTATTAATGCGGAACGACGCATCAATCGCGTCCGCCCAGTTATGCCACCTGTAACAGGTCGAGAAGAATGGCAGGTGATCCAGCAACTTGCGAACGAGATGGGTTATCCGATGAACTTCTCATCCGCGGCAGACATTATGGATGAATTAGCGCAACTTGCTCCAATGTTTGCCAATGTCTCGTTCGAATTTCTTGATAAAGTCAACAGTGTGCAGTGGCCTTGTAATGACGACGCACCAATGGGCACTGAGATCATGCACGTCGGATCCTTCGTTCGTGGTAAAGGCAACTTCGTCCGAACGGATTATGAACCCACTACCGAACGGACGAATCGAAAATTCCCATTGTTACTCACTACGGGACGAAAACTTGCCCAATACAACGTGGGGACCCAAACGAGACGCACAGATAACAATGTGTGGTTGGAAGATGATCAACTGGAAATTCATCCCGCAGATGCCGAAAGCCGTGGAATCCGCACTGGCGACTTGCTGTCCATTCGCAGTCGTATGGGAGAGATTACCCTCAGAGCAGAGGTGACAGAACGGGTGAATCCCGGCGTGGTGTATACGACCTTCCACCACCCTGCTACGGGTACCAACGTGATTACCACCGATTTGTCAGACTGGGCTACCAACTGCCCCGAGTACAAAGTAACCGCCGTAGAAGTGATGCCCGCCAATCATTTATCTGATTGGCACGCGGAATTTCACGAAGTCGAAGCGCGACAACGCACGCTTCTGCCAGCTGGCGGGTAACCCTACAGGTAACTTTTCCGTGCGGAATAAGGACTACCGCATCCGGAGAGTCAATCACACGTCTGAGGTGTGTGAAGATGCTGTATCAATAGAAGAACCGCTCGAATTCACGATCGAACACTGGGTAGCGGATTCTTACCAAGAATATAGTCTCGCGGTCACGATGAGAACACCCGGAGACGACGTGGACCTAGCCTACGGATTCTTGCTTAGCGAAGGCATCGTCTCGCGATTTCTACAAATTGACCTAGTTCATGCTAGGGAACCTAACTCGGTGACGGTCCGACTCAAAAAAAATTCCTATTTTGATCCTGAATCGTTACTTCGTCATTTCTATACATCTTCAAGTTGTGGCGTGTGTGGCAAGACTTCATTAGCCGCGGTTAAAGTACATGTGAGCACACAACGGACATCTGAATTCACAATTTCGGCGCAGATGTTAAAGAACCTACCCGCACGATTGCAACAATATCAAAGCGAGTTTCAAAAGACCGGCGGACTTCATGCTAGTGCTCTGTTCGATCGAAATGGGGAAATCCAAACGCTCCGCGAGGACGTAGGAAGGCACAATGCTCTAGACAAGTTGATCGGATCACTTCGAAACACGCCAGAACAAAAATGGCAGGATTGTGGTTTGTTATTAAGCGGTAGAGCAAGTTTTGAATTGATGCAAAAAAGCGCAATCGCCGGTTTTCCGCTGGTTGCGTCCATCGGACCTCCGTCTTCACTTGCGATCGATTTAGCAAGAGAACAAGACATTACGTTGATCGGTTTTTTGCGTCCCAAAGGATTTAACCTTTATCACGGCAATGGGGTAACCAATGATTGATCGTCAAGATATCACCGGTGTCGTACTATGCGGCGGTAAAGGAGCTCGATTAGATGGGCAAGATAAGCCTCTGATCGTAGTCGAATCACGCCGATTGATCGATTACATTCTCGAAAATCTTAAACCACAAGTCGCACGAATTTTGATTTCGTGTTCGAGGAATGTCGCGTTGTATGAGTCTCTTGGGTATGAGGTAGTCGTGGATAGTGAACCGTCTCGAGGACCTTTGGCAGGCATCGTCGAAGCAATGCGATCCGTTACTACTGAGTGGATGCTGACGATCCCTGGTGATGTACCATTCCTTCCCTCCACTTTAGTAAAACGATTAAGCGAAGATGCCGAAAAACACGGTGTTGCCGTCCCCGTCGTAGCTTCGCAGCGGGAGAATCTGTTTCTGCTAATGAACGCGGAACGACGATCAGAATTAGCTCACTTCTACACCGACGGGGGGATCGCAGCAAAGTATTGGCTTAACACAAACTCTGTGCACGGAACAGATCTTTCGGATTTAGCTTCAAGTTTTCTGAATGTCAATACGTTCGAGAATCTCGCAGAAATGGAACAAAGACTCGTTGCAGGTGCATAATACTTAGGACAATTATGTTAGGAACAAATTTCTTGACGCCTGAATCACGCGCAGGAATAGATTCAGCGAATGTGTATTACTCGAGATTTATCGATTTGGGACAGCAAGTATCTATAATTCCCTTCCGAAGTTCTGAGAAACCTCTTGCGCTTTGCGACTACTTTAACTTTATTCCAAATCTATTGACAGTTGGAGAACTCTGATTAACGCATCATCACTACAAATTGAATCATCCCGAGACGGGGGGGTCCTGACAGTCTCAGTAACTGGACGAATCGACGGCATGACCGCTAATGACTTTGAAAAAGAAATTCGAGAACTATTTGTCGACGACGACAGTGGGGTGATTGTCGATCTGAGTGGCGTTACCTACCTCAGTAGTGCTGGCTTAAGATCAATGTTGTTGATCGCAAAAACACTAAATAAGATGCAGTCAAAGTTTGCACTTTGCGCAGTACCGAGCACCATTTTGGAGATCATCAAAATTGCTGGGTTTGACCGAATCATTGACGTAGTTCCCAACCACGGAGACGCGCTAGCGAAGTTCGGAAACTAGACTTCCATGAACATTGCTGGATCTTCCGGCAAGTCGATCACCATTTCAGTTCCCTCGCCTTCTACAGAGAAGACGCGCATTTCACCACCGTGAGTGCGCACTATATCATTACATAACGATAGACCTAAACCGGTACCTTGATCGGTAGGTTTTGTTGTGAAAAAGGGATTGAAAATCTTGTCGATGACGTTCTGAGGAATACCAGTTCCGTTGTCCTTAAATGTTAGGATAATTTGGTCTCCCATCCTTTCCGTCTTAATGTTCATCGTCGGAACGTAGTCAGTATTTGGATCCTCTTCCAATAGCTTTTGGAGCTTTTCGTTACAAGCATACCCTGAGTTCGCAACTAAGTTGATGAACATCCGACCCATGTCCTGAGGAATCACTCGGACTTCCCCCACACTGTCGTCTAGATCGTACTGTAGGTCTAGTTGAAATTCAATGTTCTGTGCACGCGCGCTGTGAAAAGCTAACCTCGCATGCTCGTCCACCAATTCGTTGAGATTCGTTGCTTGAAATTCCTCGGTGTCGCGCCCCATCTTCAGCATATCATCAATGATTCGGTTTGCTCGTGTCGTGTGTTGTCGAATCCGTTTGAGATTAGAGACCAAATCATCCGAAATTTCTTCGATTAGTCCCATGTCCATCTCAGAACCAGGCGGGTCTCGCTTTTCAGGCTCCGAGATTTCTTCGATCATTTCTTCAAGTAAATCCTCAGATGATTCGGAGAAGTTCTTGATAAAGTTCATCGGGTTTCTAATTTCGTGCGCTACACCCGCTGTAAGTTCTCCTAATGCCGCGAGTTTCTCGCGCATTACGATTTGACCTTGTGCGTGTTTCAATTCGGTATTTGCAGACTCTAAATCTTCGTTTTTCTTCGATAGCTCTTCGGCTAGTGTTTCGACTAAGTTGAGCCGTTGTGCTTCGAGCGAATTGCGACGGAAAACTTCCAATGCCTCTTGCATATCCGCAATCTCGTCTTTACCGTCGACTTTAATCTTTTCTTCAAAGTCCCCTTTCGCCATGACCCGCATATGTCGCGATAACAGGTCTAAACGTTTTAAGATCTTTGGATTAATGTAAGTAACGGCGATCAATACAGCTCCAACTGCTGTTATGACTACAAGTACCACCAAGATGACCTGACCTTGCGTGACAACGTCAGCACTAGATTTAGTCGCAGCATCCGCATCGGCTTTCGCCTTGGTAACCACCTCCTCAATAGTGCTCACCACCGATTCCCCTAGTTCGCGATTAGACGCGAACAGAGTTTCGATTTGTACTTCAATTTGAATCAATCTCGACTTTACTTGAAAAATTCCTTCTTCAGATAAACCGACGTCCAACAAAGTAACGAAAACAGGTTCAACTACTGAATACAACTCATCGTCTTCCAAATACTTCAGTGCTCTTTGGATGCTGAATTCACTCGATTCAAACTGATCTTTCAATGTCTCCAAGTTTGCGATGTCGTCGACATTGAGAGCTTGTGAAAGTATCTGTCCCGATATCATCGCATTTTGACGCAGTTCAATGAGATATCGAAATCGATTAAATTCTGTTTGGTTGAAGTGATCATCCCTAGCGACTTGAGGTTGTTCTATGTCCGAAAAACCCAACAGAAAGAACATCGTTTGTTGATCGATGGCAGTCAACAAGAGTTGTCGGATAGACTCTTCGATACCATTAAATTCGTTACTAAGCGTCGCCAGTTTGTCGTCGAACGTAAACCTTTCTTCGACTAAATTCTCTACGGTATCGATATTGGCAAGTAGAGCTTCTGCTTTGGTATTCAACTCGTTTTGACTGTCTTCACTCAGACCAATTCGTGCTACCGCACGTAAGCGATCTCGAAAGGTTTGTTGTTGTGCGTCAATGAGGGTTTTCAGAGTCTCCAGAGCTTCAATGTCGGAAGTAGCCGTTAAGCTAGGGACAGCGTCGACAATTTTTCCTCCTTCAAGTGATACGTTGAACGCGGCTTCCATATTGGGCACCGCTTCGTCATTCACGATTCGTTGGAACCGTTGAATACTCTGAAAGTAAAAATTACTCAGAAAAGTTGCGATCAGCGTCAGTATCACAGCTCCCGATAACAGAGCACCGAGCCGAAAAGATATTCGATTCCAGCGTCGTGGTGCTACGTCTTGCGGTGTTTGGGTATTCATCGAGTTGACTACGGTAGAAGAATGTCGGCTTTGGACGCTACATCACGACAAGATCCATCTGCCTGCAGCACGGTAACAAATACTCTGTCCGATCCTTGGTTGTCGTCCCCAAAGTCTAGCAAAAAACCATCCATATCGACATTTTCCATTGCCCGTATCACCTTTAGAAACGATTCTCGTGTCACATCGGCACCTGCTCGTTCTAAACCTAACAATGCGAGGCGTCCAACAAGATAGCCTTCGTAGGAGAAAAACTCGGGTGATACGTCTGGGTTAAATGCTTGTAGTGCGGCTTGATATTTCCGGGTGATTTCGAGGGATTTACTCATGGGAAAGGGTACAACCTGAGTAACTAAAACACCTTCTCCACTTGAACCGAGTGCGCCTGCGAGTGCGTTGATGTTCACGAACGAAATATTGACGAAGATCGCATCCATTCCGACTTTCTTCGACCACAGGATAAATTCAGCCGATGGTTCATAGCTTCCAATCATGATGATAGCATCGGGTTTCGCTTCAAAAATGTCCAACACCGCCGTGCGTACATCTAATGTATTGCGACGGTAGTTACCAGAACTCACAAGTTCTAAGTCTCGTCGCTCCATCGCGGCTAAAGTACCGTTATACCCTGCCCGTCCGTAGCTGTCGTCTTGATAAAAAATAGCAATCTTATTAGTACCGACTTCCTCCGTGAGAAACTTCACCATCGCTTCGGTTTCTTGCGCGTAGGATGCTCGCAGGTTGACGACGACATCAGGAACATCTCGTAAAAAAGCAGCCCCTGTGAGAGGCCCGACGTAAGGTACACCATGCTCTTGGCAAATAGGAACAGCAACTCGGGAGGTCGGTGTGCCCACGGCTCCAATCAGGGCAAATACATCCTCCTCAATAATTAGCTCATTTGAGTTCTTGATCGTGAGTAACGGTTCATATCCATCGTCGCGCGTGATCAGTTCAATCTTGCGCCCGTGAATTCCTCCGTTTTCATTCGCTTCGTGAAAAGCCGCTTGAATTCCAAGCTGCATACCGCTACCGGATGCGGCATTTAACCCGGACAACGCACAAGACTGTCCAAAGACGACACGGTCCGAATATATGCCGGGGGAACCACCAATGGCCGTGGTGCTTTCGGTGCTGGATGCTTCTTGGTTTTCGTTTGTAGCTTCCGACGAGTCGGATCCTACTTCCTGTGCGAAAGTAAACGCTACTAAGCTACAAGAAACACCGACGAGGAATAATCGGCAGATAAGTGGCCTCAATTCTCAAACTTTTTGACTAAACGGAGTCGATTAAAGTCGCCATCGCGGACGTATGTGACTTCTGACATCAACGATTTCACAAGGTGTATTCCTACTCCGCCTATCTTGCGTTCTTCGACGCTCAAGTCTAAATTCACGTCCGGAGCATCGTCAAGTGGGTTAAACGGTTTTGCATCATCAATAATCTCGATGCGTACTTCTTCCTGCGTGACATCGATAACAAATTTGACGGTATGAGTTTCAGAGTCATCATAACCGTAAGAGACGATATTGGTGAAGAGCTCATCAACCGAAAGTTGGATTGCATAGATGACCTCATCACTGAAATTTTGAAAGCGCGCAAAATCCATAAACGCAGACTCGAACCGCTGAAATTCTTCGAGTCGATTTTCTAATTGGATTCGGCAGGTTGCTTTCATTATTCCTTAACACAAAGAGCGAGACACGTGATGTCATCCGAAGCGAGATTGCCCTCCACAAAATCACTGACTCGAGAGAATACTTGCTTGGTCACTTCGGTGGGGTCGTTGGGTGGTGGTTGGCCGTCAAATACTTGTTCTAAACGTTCCATGCCAAAGAGCTGTTCGTCTGCTCGCTCCGCTTCATTGACACCATCTGTATACATCAGCAACAAATCACCTTTCGCCAAGGTAACACTTTGATCTTCAAATTCGCATCCAGCGTGGACTCCAAGCGCGATACCGGGTACGGCCTCAATTTCCGATACGCTTCCATCAGCTTTAAACAGCAAAGGGCGATTATGACCTCCATTGGCGTAACTAAAACGGTGGGTCGCAGGGTCATAGACCCCATAAAGCAACGTCACAAACATCATGGAATCGTTACTCTCTTCCAACAAGTTATTGACCTCACCTAGTACCTTGCTCGGTAACGGGTGGCCTATACTCGCGCCGCTCATCCAAGTACGTGCTGACATCATGAACATAGCAGCCGGAATTCCCTTACCACTAACGTCGGCGATACACAGACCTACTCTATTGTCTGGCAATCGAATTACATCAAAAAAGTCGCCCCCTACTTCTCGTGCTGGCTCCATGTTTCCAAATATCTGGTACTGCTCGTTGGAAGGAAACGAGCGCGGAAGAATGGACTGTTGCATGCTCGCGGCAGTTTCAAGTTCAGACTGAATACTGATCAGTTTTTCCCGATTTTGATGAAGTTCGCGTTCGACCCGAAATCGTTCAGATGTTCGATTAATCGTGATCCGTAAATCTTCAAAATCGACTGGTTTGGTAATAAAGTCAAACGCACCGCGGTTCATGGCTTGACGAATGTTCTTCATATCACCATAGGCGGAGATCATGACTGTTTTTAGTTTATCGTTAATTGCAGGAATATTCTCGAGCATGGTCAGTCCGTCCATGATTGGCATATTGATGTCTGACAACACAATTTCGATATCGCTATTGTCTTTCAATATGTCGAGTGCTTCTCGACCGTTTTGCGCGAAGCTGAGCGTCACCGAACCGCGTCGAACTTCACGACGCATTCGTTGCCGCATCAACTCTTCTAAATCTGGTTCGTCATCGACTACAAGGATATGACTTGCTGCAAATTCACTCATAGTTCATGTTCTCTCTTGTACAACCATTTCGTCGTAGATACAAAACTCCCGTTACTGTAAATTCTAGTGATTTTTTAGTTTGTTCTATAACAAGGTCAGTCTCGGCTTATTATTGCCGAAACACCATAACACTAACATCCATTACTGCTTCTCCTTCACCAAATGTGATTCCTCGTATAGGTGGTACATCGCGATAATCACGACCATACGCTACGGTGACCCGAGTTTCAGGAGCTCCTTGAGGATTGGTTGGATCGAAAGTACACCATCCGTTACTCGGTAAATAACACTCCACCCAGGCGTGTGTAGCGTTGTCTACTAATCTTCGCGTTGCGTTGGGTTCGACATACAGATAACCAGAGACATAACGGGATGGAATGCCTTTTGATCTGGCAATGGCAATCATAAGTTGCGAGATATCCTGACAAACACCCTCGTGATGTCGCAATAGATCATCGACCGTAGAGTCGATCGACGTCGCTCCTGGGCGGTAGCGAATGACTTCAGAAAGACGTGTCTCCAGTGTCTTCAAAAAAAGCCACGGACTGGATTTGTCGATTCCACCTTGTTGATCAGTCCATCTGTCGAGGTCACTCTTCGTACGGGTTAAATCTGTTGGTAGTAAATAGTCCCAAAACTCTAAGGCGGAACATAGCTTCGCTAGCGCACCCCAGTCGTCGTGTTCTGCACTTGGGGGCTGTTGGTCAACGGTAGCTCTCACTCTCGCATTGCTCGTCACGGTGAGTTTGTTATGGGGTCGATGTATGTCGAAAAAGTGGCGAGTATTGCCAAACGGGTCAATATCTATGTCGATTACGCTTTCAGGTGTTGTCGACAATTGATAGTGCTCAAGCTGTTGAGATTCCGTCGACTTAGGCTGCATACAAACAGTCATTACACTTGAACGTTTGCCTTGTTCGTAGCTATAGGTCGTTTGGTGCACTATTTCATACGACACAAAATCCTGTCTTGTTTCAGATACGGACACTATCGTCTACTTCATAGTTGAACCAAGCGGAGGCAATGTTATCATGCAACTTGAGAGCAAGACTCTCGGCGAGCGTAAGCATGCGAGTCTTGTTTTCAGCGTCCGGCCATTCGAATCTTATCAGTGCGACCAGTCGCCCAATAAATCGATTTGCCATCGCCCCATGACGACTGGCAGGAGCTACTCCGAGTGCTGCCAACCGGTCCGCGATCTGATTCAATGAAAAGTCTACCGAGTTGGGCAGTAGTTGATCCGTTACCAACATATTCATGACATGCTCTGGTTGGATTTTTGCCCCAAAATAGTGTTGATATGCTTCGTCGGCTTGAAAACAGTGCAAGAGACTCCACCAGTCGTAGTGTTCTAAATCCTGAAACTCGGCATTGTCTGTTGATTTATTCTGAAATAGCATCAACGCCAGCATCAATTGTGCATGTTCAATCAACCTACCGATTTGCAAAAACTCCCAACGTTCGTCCCGGTAGAGAGTCGCCGCGCAGACTCCCATAAACGTGTTGACGTCCTGTACGCGATTCGCGTAAAACTCTATCGGATCTCTCGTCCAAATATCTTCAATCTTCAAGTCGCGAATCTCGAAATAGGCTTTATTCAAACAAATCCACATTTCCGAACTGATGCAGTGACGCATCTGTCGCGCGTTTTCTCGACCCATCGTAAAACAACTCAGAATCGATGAAGTGTTTTCAAGCGTAAACGACAGTTCGTCGGCCAGCGCAAACGAATCCGTCAAACCCCAGGAATCACCGTGTTCTTCCCAATTGACCAATTCTTCATTATGAGGTGTTGTTTTTAAGTGTTTGAAGAGGCGTAGCCATCCAAAGTGAATTTGGTCCCAAGAACAGTCTACGAGCGCATTCATTTGTAGTTCCATCAGTCGACTGATGTGTTCAACGCGTTTGAGATATCGACCGATCCAATACAATCCTTGCGCGCTACGAGCTAGCATCAGTTCTTAACCACCCAGAGGTCCTTGGCACCTCCTCCTTGGCTGGAATTTACGACCAGACTTCCCCTTGGCAGCGCAATTCGGCAAAACGCTCCACCTACCAGTCTTGACTCATGCCCGGTGAGAACGAAAGGACGCAAGTCCACGCATCGTGGTTCGATATTGCGATCGATCCAACAAGGCGCACGCGATATCGCCAATATCGGTTGAGCTATATAGGCGTCTGGATGTTCTCGCAAATTCTTAGAAAATGAGTCTCGTTCAGCTTGAGTCTTCTCGGATCCGATGAAGAGTCCATAGCCACCCGAACCACCGACTGGTTTTACGACCAAGTGTTCAAGATTATCTAATGTATATTCCAAGTCTACGGGTTTTCGGCAGAGATACGTATCGACATTGTGAAGGATCGGATCTTCTGCTAAGTAATACCTAATCATGTCCGGTACATACGCGTAAATGGACTTGTCGTCCGCAATTCCAGTGCCTGGCGCATTGACGAGTGCCACATTACCCTTTCGGTATGCGTGCATGAGACCTGGTACACCAAGGACCGAATCTTGACGATAAAACAAAGGATCAAGAAAATCGTCGTCGATGCGCCGGTAGATCACGTCGACTTTGCGTAAGCCCGATGTCGTGCGCATATAAACGAATCCGTCGTTTACGAGGAGATCACGACCTTCGACCAACTCGGCACCAATCTCATCCGCGAGGAACATGTGCTCGTAAAACGCAGCATTAAATACTCCCGGCGTGAGTAATGCGATGCACGGGTCATTTGAGCCGGATGGAGCAAATTCGCGTAGGGTTTCATAGAGTAGCGCACCATATTTCTCAACATCGCGAACGCTATATTTGCGGTACAACTCTCGAAAGTTTGTTTTGGTCGCCTGGCGATTGGCGATCATATAAGAAACACCTGACGGAACTCGCAAATTGTCTTCAAGTACGCGAAAGCCTTCCGCAACACGAACCAAATCCGTACCACAAAT
>CAZEFI010000043.1:0-16056 GCA_964511425.1 uncultured Pseudomonadales bacterium
TTCCAGAAAGTCTAGCGGTTCATTCATCACGAGTTCCCAGTCGAATCTATTTTGGTACAGGTCGATGTAAACACGCTCACGTTCTCCCTCCTCTTCTTCTTCGTGTTCGCCTTCACCCATTTCCTCATGATCAGTATCTTCTTCATCATGTTCGTGTTCGTCGTGGTGGTGCTCGATAGGAATACCCATCTTTGCGTTGATGTTTGAGACCGACATTCCGGTGTACCCCCAGTCTCCAATGAAGGAAAGCCCCAGCGCGCCACCCTGACTCAATTCAATATCACTATCTATGAGCGTACCACAATCTTCTGCGACCAATGGTTCTTCACCTTCTTCTCCTTCATGTCCTTCTTCTTCTTCATGCTCTTCTTCTTCCGCCATGTGGTATTTTGACTCAGCACATCCAGGTATGTCGTAGAAGTCTCCCGCGCGGTAGAAATAATCTGCGTGATACGCAATTTGATTGTTATTTCCATTGATGCGGAGCGCACCCGAATTCATCGAACTGTTGTCGCGAGTCTGTAACCAGAGTTTGTACTCTGGATAGTTGCTGCCGAGGTTCCGTGGTATACGTCCACTCTCAAGATTTATGATTCCACCGGAGGATCCAGAACCATAGAGTAGTGTACTCGGACCCTTTAGCACTTCGATCTGATCCGCTATGATCGGTTCCATCATAGGTGGATGGTCCAACGATGATAAGGCTGCGTCCATAGTTTGTAGACGATCGTACAGATACATAACACGTGGTCCATCGAGCCCCTGAATCATCACTTGACCGACACCTTCGCCAAATGGAGCGTTTCGAATTCCAGGTAATTGTTCCACAGTTTGACCTAGGTTACCGGGGGGTGCTACTTTGGTGTCACGAAGGGTCGTCGACACAAGGAGCACGTCTCCAACCATTCCCTGAGAGCTCAGCGGGTGCGAACGCACTACGACCTCTTCTAATTGACCGGATTCGTCGGATTTTTCGTTATCTTCCGTGTCAGTATCCGCGGAGATACCGAGTGCTAAAGCTAAGCACACTACGCATCCGATAGCATTACAGTGAGCATGTTTCATTTCTTCATTCCTTCAATTGTGCAAGTCAATGCATTAGCGTTTAGCGTTGCTGTGTTATGTACGGTAAGTGTTTGTTACGTGTATTTTGCAATTTTAAATTTACGTTCTTTAACGATGTGGTGCGTTTGTAACTCGACAACAAACACTGTAAACTTACGCTCGCGACGGAACGAAGATTTATGGAACCGCGACGACGGTTTCCCGTCTCGTTCTCCGGAATAAATCGGTAAATTTGTCGATTGTAAGATACAGGCACGGTAAGATAAACAACGATCCCAACGTCGACGCTACTAAGCCTCCAATGATGGTCAGTGCCATGGGTTGTCGAAGAACTGCACCCTCGCCGCCACCAAAGAGAAGTGGAAACAGAGCTAACGCGGTCGTCAAAGTGGTCATAGTGATGGGGCGCAGACGAATACCTGCGGCTTCAGACAACGCGGTGACTCGATCTTTACCTTCGTGCATTAGCTGTTTCGCGGTCACAATTAGCAACACTGCATCGTTCACTGCGACACCGGATAGTACAATGAGCCCTAACATTGCCATTACACCTAATGGATTACCCATCGGTACGAGAGTGGCCGCGACTCCCACTAGAGCTAATGGAATTGCATATAGTATGGTGATCGGTTGTAAAAGCGATTCAAAGGTACCAGCGAGTACCATTAAAACTAACATAAACGCGAGGATAGCTGCTAACTGCAATTCGCCGAACGTCTTCACCCGTTCTGCTTCTTCGCCACCTAGCTGAGCCGTCATACCCAACGCCAGTGGTTGTTGTTCGAGGACGGTATTAACCGCCGCAATGGCTTGGGGTAAGGTATAGTCTTCGTGGACTAATGCAGTAATTTGAGATGTGAGACGTTGATTTTTGCGCAATATCTCTCGCGCTCCGACCACTTCTTCAAAGATCGTGACTTCGCCAATGGAGACTTTTGCTCCATTGTCCGTGGTGAACATCACATTTTTGAGTTCTTCCCGCGTAGGTGTATCGATTTGAAGCATGATTGGGTATTCCTCATCGCCAACCGCGAGGCGGGTGATTTGACGACCTTCAAGGCTCGATTCTATGACTTGGGCGACGGTAGCTACCCTGATTTGTAATGCATCCGCGATACTCCGATTCAACTTTACTCGGAGTTCCGGTGGACCACCTTCAAACGTGGATCGAACATTCCAAAGTTCTTCGAGCTCCAACATTTTTGCATGTACGCTTTCGGTGACTTCTCGAATGTCGTATATCGTACTACCCGATATTTCCACCACGACTGGGGCACTATCACTATCCAGTGCTTCACTCAACGCTGATCGGTTAAGTTCCCACTCAACTTCTGCGTTAGGGATCATGTCGAGATCGTCTGATAACGCGTTTGCGTACGCGATTGCAGGCGGACTCTCGTCATTAATTCGTACGGTTAAGCGTGCAGTATTCTCCTCGGCTGCTTCCCGACGGATTGTTCTTTCGTCGTCGGGCAACCGGCCAATTTCTGCTAGTGTTCCCGCAACATATTCGGGTACAGATTCCCGGACGGATGCCTCAATCCCTCGAATCACATCAGTCGTCGCCTGGACACGTTGCCCGCTTTCACCGATGTATCGAATCGAAAATTGTTTAGGATCCGAGGGTGGCAGTAGCTCTGTTCCGAGTTTGAACAATTGCCAGACAGCACCGCACACAATGAACGCACTGAGTAATACTATCAACCAATGTACCCGGAGAAAACCACGAACGACGGCTTCAACTGCGCGCCTGACCCACGGCACTTTTTCCGGAATGACGTTTCCCTGACGGTCGAGTTTTGCCGGACCCAAAAACCAGCGTCCGAGGGCTGGGATGAAAAAGATTGCAACCAATAACGAAGCCAAGAGTGAAATTACGACAGTAAAAGCAATACCATCAATGAGGCGTGCCGCTAGGCCTTGGACGAAAAATACGGGAATGAACACCACACAGGTAGTCAGCGTACTTGCGGTAATTGCGCCGGCGACGAGTCCGGTACCTTTCTTTGCAGCTTCGGCAGGAGTATCGCCGAGTCTAATACGACGATACATCGATTCGACAACGACAATCGCGTTGTCGACAAGCATCCCAGCACCTAGCGCTAACCCACCCAAAGTGATGATGTTTAGGCTGTGCCCCCAATAGTTCATACAGAAAATCGCCGCCAATATTGACACTGGAACCGCCGCGCTGACGATAAACGTTGCTCCAATGGAGCGTAAGAATACAGCTAAGACAAGGATCGCTAAGGCGATTCCCAAACTTGCGGCCAGTCGTAAGTCGTCTAAGGCTTCTACCACCAAAGTTGCGTTATCGGTGATTTCATGAACTTCGATTCCTGGCAAATCCTCGGCCGCGTTCGCCAGTGCTTCTTTGATAGTGTTAGCGACTGTTACGGTGTTAGCACCAGCTTCCTTGTACACGGTCAAACCGACACCTTCGCGACCATTGACGAGGACGACATGGTCGTATTCTTGGGCACCTTCAACGACTTCTGCGACATCACGGACGCGCACGGCGACTTGAGCACCTCCTCGGACTTGCGGCGGCATAAACCGAATAACAACATTCTTTATGTCGTTTATATCAGTGTATTGGGTGCGCCCGCGAATGCGAAATATTTGACCTTGATCTTCTATGACACCTGCGTTGAATTCCTGATTCTCTGCTCGGATTCGACTTTCAATTTGTCCTAGTGTGATGTCGAACTCAGCGGCGCGAAATTCATCAAAATGAACCGATATTTCTCGTTTTCTTCCTCCGGTTATTTGAACTTCCGCAACGCCGTCGAGCGTTTCAAGCGCGGTCGCAATTTGCCGCCGGGCAATCTGTCGTAACGCAATGAGATTAGGATTTCCTTCTTCTATAGCAAGCATACCAATCGTTAGGATCGGTTCTTGGCTGGGATCAAAACGACGGATGGTTACATAATCGACATTTGAGTCGGAACTCAGGCTAGCGAGCTTACTTCCGATATCGATTACACTCTTCTCAAGATCTGCGTCCCAATCAAGATGGGCCGTGGCGACCAATCTACCCGTTCGTGCAATCTGCTCAATGTCCCGTACCCCTTGCACCGATAACACCTGGCGTTCTAGTCTCTCGCCGTAGAGTCTTTGCATGTCTTCTGGGGGGCGATCTCCGGCACTTAAGGCAATGACGACCGCGGGGCTTTTAATGTCGGGGAGTAAGTCGATTGGTAGCTGATTTAACGACAGTACTCCTACAAGGGCTACTGCCGCGGCGGTGACACATACCGCGATGGGGCGGCGTACCGCAACCCCAGCGAAGGATTCAAATAAACTCACTGTTCCCGGACGACGTTGACGAGGTTTCCGCTCCACAAGTGTTCGACACCACCGATCACAATGCGCTCGCCTGGTTCCAATCCCTCCAAGACTTCAACTCGCTCATTATCCTGTAAACCTAAGCGGACACGACGCTCTTGTATCCGTTGTCCTTCGACAATGAACACGACATCGTTATTGTTGCGGGATTTCTTTACAGAATCTAGTGGAATGACGGGAACTTGAAGCCTTTGTTCAGTAATTATTTCTACTTCTACAAAACTGCCTGGTTTAAGGAACAAATCTTCATTCGGGACAACCACGACAACTTGAAAAGTGCGGTTCTGCTCGTTAACTAAGGGCGAAATTCTCTTGAGTGTACCATCAAAGGTTTGGTCTTCGTACGTGGCGGATGGGCGTATGCGCACTGGGTCACCCTTCGTTATTTTGGTATATTGGGGACCGATGAGATCGATGTAAGCCTCCAACATGCTAATATCGGCAACTTCGGCAATTAACTGACCACTGCCTACGAGGGTTTCTTCGGCAAGCAGAACGTTTTGTTCGTTACGTGCTAATTTCAAAATGATGCCGTCCATGGGTGCTATAACTTCAGTATTTCGTTCGTCTAGCAAGGCGCGCTCGTACACGTTCTTAGCATTCAGGTAAGTCTGTCGGGTTTGCTCGAAGGCACTGTCTGTAATAATGCCTTCATCATGCAACTTTACTTGTCGGTCGTACTCGGTTTGTGCAATCTCGTAAGTTTCTTTCTTCGCGGGCAAGTTGAGATTGAGGTCGGCTTCTACTCCCGATAAGCGTGCGAGGACGTCCCCTCTCTTGACCTCATGACCTTCAAAAAATCTCTCTCCGTTCGAATCTCGTTCGTAGTACAATCGACCTTCTATCTGAGCATTGACGGTTGCGACTTCTTGAGGTTGCAATTGTCCAGTAGCTACTACCAACTTTTCAATGTCGCCAAGTCTAACTGTCTGCACCTCTACTGGCGTTCGAACGTCGACGTCTCCGATGCGAGTAGGTCCGCGACCACAACTAGCAACGACCATCAAGATACTCCCAAGAAAGGCTACGAGGACGACGCGCTGGAACAGTATAGTCTGAGTCATAGGTCCTTCTGGTGTTCTGTGTGGGTATTTTTTTTGGTCAGATCCATCCATTCGATGCGATGGTATCACTGTGTTAGCAAAATATTGAGTCATAAGGTAAACTATGTTGAGTGTGTTGTATTAAGATACCGTTCGAAGTTTAGAGGTCACGTATCAGTGGTTAAAAGGAACATTGTGTCAGATGACCGCGGAACAGTTCGTAGACTTCCACTAACCTGACGATGAAGGGGTACATAGCAGGGTACCGAAAATTTTCAAGAATTTTACACACACCAAAGTTTTCAGAATGGCTAGTTATACACGGAATAAATAGCAAACTCCCTTCTGTTCCAAACGTCTGCAACAGCAGCTAGAAAAACGAATTCACAGTAAACTCTTCACACTATAAGCAAAAACTGTTCCAATTATCCATCGAGTGTTCGAAATCGCGGTGTATTGAGTATGAAGTGGATTCCGAGACTACGAAGACGGTCAAGATACGAACACCTTTGAAAAGTGATGTTCTTGGTTCACTCTCCGTCTTCTATATAGGTCCAACGAACCGCATCCGCAAAAGTATGTTTCAAGGAATTTTTGTTCGAAATTCGGACGATAACATGAGGGTCATCGATGTCAAAAGACCCAAGGTTTAACCAGTAAGAAACATCACTAGTCTGTTGTGCTTGTTCAACACTACGAACCAAACTCGAAATCAGTCGATCATTTACATTTTTGGTGTTAATCGTGATGTCCCCGATTGTAGCGTCGACTTCACTCTTAAGTTCAAATAGATCCATCTCGATTGGAATAGTTTCGTCATTGATCTGAACAATCAGGTCAACAGTTAATTTACTTGCCCGGGTTGAATGTTCGTCATGTGACTCAGAATCGCTGTTTACTTGGGCGCGAATCATCTGGTCGACAAATATTCGACTCGGTACGCTGTATTCCAGCTCCCATGTACCGGTTTTTGGAAGGTCCGTCGCAAATTCGGCCGAGAATACGAACTGATCTGAAGCACGAACGGAAACGCTCGGTACCTGGACGAACGTTCGGCGATAACGTCCAAAACCCTTGTTTTGTATGCGAAGCCATTGTTCCCCGGTGAGCCCCCAATTTTCCACGGGTATCCCATGGTCGGTACCTTGTTCCGCCATGCCGGTCGCCGCGAGTGCGTTTTGAGCAAAGAACATGATAAATTGAGGAATTTGTACTTGAAATGGTTTCCCAGTAATTGAAAATCCTGAGTCCAGATCGTCAATCACCACTTGGTTTGAACTCGATGGGTCCCATTGCACCGGGCTAATGTCGGGGAGAGGCTGAGAAATACGCATCGGTTCTTCGTCGGACGATGGAACTCTAAGTTTAATTGCCTGTCGGTTTAATGATAACGGTACTTGGATTGTTACTTCTTCGGGTTTTCGATTACTCTTAATAGCAATTTGGTACGAACTGTTGGCATCAATCAATTGAACGGGTAGCGATCGGGCACGAGCATCTCCGCCATCAGAATCGAAATCCTGCTCTTCCGTCCATTGAATTCGCACCACACCGGCGATTGGTTCCGCATTGCGTATTTTGAACACAGTTTGATACATTGGATCATCTTGATCCACTGGTGCTAGTTGTTCCATCGTGGGTTCTGAGACCACATACCCTGGCAAGCTCTCTGCTTGAATCCAGTTTTGTGAAATTTTGATAAATTGTGGTTCAATCGTGCTGGCAAAATTCAGAAAATCCTGATAAGAGTAGTTGGTTCCACGATACTGTTGTAGGAAGGCTTCTAGCATACGACCTAACGCTTCGTCGCCCATCCAGTCTTTTAACGTTGCAAGTGTGTAGGTGTTTTTGAGCAACACGGAATCATAAGACAAGATAGGTTCGTCTTGGAAGTTCAAGTCGCCCAAAGAAGTCTGTTCAATAGTAGTCCAGTTTGTTATGTTGTGCGTTTTCTGTTTTCTCATGACTGATGCACCACTACGACCTGTCGGACCTGATGTGGGAGAAATTCCAACTCCTACGGATATTGAAACAGTATTTTGTTCGCTAGCTATTGCAACTTGTTGCGCTCCCAGCATGCTCAAGGCCGTATCAGTGGTGTAGTATGGCAATCGCTCAACTATCAGATCGCTGACTAAATCTTCGATAAAGTAATTCATCGCAATTGCGCCGTGTCCAGTGGGAGATGTCTGGTAGGAAACGAAGTTGTGCGCGATCCCATTGAATGGGTTCCCGCCTTGCAAGTCATTATCAACGTAGGCCAGTAACTCTTGGAATGACTGGTCTCCGTCTTGTCCTTTAAATTTCGTATCGAAACGAGCTGTGGGAAGTCCCGTTTCTCGGATCATCACCACACCTGGGGCGAACAAAGTAGAATCCATACTCCATCCGCCACCAAGTACCCGTAAGTACGCTGGTACTTCGACCAAGGTGAGAGTTTTATAAGGATAACGCAATCCGTATCTCTGTTCCACCCGAGACAGTCGGTCTTCGATCCACTCTGTCAATTGAGGGAGAAGTGGTTCCATCGCCGCAAATGTCTTCCGATGCTTTGCGCTATACAGCAACTCAAAATTAGTGCCCTGTACAGTCATACTTACTCGTTGAAATTTTGCGCCAATAAGTGCAATGTTGACAACTGGATTATCTGACTGGAATCGGTGTGTAGTTTTTCTTTTATTGTCAGGTTGAATATCGAGTTTACCGGGACCAGCGATGTGCCAGTTTCTTGGGGCAGTAACTGTTAAATCAATGGTGAAGTGGTCTCGTGGGTGATGTCTCAAATCGACTCCCCCGATTGCGACGCCCGATGTCGGGTACCAAGACACCCCAGGTAACAGCGCGACATATCCCGGTTCGAAAACATAGCTTCGATTCCCTAGGAACCTCGCCATTACCACGTTTAAATCCAGAACGTTGGCTGATTTTAAGTTGATTCTTTCATCTAAATACGCGAACTTTTGGTCCGGTTTCCCCACAGCTTTGATCTCAAGCGTCGCGGAGTCGGTGTGAAACTTGTTTGCCGGAATCTTGAGTAATCCATTTTGAAATGAGTAATCTTCAATCTCGTCGGTATCTACGAAAATGTTTTTAATCTTGTATCCTGGATTGAGTGTGAAAGTCACATGGTTGGTTGCATTTTCTTCTGGTGCTGACACGATCATCGACAGGTCGAGCTCGAGACGATTTCCAGGTTTGATGTGTACCGAACCGGCCAGATGCTGCACATCAGGGAACGAGGAACTATCCTGTTCTGCATGAATTTGTCGCCACGACTGTTTTTGGTCTAAATCTCCGGCATAGGCATGAAATAAACCCCAAAGAATCGAGATTCCCATTCCGAACAGACCGACTACTACCCAGACAAAGACTTGTCGGCGTGGAATGAGTCGTGGTAAGAAAATGGCTGTCGTCATTAGTAGTCCGATGGATAGAAACAGCCACCCAATCCGTTGTAGTACGATCGTTCCAGTTACAAAGATAGGCGCAACATCGGAAGGATGGATGACCTGACTGGTTAGAGCCCCAATCAGCTCTAGGTGTCCCCACGATACCCGGAACGCGATCCAAGTTTGAAATGCGTAAAGTCCTAGGGCGACCACAACAACAAGCAGTCTATTTCGAAGGATCACTGCTAGCAACATTGTTATGCCACCCCACCATGCCAAATGTGGAATAGCATCCCAAACTAAGAACGAGATTACGCTCCACGGTTCTATTGGACTTCCGAAACCCCAACCGGCTAATCCAGCGAGCGCACCGTGTAGTACCGCGAGTCCTAAAAAAACAAGCATTGGAATACAAAGCAGAATGATTATTCCACTGAGCCTTCCGACTACGAGCTCAAGGTTGGATATTGGTTTGGCATCAATGATGCCGCTGATCCGGTCTCGAACATCTCGCGCTCGGATGTCGAATGCGAGAAAAATAATGCCCAGTGCGAACAGGGCGACGAATTGTGCAGCACTTTCACCGATTATGAATCGAGGAATTTGTACATTGGGGGATGGACCCATGGTCGAGATCAACATGTGCTGTAAACAGAAGAACACATACACGATCACAGCTATAAGAAAAGCTAGTACCATGAAAATCCAGGTCCTAGCTAGGCGGCTACACGAACGAATCTCGCAAAGTGCGACCGCGACGAGTTTCTGTAGATTCACTACGAAGAAGTGTTTTTGAGAGCGTAATTTAGGCTTAGTTTCTTAATCTTCTTTTTGTTTTTGTCGTCGTTTGCGCTTCTTCTTCGGATCTTCAGCTACAGTTTCGGTCTGGTCCGCTTGCTCAAGTTTGCCGCGCTTTGCCATGAAAGCAAGATACGCTTCCTCTAGTGTTGGCTCTTCTACCTGAGAAGCATCCGTGTTGAACTCGTTCGCACTCTTTCCAACCACGCGAAACACGACATTCGTACCATCGAAAGTACGTGAGACAATTTCATGTTTCGATTCAACAGAGTGTGCGCTTTCCGTGGGTACCTTAATTTCGAACACGCTGCCTACAGCGTTTTTGAGGAACTTTGTTGGGGTGCCTTGAAAAGCAAGTGTCCCGTCATCAATGATCGCGATTTCCGAGCAGCCACTGCCTAGGTCCGCAACGATGTGCGTGGAACAAAGAATGGTACGTTCACGACCGAGATTGGTCATGACTTGCCGGAAACGCATACGTTCTTCGGGATCGAGACCTACGGTCGGCTCATCCACAACGAGTACGGGTGGATTATGAACCATCGCTTGGGCAACACCAAGCCGTCGTACCATTCCACCGGACAGCTTTTTCACTTTTCGGTCCGCAACTTCAGCTAGCCCAACTTCTTCAAGTACTTCAGCCACGCGGGCACGACGTTCTTTCTTTTTGTTCATACCGGAAAGTGCAGCGAGGGTGTCGACTACTTCCTCTACACGATGCAACCGCCACGCACCAAATTCTTGTGGTAGGTAACCGATGCGTTGGCGAACTTGGTGGCACTCTTTAATCACGTCAAAACCACAAACCTTTGCGCTTCCTTGTGTCGGTTTAAGCAAGGTACAAATGATGCGCATCAACGTGCTCTTACCAGCACCGTTCGCACCTAATAAGCCAAAGAAACCTGCGCCTAACGACAAATTAACGTCAGATAAGACGGGAATATCTTTCTTATAACAGTGTGTGACCGCTTCAATATCAATCGTGGGACCGTTACCCTCGCGAGCTTGAGCTACTTCAGTCATTTTTTAAACTCCTTTTTAGTTCGGAAAATAATTGTAGTGAGATTGCCAGATCTCATCTGGCACTTATTGAAAATATTCAGTCTTCCTCAGGCTTTACGTTGATGTTGTCGCCAGGAACTGGCGTCCATCGAATGGCATCTGCATAAACCGTGATTTCTTCGTGACCAGCCCAGGCACTGAGCAACACCTCGACATCGGTTGAACTGAATTCAAACAATCCAACTTCATTCCAACCTTCCGTAGCGTTCGCAATGTCAAATTTTTCCTCGCGGTCAGCGTTGCCATTTTTAATTACCAATCGGTAGTATTCATCGGGAGCATCTGGATTGGCATTTCGGGTGACAAACCGATTGTCATCGTATTTGATACCAAAAAAGTCAATATAACCTCCGTAGTATCGTCCACTGAAGGCATCTTTTGGTATATAAATTTCCAAGTTCCAGTGTCCGTCATAGGGAAGATTGGCGACGAATCGAGCGGCGGAAGTTTCATCTCCTTGAGCAATTGGTGCAAAAGTACGCCGATACAAACCATAGCCGGAAGTACTATACATTCGAGTCCACATACCGAATCGCGGTGCGTTGCTCACTAAAAGTCCTTGATCATATTCGCGTTGGATTTTGGATGATTGGAGCACTGTTTCTAAGACTGCAATACTTTGTGATCCGGCAGTTCGTTTGACGACGCTAAAATTAGGATCAAGGTCATCGACAACAACTACGTCACTTTTTGGAGGTAGCCACTCGATATCGGTGGCAACGGGAAGCACCGGGATTTCTGGAACAATTTTCTCAGCGGCTGGTGGAACGAGAACCTCAAACACAGATCGGTTGTGTGCAAGGTAGGGTTCAATCCAGATGCCACCTAAGGGATGAACGGACGAAATCGCAATCCGCTTGGCCCCATGTCCCGCTAGCAAGAGTGGGTCAGAGTTGAAATACTCCCCGCTCGGCCAACGAGGGTTGCGTTCATCTACCTCATGATCTTCCCAAAACACTCTTACAAATCCCGCCATTGGTTCGGCGTTGTAAAGAACGAAAGTAGTTTGATAATTGGTAATATCTTCCGCTTGTTCCTCTAATTTCAAAACTGACGGAGTCGTTGTCAAATATCCAGGTAACGTAGTATTTTCAAACCATAGGTGCAGCCACTCATTGAAGTCTAAACCGACTTCGGCTGCCGTGTCCAAAAATTCCGTTTTAGTGAAACTTTGTGCCCGATATTTTCGCACTAGTTGGTCCAAGAATTCTCCAATCTTGTCTGACCCGTAGTAATCGATCATAGATCTTGCAAGGGCACGTCCTTTCGCAAGTAGAGTGCGGTAGGAAGGGATCGGATTAGATTTGAAATCGAGGTCAAATAACGCGGTTCGATTCATTACTTCCCAAGTGGAGGGTGCTGTAGCAACTCTAGAGCGTGTCTGAAAAGCCCAACTGTTCGGGTCGTCGTCTGGCGTTCTCTCGTATCCGCCGCCGGGTATAGATTTGCCAAATTCTGCTAAGGAAATGACCGAGAAACTATCAGTTTTCGTCGTCAGTTGGTTCGACAATTGATCCAGTAAATACTGCAACACTGTAGCACCCCTTCCAGTTGCAGAGACTTGGTGCGACACAAAGTTTCGGGCAAATCCAACAAACGGACTACCACCATGACCGTCATCTCTGAAGTACTCATAGAGTACCTTGAACACCTGTTCGTCCTGTTCAGCCTTCGATCTCCACTCACGACTGCGTTCTCGGACTACCACGTTTTCAAATCGTTCAGTTGGGAAATTAGTTTCACGAACCAGCATGAGCCCAGGAGGTTGTAGTACTGAATCCATGCGCCATCCACCAGCATATATTCGTAAGTTACTGGGCACTTCGACGACGGAAAACACTGTGTAGGGATAGCTTAGAGATGACGCGTGGGCGTTATGGATGCGTTCTGCGACCCATTGGTCGATTATTTCGGTCAAAGACGATAGGGCGTCTAGGTTTTGTAGGTGCTTTTTGCTAAACAAGACTTCAAATTCGACACTGTCGATCGTTGTCGTTCGGCGGTCGAACTCGCTAGCAAGCAAAGCGATTTCGGGGATCGGGGCTTCACTCTTAAATTGGTAGGCGATTCCTTTCTCGTTCTCGGTAACTTCGCGCTTACCAACCGTCGCTACGTGCCAATTTCGAGGTGCGGAAATTTCCAAATCGGTAGTAAATAAATCCCTAGGTTGTAATTCAGGCACATCTTTATCAACCGCTGAACCAGAAGTTGGATACCAGAAAACACCCGGCATGAGGGCAACAAAATCTCGATGAAAAATGGAATTTTTTAATCCTAGCTGCTGGGCACTACGGTTAGGAAATTTTCGAAAGTCTCGAGCTTGATCGAGATATGCGAAACGGTCGTCCGGTTTTCCTACTGCTTGCACACGAACATCGTGAGACATCTTTGGCAACAGGTCAGTCGAGAGTTTCAATATCCCTGCACTAAAACTGTAATCTGAGGTCCGTTCACCGTCAACATAAAGCTGTTGAATTTTGTAGCCTGGATTCAGGGAGAATATCACCGAATCAGTGGTGTTCATCGTGGGTAAATGAACGGTAAGCGTGACATCCAAATTGATCTTCCGTCCAGGATGGAGGACAACGGTTCCTTTTGAATGTTGGACATCAGGGAACGCGGTTGGATTTAGTGATCGGTGTTCGCTAAGCCACTGTTCTTTGTGGTTTTCCATCGCGAACACCGCGGTGATTAATCCAAAAAATGTGAAAACGGCTAAAGCTGAAGCCACGAAACCGAATATCGTGGCCCTTGTTCGCAGTTGATCGACCCTCGGATACATGCGTGCTGCGAACAAGAACAGAGCGAATGAAACCAACAAAATAGCGCACTTATTACCGATAATGGCAGGAGTAACGAATACCGGTGCGAGATCTGAAGGAACTAAAGCACTGCCGCTGAACTGCGATAAACTTTCCTGAAAACGTACGGAGATGTAACTTTCTATCCAATTGAATCCGTAGAGAACGCCGAGCGCAATTATTGCAACCAATAAGCGAAAACGTACCAGTGAAGCTAGGCAAGCGACCAAAGCACTAAAGAAAATCAAAGTGGGAATTAGGTTCCACGAAATTAACGACAAAACGGTAAGCGGCCGCAACCCTAGTTGGAAACGCGTACCTACGAGTTCGGCAACAATTTCATAACTAGTAATGAGCGCAAGAAAGATAATGCACGGTATTAAAAGAACTATGAAGACACCAACAAGTCTCCCCGACAAGATTTCAAAGTTTGACGCTGGTAGTGAATCGACGACATCCGACATATGATGCCTTATGTCGCGTACTCGAACGTCAAACGACAAGACAATCATCCCGATTGAAAATATCGCGACGAACGCATTCATCATTGTCGAGATCGTGTACCGCGCTGTCATACTGTCATCTGCGAAGCTCCACGGGGGAAAGGGCCACTCAGCGTTCTCAAGCATACGCCAATACCAGCCAATGCATACCAGCAACGCAACTGAGATAACAATCTAGGTTCGGAACAGACGACGACACGAACGCATTTCTGCAGCTGCTAGTGTCCAAAGTTTGTTTGTGTTTAACATGTGCTCGTTATCTCCTCCAAGGAGTATCGGCGGGATTCAACGAAGGTCCATCGGATCGCGTCGGCGTAAACCATGACTTCGTCGTGCCCGGCCCAATCGCTCAGATACACTTCGACTTCGTTTGATTTTAGGTCAAAATTTCCGACCGCGTTCCATCCCAATTTGGCTTTCCCAATGTTAAATTGCTCGTTGCGTTCAGCATCGCCTTCTTCAATTACCAATCGATGGTCTTCTTCTGCGTGATTTGGTTGAGTAGGTCTGCTTCGGAACGAACTATTGTCGAACGCTAAAAATATGATCCCAAAAGAAAAGATCGCAACAAAGGAATTCGTCAGAGATGCTATCGCGTATCGCGAGTTCACTGGCCCGAAATCCCCAATTCTTAGTGATGAAATCAACGAAGATCAGTCGATCAATTCGATGTACAACGCCGCACAGAAAATACACGCAGCCACGATGAACACCCTTGTTCGTGCAAGACTACGGCAAGAACGCATCTCAGCGACGGCTCGTACCCAAAGTGTGCGTGCATTCAACATTAGACTTTCACATACCACAAAACAACGTCAATCAGGTTTAGGTTTTATCGGTGTCCAACGGATCGCATCGGCAAAAACTGCACGTTGATCAAGTCTGCTGCTATCGCTTAGGAGTACATCGACGTTGGTTGAATTAAGGTCAAAGGTATTTATTTCGTTCCATCCTTGTTTGGCGTTCGCAATGTCGAACGTCACGGTTTGAGCCGTATTGCCGTCTTTGATTTCTAGAGCGTAGAGTTCCACGCCCTCTAATTGATTCGACGGACGTTGATCTAGTGGAGTTCCACTAATGTAAACTAAACTTCCCGTAGAGGAGATGAAAGTGTTAAATAATCGACTAGGCAAAAATATTTCGAGCTTCCATTCTCCAGATTGTGGTAAACTCGCTCGAAAACGAGCTGCTGTAGAACCGTCACCGTGTCCTATCACCGCGTGAGTGTTTCGATAACGCCCAAAGCTGCGGGCATCATATCCTCTGCTCCATCTCCCGAGAATTGAACCACCGAGAGGTAGTCCGTTGTCCGTCTCCTGTTCAGGATGCGTTCCACTGAGTATGCTTTTCTGTGCTTCGTTGGATTCAGTATTCGTCGAAACAATCGCAAAACCAGAATCCAGGTCGTCCACAATGACCGCTTCGGCAATTGGTGATTCCCATTCAGAGTCCGCGACAAAGGGCAGTACCGGACTCTTCTGTGCGGAATCTTCATTAAATTCTGGAACCTTCACGTCGATTGGCCATCGATTGTGGGACAGGAATGGTTCAATCCAGATTCCGGTCAACGGGTCAGCAGATTGAATCGCAATGCGTTTAACAACATTCGCATTCAAAAAAATCGGTTCTGAGTAGTGGTAATTTCCCCATCCCCACCAGTACAGTCTTTGATTTTCGTCTTCGGTCGACCACACAACACGAGCGTATCCCGGCATTGCTTCGGCGTTATGGAGAAGAAAGGTAGTCTGATACTCTGCTTTCCCTAGTTCTGGCGTTTCTAAGTTTGAAACTGTGAGTGAGCCAACCAAAAAACCAGGCGAGTTGGTTTGTTCGAGCCATGGTAAGACCCATTCGTCGAAATCCAGATCAAATTCCGCAGCAATGCTAAGTAAATCCTCAAGAGTGAAACTCTGTCCTCGGTACTGCGAAAGGAGTTGCTCCAAGAAAGACCCAATAGCATCGTTACCGTAATAAGTGATCATTGATTTCGCTAGGGCAAATCCTTTCGTTAACAAAGCTCGATAGGAGGGGATGGGATCAGATTCGA
>CAZEFI010000044.1:0-5531 GCA_964511425.1 uncultured Pseudomonadales bacterium
AAAGCACTATCCGCGAGTCACTAATGTCTCTTCAAACATTCGCCGGCCGAAGCTTTGCCTCATTACAAACACGACACTACCATGAATAAACACACCTTAACTTTTCGCCCAGTACGCTTTGGTCTCATTACCACGGCACTTGTATTTTTTTCCACTGTAATTCAAGGACAAATTGAGAAACCCGACACAAGCATTGAGCTGGTGTCAGAGGTCACGAGCGTCGCTGAAGGCGAACCTTTCTCGATTGCGCTGCACCTAGAACCTAAAGAAGGATGGCACATCTACTGGATCAATGCCGGTGACAATGGCTTTCCACCGCACCTGAAAGAGGGCTGGGTTCACCCAGAGAACTTTAACATTGAAGAACTACAGTTTCCAACTCCACACTTCGTGCCATATCTAGACACGATGTCGTTGGGCTACGGCGACTCGACACTCCTTATCGCGAATGTGGTTCCACCAGAGTCATTTGATGGGGAGGTCGCGATATCAGCAAAAGTTGACTGGCTTGCGTGCGACGATTCCACCTGCGTTCCTGAGAGAGCTGAAGTCTCTTTAACCTTACCTAAAGGAAACGGTTCTTTCGACAGCGAATGGGAGACTCGATTTAGTGCTGCGCGCGCAAAACATCCTACGGATATGGATTGGAATGCTGAGTTTATCACTTCTGAAACTGAAGTAGTCTTAGATGTAGAAATTCCAAGTGGTGTATCACTGTTAGATGATGTATGGTTCCTTCCCGAAAGCGAAACACTCATAAATCACGCAGCAGAACAAACAATTCATGTGTCAGATGGTCGAATCAGAGTTAGTACTGTTGCAGGTGCACGGTACGACACGTACGACGAAATTCATGCATTGCTAAAGACAGTCTCCGGTCCGGGGAGTCTTAGCCAGTCATTTCGCGTCCATGCTACCCGCGTCAACCAATTACCAAAAATTGAATTTTCTTCAGCCAAGACAAGAACTCCTCTCAACTTTGGAACCGATATCTACACCGTTCCAGAACCCGAAGATTCAATAAAGGAATTTTTTACCGCTTTCTTATTTGCGTTCTTAGGCGGTCTCGTACTCAATGTCATGCCGTGTGTTTTGCCGATTCTCAGTCTCAAGGCATTGTCCTTGGCCGAACTTACGGGTTCCGATGCTCGAGCTGCTAGCATCGCAGGTTGGTCTTACACTGCCGGAGTACTATTGTGCTTCCAAATTCTTGCGATACTGCTGATCCTACTAAGAGCTGGAGGACTTGAACTTGGTTGGGGTTTTCAGCTACAAAGCCCAATCACGGTAGCATTACTCGCACTTTTGGTGATTCTCGTTGGGTTTAACTTTTCTGGTCTGTTCGAGATTCGAGGATCCTTTGCCAATCTAGGTGGCTTAACCACCAAACTTACGAATATGCGGGGTACGGGAGACTTTTTCACTGGTCTGTTAGCAGTGCTTATTGCGTCGCCCTGTGTTGTCCCTGGAATGTCCCTCGCCGCAGGCTACGCTCTAGCTCAACCTTGGCCAATCCTTTTAACCATTTTCCTCGGTCTCGGTATAGGTTTTGCGCTACCATACCTTATGGTGACTTTATTACCACCAGTTCGTAATTTACTACCGAAGCCGGGTGCTTGGATGGAGACTTTTCGAAAACTCCTCGCATTTCCCCTTTACGGCACGGCGATTTGGTTAATTTTTGTACTAGGGGCGCAAGCTGGGAACATGGCTGTGGTTACCATGTTGTCGATAGCTCTAATCACTGCGTTTGTGTTGTGGTCATGGACACGGGGACGCGAAACGTCGAAATTGTCTTGGCATATTATTGCGGGAACAGGCGTTGCTGGTATTGTCGCAATTTTCGTATGGCTACCACCGGTACCTGCTAGTGATACGGCAACTTTGGTACCGGAATTGGAGTGGTCTGTCGAAGAGGTGGAGCAACAACATGCCGAGGGTAAACCAATGTTTGCCTACTTTACTGCAGCTTGGTGTTGGACCTGTAAGGTGAATGAACGGGTAGCACTGAAGTCAAAAAAGGTTCAAGAGTATTTTCAAGAAAATGAATTCATCGTTTTCGTGGGAGATTGGACCGACTATGGTCCAGAAATCAAGCGAGAATTAGAAAAACACGATCGCGCTGGGGTACCGCTATATCTTTATTACGAGCCTGGAGGCGATGTCAATAATCCCTCCATACTCCCCGCTGTTTTGACGCCAAATACTGTCATTACCTATTGCTCGCTCGAGTAATATCTTCGACAAATTCGTGCTTCTAACTAACACCGTTGGGGTATCAAATCACTACTGACTAGCACGAAGTGTCCCATCGAGCACATCACAACGAGACAGATCATTGGTACTTCGAGACTGATTGTGGTCGCCTTGTACCATTGGTCGTCTATCGACAGACGTTGGTTCGATCAATTTCAAACAATTCTCGGTTTTCGAATGAGTCCAATAAGGTAATACAGAGCATTTCCAACTGAGTGCATCAAGCACTCTTACAATGCTCTGCTGCAGTTCCCCACGGTCTTCGAAAAAACGAGCGGGTTAAACAGCTGAGTCTAGCTCCAATGTGGCTCACAATTCAAACGGATCTGCTGCCAAGTAATTGCATTTCTCAAGATAGGTCTGTTCGTATTCACTGAACGAAAGTGGATGCTTGAAGAATAACGTGGCACAAGCATCGCACAAAAAAATGACCGCTCTACTGAATGCGTAGAGCGGTCTATTTGTGCTTAAATGAAAGTGATCTTTTAGCTATCGAAACGTGCTTTCAAAAAGTCTTCCAACTCATCAGGTTGCAAATCTTTCTTCATGATACAACTCTCGTCGTCAAGCACGTAGGTGTGAGGAATGTACCGAACACCATAATCCTGAGAAATAGGACCCCAGCCATCTTCGTTAATTTCGCCTAGCTGCATCCATGGAGGTTGATGTTCTTCAAGCGCGCCAGCCCAAGCTTCTTGTGTCGAATCTACAGAAATACCTACGATCTCAAAGCCTTTCTCGGCGTACTCGGCGTATAGTTCTTTTAGATGGGGGAATTGCGCGATACACGGACCACACCAAGAAGCCCAAAAGTCAACCATCACGACTTCGTTATCCTCAAGGATTGATGCGAGAGAGACTTCTGTACCTTCAAAGTTTGGTAATGTAAAAGTTGGAGCAAATACACCAGGCACTAAATACTCGTCATTCTTTTGGATGGTAGCACGACGTTCCATACGATCAATTGTTGGCTGCACGCGAGCGGCGACCGTCTCTTCATCTAGCACGGTCGCTAGTTGTCGCCACACATTCAACGCTTCCTCCTGTTGATTCATGCCGAAAGCACCTAGTTCCATTGCGAATAGTCGCTTTGTATGGTCCTCCGATTCACGAACAATTTTTTCTAACACTGCAATTCGTTTCTCACTCATGATGTCACTCATTCGCCTAACAGATTGCGTGAGGAGAGGATATTCAACGTCATCATAGACGCGGTCTAGGACACCAACGTAATTTGCGACGGCATAATCCGAGCACTCTAAAGATGCCCAATCACGTACCTCTGCGTGCTCAGATGGTTCGCGTTCTTCAGCAACCTCTTCGAGATTTTCGGCTTCTTCTTCTTGTTCTTCTACTACATCAGTGTCTTCCTCACTTACCGCTGCTTCTTCGGCCGCACGTTGCTTATCCATACGTGCATAAATGCTTTCCATGTAGAACCCGTGAGCAATACTTGCGTCCAGATATTCAGGATCGCTAGCCCAGCTAGAAATGAGTTCAGCGTGCAATCCTTCGCCCGTAGTAATTAACTCATGTCGAGGACCTATGTACTCAACTTTTAATTCGCTACCAGGTTCAATAATCGCTCGACCGCTCGAGGGGTATTGTGCGTCAGGCAGTTTAAGCGAAATATTCGCGATTGTCGCTTCGTCGACAAAACCCTCTAATACAAACTTCGAATCCACTAGTTCGGCACTCGCAAGTTCTACCTGCGTTGGACTGCCGTCGTCCGAAACACCGGTTACGGTTACCGTAATCGTTGCTTCTGAGAAGTCGGTTGCAAAGGTACCGCTAAAGTCGCCTTTGATTGAAAAGTTGTTTTCCTTCGACTCTTCTTCGGCGGTCAATATAGGTATAAAAAATACAACACTAAACAGTGTCAATAAGCTAATCAGTTTTTTCATGTAAATTTTCTCTCCAAAATTTGTTAATCATGATCACAGGGGAATGAAATTATAGGGATACGGAAGGACTTCATTCGAATCACCCGGAGGTCCGTTCATTGACAATTTACCATTCAAAGGTCAAGAATACGCCGATCATGCTATGAGCGAATCCAGCAAAAGTGTAATCACGCACGATTATTCTCTTTAGTAGTATTCGTGAAACTTACTGTATTTCTTGACAAAAGGTTTGCTTAATGTCGAGTGTATCGACTCACCGTTCTGCCGCAAATCTAGATCAGGAACCTAATCGGGCACCTAAAAAGTCATGCAATTCTTCGGGAGTTAAATCGCGTTTCAAAATGCAGCCCGCCGAATCCAACACAAAGTTTCCGCGAGGCCGTCGAACGCCCAACAAAGTCGATAAAGCACCATCGTAGCCATCAGGAGCGAAAGCGTTTACCCAAGGCAAATCGAGTTCTTTACTCTTTTCTTCCCAATCGGCGCGCGTTCCTTCAAATGACAGACTTACGACCTCAAATCCTAAATCGGCATACTCGGAATAAAAGGAGCGGTACTTTTGAAATGCTCTGATGCATAAACGACAATAATTGTCCCATAAATCCAATACAACGACCTGATTTTTTTCCAAGACCGAGCTCAATGGAATTTCTTGGTGATCAAGCAGTGTTAAATCGATGGATGGCATATTTGTGCCCAGTTTAAGAATTGCGTTATTTTGTCTTCGCTGTTGTTCTTCAAGCAAACGGTCAAGTTCAGGTTTGACGCGTTCTTCGACCACATCAGTTGGAAGCTCTGATTCCAACTCTCGTAGTATCGGTGTGCGCTGCTCCAACTCCAGAGAAAAATGGCTTTCTAAGACAAGCAACCGTTCGACCGGATCTGAGGAATTGGAAAGAATGTCCCGGAGTCGTTGATCATACGATCGGCGGTGCAAGTCGTCTAACTTTTGTCGTACCTCGCGAATCGCAACATCTTCCGGTTGGTCTGCAAAGGCAATTCGTCGATCCCAAAATGCAACGAAATCGTCAGCGTAATCCTCACAGTCCATGTTCTCCCAATCCAAGACCTTCGCATGTTCGGAAGGTTCCCGTGGTACTTCCTCCGGATATTCAACGTCAGTAGGTGGGGAAGTATCGTCCGAATCGCGATCGCGCGCGCGGAATAGATCCCGTAGTTCAGCACGCAATTCTCTTTGTGTAAGTTCGTCTTCGAGGGGTAGCTCAAGAATGTGCGCGTACTTCCCATCCGAGTGTATCGCAAACCACATCTCTTGTTCGTCGAAGATCTCAACGGTGTAATTTGCATCTTTCTCGATGAGAACCGAACGTCCGACGAATCTGCTACGGTCCTGGTCGTTGAACGAAAGAA
>CAZEFI010000044.1:5631-15938 GCA_964511425.1 uncultured Pseudomonadales bacterium
ATGAGAACCGAACGTCCGACGAATCTGCTACGGTCCTGGTCGTTGAACGAAAGAAAAGCAAGTCGTGGCACATCTTCGTCGTACGACAGATTCATTTTTAAGGTGTCGTCTTTTATAACACTCTGTCCGACCACCACCGGTTCCTGTAGAGTGCCGGAAAAGTAAGTTAGTTCCACCTCGACTCCATTAAACGAATCTTGTAACTCTGTGAAATCTCCAGTCAATACACTCTGACTGGACCCACACGCACTCAAGAGTACTAGACAAGTGGTGCAGATTAAAGAGGGTAATAGCACAGGTCTCATCGTTGCTCTTTTAACCGTATTAATTAAGGTACAAACTGAACTGTTGACCCCAGAATTTTATCGCGGGTGAATTGAACTAAAGCAGCTTCTCTTCAAGTATTTCGTCCAGCTTATGACCACGCAAATCGAGTGCTACGATTGTGCCCGTGCGAGCATCAAACAGATAGTTTGCAGGTACTCCGGTAATACTATACTTCGTCGCAGCCTCTGCTTCTTGACCCATACCAAGGTTCGGCCAAGGCAGTTCTTCTTCGTCAGAAGCTAGTTCCCAATCTTCCTTGGAATCATCAATTGTGAAGGACACAATTTCAAAGCCTTTGTCTTTAAAGCGCTCATACGCTTCTTTCATATGAGGAATTTCAACTCGACACGGTCCACACCAAGATGCCCAAAATTCCAATAAAACGAGACTTTTTTCTTGTTGAAGTTCATTGAGCGAAACGGTTTCACCACTGAGATACTCCGCGGTGAAATCTAAAATTTCAGTACCGATTGCAATCTTCGCTTGCGCAGTCTCCTTCACAATGCGGTCTTGAGCTTCAACTGACTTAGCTTTCACCCACTCGTCCTCAGGCATGTCGTCCGCGAGTGCTACTAACGCTTCCCAGTACCAATCCCCAACGAGCCAACTCATTTGGAGTGCCAGCTTGCGCACTTGTAGATCGTCGTGTTGGCTGGCTAGTTGTGACAATCCTTCAACTTCTATGTTGAGGAGATCACTTGATAGTGCCGACAATTGATCCATCCGAGCACGATATTGCTCTTCGGATTCTTCCTCAGGGGTAACTCGAACTTGTTTCAACTCGTGTTGTGTATTGATATAGTCACTACTCAACTTCCAACTGTTTATCACTTCGTCATTGAAGTACCCGCCAGTAACGGAGAATTGACGATTCTGGTCCATGGTAATCGTCAATTCACCCGGTTCCAAGATAAATTGTTGGCCCTTCGACGGAGCAAGCTTGCGACCATCAGTAGTTGTCGCGTCTAATACATAGAACGAGACTTTTTGCGGCTCTGAAACTTCCGCTGTTAGTTGAAAAGACCCGTCGGGATCAATGGGGGCTTCTGCGATGATATCAACCGAGTCTTCAATTGAGGATGATTCAGAAGTCGTACTCGCAGCCATCATCATCGATCCTTGGTTACTGCTGCTGTCATCTTCTTTCGGTGTCCAAACAACAAAACGACCGTTGCTATATGCTTGCTCGAGGTTCCCCTTGATGGTCGTTACGCCTCCCGGCGTCGACACTTCTTCCGACTTCGTTACGCCGTCCGACGTACCACAGCCAATGAGGAGCAACGGTAGGGCGCAAGCTAGCGCAAAAAAACTACCTATCTGAATAGATTTTTCGTGTTGTTCCATAAGATTCCTACGCCCAAATATTGCTCCAAGTCTCTCTGCTAGTACGCTTCCAACTACAGTGGTAAATACACCGAGATGTTAAACACTCTTCCATAAAGCGGCGACGCATCTGGACTGGTTGGCTGTAACTCTTCTCCGGCATCGTTGGTAATCGTTGTTTCTCCGTATCTATCCAGAACGTTGTTGTATAGAAGTGTGATTCGGCCATTTTCGAAAATCTGAGGAAACTCGATGAATCCGTCAGGGAGAATGTTGTAGGACAAACTTAAATCTAACAGTACTGGCGGTTCGTATTCACGCGTCACTTCAGTAAACGTCGCTTTGGTGCTAGATCTCCTTGTTAAATCCAGATTGAACTCAAACCCCAAAACATACCAACCTACATTAAGATTGGAAGAGTCTTTTGAAACTACACCAATTGCTGTCGAACCATCGGTTTCTCCAACGACGCTGATGATCGCATTGTTGTCGGGATCATCTGGGTCGATGACATAATCGTACGAGTTAATAATCGAGTGGCGTACTCTAACATCAAAATCACCGAACCTATCTGTAGATGGGGTCCAACGAGCAGAGAAGTCTACTCCGTTACGATCTACCGACGAGACGTTGATCCACCGTCGTTCCTGGATGTACTCATCAGTCTCAGGTATATACATTATGTCGCTGGGTAGATTGTTTGGATCAACAATGAAATTAGCCAAACGGTTGATTCGGTTGTGATATCGCACATCGCTCAACGTTGCGTGTAACGTCAAGTTAGGTACGACGGTAGGTGAGACGGTGAAGCCGAGGCTTTGAGTATCCGCGGTTTCAGCTAATAAATCCGGATTTCCACCTTCGATCACCGTAATTCCTACCTGTCTAAGACTACCATCAGGCTGTTGCAAAAAGATTCCTCTGAACGGTTGGCTCGGACCCATTGACGAGGCTCTCAGTAGTTGATTTAGTTGCGGCGCAACGAAAGCGGTTTGTACGTTGTACTTTACTTCAAAAGTCTCCATTGGTACCCAGACAACACCTAGTCCCCAGGTATTTTCCGAACCTGGGTCCGGTAAGCCTGATGGAGACACATTCCCTTCACTTGGATTGACATACGTTACGGAAGGTTCGTCGTAGACGTCGTTTCGTACAGACAAACTCATAGTCAAACGACGCGCAAATGTTTGTTCATTGTCACCGCTAATTAACGGTACTACCCCTTCAGCAAAGAATGCGGAATTTGTTCGCTGAGCTTCCGTATTGAATTGGGTGATGTCTCCAACTGGAGATTGATCGACCGCGCCAATTTGAAACTGAGACGAACTCTCCAAGTCCATCGTTTGTCGTGAGACGCCAAATATCGCGCGTACCGGGCCGCCTGGAACAGTAAATAACTTCGTCCGAATCAACCCTTCCATGCGGAACAATCGATTAAAACCAGTCGCGATTAAAGGAGTGTCTGCAATGTAGGCGGTAATGTCACCGAACGGATCGACAGGTGGAGGTGGGGGGACCGACACTCGACACAACCCGAACCCAAAAGTACCTCCTTTTGCTAAACAAGATGCTTGAGTTTCACCAAACAAAAACTGTGTCGATGGTGTAACACCGTCAGAAGCCATGGCGGCGCGAAGACCCGCTCTATCGATGTCATAGTAACGGAAAGTTTGGGAGTCATCGGACGAATGACCCATATTAAGATCTACTTCAAAGGATTCTGAAAATCTACCTTTAATTTCGATGTCAAACGCAAGATTTACAGCGTCGGTTTCTATGTAAGGCTGCGGAAATTCACGACGTTGTCCGCGCAGATGGACTGCTCGTTCAAATGGGTTGAATGGATTGTCCGCTCCAACCGTCTCACCTGTAAAGGCAACATAACCGCGATTATTTAACACGTCGCGTTCTTCCCGACGAATTTGGGTTTCGAATGACCAAGATTCATCCAGTTCCCAAAACACACCAAATGCCACGCTTTCTCGATTAGTGTCGGGAAGTATGGTGTATCCCTCCTGCGTTTCTGGTCCCCAAATCGGTTGCCTCCAAGTCTGAATATCGTCGATGTCGTAATCCGCGTCGAAATCATCTGGCAAAGTCGCATGGGTAAGTGGTTCTGCTGTGGCTTTTTGTGCATCCGTCAATTCGTTATACCTTCTCACTGTTACGACTTCTGGACCAAAAAAACTACCCAAATCTACCCGGTATGCGATGGGCAAAGCCGTTCCATCTGCGAGACAACAAAACCGAACGTCTAAACTAGGCCCGGGAAACAGTGATTGTTCAAAAATGGTTACATCCTCGCGATCTGCTGCATCCAACCCAGTATGTGTAGATTTCTGAAACGAAGCTCGAAAATTCATCGTTCCAAATTGCTCCGAGATACTGACGCCGAATCGAGAATCGTTATAACCTGCGGTCGTCGGTGAGTTGTAGTCTGCAGTGATTTCAAGCCCTTCAAAATCTTTCTTGGTGATAATGTTCACTACGCCGCCCACCGCATCGGATCCATAGACCGCCGAAGCACCATCAAGCACAATCTCAATCCTTTCTACTTGATTGAGTGGTATAGAAGAAACATCGGTTACTCCTCCAAGTATCCCGTTGTGTCCTACACGTTTACCGTCTACGAGGACTAGAGTAGACTCACTTCCAAGCCCGCGCAAATTAACCGTGGAACTAGCCCCAAAATTCGTGACATTGTTGAGATCACTCCCAAATCGTTCCGTAGTGGGATTCAGATTCTGCGGTAGTTGTCGCAGCACCCGTTCCAGAGTCTGCTCACCGGTCGCTCGAATTTCATCTTCGTCGATTACTACGATCTGACCCGCGATTTCACCCAAATTCTGTGTGACACGAGAACCTGTGACGACGACGAGTTCCATTTCTTCTTCTTCTTCTTCGTCGTCATTATCATCGGCGTCTTCGTCTTGTGCGAGACTTAAAGTCGACAGACAAAATGTAACAACAAAAACGAGAGCCCACTTCGACGTAGAGCTAATACGTAGAGTTGTGCGTTGCATAAACTCCTCAAAGTATTTCATAGTTGATTATCCTGGGTAAATACTAGTGTTGATTGTACTCAAATTTCCCGTGCTACACATCAAATGCAGAGAACTGGACGTGCTTCGTCTGAGAAGACGAGCAGGTCTCGACAAAATTGCGTAACTGTCGGTTCGACAATACCCGAGATGGCTATAGCCACCAAACGTTAAATTGCCCATCCAACCAGCCGGGTAGAGTGTCAAAAAAGGACGCAACAACGACGTAAATAACGGCGATGCAGCTCATGACCAAAGATACTGGGTACGCTCTGCGCATCCCTAAAGCGAATATCATCCAAACCAGCGCGAACGACTTAGCGAGAGCTGCGTCGAAACCTGGTGCGACGATGAACGCGAACAGCGTGAGTATTGTTCCACCGAACACAAGCACATTTGTGAACTCTTGCACGCCGGCTTCTGACACTTCATGCTCATGGTCTGTGTGCGAATCCAAATATCTTCTCCAATCCTTCCTGAGACGTACAGATTTTAAGTAGGAAACGAGAAAAATTCCATAGAGTCGAAAATTCGGTCGCCGTCTTTGTGATGTGCACTAGCGTGTACGCAGCGTCCCAACAAGTTTGTATAGGACTTTCGATTACTGCCAACGTTTCAAGTTTCTATTGGGTATGAGTATTCAATCATCGACTCGAACTTCGAGAATTACGGAATCTTAGACCTACCGTATGCTTGTATGAGAACTGTCGCCTGGGCGGTCACAGCTAGTACCATTACAGATGCCGAGTGACTACGAATCCGATGGTGAGGTAAGACCAAGACTTGAACTCAAACTCTGATTCAAATGGAGTCTGACCGTCCGCAATAACCGGAGCGTGGCTTCGTATCGTCGTCCAAACGGCACTGTCTCGCTCGACATCCTCCAAAGTTCGCCAAGTAATACGGACTCCAAACGTGGTGTCTTGATTTGTGAAAAAGTCAGCACCGGCAATTAAACTATACACCGCCGTTCGTTCTTGAACCACAGCCGAGACAGAACTCAGTGAACCTGCTGCATTCAACTTTGCTTCCAACGGCCAGCGTACCGGAAACGGTACTTCCAAATACCCTTCTGCAACGGTCTTGCGCAAAAAGTCATTTCCATACTTAAAGTCCAAGGATGCAATTCCGAGACCAGCACCTACGTATGCCTTCCAACCAGAACCAAATACCAAGTCTCGCAAGACATTAACGGTAAAGATTGATGTGCCCTGATCGTCGTAAGAATTGTTGGGAAGCTCATATTGCGACCATTCATTGGTTTTACTCAGAATTGCAGAGTCTCCGCTCGTCGCTAAGGGGAGTAATCCCTTCGCACTGCCGAATTGGTTGCGCTCGTAACTACCTTCGATGCGCCACGCACCAAAAATTCGCCCGTATGCTAAACTCGAACTCCATCCTCCATTGGGGGTGTACAAACCTGCATATGATAGTTGTCGTAGATTTACAGCACATGCGCCGTCGGTCGGCGCGAGACTTGGGTCGGGGTACAACACGGTATCACAGTATGTCGGATGGTTGATGTGAATCACGTCTACATCGACGTCGGAATGCATACCCATCAAACCCGATTGCAAACTAACATAGGAGTCAGCACTAACCGCAATTGATGTCAATAAAACGACGATGAGTCCAAACCACGAAAAAGTGTTCATGTTTCTATCTCTTTGATTCGTGAATGAATTTCGTAAAGCACGAAGACCCAACTCGACCTCGCCTGATGTTATATTGCACTTCGTATCGCTCGTAATCATTATGGTAGCTTCACCAACAAAAACTGCGTGTGCGTGCTAAACAATACCAAACGCAAGCAACGTGTCAGCGACTCTCTTGAAACCGGCGATATTAGCTCCCGCAACGTAGTCTACTTTACCAGGTTGCGCTCCGTACTGAATGCACTGTTGGTGGATTTCTGCCATGATATTTTGTAAACGTTTATCTACCTCTTCTCGACTCCAACTGATTCGGAGTGAATTTTGACTTTGCTCTAAACCACTTACAGCAACTCCTCCGGCGTTGGAAGCTTTACCCGGCGCGTGCAAGATTTCTTTTTCTGCGAAGAAATGCGCTGCATCTGCAGTTAAAGGCATATTGGCACCTTCGCAAACTGCCGAAACCCCATTTTCGCAGAGAGTTTTAGCATCGCTCAAGTCCAACTCATTTTCCGTGGCACAAGGCATGGCGATGTGACAAGGAACCTCCCAAGGTTTTGCACCCTGAAAAAAGTTGACCGCTTTGTGTTCACGGGCAAAATCCGATATCCTTCCCCTGTGAATTTCTTTTACAACTTGTAAATGCTTGAGTTGTTCCTCGTTCAATCCGTCCTGGACAAGCACAAAGCCGCTCGAGTCGCTCAAAGTGATAACTTTTGCACCCATTTGAAGAGCTTTTTCTGCCGCATAGATTGCCACGTTTCCGCTACCGCTTATGGCGATACTCTTTCCCTTGATCGAATCTCCTATGTGATTCAACATGTTCTCGCAAAAGTAAACGCAACCATACCCAGTGGCCTCGGTTCGAACAGCACTCCCTCCGTAGGCTAAAGACTTTCCAGTAATCACCGGCGCCCACCGGTTGTTCAAGCGCATATACTGAGCAAACAAGAAGCTAATTTCGCGGGCACCCACACCGATGTCTCCCGCTGGAATGTCTACATCCTCGCCAATAAACCGATGAAGTTCTGACATAAAGGCTTGACAAAAACGCATGACTTCATGATTGCTCTTGCCTTTCGGATCAAAATCCGATCCTCCTTTCGCACCACCCATAGGTAATCCGGTTAGACTATTCTTAAATATTTGTTCGAAAGCGAGGAACTTTAGGACACCTTGATTCACGGTGGGATGAAATCGAAGTCCACCTTTGTACGGACCTAAAGTGTGATTGAATTGAACTCGCCAACCTCGATTTACCGCGATGTCTTGAGTATCAGTCTCCCAAGTAACCCTAAAACTCACCACGCGGTCCGGCTCTGTAATACGTTCTAGAATTTTCGCCCTTCGATATTCTTCGTGCTGCAAATACCAAGGCATTACCGAACCAACAACTTCCTCTACTGCTTGATGAAAGTGCGTTTCGTAGGGATTAAGTTTCCTCACTCCGACCATAAACTGGTCGAGTTCGGTTCGATGTATATTTGTTACCGTTGAGATAGAGAATCCGATTATGTTTTGTTGAAAAGCAGTAAGTCTAGCTCGTTTTGTTTGTGTTCCACTCTATACAGAAGCGGTGCCCTGATTGGGTTTTCTTCATTGTACAGTACCGTAGGAAGACTCATTTTAAGGAGTGCTCTGGTACAAAACGAAATACTTCGAACACTAGTTGTTTCCCTAGGAAAATCTATAAGGGGAGCCTGACAACGACCTACTCTCACATGGAGAGACCCCACACTACCATCGGCGCAAAGACTATTCACTTCTGAGTTCGAAATTGATTTAGGTGGTTCCATCTCGCTATCATCGTCGAACAAACTGGTTCATCCTCAGGTTGCTGAGGGCGGAGTTTAAATTCAAAGAAACACGGCGACAGAATGTGCGATTTCAGCATTTTGGTGTTTTCTCAGATCGGCTTGTTCGACCACCCTAGTCCTCTCGCTTATTCGCAAACTAGTTTCCGCTGCGGGGTCCATGCTGAAAACCCCGAGGTACGTTTTCATGCTGTGATTACTTGTTGTTTCGGCCGATCTGACGAGTTACCACTAATCCTATCGTGAGATACGACCAAGATTTGAACAGAAGGTCCGACTCAAACGGAGTGCGTCCGTCGGCGAAAACAGGTGCGTGACTACGAATGGTCCGCCAAAGAGCATTGTCTTGTTCCACATCATCAAATACTCGCCAAGACACCCGAACCCCAAAAGTCAGGTCCGTTGTCGTGAACATGTCGAACCCCGCAATCAAACTGTAAGTCAACACTCGCTCCTGAACCGAAGTCGAGAACGAACTCAACGAACCGGCTGCATTTGATTTTGCGGCATCAGGCCATTGAACAGGAAACAGTAAGTCTAAATATCCTTCTCCGACGGTCTTTCGTAGGAATTCGTTTCCATAGTTGAAGTCCAAAAAAGCTATCCCTATTCCAGCACCTAGGTACCATGAATCCCCGACCGATGTAAAAGCTGTATCGAACCTACGTAATACATTGACAGCGAAGATTGACGTGCTTTGATCATCGTAGGAGTTGTTGGGAGGTGAATACTGCGACCATTCATTCGATTTGCTCAAAGTCCCACGAAACACTCTGTTCACTAATGGTAGTAATCGTTGATCACTTCCAAACTGGTTGCGCTCGAACATACCTTCGACACGCCAAGATCCCAACACGCGGCCGTATGCCATATTTGCAAACCAACCTCCATCGGGCTTATACAATCCCAACCACGTCCTGCGCTGCTCATACAAAGCGCACGCTCCGTCGGTGGGTGCTTCAGTGGGGTCTGGATACAACAACACGTCACAGTAAGTCGGATGATGGATGCCATACACATCAACGTCAACGTCAGAGTGGGAGGTTGCGAAGCCAGATTGTAAACTGACGTACGAGTCAGCTCCTAGAGGTATTGCTGTAAGCGTGCAAATAATGAGTCCAATCCGTGCACAGTTATACATGCTTCCACTCCTATTACGCCTGAATTTAAAGAGTTGACTGCGTCGTTTACTGCATTTGATGCTGTCACAGCACTTTGTCAATGAGTTTAACGGAAATATGCTCAATATTTAACACCAGAACACGTAATTATTTGATACACACCCATGTACCACGTTACTATTTTATTGCCTGAATTATCCGTTGTTTTCAATCGGTTGCCTCCATTTTTAGACTCGTTTACGCTTAACACAGGCACGGCATGATTCGTCTACGCAAGGGTACAATTTTGCGACAGGAAAGATTAATCATGCTCGCAAAAAAATACCTCGAACACTAGTTGGTGCCCGAGGTAATTCTATTAGGGGAGCCTGACAACGACCTACTCTCACATGGGGAAACCCCACACTACCATCGGCGCAGAGACGTTTCACTTCTGAGTTCGAAATGGATTCAGGTGGTTCCATCTCGCTATGATCGTCAGACAAACTGGTTCGTCCTCAGGTTGCTGAGGACGGAGTTCAAAATCAAAGAATCACGACAATAGAAAGCGCGATTTCGGTATCTTGGCGTTTTCCCGGATCGTTTCGTTCGTCCGGTTATATGGTCAAGTCGCACGGGCAATTAGTACGGGTTAGCTTAACGCTTCACAGCGCTTCCACATCCCGCCTATCAACCTCGTAGTCTACGAGGGCCCTTAAGAAATCTTAAAGATTTGTGAGAACTAATCTAGAGGGAGGCTTCCCGCTTATATGCTTTCAGCGGTTATCCCGTCCGAACTTAGCTACCCGGCAATGCTACTGGCGTAACAACCGGAACACCAGAGGTTCGTCCACTCCGGTCCTCTCGTACTAGGAGTAGCTCCTCGCAATTCTCAAACGCCCACGGCAGATAGGGACCGAACTGTCTCACGACGTTCTAAACCCAGCTCGCGTACCACTTTAAATGGCGAACAGCCATACCCTTGGGACCTGCTTCAGCCCCAGGATGTGATGAGCCGACATCGAGGTGCCAAACACCGCCGTCGATGTG
>CAZEFI010000045.1:0-15738 GCA_964511425.1 uncultured Pseudomonadales bacterium
ACTTAACCCAACATCTCACGACACGAGCTGACGACAGCCATGCAACACCTGTCTCACGGTTCCCGAAGGCACCTTTTCATTACGATCAGTTCCGTGGATGTCAAGAGGTGGTAAGGTTTTTCGCGTTGCATCGAATTAAACAACATGCTCCACCGCTTGTGCGGGCCCCCGTCAATTCATTTGAGTTTTAACCTTGCGGCCGTACTCCCCAGGCGGAGAACTTAGCGCGTTAGCTACGCCACCAAACCCCGAAAGGCCCGACGGCTAGTTCTCATCGTTTACAGCGTGGACTACCAGGGTATCTAATCGCTGTTTGCTCCCCACGCTTTCGCACCTCAGCGTCAGTGTTAGTCCAGGAGGTCGCCTTCGCCACTGGTGTTCCTTCCCATATCTACGCATTCCACCGCTCCACAGGAAATTCCACCTCCCTCTACTACACTCTAGTTTGCCAGTTTGAAATGCAGTTCCTAGGTTGAGCCCAGGGCTTTCACATCCCACTTAACATACCGCCTACGCGCGCTTTACGCCCAGTAATTCCGATTAACGTTCGCACCCTCCGTATTACCGCGGCTGCTGGCACGGAGTTAGCCGGTGCTTCTTCTGTAGCTAATGTCATGACGAACTGGTATTAACAGTTCGCTTTTCCTCACTACTGAAAGTGCTTTACAACCCAAAGGCCTTCTTCACACACGCGGCATGGCTGCGTCAGGCTTTCGCCCATTGCGCAATATTCTTTACTGCTGCCTTCCGTAGAAGTCTGGACCGTGTCTCAGTTCCAGTGTGACTGATCATCCTCTCAGACCAGCTATGGATCGTCGCCTTGGTAGGCCATTACCCCACCAACAAGCTAATCCAACGCAGGCTCCGCTAATAGCGCGAGGTCCGAAGATCCCCCGCTTTCACCCTTAGGTCGTATGCGGTATTAGCTCGAGTTTCCTCGAGTTATTCCCCACTACTAGGTAGATTCCTACGCGTTACTCACCCGTCCGCCACTAGGTTCCGACCGGAGTCGGTCCCTCGTTCGACTTGCATGTATGAGACCTGCCGCCAACGTTCAATCTGAGCCATGATCAGACTCTTCAAATAAAAAGTATGTTTTGACGTTTCCCTATTACAGGTTACGTCGGTGTTTTGTCTGTTCTTGGCTCTGTTTCATTTTCGAGCGCCCACACGAATGGCTTGTTAGTTTTTAAAGATCACGACGTAACGCAACGAAAACTTGCAACAAAAGCGCAAATTCTCGCCGACGAATTACGACAAGGGGAAGGAGATTATAAGGAACAGGATGAAAGATAGTCGGAAAACAGCGGACTTTTTTGCAAGTAATCGCACAATTTCCAAAAGTCTAATTTTCCACTATTGATGTCTTGCAATTCCCCAAGACTTACGGCCTCGCCGCAACAAATGAAACTCGCCAAACAATGCTTCCGAGTGTTGGAGCTGAAAATCTACATCAGTGATCGTCACGCCGTTTATGGATATACCGCGACTTTCGAGCAATCGCCGCGCCGCGCTGCGAGACTGCGCTAGTCCGGTGCCACAAAGTGCTATCACCGCCGGGACAGTACCGGATAACGCAGTTCGTGCTAATCCATCTTGCCACAACTGTCCCAAGTCCGCGGCCGAAAGTTCACCAAGTTTGCCGCCAAACAACGAATCGGTGATGCGTTGGGCGGCCTGCAGACCAGGAGCTCCGTGAACTAACTTGGTCATTTCCTGAGCCAATGCCTTTTGAGCTGAGCGTAGCTCGGGACGTTGCTCTGTTTGCGAGATTAACTCCGCTCGTACTTTCATTGGGGCGGAACTAAAAGTGTGTAAAGCTTGAGTGATCTCAGCATCGGAAACATTAACCCAATACTGGTAGAAACTATAAGGGGAGGTTAAATTAGCATCTAACCATACCGTACCACTCGCAGTTTTGCCAAATTTAGTTCCATCAGATTTTGTTAGCAGGTTCAAAGTTAACGCGAAAGCTTGACGCTGTAATACGCGGCGTACTAAATCAGTGCCGCTGACCATGTTGCCCCATTGATCCGACCCTCCGACCTGAATCGAACAATCGTAACGTCGAGCGAGTTCGAGAAAATCATTGGCTTGGAGCAACATGTAACTGAATTCCGTGAACGAAATACCCGCTCCGTCTCGCTGCAGACGCGTTCGAACGCTATCCCGTTGAACCATCGCGTTGACCGAAAAGTGTTTTCCTACCTCGCGGAGGAACTCAATGAGTTCAATATCTTTAGACCACTCGAGATTATCGACAATTTGCAAAGCACAAGATCCTGTGTTGTCTAAGTAATTTGAGAGTTGCGCTTTGCATGACTCTACCCAATCTGCCACTAGCTCGTGTTTGTTTAACGATCTCTCGTCATCCCTCCCCGCTGGATCACCAATCAACCCAGTCGCTCCGCCGATTAGCGCGATCGGACGATGTCCTTGCTCTTGAAATCGCTTTAATGCAAGCAAGGGGACTAAGTTACCGATGTGCAAGCTCGGCGCAGTGGGATCGAACCCAGCGTAAACAACTCGAGATGCTGAGTTGAGGTGGTCGTTCAGACTGTCCCAATCCGATACTTGCGCGATGATTTCGCGTTGCTTTAGTTCGGCCAGAACCGTGTTGGATGCCATAAATCTACAATTGTTGTTAGTGCTGATGTCGTCAACTTGGGCCAGAACCAAGCTAGGCGAAAAAGGCGGAAGACAGTCGTATATGCGTGTCTGATTCAGCACAAATTATAGATTGCACTGTGCACATAGTTCACCACACTTAAACTCTCTAGAACAACAGAGAAACTTGATTCGAACCTACACTATTGAAAAAATTTTGTTAAAAGAAAAAACGTGCGCGCGACGACATTTTTATCAAGAGATTTCTTATAATCGACTTCTTTTCGTACCGAGAGTACCCGTCAATCTTTGTGTTGACGAGATCAATGGCTTTCTGGACGTACGATCGGATTGAACGTCAATTTCACTGAGCTACTGGTTTGACCTTCCCTCGGGGTGAGCTACGATAATTGCAAGAAATTCTACAGGGAAGTATTGATTCGCAAACGCCAATACGAAGTTGCTGAGGGAGGATCCCAGTGATGCGTAAACTTTCGCTTCGAAGTCTTCTGACTTTTTGCATCGGACTGGGAGCTGTCGTGTTTATCCTAGTGGTGCTTTCGGATCGACCTACGGCGTTGAATTCATGGGAGCGGAACGATTTATCCAATTCGTCTGCGCTAGATTCTGAAGACTTTTTACTACCTCTGTCTGAAGCCACTTCCACGTTAGATGATGCCCATGCACAGCTCAGTACCGAAGAAACCACCTCAGACTCTTCTGACTTTCGCGTAAAAGTCACGAAAGGTGACACATTGAGCACCATCTTTCAGCGTGTTGGAATCCCACAAGAAGATTTACTCGCTATCCAGAAAGTCTGTCCAGAGGAATGGCATAACCAATACTTGGATGTTGGTCAGATTTTGGAATTTCAAAAGAATCAAGAAGGAGTCTTGGTGTTCTTCGAATTTTTACGCGATCGTTTAACGAGCTACAAATTTACTCGGATCGGTGAAACCTTCACCGCCGAAATAGACGAGAAAAAAGTAATTTCCAAGAAGACGTACCACCGAGTAGACATCGCCCGCGGACAATCGGTAATTTCAGCGGGTTTGACAAGTGGTATCAAGCAAGAAAGAACTTTATGGCAACTGCCTAAGCTCCTGCAGTGGGATATTGATTTCCACCACGATATCCATCCTGGTGATTCTTATGAGATTTTGTATTTCGAAAATTACGTCGAAGGCGAGTATATCGGTGACGGTGATATAGTCGCAATTATTTTTAATAGTGGCAGGATAACCCATCAGATCGTACGCTATCGCATGACCGAAGATGCTCCAATCAAGTACTACACACACGATGGAACTTCAACCGAAGGTCAGTTTCTCCGTGCCCCGTTGGAATATACTCGAGTTTCCTCAGAATTTAACCCACGACGATTGCATCCAATTCACAAAAGAGTTATGCCACACAATGGCATTGACTATGCAGCTCCCACTGGTACACCGGTTCATGCTACTGGTGCCGGCGTAGTCGCTGAAGCGGGGTATAAGAGACTCAACGGAAATTACGTAGTGTTGAAGCACGGCACTACTTTCCAGACCAAGTATCTTCATCTACATAAGATCGATCCAAAGGTTAAAGTCGGTGCAAAAATTGCACAAGGACAACGAATCGGTAGTGTAGGAACGACGGGATTGTCGACAGGACCACATCTGCATTACGAGTTCTTAGTTAATGGTAAACACCAAAATCCAAAGACGGTCAACCTTCCACGTGCGGAGACTCTAAAAGGGGACGAATTGGAGCAGTTCTCGCGACATGCAGACGAAGTGTTTAACTTGATGGCTTCCTTCAGATCCAATAACCAGAAGCTGCAAGCAGCAGAATCTACTCACCAGTAACGACGCAAGCTCGCGATCGTATGGGCTACTTTGTTGGAGCCATTTCAGGTACAAGCATAGATGGGCTAGACCTTGCGATCATTGATGTAGGCGTCGATACAGTAACTATCGAACATGCAACTACGGTACCGTTTCCAAAACACCTGCACGCTAACCTAGTTGGTTTAACGACAAACACCGCGGAAGACTTAGTCCTTCTCGGGCGTACTCATGCTGAACTCGGTTCCTTTATCGGAGCACAAATCGCCTGCTTCGTTTCAGAATTGGGATTCACCACCCGCGACATCGTGGCGATCGGGTCTCACGGGCAAACGATCTGTCACGCACCCGATGGCCAGTTTAATTTCTCCCATCAAATCGGGGACGCTAGTCGGATTGCCGCCGTCACGGGAATCGATACTGTTGCCGACTTTCGGTCTGCTGACATTGCGTCGGGTGGGCAGGGTGCACCTCTCGTACCGGTCTTGCATGATCGAATTTTTCGTTCAAAGCACACGGCTCGCAGCATCGTCAACATTGGGGGGATCTGCAACGTAACCTTTCTTCCAATGGACCTAAAACAATCCATCCTTGGGTTTGATACCGGCCCAGGCAATGCTTTACTAGACGCATGGACACTGCATGAGTTCGATTGTCGGTACGATCACAAGGGTGAGTTCGCACGGTCTGGTGCTGTGATCGACGAGTTATTAGCAGAGTTTCTTGACGATTCATGGCTATCCGTTCCACCACCAAAGAGCACCGGAAAAGAATACTTCAATCTGCAGTATATACAGCACAAAATTCGCGCTACGACTGTCAACACTAAACCGATAAATGTACTGACAACACTTACGGAATTTACCGCGCTTACGCTGAGTCGCGCGATCAAGCAATGGTGCTGTACCTCCGGTGAAGTCATCGCCTGCGGTGGCGGAAGATTAAACGAGTTTCTTATGCACCGACTCGAACACCATCTATCCAATCATGCCGTTCGTTTGTGCGATGATCTCGGTATTAACGGTGATGCCGTGGAAGCTGCTACCTTCGGTTATTTGGCATATCTGTTCGTAAATAAAGAACCCGGAAACATTCCTACGGTAACTGGCGCGAATCGCGAACGAGTACTGGGTTGTTTGTATCCAGCTTAGCTTAAATTGTGAACGAATTTCCGCAGCCGCATGTATTCGTCGCATTCGGATTTGTAACGACGAACTGAGACCCCTGAAGATCTTCTTTGTAGTCGACTTTCGAACCCACTAAGTAGGGATAGCTCAGCGAGTCGATAACCATCTTGATGCCGTCCTGCACAACTACTGAGTCGTCGACCTCGACACTCTCATCGAAGGTAAAGCCGTATGAAAAGCCACTACACCCGCCACCAGTTACAAAAACTCTAAGATGGAGCGAAGGAATTCCTTCTTCTTCAATCAACTTTGCCACCTTCGCGGCGGCTCGACTCGAAAACTGTATATCGGAAACTGTCATGAGTACAAATTATATTATGGTGGTAGCGTCGCTACACATGAGACTTCTTGAACGGAAAAGGACGAGCACCGCTGAGCTTCGAAGCATTGATTTGCCCCACGTGGCGACAAGTAAAAGCTTTCAAACATCAACCGAACACAAGACTCTTCTCTCTTCGTCGTTGATAATACGTACCTTTCAATCATGCTGCTTGTCTTAAGGAAATGAGTACGTTTTATCTGTGGCTCAAGGTTTTCCACCTGACGTTTATAGTCACATGGTTTGCTGCGCTATTCTATCTTCCGCGTTTGTTTGTGTATCACGCTGAAGCCGACGATCCTACCAGTTTAACGCGCTTTGAATTGATGGAACGTCGATTGTACTATGGAATATTATTACCGTCGTCTCTACTTGTCCTTGTCATCGGAACCATAATGTCGGTACTGTGGTGGGAAGACTATGTAGCCGAGATTTGGTATTGGCTCAAAATAGTACTAGTAGTGTTATTGTTCGGATACCAAGGAATCTGTTCACGATTTAGAAAACAGTTTGCTAAAGGTCAAAATAAGCATCCTCATGTTTTCTTTCGATGGTTCAATGAGGTTCCTTTAGTATTACTATTGCTCATACTGATCTTAGTCGTGGTGAAACCTTTTTGACAAAGTCTTCTGTCCATCCCAGTGAGGAAAAATTTGTGCTGACTCGATCTAACGAGTCATTTGAACATGCGGTTCAACTTCTACCAGGTGGAGTGAATTCGCCCGTGAGAGCATTCAAAGGAGTGGGTGGCACTCCTGTATTCTTCGATTCAGGCAAAGGTCCCTATCTCGTCGATTTGGATGGAAATGAATACATCGACTATGTGGCGTCTTGGGGGCCGATGCTTCAGGGCTACAGTTTCGGACCGGTAGTGGAAGCCATACACGCGCAAGCACAACGCGCAACTAGCTTTGGCGCACCGTGCTTAACCGAATTACAGCTTGCAAATCTCGTAGTCTCGCGAATACCGTCGTTGGAAAAGGTGCGGATGGTGAATTCGGGGACCGAGGCAACCATGTCCGCGATCCGCTTGGCCCGGGGAATTACAAACCGAGACCGAATCGTGAAGTTTGCAGGCTGTTTTCACGGTCATGCTGATTCGCTGTTAGTCCAAGCCGGGTCTGGCGTGATGACTTTGGGACTACCTGATTCGCCCGGCGTCCCAGCGTCACTCGCGCAACACACGTTGACATTGCCCTACAACAATGTAGATGCAATTAGAGAAACGTTCAAGGAATGTGGACACGAAATCGCTGGAGTTATCGTGGAACCTATTGCTGGGAATATGGGATGCATACCACCCGTACCAGGATTTTTGGAAGAACTTCGGAAGCAGACTAAGAAATACGACAGTCTGCTCATTCTCGACGAAGTGATGACTGGATTTCGAGTCGCGTCTGGCGGAGCTCAGGAGTTGTTCGAAATCAGCCCAGATCTCACAACTTTGGGTAAAGTGATTGGAGGCGGACTCCCCGTTGGTGCATTCGGTGGTCCCGCTGAATTCATGGACCAACTTGCACCGGAAGGACCGATTTATCAGTCAGGAACCCTTTCGGGAAATCCGCTGGCCATGGCCGCTGGATACGCTCTCCTAGAATCTCTCACAAACGATTTCTACGTCGACCTTGGAGAGCTCACCGAGTACCTTCACAACGGAATCCAAGACTTCGCAAAGCGATACCGCATTGAACTTTGCGTCAATTCGGTATGCGGAATGTTGAGTTTCTTCTTCACCGAGCAAAAAAGTGTGCGGAATTACCAAGATGCGACACGTTGTGATAGTGCGAAGTATGCTCGGTTCTTTCATGCAATGCTCGAACGAGGAGTTTACTTCGCGCCGTCTGCGTTTGAATGCACATTTCTCAGCGGTAGTCATACGACCACCGAATTAGACCAAACGTTGGGCGCGTTTGATGAAGTGTTTAGCCAATTGTGACGAAGCGTTACCACCTTTTTGGTATTGGTAACGCGTTACTTGATACGGAGTATCGGGTCTCCGAAGAATTTCTCTCCTCCCACCGGATTCCGAAAGGACAGATGTCCTTAATTGATTCTGAGCGGCGAAATGCTCTTATAGACGCGACGGCTGGTGAACCATTTAGTGTTGGTGCCGGTGGTTCAGTCGCAAACTCCATCTACGCTGCGCAAGGATTTGGATGTCGCAACTATTTCGCAGGTATCGTCCGACCGGACGAGGTAGGAAACACGTTCTTTAATGAACTTTCAAAAGCGGGTATCGTTGCGCTGCCACCACAGGATGGTGATGGCGGTGCATCGGGTCAATGTCTCATTTACGTGACTCCAGATGGGGAGCGAAGCATGAACACGAGCATTGGTGTTGCAGACTCGTTTGACTTGGCCTACATCCCAACTGCAGAAATACAACAAGCTCAGATCGTGTATGTCGAAGGATATCTTGCGAGTTCGCCTGCTGGCCGAAAAGCGGCTCGAGCTGTGATCCAAACTGCACGTAACAATCACGTACGAACCAGCCTAACCCTTGCAGATACTTCGATCGTTCAAAGCTTTAGAGACGAACTGGAGTACATCTTAAAACCCAACATAAACATTCTTTTTTGCAACATCGACGAGGCGTTAGTTTGGAGTAATGTCTCAACACTCGAAGCAACCTATGAACCGTTGCTAAATGTGGCGAGTATTTGTGTAATTACGTTGTCCGAAGATGGTTGTATCGTGCTGAGTCGTGCGAACGATCCGTTGCGTGTTCAAGGTTTTCGTCGGTCTCCATTAGATTCCACAGGTGCTGGAGATTTGTTTGCTGGCGCGTTCTTAACTGGGTTCGTTAACGAATGGGATAGAGTTAAATGTGCGCAGTTTGCGAACTTCGCAGCTTCCAAAATCGTCACTCAGTACGGGGCACGACTACATACACAAGATTGTTATAGGAAACTATTGCACGAGTTCGATCAAGCATCGAGGAAGAAAGGAATTTCTTGATCTATCGTCATTTTCGTTGGGGAGAGGTTCCAACGATACGCTAACACTTGTACGTTCGACCGTAACGCATTTTCCATCGATCGGGCGTATGTAGAGTCGATTTCAGAGGCAACAGTGACCTTGTTAATGCCCGTGTGCAATACCGCAAACAAGAGAATCGCGCGATAGCCATACCGCTCTGAATTCTGAAGTGCAGTTACATGTCGGGTAGCGCGTTCGCTAGGAGCATCTGGAAACCTCCCAATTCCAAGATGCCCCCACGTTACACTTTTGACTTCGATCACAGTTTTTTCGCTTCCGAAGTCGAAACGACCACTTTCACCCGGAATTTTGAACTCACGGCGAAACTGTTCGCACTTAGGAACTTGGTGGATCAAGCCGAGGAGCAGCGCGTTCGCAACTAGTTGATTCGCCCGAGCAGTATTCACGCATACCAAGTGTTGGCCATCAGTTTCGACAAGTTCTAAGGAGTGTTTCAGTTTGCGTTTAGGATTGGTACTCGTGGAGTACCAAACTCGGTTTCCGGGAGTACTACATCCAGTCATCGACCCGGTGTTCGCACAATGCACTGTCAATTCTGACCCGTCTAGTGTGGCTACGTCTGCAAAGAACCTCTTATACCGTCGTAGAAGAACTCCCTCATTGAGTTTACCGTCAAATACCACAACAAAAAATGAGTAAAATTCCGTGCTTCATTTTCTACCTATCTAATTTCTCCACAGGTTTTCGATCCCACGAATGGCAGTTAAAAAATCGTCCAAGAGTGTAAGTGTAGCTACAAGCACACAGGATCAAAGTGTAGGAGACAATCTTTTAAAGAATATTCCTAAGACTAGTCGAACACGCAAGGCCTCGAGCAAAAACCAGCGAGCTAATTTTCGCAGAACAAGAGTAAGGAGGCCTAGCTCACCGAACACTACTGCCGCCACCGAATTCGTGGAACAATCGGTAGCTACTCGTACCGCCAGAGTCAAGAAGTCCACAAAGTCCATTAAAAGAGACGAGCAAGCACACGTAAAAAGAGAAAAAAGTGTGCTCGAAGACTTTCAGCCGAAAGCGAAATCTTCGACTGCAAGCAACCAGAAAACCACGAGAAAACGAACCCAAGAAGATTCTGTAAGACGATCTCCTCCTGCGAGTGCTAAAAAAGAGACTGAGACACCGAAATCCGCACGCAAGAGTCGCGCTCAAACTCAAGCGTCTTCCAAAAAAACTTCCAAAGCGTCAGAAAAGGCCGGTGGTATTCAAAAGAGGACCACACGCAAGAGCAAGGCGAACACCAGTACCACTAGAGCTGACTCGAAAAAGATACACACTGAGACAAAATCGAAGTCGAGAAAGACATCTCAAGAGATAAAGGCTACTTCTCCGTCGGTAGCCGTTCACGAACCAAAACGTACAAACCAGCGTGCTACTAAAACGAAATCTTTAAGTAATCAACGTTCTACCAAAGTAGCATCCAGTCGTAAAAAAACGGGCACAGCGTCAGCGACTAAAGATCAGTTCCTGACTGCAAAGCGAACAGTACCAAGTAGGGCCAATGTAAATTATGAGTCCGCTGACGAATACGTCATAGGATTTCAAGGAATTTACTATAAACCTTACAAACTTACTGCCAAAGACTTGTTTATGTCTGTCGCACAACAAGAGCACTTTTTGGACATTCTGACACGGGCCAAAGAGAAGCTAATTGCCGAAGAAGCCGGGCGGGCGAATCAGATTCAAGAAAACGATACGAGCAATCTTCCCGACCCGTTAGATCAAGGTGCAAACGAAGGCGTGTTCCACAACCAGTTGCGCACCAGAGATCGAGAGAGTCAATTAGTGCGAAAGATTAACCGAGCAATTGACTGCATTCGTACAGGTTCATACGGTTATTGTGAAGCCTGCGGTTGTGAAATCCCCATCCGACGATTGGAGGCGCGACCCATCGTGACCAAATGTATTGACTGTAAAGAACGTGATGAGTTGCGTGAACGCCAACTCGGTCATTAACTCACTGATTCCAGCGTTTCTGCAAGCAATCTGACGGAACGTACACTTTGCGCCGTAACCAGCGCGAATCTTGCATTTTTTCTCCAAGTTCAGATGCACATTTGCCGGTGTGCTTACATGGCTTCGAAATTACTAAAAATAGGATCAATTTTTGTCGAGGTCTTTCTTATCGTGTGGATGTTTCCTACTCGCGATAACCAGCCTCTCTCCCGTTGAGCAAACAAAAAGTTCGATGCTCTGGCCGCCAATTTGCTTCAACAAAAATGTCATAACAAGAAACGCGACCGGACCACGGCGTTAAAAGAATTCCTCGTCGATCATTACTCCTTAGACGAATCGCTCGTAGAACCTGAAGAAAACAAACGAAGACACACCCGACGTCTCTAGCTAAGTTCTTGATAGTCGAATTACTACAAGCGAACGATGACATTTCATAAGGAAGCTGAAGGTGCCCTCTATGCGACACTAGATTAGATTCGATTGTCGTAAAGTTCGAGTGCAGCAAAATCAACTTATGCGAACTTCGTATTTCTGTCCTCCCCACTCTGAGTTTCGTCTAGCTCGGAATATTCCACGCGAGCCACCTCCTGTAGTCTAGCAAGACCGCTTTCTTCAACGTCCCACTCACTTAACTAAAATAGGGTAACGAGGTGGAATTGCTGGACGACGTGCGCATCTTCTGAAGCATATATGACTCAATTGCGCCATTCTCCCCTCCTCCACACTCTAATTTTTTACTGTATTACGCAGATCACTAAGTTTCGACTAAGAGGAAACTGAACCATGAATAATTTTTTAAAAATTCTCAGCCTGTTCTGCATTATCGCACTCGTAGCAGTGTGCGGTCATGCAAACACAACTATGCCCTTCAAGATTACTGGCGAACTCATTACGATAGCACCCGAAGTTAATGAAGAAGAAACTGCACAGGGAGAAAAAGGAACAAACGATAGTGCTTCTCATGTTGAAGCACCACCCATTGAACCCGCAGATCTGTCCAATGCAACTCTGACTGTTTCATATGAAACCATTAATGCAGAGGGAGAGACAGAAACCAATACACTGTACGAAGGTCCGTATCAGGAAAAATTTGAGAATGTAATGCAAGTTTCTGAACCGACTGAAGCCACAATATCTCTCAAACTAACGGAAGAAAGCGATCCTATGACTATTACCACAGTCCTTGGCACGGGCTCTGATGTCCGTTTCGCGTATTTAGATCGACCCGGTCCCAACGACGATTTCTTGCTTCTTGGATCCGATGATCAAGTTATGAATCCAGAAAATAAATTTTCTGTCTCGGGAGATTTGAGCTTTCTAAGTGAAGAGACGACGCGTCCAACCAAGGTTTATCTGTTTGCTTCAGTCTACGATGACGAAGGAGAAAGGCAATGGAAGGAGTGGGGGCCGGTCTTAACAAAGAACAACTCATTCTTCATAGAGGGAGATGTCGACCAACCGTTGATGGCGCGTTTGCAGGTGAGCGGTGATGGTTACTACATCAGTTCTGAAATCATCCTCGAACCACAAGGAAACATTGTCGTATCCCAGTTAGGCAACCAAACTGAAGAGCTTAGTGTAGTTAGCGGCGTTGGATACCATGCTATGTTGATTGAGAGTTGGCAACAAGATAAAGACTACATTGGCTTGGTCGAAGCATATGCTGCCGAATACGATCAATACGTGAAGCGTTGGAAGGCAGGGGAACCAGAACCTGAAGCAGATGAAGAAGGCGACTCAGATTCAGATATAGCAGAAAGCGAAGCTGATACTGAAGAGTCCTCCGCATCAGAAGACAGCGTTGCAGAAGTTACTGCTGCAGAAGGTTGTGAAGAGGCTGTCGCGCAGGAAAGTGAAATTGCGGAATCATCATATACCTCACCGAAGTATTACTCCCTGATGCAAAAGAAAGATGAGTTCCGCAATCAGATGTTACAAGAAATTGCCGAAGGCGATGGCGACCCGATGGCTCGCTTTCTCGCTATCGGTATGAATCCTTTCGATTGGCGAGACTACGAGTCCCAACTTGCTGCCCTTAGACCACTGGCGAAGGAGTTTGATGAAGACTTTGTTGCTAGTCGCATCCAGCCCACGATTGAACGAATGGAACGCGGACAAGTCGTCGTACAAAACGATGCAGCCTTGATACCCGGTCAAAAAGTACCAGAATTTACACTCGTGAATTACGATGGTGACGATAAAGCTCTGTACGATCTACTCGGCGAGAAAGACTTGGTGCTTATCGACTTCTGGGCATCATGGTGTGGACCGTGCATCGCAGATTTCCCAGAGCTCAAGAAACTCCATACTGCCTACACTGACGAAGATTTTGAAATCGTAGGTGTCTCGATTGATAGTACGATGGAAGATTGGAAAGGTGGTGTCGACGAACACGAACTTCCGTGGATTAATCTCGGTGAAGTCAAAGGTTGGGAAGGTCCAGTGTCTACCATGTATGGAGTCAACGCGATTCCGAAAGGTTTTCTCGTCGATTCGCAAGGATGTATCTACAAGAAGAACATTCGCCCGGCAGCACTGAAAGATTTCCTCGTCGACCGTTATGGCCTGGACGAGTCACTGGTCGAACCTGAAGAAGAAACCGAAGACACGCCCGAAGTCTCCAGCTAACAGGTGACTTTTTAATTCTTTCGTTCAATCGACGTTTTGCGGTTGCTTAAGGGAACCTAGAAACTCGATCTAGATTGTTTAGGTTGATGTAGAGTTCGCGTGAGAATTAGAGCTCTCATGCGAACTCTGCATGAGCTTTGTCCACCTTCAGGGTATTGGCGTGAATGAATTAAGGCGCAACACGATACCTCATGTTCACGTCCATGCTACTCTATAAAATAGGTTGCGTAGTGGCACTGTTAAAGTTCGATGCACAGTCGTTCCCCCAGCCTTGTGTTACACCGACTCCTCGTACCACTTAGATCGAGTTTTAACTAAATGGTGCTACTTTGATCCAACCCACACGTTTGAAAGGAAATTGTTCGATGAAAAATGATGTAAAAGTTCTCTGCCTGCTCGGCATCTTCACATTAATGGCAGTAAACAGTTATGCCGGCACAATGATACCCTACAAAATTAAGGGCGAATTGATTTCCCTACCCCCAGAAGTATCGGGAGAGGACGAGACGCCCTCAGAAACTACCGACGAAGAACCTGATTCAACTTCCGACATAACGGAAACACCTACCGAAGATCAATCAAATGCCCCGATTGATCTCTCCGAAGCGGTGCTAACTGTTACCCACGAGATTATTGACGATGAAGGTCATACTGAAACAATAACGCTACTAGAACAGCCATACGTTGGTACTTTTGAATATGAAGGTGAGACTAGTGAACCCATCGAGGTAACGATTTCCCTCGCGATTTCAAAAGATACCGAACCGTTAAAAATTGATTCGGTCATTGGTACTGGCCGAGACATTCAATTTGCCCTAATTGACGACCCGGATTGGGGATCTGAGTTTAGACTTATTGGTACTGCGAGCCACGTACTAGAGCCAGAGAATAAATTCACGATTTCCGGAGACTTGAGCTTTCTTGATGCTGATCTGGCTGATACTACCGTTTATTTAACGTGGAAAGAGTTCGAGGGCGACGGAGATTCCCAGACAAAAAGGACTTCTCTTTTGATGCACAACAATTCGTTCGTAATCGAAGGAGACACTCCTATACCTCAAGTTGCAGAAATGATGGTGCTTGGAGTGAACATACCTGATGTTTTTGTTACATTCGATTTGGTACTGGAACCGAAAGGAAAGTACACCCTATCACAGATAGGCAACCAAAAGGAGAAGTTCGGTGTGTCCAGTGAATCAGGATATCACGCTTTACTCATCGACAGTTGGCAACAACATGAAGACTATGTTAATTTACACAAAGAAATTGCACAAGAGAATGAGCGACTAGAAGAACTCATACGAACCGGTGCCGCGGATGACTCGAACATCTCATCGGAATCTGATGATGATGCCAGTGCGAGCGAAAACAACACTGCAAGTGACGTCGAGGTGAAGGAAGTTGCTGATTCTACTACTATAGAGCCGGCAGAGGGTTGCGAAGACACGGTGGCAGCACAACAAGAGAACACGCCTCAACCTAAGAGAGTAGTGCTTCACCAAGCGTTAAGGTCAAAAATCGAAGCGATGGAAAAAGAACTTGACGACCAACGTGTTCAAACTCTGAAAAGCATCGCCACCAGCCACGATGACCCCATGGCTCGTTATCTAGCAGTGAGGTTAAATCCATGGGAACGCAGAGATTATTCGCCTAGACTCACCATACTTCGAGAACTTGAAAGTGACATGGATCCAAAATTTGTTGCGAACCACGTTACCCCGCTTATCGAGAGTATGGAACGCTCGGCTTTAAAGGCGAACAATGATTCATTTCTGATTGCTGGGCAAAGAGTACCGGAGTTTAGCTTAGTCAACTATGATGGCGAAGACGTAAAACTCTTTGATCTCCTTGAGGAAAGAGACCTAGTACTCATCGACTTTTGGGCATCTTGGTGCGGTCCGTGCATCGCAGACTTTCCCGAACTAAAAAAGCTCTACTCTGCATATACCGATGAAGGCTTTGAAATCGTCGGCGTCTCAATCGATGACAATATGGAAGACTGGAAAGGGGGCGTGGACGAACATGAACTTCCGTGGGTAAACCTCGGTGAACTCAAAGATTGGGATGGACCCGTGGCGGTCAGCTATGGAGTGAACGCCATCCCTAAAGGATTTCTCGTTGATTCACAGGGATGTATCTATAAGAAGAATATCCGGCCGGCAGCTCTGAAAGAATTCCTCGTAGACCGATACGGTATGGATGAGTCTTTGGTCGAACC
>CAZEFI010000046.1:0-11237 GCA_964511425.1 uncultured Pseudomonadales bacterium
AGCGATGTTTTCCTAAACGAAGTCAAGAGTCTGGTACGACAACTCACGGGCTCTAAACCACTCTTGCGTGTCTACTGGTATGAAACCAGCACGTCGAACCGAGTTCTCGCTAACGAACACGTACATATAGGACAGACGAATGAGATCAAATTACGGATCGTTCCGTTACACCAACACAACTTTCGTACCGCGATAACATCCGCGATTGCTCGTGACCTCGCTGAATTAGGGCGTAACGGTGCTATTTCAGATGCGTTAGTACTTGCTCGGAACGATGCGCTTCGGACAGGCGTTGAGTTTTCTCAGTCGTATGGAGTTCGTATTCACATGCTCGAAATTTTTGCTGAGCAAGACAGTGAGTTCTCTGCCATGTGTTCGGATGCGGATACGAACACTGCATGGAAACGAGAACACGTCGAGAAGTTTTTATATGAGCAAGATCTTTCAGCAATTCCCGAATACGAAAATTCTGTACGTTTTCTCTCCAGTACTGCTCCACGAGATCGAACTTTTGCGTTAGAGGCAGAGTTTGAGTCACAAAAGATTTTGCGGGAGATCCCGGATGAGACGAGAGATGCTATACATACCGTCGTCGTTGAATACATCGAACAACTCTACGATGAAGAACTAGAAGCGTGTATGGGTTATTGGCGTAATGGACGGGGTGTTCCAAATGCTTACGACAAGACTCTACTCTTTGAATGTCGAAACGCCCTCGAACGAAATCTCACCGAAGACGAGCGAGTGGTGATGCGCAGTAGCTTTCGGGAAATTGTCGTGGAACGCATGCAAGATGACGATGATCCAAAGCCTTCACGTCCACACGATGAATTGATGTGACTCACGATGTCCCGAGCGACAGTAGGTTTTCCACGGGTCGGTAGAGTTCTTCTAAATAAGTGACGTCTGTTTCCTCCAAAATAATCTCGGGTGCTTCAGCTAATTCGGTCAATTGTGAGACCTTTGATACGCCGATCACCGGCGCAGTGATTTCTGGTTTGTTGACCAGCCACGCGATCGCAATCTGCGCTGGTGTCTTTCCATATTTTGTAGCGATCTCCGAAACACGTGTAGCGATTTCAAAATCTGCTTCACCGCGATAAAGATGTGCTGTTCTCTTACGATCACGACCGGCGGAACGGACGGTTTTGCCTTCTTCTAAGCTACTCCCGTAAGAACCAGCAAGAATACCTCGTGCCAGAGGCGACCAAGGAGTCACCGCGACGCCCGTACTCTTGCAGTAGGGAATCATTTCTCGTTCTTCCTCACGATAAATTAAGTTGTAGTGGTTTTGCATTGAAACAAACTGGGTCCAGCCATTTTGCTTCGCAAGCGATTGCAGTTCCACAAACTGCCACGCAAACATCGAAGAAGCTCCCAAATATAGGGCTTTACCCGCCTTCACGACATCGTGCAGAGCTTCCAACGTTTCTTCAATGGGTACCTGAGTGTGGTCGCGTACCCCATGCGGATGACGGTGAATAATGAATTGGTCGACATATTCGAGTCCTAGTCGTTGGAGACTTGAATCTATGCCTTCCATAATGTGTTTTCGTGAGAGTCCACCAAGGTTAGGAGAGGGTCCCATGGAATACGACACTTTAGTTGCGATGACGTACTCCCAACGTTTAAACATCGATCGCAAAATCGATCCCATAACTTCTTCGCTTGCACCAAGGCCGTAAACATCCGCACAATCAAAATAAAATAAGCCCTGCTCAAACGCGGCTTGGATGATCGGTTTTGCTTGGTCTTCCGTTAACGTCCAATCACCTTGGTGACCGCGTCCTGGTACCCCAAAGTTCATGGTTCCCAGACAAAGTTCGGATACTTTCATGCCACACTTTTGCCCTAGCGGCACCGCATTTAACATTTGGATTTTTCCTTAGTATTGAGTTTGTCTTTGGTCAAGATTCAATAGCTACGAATACGCAGCTAAGGGTATCGGTATGTTTTTGTTTTATTAGCAGCGATTGAAGGATTGTAAGTAGCGTTCTTGAAAATCTACCGATATATTTGGTTGGTGAACTAGGTTTGGATTACAAATACAAAGAGTTGACATGGTAGCCGAACAACCAATCAACCCCACCAAACTCCAAGCTGAACTTGATTCTTTACTCACGGAGTACAACACTTGGCGAATGGCTTCGCCCTTTGCGCTCTTGTTTTTCTTTGGACAACGACTCTCGATGGTGTTCAAAGCAATATTTCAACAAATCACCAATCTTGTGTCAATCGTCGGTGTCACCTCTATTGCCGTAGTCAGAACGGGCTTAACTTGGTACCAAGGTATATTCATCGTGGTAGCACTCATCTTGATCTTTGTGACCATCTTAGCGGTACTTGCTTATCGCAGATTTCGCTTTCGGATTACACACGAGAGCATCGCCGTGAAGTCTGGGATTCTTCGAATCACCCAAACTGATGTGCGGTGGGAACGCATTCGCGCGGTAAATTTAGAGCGCGGGCCTATTGAACGAGTATGTGGATTGGCACAGATTTCTTTGGATACGGCAGGTTCGGCCGAAGCGGAAGTTCAAGTACCTGCAATAAAGTTGCAACTCGCTGAGCTGCTGCGAGCCAAAGTTAGTTTAGAAACTGCAGATTCAAACACCATTGGAGAAGAAGTAGCTAAGCACGGTAAAACGATTTATCGTATGAACCTCGTTGAACTATTAAGAGCAAGCGTCTGTACGCAGGGAACTCTCGCGATGGTGTTCGCAGTACTTGGTTCTTTTGTATGGATAGCGGCGACGCTCCGAAATTTGCTTGTGTCCGAGAGCAACGGGGACGATGATGCATTCTGGATCGAAGTCTTCACTACTGTGCGGGATTATTACGTTTTGGTTGCTAATACAGTCGAAAGTTTTACCGGATTTCCAGCTACGCAGTCTTGGATAGGTATGACAATCCCAGCAATACTTTTAGTATTGATGTTGTTATCACTAATGTTTATCGGTCGCGCCCTGTACTTTTGCGCTAGCAATTACGATCTTCAACTTCTTCGGCGTGACGATGCGTTGTCCACGGTGCGAGGTTTACTTACGAAAAAACGAACCAACGTAAAACTCGAACGAGTGCAATCTGTTTCCCTCAAGATGAACGTACGGGAAATATTTTTAAACCTTGGTCGTTTGACTGCGATGCAGTCGATGAGCGGGAAAGAACACATGCTGTCTCTCCCGTCCGTACCAGCTTCCACAAAAGACGAGATCGTCACACTCACTGCGCGCGAGGCGGACAGTAAGCTAAAGCTAGATCCAAAAGCGCAAAAATTCTTACCCATTTCGATTGTGTACTTTTGGAAATTATTTTTGGCACCCACGGCGATACCGTTCGCAGCGGTTTCCATTACGTCAGTGTTTTTGGATTATGATTGGTTCAACTGGGTTTGGATAGCGTTTCTCGCGGGGTGGATTCCAATTTGCTTCTCAGTCGCGATGGTACGTTGGCGACGAGCTGGTTATGTGGTAGATTCCACAGCGATGATCTCAAGATCTGGTTTATTGGGATACTTGTTGGAAATGGGGAAGTTCAAAAAAGTACATCGGGTTCGGATTGAACAAAGTTTCATTCAACGGTTTACCGGTAAATCTACCTTAATTGTCCATTTTGCGACTACTGAAATCGTCATACCTTTTCTGCCACGAATTCGTGCAGTGCAGTTGCACGACTACATCCTACATGTAATCGCCGTACGCCATCCGGAATGGCAGTAATGATGTTCTGATCGACACATAGTGTTCAAGACCGGCAAAACGAGTAGTGATTGGAGTTTGGTGTCGCCCATCTCTGTAGTGTTTTTCTTGGGAAAACACCTATCTCGCCTTCCTATACTGCTGTGGAACCATGTTCACCTGCCCGTACTCGTGACGGGATTGTCGGTTGTTGTAAGTGTTTCCTTGAAACTATATTGGCTCTGGATTGTCGTTCTTGGTGTAATCATTTCGTTGCTGTTGTTCTTGCTACTCCTCGCAGCGTTTTTGACTTACATACGCTTTCGGTACAAGATTTCCGACGACGTGATTGTGGTGCGCGAAGGCGTATTTCGAGTAGTGCAAACGGACGTACCTTGGTCTCAAGTTCGCGCAATCAACATGAGGCGCAACCCTGTGGAGCGGTTAACGAACTTAGCCACGATTTCTGTAGATACGGCGGGAACGTCTACGGCGGAAGTTCTGATCCCAGCACTCGGACTTGGACTCGCGGAATCGTTGCGCGACAAAGTTGCCTATGTGTCGCAAGACCCAGATACGGAAGCTAAACAAGACACTCCATCGTATTCTCTTTACCGAATAGCGACCAAAGATCTCCTCTTGGCAAGTTTCTGTTCGAGCGGAGCAATAGGAATAGTGGTGGGTTGTGTATTTTTTGGGTCTCTTTTTCTCTTTTGTTCCCTAATAGCTGGATTAGGTACGAACCTAGACCCCTCATTCAACCCAGGTTTAAACCCAATAAATTTTTTCACACAAGGAATGGCTCGAGTGATCGAGCAATTTCACTTTGGATTCCTGACCGTGTTCCGCGCGTTAGAACAAACAACGGGCATCGCCATGACTCGGTCGTGGTTTTCGATGTTAGTCAGTACGATTGGTATATTGATTGTCGCCGTCCTTTTCTTCTATTCGGTATTGTTTGTTTTGTGTTTTATTTCGAACTTCAATTTACATTTGCAACGAAGGAAAGACGGCTTGTCTATCTCGAGAGGCCTGTTCACAACACGGTATTCAAGCCTATCATCGAGAAAAATTCAAACTCTTTCACTACGGATGAACTTTCGTGAAGTTCTATTTCAAATTGGTGAACTTGTAGCAAGACAGTCTACCAGCGGCAGAGATCATCGATTGGTCATTCCTTCTTGTCCTGCACACATTCAGCAACAGGTGAGAGATGAGATACTTGGAAACATTCGATCTAAACTAAGACTTCAACCTAACGCGCAAGAGATCAAACCTATTTCACTTGTCTACTTGTTTCAAGTGTTTTTCAACCATCTGGTCGCGATGCTCATCGTACTCGTAGCGACTACCCTTTTGTTTCTTCTGGCAAATGACTCACCAGTTCAGTCGTTGTGGTGGTTGTTGTGGATCCCAATGGGTCTTATCATCGCTTGTATTTGTTGGCGAAAGGCCGGGTATGCGTGGGATTCGGAGATGGTCCTTTCGAAGCGAGGTTTATTGGGTTATAAACTAACGTTGGGTAGGTTGGGAAAAGTGCAATACACTTCAATAAAGCAAAATGCAATCCAGCGACTCACGGGAAAATCGACTCTGACTCTTTACTTTGCAACACGTAACATTGAAGTCCCGTACATACAGTTATCTGTGGCTCGACAGGTCGCCGATTACGTACTACATTTCGTCGAAACTAAGGAAATATTCTGGGAATGAATGCATACGTCAATGACCAACTAGACATCGAAGGTTTACCTTCACTCGAAGATATTGATTGGGTCGAAATGGATCGAAATTTGATAGTTCGAGATGTCATACGAAACTGTGTATTCAGTATTCTGATCTTGATATTGCTCGGAGTTTTCGCTATAAGCTTTCTTTCCTTGGATATGGCTATGCTCCGAATTATTGGAGTTGTCGGTTTTTGTATTGGATTTGCCTTCATTATCTTGCTTCTGGTGTGGCCGCGTTTGGAATTTCCCCATCGAGGATATGCGTTACGAGAACTGGATTTCGCACAAAAACGCGGGCTGGTGACTCGATACTTAGCTACTGTACCTTTTAGTCGCGTGCAGCACGTCTCGGTCAGTCAAGGCGTGCTCGACCGTATGTTTAACTTAGCGACCTTGCAAATTTATACCGCCGGTGGAGGTTCTTCGATTAGAGGTTTTCTTAATGAAGACGCACACGCGTTACGTGAGCACATATTGGAACGGGTAGCCGAAATTAATGCCGTTCGAGTCGAAGATCTGGACCAGGACAGGGATCAACTACAATCCGAATCCGAATTCTGATTTACCATATACAGCGATTAGTAGCTGAGATTCAAAAATTGATCAATCGGGGATCAGCAACCCAGAAGTAGACCTAAGTGCTGACTAGATTCGCTTCGTTAGCTGACTAGTCGGGCGACTGGAACCTAGATATTAGGTGAATCAAACGCGGTCACCGTGAAACACCATTCTGGTGACCGTGACAAGTTTCAGACTAGTGGTGTATCGGAAGTCGTATGGATTTGGCGTGTAGAGTGATGCTCCACAAGGTTTCGCTCATTTCTAGGTTAATAGCGGAATACGCTCGCGTGGTGCAATTCCAAGTAGGTTTACGTACTAAAAGAGGCCGCCGACAAATCCAAGTCTCCCAACTCAAGGAGGAGGAGTGATGGTCAAGACTTCACCTTCCCGGAAGATTTCTATGAACTTCTGCTTGGTTTCATCATTGATGGGACGTTTTACGTCAAGAATTACATCGCCGACCTTTAAATCTAGATTCTCTGCTGGACTGTCTGGTTCAATATTCTGTACGACTACACCAGATCCGGCCAATTCGTCGAAATATGGATCTTGAGGGTTGATTTGTCTCACCTGTGAACCGCGCAGAGCTATATCCACGCGGTCGCCGCGAAACGTACGATGCGGCTGTAAGACAACATGCGTCTTTACCACCTCTCCATCTCGCAGGATTTCGATAGGTACTTCTTCGCCAACTTTTGCAAGTTTGATTTGATAGGTCAATTCAAGCCAATTCACTACTTTTTCGCCATTGAATGAAGTGATGATGTCATACTTTTGTAACCCGGCTCTGGATGCAGCGGTGTCTTCGATTACATCTCCAATCACTGCACCGGACACGTCTTCAATTTCATACATTTCGGCATATTTTTCTAAATCGAGACTGTCCATCGTGTTCATTTGAATACCAAGAAATCCGCGTGTAATTCCACCAAACTCAATGAGTTCGTCTACCACATCAGCTACCATATTTGAAGGAATAGCAAAGCCAATTCCGGATCTACCGAGGATCGCGGTGTTGATACCAATTAACTTACCTGTAAAAGTGATCAATGGACCACCGGAGTTACCTTGATTGATCGCGGCATCCGTTTGAATAAAGTTCTCAACTTCTTCGATCCCCAAGCCTTTCCTGCCGAGACCGCTCACGATACCAGAAGTTACCGTTTGTTGGAGTCTGTATGGGTTTCCGATCGCCACTACAAAGTCGCCGACTCGTACTTCGTCTGAGTCGGAGAGTGGAAGAGCTTTCAAGTTGTCGGCTGTGATCTGCAACACCGCCACGTCGGAGGAATGATCATCCCCGATTACCGTAGCATTAACCGATCGTCCGTCATCCAACGTTACGACTATGTCTTCTGATCCACGAATTACATGTTCGTTGGTGACAATGTAACCGTTGTTTGCATCAATAATAACACCCGAGCCAATAGCAGTTCGTTCCCGTTGTCGTGGAGTTTGGCCGTAAAAGGGGTTAAAACTTCGTTCCGCGTCTGGATCGATCGGATGTTTTGCTGCGATGTTTACGACGGAGTGTTTCACTTCGTCGATCAATGGTGCGATCGTCGTTGGCCCAACTAGCGCGGGTACGCCACTCGCGAACGAAACAACCGCTATCAAAGACAGGACAAATAACGATCGGACTTGAAATTGTTTGAGTGTCATGTATTACTCCAATTTAAGTAGCTTTCAGCGGTTCTCTGACCGATATGTATGGTTTGATTATATGTAGATATAAGAGTTCCCCTTCCGCACAAATAACTACATGCTGATCCATTACGAACCATCAAACTTACGATGTTTTGAAGCTATAGATATCTTTTGCAAGTCGATGAACTGCCCATGTCGTAGCAAGGTCTCGTATTCTCGACCACGGGGGATTTAGGTGATAGACATTTCCCATTCTTTCGGACCTAGTTTGGATTCGTTCGACTCGTTGTTTTCGGTATTTGACAAAAGATTCAATTGCTTGCTCTACGTTCACTGAGTGAAGTTTCAAACGATTCGCGAGAGCACAGGCATCTTCAATAGCAAGAGCCGCGCCTTGAGCTAGAAAGGGCATGGTCGCGTGAATTGCGTCTCCTAATAGTACGATTCTACGATTGCTCCAAGAGTTTTTTGTTTTTGCATGATGAAAGAGTCCCCAGCGAAACAGCGACTCTGATTTAATTTGATCAATCAATTCGATCACGTTGTCATGCCATCCACGAAAGTAATTCCGAAGTTCGGAAACTGATCCGTTCTGTTTCCACTTACCAGAGAGATTTTTCGACGATTTGGTTACAAAGACGCAGTTGTACGACTGACGAATGTTGACCGGGTAGTGCACAACATGTCCTTCTGCTCCACACCAAACGTTTGTGTGTGCTAATCCAGCGCGTGGTAATTCTGGGTTGTTCAAGATTGTTCGCCAGGCCTGCCAACCCGAGAATTTTGGTGTATCGAGATTTCCTATGAGCGCGCTCATCGTTGAGTGTATGCCGTCTGCACCGACGACCATCGGCGTGGAAAACTGTTTTTTCGACGAGTGCAGTTTTACTTCGTCTTTCGATTGACTTATCGCCGAAACTTCAACGTTGGGGAATAGTTCAATATTTGTTTGTTCCTCACACTTTTGTCGCAAAATATTGATTAAGTCAGACCGACGAATTTGTAGAAATGGGAACTCGCAATACTTTTGAATTATTTCACGTAGAGGTACCTTAGACACCACTCTACCTGTTCGCCAGTGTCTAGATTCAAGAGCGTGTGCCTCGTGAGAAGCAGTTACCAAAGAAGTCTCGAGACCCAATTGAAATAACTGGCTGGTAGCATTCGGTGTGAGTTGTATTCCGGCTCCTGATTCGTCAGTAAAGTTTCCGCGTTCCAGCACGCAAGACGAAAATCCGCGATCGCTCAATGCTAACGCGGTTGTTAATCCAGCGACTCCGCCCCCAACGACAACGATTTGAGCGTCCATTTCTTGAGGTCGCGAATTCGCGAGTGAAGCAATCTTTAATGTGGTACGAAACGAAGATACGGTAGTGGTGCATCCCAACCATCGGGATATTGCTCGCGCGCTATGTCATCTGTTACACTCGGTGCAATGATCACAGGGTCTCCTTCGTTCCAGTTTACCGGTGTTGCTACAGCTTTTCGTGCGGTGAGTTGGCAGGAGTCAAGCAACCGCAACACTTCGTCAAAGTTTCTTCCCGTTGTCATAGGATAGGTGAGTATCGCCCTGACGCGCTTGTCTGGATTGATAACGAACACGGATCGCACCGTCGCGTTCTCTAAAGCCGTTCGTCCATCGCTCGAGTTGCCTGCGCCCGCAGGGAGCATGTCATAAATTTTTGCAATGGTAAGATGTGGATCTCCAACGATTGGGTAGGTCACCTTATTGCCTTGAGATGACTCAATGTCTTTCAACCACTTAAGATGACTATCGACAGGGTCTACTGAAAGACCGATAATCTTGCAGTTGCGCGAATTAAATTCCTCTTCTAGGCCCGCAAGATACCCCAATTCGGTCGTGCAGACCGGAGTAAAGTCTTTTGGATGTGAAAACAAAATGACCCAACTATCGGCTATCCATTCGTGGAACGATATTCTGCCTTGTGTTGTTTCAGCGGTGAAGTCAGGTGCGATCGAGTCAATTCGTAGGGTCATAAACTAGTCCAATTTAGCTAATAGGATGGGGAAAGTTTCGAAATTATGCAAACGGGTAGAACTTGACGGTCTAGACTTCTAACGTTGCACTCTTAATCAGCGCGTAAACTTCTAAATCTTTTTTCAGACCGAGTTCGTTCATTGATGCGCGCGTGATTTGAGCGCGAAAACGCTCAGCACCACATGCGAGCAAAATAGTCACAAAGGGACCATGGGGCGAAATTTCGACGTCCAATATGTCGCACTTGAGTGTATTACGCACGCTAGTATTTTGGGGCTGAGTCGTGGCGACAGCTACGTCGCGATCTTGGATGCGAATGGGAACCCAATCTTCAAATTTCGGTGGTACCATCATTGGAATAACCAACATCTGGTCGCTAATCTGAAAGTATGCTAGGCACAGATCTTCATCAAATCTGTCGTACTGTGCGGTCACAATTGAGCTCTTTTCCAACTGATCTGCCATATCAGTTACTGGGATAGATTGCAGTACTTCATTTGTTCTACCATACGACACCGCTTCTCCGTCTCGCAACACGAGGGAGTTTGAGCACAATCTCGCGACCTCGGTAAAGTCGTGAGTAACGTAGAGGAGTGGTAGTGGATGATCAACCAGAATACTTTCTAAGTGAGGGAGTAGGTCTTTTTTGCGGTCCATATCGATCGTTGATAGGGGTTCGTCCAACAAAAGTAAGTCAGGGTCGGAGAGCAAAGTTCGAGCGATCGCGACTCGACTCGTTTCTCCTCCTGACAAGGTAGCTGGCTTTCTTAAAAGAAGAGGTTCAAGTTCAAATCGTTCGATCATGTCAGCAAGCGAATCAGTCGAAATGTTCGGATTCCGCTTCGTCGCGAGTCGATAGGCAAACTGTAAATTCCGTTGAACAGACATGTGTGCAAACAGTTTAGGTTGCTGGGAAACGTAACCTAGTTTGCGATTGCGTGTTGGTATGTTTACCCTCGAATCACTATCGAGCCACTTCGCTTCATTCACATGAATCGTGCCCGTGGTATCATCCAAGCCAGCTAGTGCGCGTAACAAGCTTGTCTTTCCGCTTCCGTTTCGTCCAAGAATCGCCGTCGCGCCAGTCCCGCTAAGTTCTGCTTGAACATTCAAAACGAAGTTCCCTCGAGTGGATCGAAAATCAAACTCCAACATTCAAGCAACACCAATCTTTGTTCGTCGATTCCATGAGTACACGAAAACCAAAGTTACGAAGCTAAAGACTAGCAGTCCCCCAGCGAGTAAATGTGCATCAGTGAAGTTCAAAGTTTCAACATTTTCGTAGATCGCAATGGAAACCACGCGGGTTTTACCGGGAATGTTACCGCCGATCATGAGTACGACACCGAATTCGCCGATCGTATGAGCAAAAGAAAGCACGATCGCCGTAAGAATGCCTCGAAAAGAAGCGGGAAAAATAACTCTCCACGTCGTGTCCCAGAGGTTAGCTCCTAAAACTCTTGCAGTCTCTAAGAGTTCTTCGTCAAGTTGCTCAAAAGCAACTTTTAACGGTTGAATCATGAAGGGCATGGAATAAATTAGCGAGGCTACGACCAACCCATGAAACGTAAAAGTGAGTGTTTCGCCCGTAATCCAAACGAAAAATGATCCCAACGGTGCTTC
>CAZEFI010000046.1:11337-14788 GCA_964511425.1 uncultured Pseudomonadales bacterium
CCATTGTTTCTAATGATCGCACGGGTTTCATTGCTCTGTACAAAGTCAAGAAACTCTCGTGCGAGAGTTTCGTTTGAAGTTCTTTTTAAGATGATAGCGTCCTGACGCAGTGCACTATACAACTTTTCGGGAATGATGTAATAGTGTTCTCGATCGAGTTCGTCGTCTAGAATCGACGATAGTGCAACCATTCCAGCATCAGTGTTGCCTGTTTGGACAGTCGCATAAGCTTTTCCGATGTTTTCAGCAAAGACAACTTTTTTCTTCTCTGCGCTTAAGTCGACTTCTAAAGCAGTGAAGACTTCTTCCGCAGCGACACCATAGGGCGCTAGTTTGGGGTTTGCAAATACAATTCGCTGGAAATCTAGAGCTTCGAAGAACTCGCGTGCTCGTTGTTCGTATTCTCGTTTAGGATTAAGCATGAAGCACAATCGCCCGAGGGCATAAGTGATTCGAGAATCTTCTATCCCAAGATCTGTGTCGATTGTTGCATCGATTTTTGCTTGATCTGCAGACAAGAATACATCGTAAGGAGCACCATTTTTGATTTGTGCAAATAGCTGACCAGAAGAACCAGATACCAAAGTTGTTTTTACACCAGATTCTTCCTCAAATTTATGACCTAGCTCCTTCGCCGTGGTTAAAAAGTTAGTCGCAACTGCAATAGTCAGTTCCTTAGGAGACTCGGAGAGACATCCCATAGTGTAGAGCAGGAAACACAAACAAGCTAAAAATTTGCTAAGCCGATTCACGAAATGTCTCGGCTTCGTCTAACGGTGTGAACCCAACCGTGTTGTGCGTATGGACTAAGTCTCGATATCCCCATTTATTATTCGAGGTCACGAAGAAGGTTGAGAATCTCGGAGGATCCTCAATACTAACACAAGCCATGAGTGCGTTAACAACGTCTCGTTGGCTACACCAAGTTGCCCAATCACGTGTCTTCTGAGGTCTGTCTTCACGGTTCACATATCCAATACGAACACAAAATACAGTCATATCTGATGAATCGGAAAAATTGCGGCAAATTGCTTCTCCCCAAATTTTTGTCGACCCATAAACACCAGAGGGCCAAATGGGATCTGTGTGCTTAATTCTGCTAAAATTTACAGGCACATTTGAATAGTCCCCCTTCACAATTGAGCGATATGGCTCTACCGATTCATAGCCCGTCACGGTTGCGCCACTACTTGCAAAAATAAATCTACGACAACCTGCTTCACGTGCGAGCTTTAAGACATTGAAGGTGCCGACTATGTTAGCTGAGTGTAGCTCGGACCAAGGATGTCTATCTCCAGCTTTAGCGGCTAGATGAACCACAACGTCGATGTCCTTGAATGCTGGTCGGCTCGCTTCTTCGTCAAAGATATCTGCTTGTGTCGTAGCAACACCTTTAACAGGTCTACGATTCAACGCACATACTTGATAGTCTTTCTCAAGCTTTGGGAGTAGTAACGAACCGATTAGTCCACTCAGTCCTGTAACTAAAACTTTAACTGCCATTGGACCTATTCAATCTACTCAGGGAACTACAGACTCTCTAAATGCGTATGGTTGCACTTGCTAAGACTAAAATCATTTGGGATTCGTACCCATATTTTTGCAAACGTTTCTTCTCAAACAAGGAAGTGTAATGAATAAATATCAGTGTTTAACTTGCGGTTACGTATATGATGAAGCACTAGGGGAACCAACCGACGGTATCCCGCCGGGAACTCGCTGGGAAGATGTTCCTGATGATTGGACATGCCCCGAATGTGGCACACCGAAGAGTGATTTTGACATGGTAGAAGTATAAGACATTCTTCGTTGAAACATCGTTTATCAATTACACCATTACTCTAAAAGCTCGACGATGTTTTGATGTGCCCGTTTGCTTGCCCAAAGCAGTGGTGAAATATATTGTTCATTTTCTTGTCGTGGATGGGCATATTTAAGATGAGAATCGTACGACAGAAGGAACTTAACGAATTCAATTTGCCCCTTACGCGCGGCCCATCCCAACGGAGTAGTGCAGTACTCCAAATCGACTAGTTTTGGGTTAGCACCATATTTCAAAAAGAGTTCTGCGGCAGGAATATTACATTGTCCTGCTATGTGGTGCAGGGGAGTTGTTCGTTGCCAATTCGGCAAGTTCGGATTCATACCACTTCTCAAAAGCAACTCCGCTAATGGAAGGTCATACCAAAGATACGTTTGACAGATAGTCACTTCTGAGGGAACTTTGAAACCTCGGTCGAGTAGAAGTTGGACCATTTGAGTATCACTATTTCTGACCGCCGCGGCAAACCCTTGAGCAATTTCTGTTTCAGTCAGTTGTTCAGGATGCTTGTCAAGCAATTCTTTAACAGAGCCAATGTTTTTGTTATGAAAGTGGGCGATGATTGAAATGCGACCACCGCGTTGGGAGAGCAAATCTCGAATCTCTGTATCGTTGGTTGCTTCAATTGGAGAACCCGATGAATCTACTTGTGCATTAGGATCTGCACCGTGGTCGAGCAGCAATTTGACAATGCCCTTATGTCCGAAGCGAGCAGCACTCCAAAGTGCATATCCATCGGGACAATAAGGACCCTCAGAAAGATTTGGGTCAGCACCGTGCTGGAGTAATAACTCGACAATTTCTCGATGGTTTCTTTCAGCAGCAGCTGATAGTGCTCGCTTTCCGCACGACTCTTTGTAGTTAGGATCTTTTTTCTGTCTTTGTAGCAAGAATTCCACGCGTTTGAAGTCACCGCAAGCGGCGGCAATAGGAAGCGTATAAGCTGATCCTTTTGAAACCAAATATTTGACGATTTCATAGTTATTCCGTTGCCGCCAAAAGCCATGGTGCCAAAGTGCTGACGCGATTGGGCGGAAACCTTGTGTTCCAAGACGGTCGTGGCTGCTGTACGCTTTGCGATCTAGCTTCGCACCTTTTTCGACAAGGAACCGAATCATCTGTAGGTCTTCGTTTTCGACCGCGTAGTGTAAAGGCGTTTTCCTTCGAATGCCAGCCAAATCCAAATTGTTTAGGTCATCGTTCAGAATGCTGTAAACTCGTTCACGATCACGCTGTCGCACGGCACGGTGGATTTCTCCATCCCGAGAGTCCAGTGCAGAATTTTGATTGGCCAAATACAGAGCTAATTCATGGTGTCCATGATCGAACGCTATCTGTGCGACGTTATCACGACTGTCAATAGGATCCTCGTCCCATATAGACTTCCGTCGTAAAAGTTCTCTTAGCACGGCTTTATGTCCTCCACGCGCCGCGATACGAAGTGGTGAGGTGTACCAATAACTAGCGTGAATAAGACTGGGATCTTTCTCGAGCAGTTCCTTGATTTCGGTAGTATTACCAGACCATGCGGCAGTAAGCAGATTCCAAACGTCGTTCGGTGCCCAACGATTCATCCATTTTGGCTGATCGGGTTGAAGTTCGAAGGGTCGTAACAAAGTCAAATCGTTG
>CAZEFI010000047.1:0-8112 GCA_964511425.1 uncultured Pseudomonadales bacterium
TTTTTCATGTTTTTGATTCTCCTAATTGTTCTGGACTGGATTCACGAGCTAAGGCACGACAATCTAAAGCAGCCCAACCGATTCGAATTTCGTCACCAGGTAACACACCACCGTGTCCGACGATGTTGGGGATCTTAATTACAAAGTTGCGCACACCGCAAGTCGTAACATTTAAGCGTAGATGGTCTCCCATAAATACAACATCATCAACAGTGGCAGCAAAATCATTGGTGTACTTGTGCTCTTTGGGTTTGATTGAAATACGTTCTGGCCGAACGGTTAGCCACACTTCGTCTCCAGGGTTGTGATGAGTAACCGCTAGAGCTTGGACACGGTTATCTCCGTCTAGATCTATGTGGCAGATTTCGTTGTCTTCGATTTTCTTGACTACCCCATAAAGAACGTTGTTGTCGCCAATGAAAGACGAGACGAAAACTCGTCCCGGTTCTTCGTACAAAGTCTCCGGAGTCGCGATTTGCTGAACAATGCCATCTTGAAATACGGCCACGCGGTCTGATAACACCATCGCTTCCTGTTGGTCGTGGGTTACATACACCATGGTTACCTCAAGCTGTTGGTGCAAACGCCGAATCTCGTACTGCATTTCTTCTCTAAGCCTGCGATCGAGGGCACCTAATGGCTCATCCATTAACACAATGCTCGGTTCAAACACTAAAGCTCGAGCGATCGCGACACGTTGCTGCTGTCCGCCCGAAAGTTGTGACGGTTTCCTATTTTCGAATCCGCCCAATTGAACTAAGTCAAGCGCGCGTTGAATTTGATCCATTCTTTTCGATTTATCGACCCCACGTACTTCCAACGGAAATTCAAGATTCTTTCCCACGGTCATATGAGGGAAGAGGGCATAGTTCTGAAACACCATACCGATATTTCGTTTATGGGGGAGTATGTCCTGTATCGGTTTCCCGTAAATCTTGATCGAACCAGCAGTTATGGGTTCAAATCCAGCTAACAGCATTAAGCAAGTGGTTTTCCCCGATCCAGACGGACCAAGGAGTGTAAGGAATTCGTTTTCTTGGATCTCTAAATTGAGATCGTCTACGACATTGGTATTGTTGTCGTAACTCTTAAAGACATGCTCGAACTCAATATGAGTCTTAGAACCTAGATCAGAATTTTGAGTTACTTCGTCAGATTGCAAAACAAATGTGAAATACTAGTAGATTAATGGACCGCGGAGTGCTTGCACCGGTGTTTACTTGAGAATTTTTCGAATCCATCGAGACTTGCTAGCAGTTTCTTCAACTGGGCGTTTCTCTTTAGCCCAACCAACAAAACCTGGTTCAAGATGCGCGACGTCAGAAAATCCCATATCCTTCATTGCTTTGACCGCTAACGCGGATCGAGCACCACCGGCACAGTAGAGAACAATGCGTTTGTCATCCTTGAAATATCGTCGGTGATAAGGACTAGCAGGATCGGCCCAAAACTCTAACATTCCTCGAGGTGCATGGACCGAGTCAGGGATGGCTCCGGAGTCGACCCGTTCTTGCATTTCGCGAATATCGACGACCAACGGTTTGTTACCACTGGCCATTTCTTGAGCGAGTTCTTCGCAGCTCAAGTTTTCAATATCTTGCTTTATTTCCTTGATCGTGTCGAAGATTGGCTTGATTGACATGTTTAAACTCTGTAAAGGTCGTTTCGATGATTCGACACGAGTTGCAGAAGTTGGGACTGCGTAAAAACTCGTACCATCGCACAAATTTTATTGTAAAGGTTTTTTGCGACGCGAACGCGTTACGATGGGGACGGCTCCGAGGGGGCGCTTCTACCGTGCATGTACGACTTCGTTCATGTATGCAGTGATTGATTGTACGTGGGCTTGTACAGTGTCAAACCCTTGACTCATCGTAACCACGGAAATGTGGGTCACTCCAATGTCTTGGCAGTGTTTTAGCTGATCGATGGCTTGATGTTTGTTTTGGTGTACTCTTAACACGCATTCAACTCCAATCGAATTAGGATCACGATCAACGGCTCTCGCTTGATCATGCATGTCTTGAATCTGCGATTCGATGTCTGGGTTGTAAAACGGAAACCAGCCGTCTCCAAGCGTCGCAACTCGATGTACTACTTGTGGTGCGACCCCGCCCAACCAAATCGGTATTGGTCGACTCGGAAGAGGATTCAATCCAGCTTCGGTAATCGAATGCCATTGTCCCCTATAGGTAATCGTTGGTTCCGCCCAGAGACGACGTAATACTTCGATTTGTTCAGCGGATCTGCGACCTCGATTACGAAAATTCTCGCCTAATGCTTCGTACTCAACAGCATTCCAACCAATTCCTATACCGAGACGTAATCGACCCTGACTCAAGACGTCGAGACACGCCGCTTGCTTGGCTACGAGAGCAGTTTGTCGTTGTGGAAGTATCAGAATACCCGTAACGAATTCGATACGTTTACAAATTGCCGCAAGGTAGCTGAATAACACGAACGGCTCGTGAAACATGTCCTCCGAACAGTAGACTCCCGTCCAATCCGGTCGGCTCTTCGTATCTGCACCGAGAACGTGGTCGTATGTCAGAATATGGTCGTATCCAGCTTCTTCCGCCGCGAGAGCAAACGATGCGATATCGTCTGGGTTGGTACCAATTTCTGTTTGAGGAAAAACTACACCAAATTTCATATGTATCTTTGAGTCAGTGATTCAGATTGCTGCAGAGTTGCAATATTTGTTCAGCCGGTCGACCGCAGTTTCTAAGTCGTCTAATGATGCAGCATAGGAAAGTCGCAGATAGCCCTCGCCAAAGTTACCGAAACTCGTTCCAGCCACAGTAGCAACATAGTAGTCATTCAGCAATTCATTCTGCATCTCTTCTGCAGTTCGCCCAGTTTTGGAGATGTTTGGAAATGCGTAGAACGCCCCGTGGGGAAGAGAACAAGTAATTTTTTCGATTGAATTGAGTGCTTCAACTAAGTACTCTCGTCGTGTACGAAACGCTTGGTTCATCTCCGCGACGAAGTCTTGCGGACCCTCGAGCGCCGCGATAGCACCAAATTGTGCTGGAGTGTTGACACAGGAATGACAGTTGATCGCGAGCCGATGCGCTGGTTCGACTAATTTACGCGGCCACACTGAATAACCCAGACGCCATCCAGTCATCGCGTAGGTCTTACTCCATCCGTCGAGTAAGATGAGTCTGTCTCGAATTTCTGGATACGTCAATAACGAAACATGTGACTCGTCATAGCAAATTCGCGAATAGACTTCGTCGCTCAAAATCGCAACATGAGGGTAGTTTTGCAAGCCGTTTACGAGCTTATCAATTTCAGATTTAGGTACCATGCCACCAGTAGGATTAGCCGGTGAGTTGATGATGATCAGTCTCGTGTTTTTGGTGATCAAATTCAGTACTTCGTCAGCAGAAAACGCGAAACCATTTTCTTCCAGAAGCGGAATCGGCACAGCTTTCGCTCCGGAAAAGTCGATTACTGATTGGTAGATTGGAAAACTGGGGTTCGGGTAAAGAATTTCGCCACCCGGCTCGCCAAACATAAGAATTGCAAAGAACAGGACGACTTTCCCACCAGGTACCACGAGGATTTCGTCGGGATGAACAGCTACGTCTCGGTACGTCAGAATGTCTTGCGCAACAGCTTCGCGTAGAGGCAGAATACCGGGTGCAGGAGTGTACCCGTGCTGTCCGTCACGAAGTGCTTTAACACTGGCTTCGACAATGTGTGGTGGAGTTTTGAAGTCTGGTTGTCCAATCCCCAAGTTGACTACTGGCTTACCCTCACTTCTCAATGCTTCGGCGCGCGCGAGAACTTCAAACGCGGTTTCGGTGTGTAACCGCAACATATTCTTGGATAGTTTCAACTTTGTGTTCCTAACGGTCGGAGTCTTGATTACTTCACGAACTACACGACAACATGGAACATCCAGCTCGAGACTTTGCCCAATCGGGTCGCTTCGCAGAAAATTGGTCCATTCCAGACTGCTCTTGGTAGGGATTCTTAAGTACTGTCATCCACTGTTTTAGCAGCGCGTAATCTCCCTTTTCCGCATCATCGATTGCTAGTTGCGCAAGATAGTTTCGCGGCACGTACACAGGGTTATTATTGTCCATCATCTCGGTACGCACGTCGGGGTCTAAATTTTGATGTTGAATGAGCGACACATACTTACACAACCAAGTGTCTAGCTTATCGAATAGTTCTTTTGTTAACTCTTCTGGGTTGTAAAGTGCTGGTTTTACCCTGTGCACAGAGTCTTGATCGTCGGTCGTGTTCGGTGACACAGTTCTCAACAACCTAAAGAAGATAGTCATATCAATTTCGATCGATTCAAAAATTCCATAGAGATCGTCCACCAATTGCACATGTTCTTTGTTCATTTCTTCAAAACCGAGTTTGCGTCTCAATACGTCGGTGTGGTACTCGTCAAATATTGTGTCATATTCGTCTAGAGCTTTTTGAAATGGCTCAATTTCGTTGACCAGCAGATGGATGACCCGCGCCAACTGTAGCAAGTTCCACTTCGCGATTTGAGGTTGTTTACCAAAGGTGTATCGTTTCGTCTGTGCATCGGTTGTGTTTGGTGTCCATCCAAAGTCGAAATTTTCAATCCATCCGTATGGACCGTAGTCAATGGTTAAACCAGTAATCGACATATTATCGGTGTTCATAACGCCATGCACAAAGCCAACGCGTAACCATTCAGCCATGAGAAACGCGGTGCGGTCTAAGATGTCTCGAAAACACTGAATGTACGAGTCTGGCGATCCGTCAGCTTTAATGTTTGGAAACTGCGTACGGATCGTAAAGTCGGCTAATTGACGCAAAACATCGATGTTGCGTTGAGCAGCAAAAATTTCAAAACTTCCAAATCGTAAAAACGTTGGAGCAACCCTGCACACGATCGCGCCTGTTTCGAATTCTGGATTACCATCATAGAACATGTCCCGCATTACTTGATCGCCTGTACGAATCAAGGAGAGTGCGCGTGTTGTCGGTACTCTTAGGTAGTGCATCGCTTCACTACAGACGAATTCACGAAGTGAGGAACGTAGTACTGCTAGACCATCCGCGGTACGTGAGTAAGGAGTTAAACCGGATCCTTTGAGCTGTAGAGCATAAGATACTCCATCTGTGCCTGCAATCTCTCCAAGCGTAATCGCTCGACCATCACCGAGTTGCCCCGCCCAATGACCAAACTGGTGACCTCCATAACACATTGCATAGGGTGTCATTTCAGGCAATGTTCGATTTCCAGCAAACAATTCCGTAAATTCATTGACGCCATTTTTTGCAAGAGAAATCTTCAACAATTCCGCGACATCATGGGAATACGCAATAAGAGAAGGATTAGAAGCAATCGCTGGTTGGACTAGGGAATAGCAGGAGTTTTGTACGATACGAACGAAATTTCGTACTTCTGGGTCGCCTGGAAGTTGATCAACAAAATCATTGTGCATCTTCAGATTTAATGACATGGTGGAAATTGGGGACGTTTAATCAACTGTGTTTGTTTCTATTAATTTTTTTGTAGCAGAAAATCAAAATTCTCTACCGCAGTGTTCGGTTCGCGGTCTGTGAACTGTTTTCATACATCTCTCTTCGAGTTGGCGCGAGGCTGTCGGAACCGTTCGATTTAGAGCAGATAAAGCACAGCGATGAGTTATCCGAACTGTGCTCGCTGCTAGCCTTAAGAATTGCGATCTATGATTTTCGCGATTCATTGTAGGACAGGAAGCAACCAGTATCAGTTCGAGGGATCTTGTATTGGTGTCCAACGGACAGCGTCAGCAAAGATTCTCGTCCCCTCAGTTCTACTTTTGGGGCGGAACACAATTCTCACTGCGACTTCCTCATCGTTTAACGAGTAGGTGCCGATTTCGTTCCATCCGTACGGCATTGCTCTCAGATTTAAAGGAGCTTGATAGTTTGATTCTCCTTGGACAATCGCTAGTGATACAGTGTTGTCTTCAGGTATTCCCCATGTTCCCCAGGTCGTTCCAGGTAACCAAGGATAGAAATATTCTAGTAGCCACTTTCCCGTTTTTGGAAGGTCTGTCGCGAACTCAGCATTTGGGATGGTTTCGTTTTTCGAAATAGAAGCTTGAATATACGCTGTCGATCTGCGGTAACGTCCAAATGGTGCAACCTCCATTCCGTAATTCCAACGTTGCCAAATGTTAGGTATTTGCTGACTCCTTCCAAAACGGGGGCGTATGGGTAAGTTTGCGTCTAATTCGAGCGTTGCCCGCGGGACGGTTACCCAAGCTATGGGGCCAAATCTTCGCGAGGGTTCTTGACTGGGAATGCGTTGAGTAACCCGAAAGCCATCATCTAGGTCATCCACTACTATACGAATGTCTTCAATTCGATCGATTGGTGCTTCAAGGAACGGAGAAGGCTGCTTATTTTCATCATGTTCTATGCCATGTTCATCCAAATCAATGTAGAACGTGTCTCGATTGAACGATAACCCCGGATCAATTCCAAAACGATTAATGCTGTAGTTTGTGATCAAGTTTAATCTGAGCGATTCACCGCCGGCAATCTTTACTGAGTCGTATGGTAGATAACTTAAGAAGAGCCAATCTTCCCTCTGTTCCCTCGGTACGAGAATTCTGAGGAATCCAGTTACCGATTGAGTGTTTTCCAGCGTGAACGAAGTTTGAAATCGAGAGTTTCCCTGCTCATCGTCGGAAATCTGTTGAATCTTGTGATCGTGAACTAAGATCCCAGGGAGTACACTGCTCACAATCCATTCGGTAAGAAAGGGTTCGTAATTGATCTCATGTGCTTGAGCACTACTGATTAAATTCGCATAGGTGAACGTTTGCCCAAAATATTGTGAGCGCACGTGGGAAAGCCAACTATAAAGTTTTTTGTGTTCGTTAGCAGCAAGTAAACCGATCGCAATTTCTCGACTCCTAATCAGTAATAACTCTAACTCCTGTTGTGGACGAAGCCTCTCAGAACTGGGTTCATATGCATTACGACGTAACAGGGCCCAGTTTGATGGCCGCTCATGAAAAGTACGTTCCACCCTCACTGGAACCGATTCATACCATTCCTGTAAGAGTCGTTGGTTGTTTGATGCAGCTAGTGCCATTCCTTCTTCTGCCACATCGAGTCGTAGTGTCGTCAGATCGGTTACTTGAACAGTCGAATAGATCGAAAATTGACGATAGAGATACGGAGGCAAAGAAGCAACGAGCCAATTCACTACGTGGTCAATCATCGAAGCGTTCTCACCGACGGGAGATGTGTGATGTGTCCAAAGGTGTTTATTTACGCTTGTCCAAGGAGCGTCAGTACCTTTTCCTCTGTTGAAAAACAAAGTCAGTACATTCAAGGGCGCTAGTACCTTTTCGTTCTCATCAAGTGGGATTTCAAAAGAACCAAAATGCCTTAGATAACGATCAAGAGCAAGTTTTAACTTGGCACGAGGATACCCGTGCTCTTTGAGTAACACGAGACCAGGTAAGGTGTCGACTGAATTCATTCTCCATCCGCCTCCGATAGTACGTAGACTTCGTGGTACTTCGACAAAGGTGATCACAGATAGTGGTGAAGAAAGTCCCCTTTCTTGATACGTAGCGATCATTTCTTCGGCTTCGGAGCGAATAGCATCGTTCCACTCAGCAATTGGTCGGAGATTTTCGGTATGTTTCTTGTGCAGAAACATGGAGAATTCAACACCGCCGACTTCAATGTTTGCGTGTTCAAATCGCGAGGCAAACAAGCCGAGTTCCGGTACAGCAGTTTTGGTCTGCACAGCGAACGTCTTGGGAGTCTCCATTAACTCTGAAATTGGAGCTGATGCCACGAGACTCCAATTCTTAGGTTCGAGTGTGACCGCGAGATCGACCTCAAAAAAGTCTCGACCTATCTCGTCGTGTACATTGGATGCATTCATTGGACCAGGGATGGGATACCAATATGATCCTGGCATCAAAGCTACATATGTTGGTTTAAAAATTGACCCTTCTTTGCCCAACAATTGTGCCAACCGAACGGGGACACTTCTGTCATTGAGATAGTCGACAATACTATCCAGATACGCAAAATGCGGATCAGGTACTCCACTGGCGGATATCGTCAGTTCAAAAGGTACGCCTGATTCGATGAACG
>CAZEFI010000047.1:8212-14480 GCA_964511425.1 uncultured Pseudomonadales bacterium
GATATGAAACTGGGGGTTAATTCAGACACAAACATCGTATCGTTCGAAGATGGACTTACGAGAGCTGACAGCGAGAACGGGGACCGAATGATCAACCAATACCAGCCGAACATCAAGGAACCAGCAACTAGGAGTATCAATAATCGAGTTCGGAAGAGTACGTTTAAGAGAATTACTAAAGCGCACCAGAACAGTAAGTTAGCCGGCATGTCGATCAAGACTAAATTTAGAACAGAATGAGACTGTAAAGTTTCTGCGAAATTCCAACCGAAAACCGAACATGAACCCACCAATTGCATAGTCGCGATGTTCAGTACGACAACTAACCACACGATGCTAACTACAGCTAGAGTTCGACCGATGTACATCTCTAAGTTGGTTAACGGGGAAGTTTCAAGAACTTCAGCGATGAGATTGCGTGTGTGCCTATGTGCAACATCAAACATCAACAGTAAAGCTGCCCACTGAAAGAAGAGCACGACTGTGGGATCGATATTTCCTAATAAGTACTTCGGCGCGTTGACCCCTGATGTTGGATCATAGGGTAAATGGTATCCTAGATACCAACAAGATATCACATACCCAGTTTGCGAGATCAGTGTAAGTATGAACGCTAACGTCCAAAATCTAGTGAGTCGCCGTAGTGAAACAAGTTCCGATACGGTATTGGCAAATATACGTGCCAATGAGTCTTTAGTTGAACTCACACTCTAAGTCCACTTTACTTTCTTTTCTCGGTGTTGTATCAATACTACTTGGAAAAAAACCTACCTTTTCTAATTTGATACTCCGGATTGACATTTGACTAAGGACACTGAAACGTCGGCGTATCTAGTATTCCGCCCACTGTGTCGTAGTGTTCGGTGGTTCTTGTATTGTCGGAAAATATTGAAGCAGGTCAACGCACATCCTTAATTGTCCATCGAATGGCATCAGCGTAGATTTCTACCCATCTTGATGACGTTTTTGGCTGATACACAATCTTCACAGAAACACTTTCATCTTTGAGCTCGTAAGTTCCTACTTCATTCCAGCCGTGAAGCATGTTTCTCACTTCTAGCAGTGCTACAAATTTTGTATCTCCTTGAACGATTTCAAGTGACAGCGTGCCATTTTCTGGAATTCCCCAAGAACCAAAGAACTCCCCCCAATCCCAAGGGTAATGGTAGTCCAATTGCCAAGAGATATCCAGCTTGACAAATCGAGGACAACAACACGACCAACACCCAAAATCGTGTCAATTTCCGCAATGTCAACATTTCAGCGGAGAAAAACGAAAGTACCCGTTGAAACATATTGTTCGTCAAATTTAGGTCTGAAGTCACCGACTTGGCGAAACTCAATGTCATTTATTGAAGAAATGTAACTGATTTTCGCAAAGTATCAATCAATAACCGTTTGCACTTCGCGAGACGGTGCACTCATCAATGGAGTTTTCGTCACTGAGGTGGTCCTATTCCTCGAGCTGAGTATCTTCATCACCAATTAATGATTGATCGAGAAGTTCTTGCATCAATTTTCGATTGTTTTCCCGTAATTGTTCCTGTTTCGCGATGACTTTGAGCCAGCTTTCTACTTTTTCAGGGCAACGCAGACTATCAATCTCCGGCTCAGAATCTTCAAGTTTGGTAAATCGATTTGGATTCGATTCGCGAACCGTTTTGTTGCAATCTTCTATAAAGTCTTGATAGGTCAACCCTGAGGGATTGTCATCTTCAATGTCCAAGTAATTACATAGACAACTCTCTACGTTACGCGCGTACAACGTGATGCTAGCGTCTGGATTCTTTGAAGCACTACAGCTTGGTATCATTGAAATCGTACACGCTAACAGAACGAGCGGTACAAAGAAATTCCTGCTAACACTGAAATTGCGCGAATTGTCAAAACGCTTCATGGTGTAATTCAGTTAGCAGCAGGACTAGCAAGGGACAAAACTTCGCTAGTATTCATCGGTGACATTAGGCTCATGTGTTGTCGTTGACAATCTGTCGAACTTTCTCTGGTGATCGTGCAATCGACCATTTCCCGTCTTTGTGAATGAGAGGTCGTTGCATCAGTTCCGGGTGTTGTAAGATTAAATTTATGACCGTATCACGTGTGACGTAGTCTTCGACTATCAACCCGAGTTCCGAAAATCTTCGATCTTTACGAACTAAATCAGGAATTGGGTCAGTCAAGCCATCCAAAATGTCATTGAGTTGATCTTGCTTTATCGGTTGATCTAGGTAATGGATGACTTCGACATCAACGTTTTCTGTACTCAAAACATCCAGTGCCGAACGACACTTGCTACACTGTGGGTTGAAATATATTTGATAATCTTCGCTCATGGGTCTTGTTCGATGGAAATTCAGAATTAGTATATTCAGTTGCGTGGCATGAGTTAAACAATGTTCTCCGTTACACGATCACCCGCCACGATCTATCAATCTATATGGAACTTCGCGTCAATAAATGAAACTTCGCCCAACGAGTAGCCCAACGACAAATTCTGAGAAACATAACCGAATGAGATTCGGTAGCGGTTTTATTGCTGCTCTGGATCAAAGTGGTGGAAGCACACCGAAAGTGTTGGCGAACTACGGTGTACCTGCAAACGAATATGAACAGGACGAAGGGAAGATGTTCGACATTGTTCACGAGATGCGAGTACGCATTATGACGCACCAAGACTTCTGCTATCCTCGAATTCTTGGAGCTATCCTATTTGAGCAAACGATGCATCGTGACGTACACGATTTGAAAAGCAGTGTGTTTCTTTGGCAAAAACGAGGGGTTTTGCCCTTTTTGAAAATCGACAACGGGTTGGCGCCCGAAGCAAACGGAGTTCAATTAATGAAACCGATTCAAGACATAGTTCTGCGCATGGATGCAGCTAAGGAGCTCGATGTTTTCGGTACGAAGATGAGATCAGTCATTAAAGAACCGAATCGGGCTGCTATCTACGAAGTAGTCGAGCAACAGTTTGAGTACGCGTCGATTATCAACGAAAGTGGGTTAGTCCCTATAGTAGAGCCTGAGATCGACATTAAAGCAGAGGCGAAACGGGATTGCGAACAGATATTAGTCGATGCTTTAACAGTTTATCTGATGAAGCTCAGTGAAAAACATCGTGTGATTTTTAAGCTCACATTACCGGAAGTTGATGACTTTTACAAAGAGTTCACAACGCACCCGAAGGTATTGAGACTCGCCGCACTGTCCGGTGGCTACTCACGAGCGGAAGCAGTACGTAGATTGAGCCGAAACTCTGGGATGATTGCGAGTTTTTCTCGTGCGCTTGTTGAAGGTCTAACACGAGACATGGCGAACGAAGACTTTGGGGAGAAGTTGCTTGCGTCGATCGTCCTGATTGCTGATCAATCGGGACATGGAGACTTGGAACAGACTAGTAGCCCATTCTGAAGCGTCAGTTACTACACGCTACTGAGCCACCGTCGCACGTGATAGTCTCTCCGACCGTGTAAGCTCCTGCACGGGAACTCAGATATATGGCGAGACCACAGATGTCTTCCATGGTCCCGACACGACCTCGGGGATTTTTTTTCCCCACGATAGACCAGTCCACGCCGTCTACTTTACCCCCAAAACCTACGCCTCCACTGAGCATCCATGTGGGAAAAGGACCGGGAGCTATGGCGTTGACGTTGATGTTCTCGCGTACGAGTCGAGCGGCTAATTGTCGTGTTAAATGATGTACTGCTGCTTTAGACGCGGCATAAGAAAAGTTCTCAAATTTAGGTGTGCGAATACCGTCCACCGAACCAATATTGATGACTCGAGCAGGGTCGTCGTATGTCGCCGCTTCTCGAAGTAACGGTAGACATTTCTGCGTCAGAAAAAACAGTCCTTTAACGTTGGTATCCATGACTTTGTCCCAACCAACTTCGGGAAATTCCATAATGGGTGCTCCCCAAGATGCTCCGGCATTGTTAATCAATAGGTCAAGTTTGTTTTCGCGCTCTTGGAACCTAGCGATGACATCGTCGATTCCCTCTAATTTGCTAAGGTCTCCCGGAATTGAATGACATTCACCACCGAATTCTTGTTGCAATCGTACAGCCGTTGCATCACAGACCTCAGCTTTGCGCGAAGTGATATAGACTCTTGCTCCGTGTTGCAAGAATCCTGCAGCGATCATCTCGCCAATGCCGCGGGACCCCCCCGTTACCAGTGTTATCTTATTTTCGATCGAAAACCAATCAGACATATTAACTTCTCGGACAAATCCAATATCAAACTGTTTGAGATCAACGAATTTTGCATAGCAGTGCTGCTTTAAATTTAGTTTGTAGAGTCTCCCGCATGACTCCTGCGTCTGCTACACAACGAAGACAGCGTCGTGATGTTTAGTATTTTTTCTGCTAGCTTCGTACTTGGACAAAACAGTTGATTCTTCTTACATATTGATTGATGTGACTCCAATACCATCATTGGGACGAAGATGCAGGTTGGACTGTGAATTTATCGAGATAAAATAAAAATTCTATGAGAGAAAAGACGGATTGAAGATGCGAAAGTTTGTTCCTGGCTTTCTAGTACTCGTTTTGATACCTGCGTGTGGCGATACTTTGGAGGAAGAAGTAGAAATCCAGTCGACTACCGAGCTACATGCACAGTATCAGGTAAGCGTGCCTCCCGAGCCAAGTTACTACAGCCAAATATCGGAGTCTAGACAACAAGCTTGGATGAAATTATTGGAGCAGTGTACGCCAATCGACACTCATAGTACGTTGAGTGAATCTTGTGTATCGGCACTCTCGGAGTACTTTCCAGAGGAACCCGTGTGGAACAACAGGATGTACTATTATGCTAAGTACTCCGGTCTGGAAGAAATGTATCGGGTGGCATCGACTCATGACCGCGATAAGGGGATCTATCTTCCTTATAGTGCAGCGGATTTCCTCGACGATTATCCTGTGTGGCACGACATTTTTGATGGCAACATTGAAAGCCGAATAGTAGCATTTCTTGAAGTGTTGGACGATCCAACTTGTAGAGAATTAATGTCCCGAAAGAGTGTAGGAATTCAAAAGAATTTGGCTTCTCAGTGTGCTGCGAGAGAACTGTTTAAATATGTTGCTTATCTTGACGCATGCTCTACTGCGATGAATCGTCTACATACCTTGAATCGCAAGGATCCAGAAGCTATTTCTTGGAGTTATTGGGAAGATGAGAAAAAGAATCCATCAGGATATGACATCAGCCTTCAGTTCATTAAACATGCAATTGAGAGCGAGGATGATCGAAAAATTGCAAAACGAAGAATGCAACGGGGGTATTTACTTGCGTACTGGACTGCGAAGCAGTGTGAACCTCATAGCTACGTCTTGATGCCAGGATTAACAGTGTCGATGCCCGCCTTTCCATCTCGAACTCAGACTTCTGACCAATCTTTACTCAAATGGGATCAATCATTCGAATTGGATAATTTAAGGTCTTGGTTCGATAGCAAACTTCTTAGTCGAACCTATCAGCATACTTTGACGATTGCAGCAAAGAGTGGGGATGATTGGGCGATTAGAACCTCTAACTTACACCTCGTACCGGGCCAAAACTTCCGAGCCGAGTTGCGGCAAGAGTATCCTATCCTGACCCATCGTTGGCTGGGTAGTACATACGGAGATACAAAACATCAGCGGCTTCATCAAGCTAAAGCTTATCTCTTATTGACGGAAAAAGCTGGCGAAGCGATCGCACAGCTTGAATACGACTCGGGGGATCTAGCCACAGAAATCGAATATATCCTTGATGGAGGCTGGCTCAGCTACCCCTTGACATGGGAAAAACTTCCAAAAGGAATTACTCAATAAAACCGTTCAGAAGGGGACAAACGGTCGAGACGGGCCATTGAGTTCCTATAGTTTAGAGATAACTCGCTAACAGCCTTTGCCTTTAATCTTTTTCTCGACGATTAGTCGATAAATCTACTACTTAAAATTGATACCTGAAAGGTTGAGACCGTTCGTCCACAAACAACCAACTCTTTCCTGATCTGGATCAATACTCTTGAAATTTAAGTCTTTTCGGCTATTAATCGGTTGTACGCTTCTTCTGTATGGGATAGTGTGGTCTGCATCTCATGATTGTGAGTCGAAACACTATAAAGTCTTTACTGATTATCCTGGTGCAAGTTTGGGTACATGTGATGCTTCACCAACGCTCTTGGATGTTTTTATAGTTCCCGAAGATCCACCACCGATTAATCCTAGTCCTTGGTACGGATTTAGAATCGAGCCAAAACCAGAAGTCGGTCCTTTTGAAC
>CAZEFI010000048.1:0-14399 GCA_964511425.1 uncultured Pseudomonadales bacterium
GTACCGATAAAACGTAAATGCGGCCGGGCTTGGCGGTGTTGCGTTGTGCATGAAAGACACTTCATACAACTGTTGCTGATAGCGAAGAATTTCATTCCACACGTACCGACAAGCACCGGCTAATTGTGCCAACTGCTCGGCACGAACCTTGGTGCCCGGTATTAGTCGGTAGGTGAGCCCTCGATGTACTATAGTGGTATTATATACAGTATTAACTACACTGTGTAATCAACCCTATATTTCCCAAAAGAAGCGAGCATCTTTGAGGGGCGAATTCTGTGAGAAAGATTGTCGAGCAAGAATCGAACGCCTTGTCACTAATTTCACCGATTTTTGTTGAGAATTGCTTGCTGTATTGCAAAATCTAGTAATTAGTAGATGGTAAAGTCGGACCTAAAACTTTTGCATTTGATGGTCCGCATCTAGTTGAACATAGCATGAAGTGTTCACTGAGCATGCCTGATTTCTGAGTCAGCATGATTAGGTAAATTTCATATTTTTTATTTTGCAAGGAGAATATCTTGGGACTATTAGAAGGAAAAGTAGCAGTCGTCACCGGAGCGGGTGGGGGTTTAGGTCGTGAATATGTGCTGTTGCTCGCGAAAGAAGGTGCTCATGTGGTCGTAAATGACTTGGGTGGCGCAAGGGACGGTACGGGTGGTAACCAAAACATGGCGGACCAAGTAGTCGAAGAAATCCATAACGCAGGCGGTAAAGCGATTGCAAATTATGGTAGTGTCGCCGATAAATCCGATGCTCAACAAATGATTCAAGCGGCCGTCGAGAACTTTGGCAGAATTGACATTCTCATCGCAAACGCGGGCATTCTCCGCGATAAAACGTTCAAAAATATGACCGATGAGATGTGGGATACAGTTATGGACGTGCACCTAAAAGGAACATATTTCACCGTTAAAGCTGCATATGACCAAATGCTCGAACAAGGTCACGGAGGTCGCATCCTAGTGACAAGTTCAACTTCTGGACTGTTTGGAAATTTTGGACAAACAAATTACGGAGCCGCGAAGGCCGGAATCGCCGGTATGGCTCGTAGTCTGTATTTGGAAGGAAGCAAATACGGTATCAACGTCAACGTTATCGCGCCTACGGCATGGTCTAGACTAACCGAAGACATTTTTGACGAAGCCGTCAAAGATCAACTAGCACCCGAAAAGGTAGCACCGATGGTTGTTTGGTTGTGTACCGATGCCGCGAAAGACATCACGGGGCGCACTTGGCTCGTCGCTGGAAACCGAGTTGCATTACTCAGCTGGAATCTGCAGCCATTAGCGGTAAAGGCTGAAGAGCAAGAACCGTGGGAGCTTGAAGATCTGGGCAAACTCATTGTTGAATCGCAAGAATCTTGGCCAACTATAAATCCACTGTTAACACTGCAGTAATTTTTTTGAACTAGGTAAACATTGGGTATCTGACCCCTACCTAAAACAGTGAGTGAGTGGGCTTGCTACTTAGTGAGGTAGCGGCGCGCGCCAACACCAAATACCGCGAGTGCGATGGTGACAACTAGCAGACCACCGCCTACAGAAATTGCGATGTCTACGCCCATAGAGTCTGCTAGTATCCCTATCGGTATCGCACCCAATGGCATCATGCCATGTGCCATCATGTCAATACTCATGACACGACCTAACAAACTAGTCTGGACATGACTTTGCAATAATGATCGATTCAATGCCATCCCAGCACCAGCGAACCAGCCGATCAAACCAATTAGAACGAAAGCAAATATCATTCGGTGACTGAAGCCCAACATAACAATTGACAATCCCCACAGTGTTTGAATAACAACCAGCCAAAGCCCTTTGTTGCTAACATCCTTTGCCCAAGCCACCGCAAACGAGCCAAAAATCGACCCCAACCCGAGCGTAGCCAACAAGAAGCCGAGAGTCTGAGCATTTCCCAATAAGGTGCTTTCATTGAAAGCAGGTAAGAACACATTCAGGTTGTGCCCAAACATGTACGCGAATACGGACATTAGTACTAATGCCAACACTACAGGCTCGTGTTTAATGAACTTCGTTAACTCGAGCATGTCACGAAATGGTTTAACTGACGACTGCGGACGGATTACTCTCCCGGGCACACTGATAGACCAGGATATCATCGATGCGAACAGATACAGACCGGAGATAATGAGATAAACGACACCGACTGAATACTGAGTGCTCTTCGTACCTCCTGCAATCCAAAAAATTAGTACTCCACACATCGCGGGTCCAACTACGCGCGACATGTTGATCACGGTAGAGCTGAGCGCAAGCGCAGAAAACACCAGTTCTTGTTTGACAACATGGGGTACAATCGCTTGTCTTGATGGAAAAGACAGAGCGAGAAACGTTCCGTTTAAGATTCCTATTACTATGAAGTGAAACAACTCCGCGTTGTTGCTTAGTATCAGAATTCCCAAAAACAGCGTGACCGTTGCGTTGAGAACATGGGCGACGGTAATGATCGTTCGTTTTGAAAAACGATCCGCCAAAACTCCTCCAGGAAGCGAGAAGACTAACTGAGGCAGCGTGAACGCCATTGATACCCAAACGAGATCTCGTGATAAACCGTCAATGCCATAGACGAACCAGCCACGAGCGACGTATTGCATTTCCATCGCCAAAGAGCTTGCAAGTGTTCCCGTCCACACTCGTGCGAAATCTCGCGATACAAAAAGATCTCGCATTGTTGAATGTTAAAACCTAGCGATGGGTTAAGACGGACCCGATGAGGGCGATTGAACACTTCATCTTTGTACCTCGATGAAAGGACTGGTTTTAAATGCGGCGAATTAGTTCTAACGTTTGCATTGAAAGGAAAATAACGTCCCTATTTTTTTGTTTCGACGGGCAATTAGCCGAAGTATTCGCGATAGACTAACTATAACTAGGGATGTCGCTCTCAAGTGCACTAGCTAATTGAGCTTTTCGCCACCACAAGCTAGTCACGAAATAGACCGGAAATAAACCCAACAAGAAGCCTCCAATTATCATGAGACGCCTCATTCCGATTGTGGGCTCGTAAAAAATTTCCGAAATTGAATAGCCTCCAAACCAAACTAGTAAAGCACCCACTCCAAATCCCAACCCGGCAGTAAGGATCATCGCAAGAATAGCTACGAACGTGATCTTCATCGGTCTTTTAGCTAACACAACGGAGTTGAAAGACGACAATAGAGTTTGAACACCTTTATGTCGGTTTTTTAGAGATGTCCATAGCCCTAAGGAACCAAACCACGCTAAGTGAATACCAGTGACCACAAAGACGATCAATCCGAATCCCCAAAACAAGTTGCCTCGGCCCGGTTGGAAAAACAGTTCTTTAATGTTCCAATAGAGCTCAGTCATTACATATGGTATTACAGCTAGTAAGACTCCTATCCATAGTAAGAACAACGAAACCACTTGAAAATCGCCACTCACAATAGTTCCACTTGCCATCGCGAGACGTTCCACGCGCATGAAGATGAACAGCGGAACTAGTGCCATCGAAAGGAACAAAATGGCATATTCACCCCAAAACAGAAATGTGAGCGCAAAATAGGCCAGGACAATCGCACCCTGAATTCCTAACCAAATTCTCATTGTGTGTGATCCTCGCTCCCCTTAATTTTCATGTCTTACACGACTTGTTAGTAATGCAGTTTTTGAAAGCCACCTTGAGGTTTAGCAAACAGATCGAAGAAGTCAAATTATATCGTCGGAGCAAAACGTTTTGATGGTACTTGGTGTGGTGAGAGCTAGAAAGTGCGATACTACGAGCACTAAAAGAACGGCGAGCGGTGCTAAATGGTATTGGATCAGATGGTGAGAAGGTGCCTCGACGAAGCAGGGAACTAAATGCGCGATGGAAGTTCAAACATCCTCTGCAGAAAGAGTCTCACATATCTATGGAAATTCGACTTACAACTAGTTGTCTGCGCGTTGCGACTGCCATATGAGTAGTTTGTTTGTGCGAACGTGTTCGTTACGTTTTACCCGCGTCCGCGGAAAGTTAACTAGGCAATTGAGTTGATTCGATTGAACCAGTGACCGTGGTTATCGTTCCACATTACGTATTGTCTTATAAAGTTCATCTAAAATACGCAACTTCTTCTTTGGGTCGTTAGCTCAGCTGGTAGAGCACCGGGCTTTTAACCCGTGAGTCCTGGGTTCGAGTCCCAGACGACCCACCAATTTACTTTGCCTCATACCATTCCACGAAACCGGTTATTCCGCGGAATCTTGCAAAGTTTCGATCTCACGTAGCGTCTCAGCGTACTCTTTGGCTAACCGAGCAACGCTTGTACCGGGATATTCGTTTAAAACCTCGTCCAAATACTCCAGTGCTTTTGAAATATCGTCAAGTTCATGGTATATTGTCCCCAGCTTGTATTTAGCTTCTGGTACTTTTGAGTGCTTAGGGTACAGGCGAATCAACTGCACAAAATTCTGCCTGGCTTTCTCGAGATCTTTAGGTTCTATTGTCTTGTAAAGTTCTCCTAAGTTATAGAATCCGTTTGCTACCTGTTTTCCATTGGGATAAGTCAGAATCATTTCTTCCAGCGCGGAAATTGCTTCTTCGTATTTCTGGTCTCGGATAAGGAGTAAGGCGCGCTGATAGGTCCCATCCTCGGTACCTTCGTCTGAAATTAGTCCATCAAGACCACCGGATTGCGAGGTCGCTTGACCCGACAATCCACGTATGCGTTCGTCTAAATCCGTATACCGTTCTCGATTTTCTCGTCGAAATTGGGCGAACTCATTCTCAAGCTGTTCGATGCGGTCGACTAAAAATCGATTCTCACTTTCGAGATCACTCAGTTTCTTGAAAAGGATGGATAAATCAAGGTTGCTCTCTTCCAAATCGACGTCTTCAGTCGCGTCTAAATCCTCTTCGTCAAGTTCAGTGCTACCATCTTCGACTAAAAAGTTATCTACTTGTGCAAATACCAGACTAGCCACCAAAGCCGTCGCAAAAACTCCGACGGCTCGGTATATAGGTAGTAGTCGACCTATCATGTTTTATCTCGCGGCCTTGCGCGACATAAGATTACCTGATGTCGATCACCGCGCGGCGGTTTTTCGCCCAAGCTGCCTCGGTACTTGCAGTATCGAGAGGAATCTCTTCACCAAACGAAGCTGTCGAGATTTGCGACTCACGGACCCCAGCCGACATGAGGAAGTCTGCAACTGCCTTCGCTCGTCGCTCACCTAAAGCTAAGTTATACTCTCTAGTGCCCCGTTCATCACAGTGACCGCTTATTTTTGCATTCTTATCTCGGTGTTCGATAAGTCGCTTAGCGATCTGTTGTAATCGTGCGAAATCTGCAGAAGACAGATCTGACTTATCAAATTCAAAGTTGAAAGTAGTGCTCAGAGCCCTTCCTTGCTCGTCCGTTGGTACGTCAACTGCGTTCCCATCTTCATCCACACCCGGTACGAACGCTGGAGGTTCCTCCGGTTCCACTTCTTCCTCTTCTGGAGGTGGAGGCGGTGGTGGCGGCGGCGGCGGCGGCACCTCATCATCAGTAGTGTCTACTACAGGCTCCGTCGAAGTGCCACAGGGCAAAAGCGCACATGAAGAGAGTAATACCCCAAAAACACCTAACAGTAGCCATGTCGTAAGCTTCTTGGCTTCCATGCAAAAATACTCCAATAGTTATAGTTGTTGAAATTTTAAGGTCGTCGACAAAAATGGCGACCAAGCCGGTTCCTGAACATCGCCTTCAGACGACGGTAGTTTAAACTCTACCTGACCATCCACCGAGACCATGCCTAATATCCCTTTACTACCCTCTTTCGTCGCGTAAATGATCATTGTCCCATTCGGTGCAACGGACGGTGACTCATCAAGAACGTTTTTCGTTAAGACAATCGTATCGCCAGATTTATCTAAGTTTGACCAAACTATATGATATGTACGATCAATACGATGCACAAAAAGCATGTGCTCGCCATTGGGCAATATTCTTGGACGTGCATTGTAATCACCTTGAAAAGATAACCGACTGGATTTGAGGGTTTCTACATTTATCCGATAGATTTGAGGATTTCCGCTACGGTCCGAAGTAAAAACAATGTCCTTACCGTCCTGTGTCCAAACTGGTTCAGTGTCAATGGCTCGGTGAGTTGTTAAGCGCTTAAATTTTCGTTGCGCGATGTCCATGATGTAGATTTCTGGATTTCCATCACGGGATAGACTCATCGCGAGACGTTTTCCGTCGGATGAAAAATCCGGTGCACTGTTCGTACCTTCAAACGCCGCGATAACATCTCTGGTACCTGTATAAATTTCATGCACAAAAATGTTGGACCGCCCATTTTCAAAGGAAACATACGCAACAGTTTCACCATTGGGACCCCATGTAGGAGACATAATTGGAAAAAGCGACTGTAGCACGGTTTGTGCATTTTCTCCATCCGAATCCGCGATCTCTAATCGATAGCTAGGATTCTCGGTCCCGCGACCTTCAACCAACACGTACATGATCTTTGTCGAGAATGCCCCTTGAATATCAGTGATGCTCTCAAATACCCGGTCCGCCACCATATGTGCAATCTCGCGATGTTGGCTTGCTAGACCCGAAATCTTTCCCGCGGCCAATTTACGTTCTAAACTAACGTCAAATACATGGAAAGAAACAGACAACTCATCCTCTTGTTTTTCCATCTGTCCGACAACAACATAGTCCGTCCCTAGAACGCGCCAGTCGCGGAAATTCACATCATTCGGAACTTGGGGTAAGGAAAGCATATCTTCTTCCGCAATTGGAGCGAATTGACCACTTCGATATAAATCCGATTGAATAATCGGAGCGATATCCCGCACGCCAGATGGTGTACCGAATGGTACTACGGCAATCTTACTTGCTGCGTCTGTTCCTTGTGTGATAACAATTTCGAGCGACGAAAAAACAGGTAAAGAAATTAAGAGCAATATACATGCTAAAGCAACTTGCTTCACCGGAGCAAATCCTCGGGATTAAATCGAAGCTTTAACACTCTAAAATTTTTTTCGAATAATTCCGCGTTATCTGGTACGCTAAACTTTTTGACCGCTTTTACAGCCTTCTCTGCGGATAGATCAAAGGCATCGTTGCCACTAGATTCTACTACATTCACCGTGTTAAGTTCACCGTTTGGGAAAAGCTCAACCTGCAGTACCACCTCCATTCCCCTTCTTGCACTCGGTGGACGGTTCCAATTAGCTGAAATTGCGGCATTGATCGCGTTGATGTAGCTCGCGCTTTCTTCGTCAACCACAGCGTCGACCAGAGACGTTAATGTTTCCGATACGTCATCTTCAAGCGTCGAATTGCGAAGTTCTTCTAGAGTTTGCAATCGTTTCTTTATTTCCGTCGTCTCATCGATCGGTATTGGGACGTCGTCCTCCTCCTCTGCGGGCAACGTAGACGCCGTCTCGGGTAACGGGATTACCGGAGAAATGGTCGGAGGTGTTATCATCGTGTTAGCTCCTACTTGCTCTTCCAACACGATCAATGTCGCCCGCACGACTTTTGGCTGCAAGACCGTCTCTTCGGGTCTTGGTTCCAAACCTTCTACGAGCGCAAACTGAAAGAGCACAGCTGCGGTATGAAGAAGAAGAGCGAGTATGAAAGCTATACCATATGTTTTAATCCAGTGCATCAGTGTTACGTCTCGGGTGGTTCAGTAACTAAGCCAACGTCCTTAGCCCCTGCTTCCTTAAGCGCATGCATAACTTTCATGATGTACCCATAATCCAACGACTTATCGCCGCGAACAAATACTGGTACATTGGGGCGTGCGTTTAATACTTTACTTGTGCGCTCTTCCATTTCTGCAAATGAAATAAATGAGTCTTCGTCGAAATCAGCAGCGACCCCGACGTTGACATAGATTCTTTGATCAGCACGAACGGTTACTACGAGAGGATCCTCGTCGTAGTCTTCCAACGGTTCAGCGGAGTCCTGCGGTAAATTCACCTCAATTCCTTGATTGAGCAGAGGCACGGTAATCATCGAGACCACCAAAAGCACTAGCATCACGTCAATCAGAGGCACCATGTTAATCTGGGACATGGGCTGGCGGCGTTTTGTCATCGTTGCACCTGACCCCTCGCTGCCCGGTACAGGATCGAAACCAGTTCATCAATTAGACTTTCATAGCGTTTCATGAGCATCTCGATCCGAGCGGTATATCGATTGAACGCCACTACTGCCGGAATTGCTGCAAACAAACCCATCGCGGTTACAACAAGCACTTCAGAAATTCCTGGTGCTAGGGACGCCAAAGTCGCCTGACTCATACCTGCTAAGTCCCTAAACAAATAAATCAGGCCGACGACAGTACCGAGTAATCCGACATATGGACTAACTGAACCAACTGACGCTAGGAAACCTAAATGGGTTTCGAGGCTCTCTTCTTCGCGGGTAACAGCTACACGAGTCGCCCTAGTCACTGAAATTTGAACTGCATCTGCATCTACATTGCCCTCAACATTCATCCGTTCAAACTCATGAAAACCAGCCACAAAAATTCGTTCGATACCGGAAAGCGAAGCCGTATCGTCGGAAAACTCCGAATATAGTTGACGAAGATCAGTACCACCCCAAAATAAATCTTCAAAATCTGTAAGTTCTTGCTTTGCTCGCCGTAACGCGATATATCGCTGAAAGATCATTGTCCAAGACACGATGGAGCCCACTACCAAAAGTAGAACAATTACGATAACCGGTGGCGAAGCCGTAGTAAAAAAAGAGTAGAAATCCAAATTTTCTCCTTGTTGCTGCTTAACGTTCCCTGTCTGCTTGATTATCCATAATGTCCAGACCGAAATTACGAATACCAAGGTGATCCCATGCTATTCTCGTCGCAACCCGACCTTGGCGAGTACGCATGAGAAATCCCTGCTGAATAAGGAAGGGCTCAACGACTTCTTCAAGAGTATCACGTTCTTCACCGAGCGAGGCCGAAAGCGTTTCTATTCCGACCGGACCACCTTCATACTTTTGAACAACGGCTTTTAAATACTTCAAATCTAAAGAATCTAAGCCCGCTTGATCAACTTCGAAAAGACTTAATGCTCGATCCGCAATTTCCTTGGTAATGGTACCGTCGGCTCGAACTTGAGCGAAATCTCGAACCAAGCGCAATAACCTATTTGCTACACGCGGTGTCGCTCTAGAGCGCCGGGCAATTTCGTGTGCGCCGTCTTCCTGAATTGAAACTGACAGCTTTTGTGCCGACCGGAGGACAATTTGCGCCAAATCTTCGGTATCGTAATACTCTAAATGTAGCACGATGTCGAACCGATCTAAAAGTGGATTAGTGAGCAACCCAACCCTAGTCGTCGCCCCAATAATAGTGAAGGGCGGAAGCTCCATTCTTATTGACCGTGCACTTGGTCCTTCACCGATCAGAATGTCGAACTTATACTCCTCCATCGCTGGATAAAGTATCTCTTCCACTGCCACGGGCATGCGATGACATTCGTCGATGAATAAAGTACCTCTCTTTTCCAAATTTGTCAAGATTGCCGCCATATCACCAGGTTTATCCAGTACCGGTCCCGAGGTAATTCGCAGTTGTGACTTCATCTCGTGAGCGAGAATATGGGCTAGCGTTGTTTTCCCTAGACCCGGCGGACCGTGGAATAGCACGTGTGAAAGGTTCTCCGTGCGAAGATGCGCAGCTTCAATGAAGATCATGAGCCGTTCCTTTAGCGAAGATTGGCCGATGAACTCATCCAAGGTACTTGGACGTAGTTGTCTGTCGAATCCTGCTTCGTCTTGTTGTTGATGCGCATCTAAGACGCGTACCCGATCTGCTCTCACTGTCATTTTGACGAAGCCAAGTAACGGAGCGACGTACGCACCAACTCTTCGATAGAGATTCCGTCATGCCAGTTTGCTTCGACTGCGCGGCGTGCATCGCCTTGACGATAACCCAAATTGACGAGTGCTCGTTCGGCTTCATTCAATTCGGAGGAACTGTCCATTGACCCACTTACTGCATAAGGCAATTCATCAAGACGGTTGGCAAGATCAACAACAATTCGCTCAGCACCACGTTTACCGATACCTTTAACGCGCGTCAATAAGCCGATATCTCTATCGCGCGCTATACGGTTCAATTGATCTAAGGAATAGGTTGACAGCACGGCTAATGCGCTACGGGGACCGACACTGGGAATTTTGATGAGGATTCGAAAAAAATCTCTCATCGCTTTGTTGGAAAATCCATATAGTGTGTGCGCGTCCTGCTGCATGACTTCATGCACAAATAATGTGCAACTACTTCCTGTAGATACGTCGTCGAAAGTCGAACTAGGAACTTCGACTTCGTACCCTAAGCCATTTATATCTACAAGTGCAGTATTTTCTTCAATTTCGACAAACTTTCCAACTATTCGACTAAGCATGAGTAATAAAAACTTGACAAAAAGAGAATTTAGTCCCGATAAAGGTCGCGAGGCGCGATGTTGTGTTGGCTTTGAACGTCGGTTCGTCCGCTGTAGATATGACAGATCGCGATGGCGAGCGCATCAGAAGCGTCAGTGCTCAGAGTACCATCAAGGTGCAAAAGACTCTTCACCATATACTGTACTTGCTGCTTGCTTGCACTGCCGGTGCCAACTAGTACTTTCTTGACTTGTCGAGCACTGTGCTCGACCACAGTGACCTCCCTTGAAAGCACGGCGGCTATTGCCGCCCCCCGAGCTTGACCCAGTTTAAGTGCCGAGTTTGGATTTTCAGCCATAAAAACGCTCTCGACAGCGCAATAATCCACGGGATACTCAGATAACACCAAATCAACTCCGTCGTAGATGTCTCGTAATCGTTCAAAAAAACTTTTTTGTTGTGTTCTGATACAACCTGATGCAACATAGCGTAATTGATTACCTTGGTACGAAATCAATCCATATCCCGTCGAACGAGAACCTGGATCAATTCCGACGACTGTCTTCATCAAGAATCCAAAAGTTCACTCAATGCAGCATTTGTGTAGACACGTTGCACATCGTCCAATTCTTCTAAAGCATCAACAAGACTGAGTGTTTTCGCCGTCAATTCAGCATCACAATCGGTGGTCGTTGAGGGCCACATCGTAGTTTCGGCGTGAATCGGTACACAATTCATTTCTTTAAACGCTGCAAGCACGTCACTAAACTCCTCAAACGTCGTAAACACGACAGAATTTCCTTCTTCGTCGCTTTCGACGTCGTCAGCTCCCGAATCAAGTGCTAACTCCATGATCGTATCTTCGTCGGTGGTACTATCGAAATGTAAAACACCACGCCGGTCAAACTGAAATGCGACAGACCCCGTAGTACCTAAGGATCCACCGTGCTTAGAAAATGCATGTCTCACTTCGGCGACGGTTCGATTGCGATTGTCTGTCATCGTTTCAACCAAAACAGCCACTCCACCTGGACCGTAACCTTCATAGGAAATTTCATCGAGTGCTCCTTCATCACTATTGCCTGCCCCACGTGTGATCGCCCGATCCATCGTGTCTTTCGGCATATTAACCGTAAGGGCGTTATCAATCGCTGCACGGAGTCGTGGGTTGTCTGTTGGGTTAGCACCACCTAAGCGTGCAGCAACCGTGAGTTCCCGAATTACCTTAGTCCAAACTTTTGCTCGTTTCGCGTCTTGACGGGCTTTGCGATGTTTGATGTTTGCCCATTTTGAATGACCAGCCATTATCCATCTTCCTTACGAAAAGTTAGATTTAACTCTCGGAGCTGAGAGTGTTCTATTTCGCTTGGGGCGTGCGTTAAGGAACACGATGCTGTGTGGGTCTTAGGAAATGCTATTACATCCCGAATTGACTCAGCACCAGTCATAATCATAGCGAGGCGATCGAGCCCTAGTGCAATGCCTCCATGAGGTGGGCACCCCAACTTTAGCGCATCCAACAGAAAGCCAAACTTCACCTGAGCTTCCTGTGAAATCCCTAACACACGAAACACCGCTTGTTGCATTTCGACATCGTGAATTCTCAACGAACCTCCACCTACTTCGTATCCGTTAATCACTAGGTCGTATGCGTGTGCTTTGGCTTTAAAGGGGTTAGCATTAAACTCAGCGAGCGTACAGTTCGGTCGGGTGAATGGGTGATGTGCCGGCGTGTAGTGCTCGTCTTGGTCGAGTTCAAACATTGGCCAATCTACGATCCAACAAGGGGAGAACCCTCCTTTAACTAACTCAAGATCTCTCGCAATACGATCACGTAATTCACCGAGAAAAACATTCGCTATAAGGTGCTTGTCAGCTCCAAAAAAGAGAACATCGCCTGTAGTTGCTTCACATCGAAGAATAATCTCCGTCAGCTCCTGATCCGTTAGAAACTTCAGGATTGGGGATTGCAATCCTTCGCGACCTGTTGAATGGTCTTTGACCCTGATGTATGCAAGTCCTTGCGCACCAAACTTCTTTACAAAGTTGACGAGATCGTCCAATTGTCGTCGGGAAAATTGGTCAATACTAGCTGGAACCTTTAATACCGCTACTCGAGAGTGCATGTCCTGTGCCGCTCCCGCAAATACTTGAAAGGAACTATTAACAACTAATTCGTCGATGTCAACGAGTTGTAATGGATTCCGCAAATCTGGTTTATCAGAACCAAACCGGTTCAATGCGTCGGCGTATTTGATGACGGGGAATTTTCCTAAATTTTCATCAAGTTGATTTTTAAACAAGTCCGTTAGCATTGATTCAATCAACTCCATAACGTCCGCTTCAGTCACAAAGGAAGCTTCAACATCAAGTTGCGTAAATTCTGGTTGACGATCGCTTCGCATGTCTTCATCACGGTAACAGCGAGCAATCTGATAGTAGCGATCCAGCCCCGACACCATTAAGAGCTGCTTAAATATCTGGGGGGATTGGGGTAACGCGTAAAAGTTTCCCGGATGAATCCTGCTCGGAACCAAGTAATCACGAGCTCCTTCTGGTGTAGATCGCGCCAACGTCGGTGTTTCTACATCAATGAAACCGCGGGCTTCCATAAATTTTCTTATATGACTAACAATAGCAGCGCGCGCACGCAGCTTTTCTTGGACTTCCAGACGTCGTAAATCGATGTAGCGATAACGCAAACGAACATCCTCGCCGATCCCTACATGCTCGTGCAATGCAAACGGTGGAACCTGAGAAGTATTCAAAACTTCAAGCTGGTCAACGAGTACTTCAACCTCACCAGTACCTAGCTTTGGATTCGCTTCACCAGAACGCCGATGCTGAACTTTGCCAATCACACGCACTACAAATTCGTTGCGTAACTTTTCAGCGCGCGCAAATACGTTCGTATTCTCGGTCTTAAACACCACTTGCAACAAGCCTTTGTGGTCCCGCAGATCCAAAAAGATCACAGCACCGTGGTTGCGGTAAGTGTGCACCCAACCACAGACTTCAACGGTACGACCGATGTGACTGCTTCGAAGGTCGCCACAATAGTGTGTTCGCATAGTGTTCCTTTGTATAGTGTTTGCGAGTTAGTTACTCTAACCAGTGTCTGAAGTCTTGGTTTTGTCTACAGATTTGTCTGATTCAGTCGACTGAGTTGTACTGTCACCTTGCGTTTCGATACTAGAATTGGACAGATTCGCACTATCAGGTTTTTGATTGTCGTCAGACTTCCCACCATTTTCACTACGCGGTGCGGAGGTTTTATCTGACTTTTGATTGTTTTTGAAATCAGTTTCGTACCAACCGGTACCTTTCAAGCGAAACGACACAGGAGAAATGAGCTTCTTGAGTTGTGGTTGAGCACATTTCGGACATCTTACAAGCACGGGATCGGTAATCTTTTGTAAGAGTTCAAAATCATGACCGCACGCACGACATTCGTACTCGTAAATAGGCAAACTGGTACTCCAACACAAACACTAATTGCAAAAAATTATATGATTTGCTTCATTCACAGCATGTCCGAGTATCTTCGCATATAGCATCGTCTGATTGTTTAAATTGTCGTTGAGCGAGCTTCCGAGTTCGCTTCACTTTAAATCATGTGTCTCATCGCAGAGTAGGTATAGCAAAACACCAACTTTCGTAGACGATGATTGATGCTCGGAACACACTAAAATATTGGGAGTTTTACACATTACGTGACAATGGCTTTGTAGGGAATTTGCTGTGTGTAGTTTCAGTACGACCTCGGGAACTGGGTCGGCGGCGGCGTGCGTCGTCGTTTATCGTAGCGAGGACGATGGACATTCTAGCGTTAGGGAACAATTTTCGGTGAAACGATTGGGGTGTGCAGGCCGGGTGCGCTCCGAAATGTACATCTCCTGCTTTGTCAGATCGAGTGTATAAACGCCAAATTACTCGGTGTGCGGTGCACCAAGAAAAACCTTGCGCGACGTTTGTGCAAGTTGTTGAACGGGTTAAGCTGAACACTGTGACGGATACCTATTTAATT
>CAZEFI010000049.1:0-14029 GCA_964511425.1 uncultured Pseudomonadales bacterium
CCATCGGCTCCGACGCCGTGATTTCCACCACATCTCCCGCCGCATACAAACCATCCCCATCACCAAATTGCACGCTCAATCGTAACCCAGACTCGCCTGGTTGGTTTATCGTCAAAATTTGGTTAACTTCCGTTATCGATAACTCGGTAGTGCTACGGGTCCGATCCGGCCACTCCACGCGAATATGGGCTTCTGTTGCAGTTCCCAACCCAAAGTGGACTTCAAGTGGGTTATGAGAGGCATAGTTGTTACTCCCGCCTAGTTGTCTGATTTGGGTACCGTCTGTTGTTGTAACTTTGACTTTCGCCCCGACACCATACGTATTGAGTCCAGAGCCTCGAAGCTTAATGGTTAGATAATTACCTAAGTCCTCCGAATCATTACGGTAATACACGATGTGATTGGTACTGACGTTTACCACAATAATGTCAATATCACCGTCGCGATCAGCGTCAAAACAAGCGAGGGCACGCCCCTGTTCAGTATCCTTGATCCCGACATTCTTAGCGATACTTTTAAAAGTGAGGTCTCCGCGATTCAGAAAAAATCTTGATGACACATTACGGTACTTAGCAAGCTCGAACCATCCGTTTACGTGAAATATGTCTAAAAATCCGTCGTGATCAAAATCTTGAGTACACGCACCCCAAGCCCAATTACCAGCTTCAATTTCTGCTGACACAGAAATATCCGTGAAATTTCCCGTGCCATCATTTTCGTAGAGTCGATTACCAAACCAATTTCCTCCGAGTGGTAAGTCGTAAATAGATGTAACAAACCAATCGAAGTCCCCGTCGTTGTCGAAATCTCCGACCGCCGCACCCATTCCTGCTTGGTCTTTGATGACTCGGCGATCTGTAATACGGTAAAAGTCCTTTCCGTCGTAGTTTTTTAAAACCTGGCTGGTGTTAAAATCACTTACCAACAATAAATCATGGTCTTCATCGTTGTCAATATCAAATAGATTGGCCGTATAACTCCAATCTGCGGCGAGATCCAAGATTGAAGTACTTATCTCCGTACTGTTGCTAGTATTTGAAAACAGCCCACCACCTTCGTTTCGCCATACGGTTTCAGTATCCGCGAGTTCTGAACGAGCCTCACCCCAATGTGATAAGAAGATGTCAATCCAACCGTCTCGGTCGTAGTCAGACATCGTCGCGGACACAGTGTTCTTCGCGTGAATTAGTATTCCGGAGTCTGCTGTAATGTCAATAAACTTGCTATCGGATTCCTCTAAACGGTTTTCGAAAACATAAATCGGATCATTTTCCACTGCTCCTACGAATAAGTCCAAATCGCCATCACTATCGATGTCTCCAAACGCTGGACCGCTTCCCCAATGGAGCACATCGACTCCAAATTCTTCTGCGACATCCGCGAAAGTACCGTTTCCATTGTTTAAGTAGAGTGCATTAGGAGTTGTATTTCCACCGACAATGTAAAGGTCCACATCACCATCTTCGTCCACATCTCCGGTTGCAATACCGGCAGCAAATTGCAACTCCAAATCTCGATCATCTTCAGAGTAGGTGTGTGGATATTCGCGAGACAACCCGTTATTGTTTACACGCGTAAACTTTAATAGTGATCCGTTTTTTGTTGTATAGCCGTTATTCTCCGAGTCGGTGAAATTCTCAGATAAGTTTTCACTGGCGAGGAGTGTCAAACATCGTGATAGAACAACCACTAGTAAGATTGCGGATACCACGAATAAGGGTCTGAACGAAGCTCTTTGGACTGGTCGTTGAATCATCGTACCGACTTGCTGGGAGATCCTAGGTACTTCCCTGTCAGGTCAATTTACGCAGGTGGCGATCGATAGACATCAAAGTCGCGTTTGATTTGGAAAGCTAGAACAAACTTTCGATGTGTCTCTCTTTTATGCCCGTTCTAAGTGGCAAATTCTTCGAGAATATTACCGTAGAGGATTTATAAATTTTCTTTTCGATGAAATGTCATTTAAACCTAGGTTTACCTTAATTATTTTATGTGCTTCCGGGAACGGGCGTAAAGAAAGCGGAAAGTATGTAGGAAAGGGCTCAGACGACGGTACGTATGGAGCACATGACCGTGTTATCTTTGATTGTCAAGCTAAGCCAGATCACGTCAACAACCCAAACCTTGCGACAGTTGGGCGTAACTGGTAAGTGGCACCGCGCACATTTTGTGCCAGTTTTTCTTATCTATAACAGGACTTTTCAAAAGCCTCAGCATGTCTTCAAATTTAGTCAGTGCATCACAGCCAACGATCTCGGGATTTGCTACTTCCCGGTGCCTTTGCCATGCGTAATCTCGAGCATGCACCCAAAAGTCAGACTCATATGCTGATCCACAGGAATAGTGCCATGCGACAAATAAACCGTATCGAAGTATGGTATTCATCAGAAAACGATTCACCACCGGCGCGTCCTGTTCAATGTAGTCGAACTTGCGGTTGAGCCGGATGTGTAATACCATCCCAATTTGGAGCTGAGCAGACACAATCGCTGTTGCCTCCAGTGGTTCCATGAATGCTGCGGCGTTACCAATACGAGCAACGGCACCGTCAAAAAGCTGCCGGTGCACGAAATTGGGAAAATTTATCACAGCACGATGTTCGAATTCTGGTACTGAATCGGACTCTAGAAGCTCATCAAAATCAGCCTCAATCGCTTCGAGATGGGTAACGTTTCTGTTGAAAATATAACCGTAGGATGTGTGTGCCGTCAGGGGAATGACAAACACCCAACCGTGTGGTCTTGCCACCGCACGTGTGTATGTATGTTGCAGAACTGGTCCATTTTCGCTACGTACGACGGCAGGACAGCGCCGGATAACCGCGGTATTAGTAGGAATAAAAGAGATGTCGATGTTTTGTTCCGGATTCAGTTCTTTGGGGAACCCTCTCGCATCGAACACGAGATCATATCGTTCCGGCGAGCGTCTTTCGAATTCAATCTGTGCCCGTCCGTCCACTTTAGAGATGCTGAGCACTTTCTCGTCAATATGTTCGGCGTTAGTACTTTCCTGCAGCAAATCGACCAACATATCAGCCGCTAAATGGTACGCGTAGGACACCTGCTGCGGTGTGAAATAATGGATGAAGCGCTGCTTGAGACGCCCCCATCCCTCAAACGAAACCCCGTACTTGCGAGTTCCATGGATCCGTTGTTGAATGATTTCATGGGGTAGTTTGGTCAGTTGCGTCAGGTCTTGAACTAAGCTTGGCCAGCTACCTTCTCCAACTCCAATAACAGGAATTCGCGAGTCGTAAATGTGGTGAAGCTCGTATTCATGCTGCGCTAGATGGTGGCTGACGCTAGCAGCCGCCAATGATCCTGCGGTTCCCCGTCCCACCACAGCGATTCGATTTAAGGACTCTCTACCGGGTTGAATCATCCAATCTGCACTGTGCGTGATTTATTTGGCTGCATGCGGAGATTAATACTTGAGTTTGAGTAGCGTACAAAGGAAAATTCTGGACCGATTGTTTCAATTCATCAGAATCCTAAGGTGAAATCTATACCAACGAAGCTATCGCGTCTTCCATCGTAGGTTACGTCTTCCGGGTCGGAGCTCAAATTCACGATGCTTTCGATTCGAATTGTCCAAGAATCGGAGAGTCTGCGTTTAAACTCTAGGTTCAGAGACCGATACCTGTGATCTAAGTCTGTTAACAGACCTGCAATGAGTTCGGTACCCATTATGTCATTAAACGAAAGAAAACCCGATATGAAGAGGTCATTCGTCCAAACACTCGTGGCACGACTGCCTCGTTCATCGTAAAGCCATTCGCCAAGTAAGGTCAGACTCGCAGCGGATTGAAATACGTTATGCAACGTGTGTTCCGCTCCGAGAATTAAGGCACGATAGTTCTCTTCATCACCGACGAGATTTCGCATGCCTTTTCGTTGTACTGCTTCCATTTTGTAGAGTAATTGGGACGTCGTTAGCTGAGCGTCAAAACCAATTTGCTCTATTTGTTCGTACAGCGGATGCAGCGTCGGTACGTTTGAGAATACCGATTGACTTCCAGCATTGGCTAAGAACGTGGGTTCTCGATTGGTCCCCACGAACATACTTAACCCGAAATCATAAGGTCCTATCGCATTGCTATAACGAAGCGCGAAATCAATATGTCTCTCTTCTCGTCGATTTTCATAGACTGCATTCTCTGCTATTGGAAATCTCGAACGGAGGCGTCCCGCGGGACCTGGAAAAGTTCGCTTGCGGTGATAAGGTAGCACAAATGACTCAGCAATTCCCCAATCTCCAGATATAGTGAGATGAATCATCGGTTGCCCAAGCTTTGGGCGATTACGCGGATGTTCTACGAGGTCTACTTGATTAACGATATCGACTAAGTTGTACAATTCTGTTACTCCCCAGAACACGCTACCTTGACCTACTTGAAGCTCCCAGGAAATGTTGCTCCAATCGCCAAACACAAGGAGATAAGCGTCTCGAACATCCCCGTGAGTGCGCTGAGGATCGGCACGATCGAAACGATACAGAGGACTAAAGGTGAAACTCGTATTTGGCGTAAATTCCACGTAGAGTGATGGGTTTGCGACCGCTCCTACAGTGCTGGAACTTTGTCCGATAAAAGCAGGCGATTGTGGATACCATCTTCCTTGTAGACTGACATCACCTGAAACATCAAATGATTGCACGGCCGATCCTGTTGTCGCTACAACCACAAAAAATGCAATGGTTACCCCGAGTCGCATTACCGAATACGTCGTAGTGCCGTCTGAGTGAACTCGCTGTCGTCGAGGTTAGTACCGAATTTAAACTCGTTCCATTGAAGTATCGTGGTAGCACTGGTTAGATGATTTTCCATAGTCTGTTCTTCTGCACGCCAAAATTTGTTCTCGAATTGTTTATACCGGGAGAAAGTGAGAGTCTTCAGATGTGAATCTCGGCGGTCGTAGAGTTCCATTTTCCATGTGCGATACTCTGTTGTGTCTTGCCATATGACTTTTCGACTGTAACCAGATTTCTCACTCATGGGAAACTGCTCAATAACTGAACAAGTGAGATCACCACAAGCTTCATCACGTAAATATTTGTAGGTGTACTCTGATACTTCACCTGCTCGCATGTCTTCGTAAGAAAATTCACTACCCATAAAAGACCCTGAACGCTCCGATGCGCTGATTCTTTTTACTTTTTTCAGAGCCGGAAGGTACATCCATTGATCGTCGGGAGCATCAACGTGAGCATGAGTCAGGAGAGCGGTACCCCGAACGTCTCGAGGTTGATCAAAAATAAACAAACTTTTGTCTCCATCTTCTGGCACCTCCAATACCTTGAAGCGCATTTGTCTCGTACTTTCGCCACCTCGTTTATCACGAATCAGCATGGTTAATTCGGCAGTGAAATCCCCAAATCCTTCGTTCTTAGCACTGGCTGCAAGCGCAAGCCTCAGGCCTTTCTCCTCTGGACTTTCTTGTTGCGCATTAATCGCGGAACTAGGGGCGATGCAACACAAAGGCAGAACCGTGAACATCAAAATCTTCGGAATCTTGCTCCTAAGTAACCGCACCGATGCGAAGTAACTCAAACCGAAACGTACTTGTTGTACCCTGAAGTCAGTGTAGATCAATTTGAAACTCGATTCGTTGAGGAACAAGTGTGGTTCGAAATTTGGACTCGCGATGATGACAGCTTCGATTAGAGTACGACGATCGCTTCAGAAGTTGCGATGCAGCCATTTGAATTTTGTAATTGCCCCACGTGCTAAATCACATTTTGACCTAGGAATTATCGGAAGAATAGTCGAAAAGCTTCCACTATTTTATGAAGTTCATCTGTTCGCGGAAAGGCAACTAAATACACGGTTATCGAAATTCCTGTCTAAAAATTATTAGAGAATGTACAAATTGCACACACAAATGTTATGTTATAATTCACAAAACAATTCAATTAATCAATTTTCAAACTATGAGGACTCCGTTATGAGAAGTGGCGATCAAATGCTACAACAAATCGTCGAGAAGTCTGCCGTGGACGAACAGTTCAGGCAAGCTCTGTTAGCTAATCCAAAGGCAACGATAGCTAATGAGTTGGGTATTACTATACCAGATTCGATGACCGTCAAAGTTCACGAAAGCGATATGCAAACGGTTCACCTTGCACTGCCGCCGGACCCAAATATAACCGAGGAACAACTCGAAGCCATTTCTGCTGGTCTTTGTTGTTGCTGGTAGTCTCAAACTAAGCATCGACACGTTTTAGAACGCGGACAGGCTTAGTTCGCATTCAGTCGATGGAGTCGCCATCTCACAGAGATGGCGACTTTTGCATTATTTGGGTATGCTAAAAGTTGATCGCGCCTGATATCACTAGGAACAAATACGCTTTGACTTTTGCTAATTGATTGTCCGATACGACAAGCTTGATGTGGTGAATTCCACTCAGCAAAACAAAACGACCGGACTTTGCGAACAGCACGGTCGGCTTCGAATTCCAACTTTCTAATTCTTTTAACTTGTCGGGGACTACGATGTCCTCGAAACTCAAAGATTTCAAGAAAGGCTCCCAGTCTGTGTGACCGTCGAGCCAATATCGAGAGTCTTTCGTAAACCTTTGTTTCACAATGAGTGTAAGACCGAGCGACGGACCTAAACCGGTATCCCGAATGTCAATATTTACTCCACTTCTGACGACGTTGGTTCGTTCTCGAAATCGTGAGACTACAGACTCTACCGCATGAATTTGTCCCGGCCAATGTATTCGTTCCAGATACGTACAAAGTTCCTGTTGCGTGTTGAATCCCATGACTGCTAATCGAATCGATCGGGTACGAGAAGGGAAAATTCCAAAGGAGTCTATGCGTGTGTGTGAGGGCTGTGCGCCGTGTGCTCGTGCAACATTTTTTCTTTCAATTTCGTTGTGATCCCAGCTTACGCAAGAAACAAGTGCATCGACTACGGTTCTTACATCTTCTATTTGTTGACCAGAACCCATAATTGGACGTTCCCCAGGTCTTAAAAACATGCCTGGTATCGAGCCTGAGCTATCGGATTCAGTGCCGATGTCGTACTCTAGCATTAATTTGCGTCCAACAATGTCCCGCAATTCTGAGTTGTCAGAATCCATCTGGCGAAACAAGTTCACAATCGCATTTGCGGTGTCATCTGTGTTTTTTTTGCGGTTGAGTTCTTCGTAGAAAGTTGCCGTTCTGGTGCCACTAGCAAGTGAGACGCCTAGGTCAGCTATAGGCTTCCGGTCGTGCAGTGGAATTTCAAATCCAAAAGGCAAGGCACCCATTTCGATCGGAAGTTTTTCGGTGCACTGTATGATTCGCTTCCACTGAGCTTCACCAATGAGTACAGGTGAAATTCGATCTCGAAAAAAGTCCAACAATTCACCCAAGCTTCGACCCTCTCGTGCGAGTTTTTCTTGGGTGATCAATACGGCTTTGTCAATGTCCACGATTGAATTAGGCAATCACAGGATTTTGGTTCAACTCGGTTTCCTCAAGACGATGTGTCCGCCATCCCATAGTTATTGGAACATCGTACAATCGTCCGGGCGCAAATCTTGCCCAAAAGTGTCGCATACCAGGTACGATCACTCGAACGACCGGCATACCGATATCTGGACGTGTTTGATTTAGTACCAAAAACTCTAGTCCTTTGGCGTCGACTTTCGCTCGACAACACTCAATATCGTCCCTCATGTCCTCGGTGTCAGGATGTGAATAGTCGTCCGCGGTGCGAATGAGATCGGATGGTGCTAGCCATGAGCAATCTTCAAGACGAGTGGTTCGCCACCATTGCAAGGCAACTGGGTCATCGATCTTCGGTCGACTCTTACTTCCCTCTGAATCAGGCACCCAAGATAGACATTGATTGAGTTCACACACCGCTCGCAGTGCAGCTATTTTCGGTTCAGCGTGAGTTCCAGCGCCATAAATGAGATCTTCGGTGTTCGAATTCCGTCGTCGGGAAAGTGCTACAAAAGTAGGAATCTCGAAGTCTGACGTAACATCGAGCATCCATAAATCTCGATCGCGTTGGCTGTAATAATCGGAAGCCGAGTTAAGGTATTCGTCGTCGAAACTTGTGAGGTCTACTGCAGGTACCTTTAGGCAGTTGTACCACCAAATAGCAAACGCGTCCCGTTCGACAAGCTCATAAAACGCTTGTAAGATCGCTTCTTCAAATGTATTGCCAGCAGCACACCCGTTAGAGTCAGCAATGCGATCATTCGGGCTTCGGAGTTCAGCAGGCATACTGTACAACATTGTCGTCGGTAGATAGCGGTGTCGATGTTGTGTGAATGACCAGACCGGAGACCAATTTATCGCAATGGTTTCATCAAATGGCTCAGGAATGATGTTGTAGGGGTGTCCTTGAGCATTAAGTTCTTGGGCGTTGGCCAGTTGGTACGCACTAAACAACTGGACATTATTAGGATGGATAGCCGCGTCCTCCACCGCAAATTCAGTAAAGCACTTTTGCTCGTAAATTTCGCTTCCATCAAAGCTACCTGAAAAGCGTTCAATGCCTTCACAGAGCGCGCTTACTTTTGACTGTTCCCGAGTGCTACCTTTACCTGCGCTCTTATTTCGCAAACTTCGCCGAAGTGAACTCAAACTGCGCCCTCGTGCACCAAAGTTGCTACCTGCCCAATACACATGCGCAAACGGGTCAGTTTCTTCTGTAGTACGTCGTAGCCAACTCACAACTCCACAAATGGGGCTTACGAGATGACGATACTTCGTTAGCGTCTCATCGGGTGTTACCGCATGCACGCCACCACTATCACGAGATCTTTTAGGACTTGAACTCAATGTTATCGGAATGGGATTTCGATTTGGTCCATACAAATCTGGATCACCACAAACCGAACACTGTGGTCGCCGAAGAACAAGATGCTTGGAAAGTGAAAGAGAGCCAATGTTCAATGTAATGGCCTGTTGATGGAGGGGTGCTTGATCCTTTAGTACGAACCATTTAACAATCTCGCTCGCTACGAGCGCAAAGACCGATTGACGGAAAGTCTTGTCTGTTGCAAACGGTTTGAATGCACGATCCTCTCCCAAACTATGGCGCAAAAAGTTCTGCACCTCTTGGTGGTAGTGAAGACGAGTGCTAAAACAAGTCCAACATGGACTTTCGCTGCCGGAATTAAAAATGGGTCCAAAGAGTGTTTCAATACCTCGCGGTCTCAACAACATCCATGGAATTTTTAGATCGTAGTTTCGCTGATTGATGAGTGCGAAATCACTAGTTTGTAGGTCATCGCAAACGATGACGGTGAGATCGGGGTTCTCGGTACTGTTTGCGACACCTGCTTCATGCAAATGTCGTACTAATTCGCCTTGATCTCCTTCTACACACACGCTCGTATCCGAGAGACTAAGTTCGGCCCACCGCGGTGATGCTCCAAGTGCTGACCAATAAACAGCTTTATGTGTTTCTAAATTATGGTCAGCAGACACGATATAACCTTTATTAGAAAGAGCAGCGACAGCGGTGAGTACGCTCGTAAAATCGTGCTCAGATTCAAGTGTGGCAATGATCGAATCCAGTGTGATGCTCCCGTCAAGAAGAGGTATTAGATTGCAATACAATTTGCCACGTAGCAGAGTGTTGAAAAACTCGGAGACCAATATGATCTGTTGATCTCCGATGTCGTGAAACCTGAGGTGCGGAGCAAGGACGGGTAGTTTCACCAGGCCTTGGTCTTCGGGGGTGAATTTGGTCAGAATCCCTGGTGGATGAGCATCTTTGGGTGATCTATCTCTTGATTCAAACTTAACGGTAGAGTTTTCTAGCACCTCTACACACGCTCGATAATCGTACTGATCGCTTCTGCAGTGTTAATCTCGATTTCGGTCATTTTGGAGGTCAACGCGGAAAAATTATCTTGATCACACGAACTCGCGATTATCTCCCGTACTTTGGGTTTAGCATTGTTCAATTCAAAATCTTCCTCATGAACAAGGCGAGCGATTCCTTGTAGGTTACGCAACAAGGTTGCACCCTGTTCTAGCTCTTCCTCACCCAAGAGCTGGAATAGCGTACGAGCTTTAGGCGCAGAATCATCGAGTTCCATCGGTTTTTCTGTTAGTTGTAGGAACCGAGCTACTTGTTCAATTTGATCAATCCTTTCGCGCAAACCCATATAGGGAGATGTGTACTGTGCATTGTTTTTGATATGTGTTGCGCTAGCTACAATCTGCGCCTTGTTCACAACACATTCTGCAAAAAGTTCGTTTCTTTTGGTTGCAATCCGACGTTCGAGTCCATCGTTTCCAAACTCCCAGACACATCGAGCCTTAGTAAGAAGCGGAAATAACTTCGATTGAGACTGTCTGACATGCTCATCAAATTGGGCATTTTGAAGAGCTAGAAAGTTCTTGGTCTTCTTTTGCAGGGGAGAGAATAGGAGACTATCCTTAGTCAAATGGGAAATTCGATCGCACAGACTTCGAGACAATCGCTTAATTGTATCGGGCTCCCAGTTGTCAAAAAACACGAGCGAAGTGATCTCGACTCCGGGAAATGCTTCTCGGGTCGCGAGTTCATCAACGAAATAAATAGCTAAATCACCGACTCTCGCTTCTGCTATTTGTTCAACAAGATCTGTAATTGTTGAAGAAATAACTGCGGTAATTGAAGCTTCGGCGAGATTGGATAAGGCGATCGATGCTTCGGTGGTCGTTAGATTCTCTCGGAGGACATGCATACCGATCTGAAACCCTTTGTCGTTTACCCAGTTCCGTGCAATTTCTGCGGTCTCTTTAGAGTTTGTGGACGGTATTTCCGCAATCAATTCGCGCATCTCGTGAACTCCCATTTCGGTCGTCCAATAGAGCCTTGCTAACCCGCGACGAGCTATGTCATACTCTTGCTCATCCAGTATGCCTTTAGGCAGATTGAGGTCTGTAAATTCTCGGTCGGATAAATTGTCGAGTAATTCTGGATTGCGTTCGATCCATTTCGCAAGTCTTGGTGCAACACCAAATATTTCAACGATTTCATTAAAGTCGTCCGGTCTGGAAGCGGAAATTCTGCTGTCGTAGGGACTCCAATCATCGATGTCGGGATAGAAATGTTGTCGCCAGGCGTCTACCAAGGGATCCATTTTTGCGAACCAACGTTTCGGTCGGAGCACAAGGTTCATCATGTCGCCATACGTACCGGGTAGCTCTGGCGACTCGTCCGCGCGGTGCTGTAACTGTGCGTAGGGTCGGGTAGCCATTGCGTGATGATCAGCGTGCCGTTGCATTTTGAAAAACATCCAGTTCGTGAACTTCCAATCTGCATTCCAAGAATGGCGTGGAGATATCTTCTCCCAGCGACCGTTGGACAATAGAACTCGGCGAAGCCCATAGTGCTGGAAGTAGTTACTGATTTTCATCGAGAAAACACAACTTAATCCTAGGAATATGTAGATGGGTATAGCCCAAATTCCACCTAAGTAGTAAACTATTCCATACCACAAAGCTAAAGCAATCGCGTATCGCCAGAAGGGATTGCTGTAATGCCATCGAGACAATTTTCGACGCGCTAGGCGTTCGCCAGTAACTTTCCACGAATTCGTTAGATTACTGACAACTTCTCGAGGGAAGTAACGCCAGAAACTTTCTCCCTTTGGAGCAGATCCAACGTCGTGAGGCGTACCAACCTTAGCGTGGTGAATATACACATGCTCCGTAGCATATTGTGGGTAGGAATTCGAAGCCAGCAGAAACTCACCGAGTCGCCGTTCCCACATCGAGCGTCGGTGAACTAGTTCATGACCGACTACAAAGACAGCTTGAGCCTCCATCGTCAATAGCAGTGCGAGACACACTTTTTGCCACACCGGATAGGAAGCACCTCCGAAGATTTGCCAAAGTCCGAACACTAGCGTTGGTGGCCATAACAGTGCCCAAGCCCAAACGGGAACGTTGTACCAAATAAAACGACGTTCGGAAATGCCCCTAGGGTTCATATTGAGACCATCGACGCCGAACACTCGATCAAGAAATCCGGCAACACTCATAAAGACGAAAGGTCCCAGCAACCAAAACCCTCCGTAGAATGAGGCAAGAATCAACAAGGGAAAGATGAGAAGAGGTAAATAATGCGGAAGCGCATTACCGAACGATGGTTCAAAATATCTCATCTCGTCAGGTTCGCCTGTAGCGACGGTACTACCGATGGTTAGATTTTCGGTCATCGTAATGAATCCTAAATACTATTGTATGGTTATATCCAAGAAGTTTTTTGATCTACAAAGTATTCGGAGATTGTCCCTAAACCTCAAGAACTTCAAGCAGGCATTCCAACGCTTCAACACAAAACGCGGAAGTGACCGACTCTGATCCATGGCCAATTTGTCCTACAAAACCCCATCGCAACGATTGATCCCCAAACGCAAGTAGCTCTGGCCAACTTCCGTCTTCTTCTTGAGAATTAAGGAATTGTGCAATTTGTCGCTCGATATTAAGTTCACTCAACTGTCCTATGTTATGAAGTGCTACAACAGCTCTAGCAGCTTGAAGAACATTATTGAAATCGCCAGCTTCGTCCCGTAAATTCAAAATCCGCTCTGCCAAGGTCGACAGAAAATTCTTTGACCCAAGCGGTACTCGCCTCGTCGTTCTTGCAATTGCGTAGTAGATCGACGCGAGGTCTGGATACCACTTTGAAGATCCTTCGAGGTTGGTACTGCTTTCGATCAATTCCACTAACCACTGTTGAGCCGGCTTCGTCGCTGGAACATCACCAATGTATGCGATGATGTTAGCATTGACTACAGGGTCTGCTTCAATACGAAAAGGTGAAACCACGCTGGGCTCGTCTTCGCTCAGCAACCAGGTCAAAAAGAGACCGTCTCTGTCTCTGTTTGCCAGAATTCGAGGTATGTTTCGTCCTAGTCCAATCCACGGATGGCTGTCAATGACCATCGAACACAGGGAACTGCTGTCAAGATCTTGTGGTAGATGGCGGTAGTACCTCCAAAAACCAGGGTATTCCATAGTGTCGACGATGTAGTCTTCGGTTTGCCTACACAACGCTCGAGCCAAAGGTTCGTTACTTCTTCGCAGTGCAGTCGCGCAGAATGCAGATACAAATGGAGGTCTCTCGAAGTGCCTTGGTACATCTGAGTCTACTACATTAAATCGTATGCAATGCCAAGCTCCTCGCGCGTCAACTTTCGACTGCAGAAATTTGAGACAACGAACAATGCTCTCTCTTCCCTTGCTTGCGAGCGATTCAACATCAACCAAGTCTGAGTGTTCGCCTCTCTGGGTTTGCTTCAATGGACGTTCTGGAGGAGCAGGATCGTACATAGTTTTCTTTAGGAAATCCAACGAAGCGGCGCCAGCCTTCGCCTCTGCACGTTCAGCGTCACTGAGCTTGTGTTTTGGGGGGAGCACCAAATGCGTAGTTTTGTCGGTCTCTTCGTGAACGACAATTTCTTGATCTGGGGCAAATCGTACGCCAAATTCTTCGTCGATGGCTGCTTTAGGATCGACCATTAAGCGAGAACGAAATTCGTCGTCTTTTTCAGCTTGGATTAGGATACGGTTGAAGAGATTCATCGAATGATGTCAGTGGGTAATTAGTTACGCAATCTGTCGTTTCACCAGTTCTTTGAAAACACCTTGAACTTCCATAAGTTCCTCGAATGTACCACTTTGTACGACCTTTCCTGCTTGCATGACGTAGATTCGGTCAGCTTGTTTTAAGGTCGAAAGCCGATGCGCAATAACGATCCTAGTGGACGTGAGTAGTGCTAAGTTGTGCATCACTTCGGCTTGTTTGTCGTTGTCAAGCCAATTGGTTGCTTCGTCAAACAGCATGATTCGCGGATTACCCAACAAAGATCTCGCAATAGATATCCGCTGACTTTCCCCGCCTGAGAGCACCGAACCGCTTGCACCGACCATGGTCATCATTCCCATAGGCATGGATCTAATTTCTTGCTCAATGCTGGCAGAACGAATGGCTCCCCAAACTTGTTCAGCACTAGGATCGTCATGATGGACGACGATATTGTCCCAGATATCCTGTGGATGAAGTCTCACCGATTGAGG
>CAZEFI010000050.1:0-13932 GCA_964511425.1 uncultured Pseudomonadales bacterium
TTATTATATATAACTACTCATTAAATATACTTGTCAAGTTATCTACGGAATTCCCTTAAATTTCGTGCTAGTCGTAGCGTCTAGCAGGGGGAATATCCAAAGAAGTCATCTGTACTATGACGAGCTAAATCGGAGATTTACAGTGAAAGACTCCTAGTTTGAGAAAAGAGTTGCGCGGATCCAATAATGGCTTAATGACGAATGAAGAAAGTATTCAGTGAGATTTTCTTTTTCTATTTTCACAAACTCTGCTAAGTTTACGACATGATTGAGGAAGTCGACGATGACAACGTTCGATTTTGTGGACGAGCGTGAGCACGATAGGGATCGAATTCCCGGTCCTTTTCCTGCCAGTGTTGGCAGATTTTCATATTTTCTCAATCACTAGGCGTCGCAAACGCTGTTTTCAATAACAACTCATTCTCGTGTTGGAAAGAAGTTTTTGAACTATGTTTGGTTTTCGTTTCTTCCAATTCGTTCGCTCCTTCCCTGCTCTGCGTGTGCAAGACTCGGTATCGTGAGAAGAAATTCTGCGATCAGACGGGTTAGGGAATGAGCGACATTGATTCAGACACCTTTGACGAAAACTCTGAGTTTAAAAAATATTTACCGTAATACTGAAACTTCATCAGATGGAAACAGTCAATAAATTACAATACAGTTCTGTTTGGGAGGTCCTAATCGTTTATGGTGAATATACATGAGTGAGCAAAAAACCATAGATGAAATCGAAGGTACGAAGGTGCCGATCAAACTGATTAGACCTGGGGTGACCGAAATTACCCTAGAGGATGGAGCAGTTATCGAATTACACGTAACGCCAGCAGACGTTCGTCGCTTTGATGACCAGAAAAGAGATGACGCAGGTAATCCAGTTTATGCTGTCAATAGCCAAATGTTGCTAAGGATCTTACACGGTCCTGATTCTTTGAAATAGATTGTGGTCACATTCTCACACGCGTCCTCGATTAAGGATTACTTCAAAACCGATAGTGCTTCTAACGCTCTTAATCGATCTATGACAACGCATTCATGTTCCGAGGTACGTACAACCACTCACGAAAAACATCGACGAATCGATGCATTTTCGGAAGTCAAAGACGGTTGGTACGATGGCGACTCAGACAGCAAAGCACCTTCCTTAGAAAGTATCTCTGTTGCTCAGAATATTTTGTGTGATGTTCCCAAATTGCTTGCTATAGTGCATGCATACCCATTGATTGAAGGTGGGGTTTCATTGGAATACAGCTTAGAGAATTGGGCATATTCAATATATATCGGCAATTCAGGAGTGATTGAGGTTTGTGGCGTCGAGTTAGATGGAGATCGAAGTTTTGACGGCTCATTTAAGTCGTACCAAGATGCTCGGAACAAAGTTCGTAGCACGGTGAACATGAAACTATTGTGACTGCGTTGTTGCAGGATTCAACTGAAATTCTTCTTAGACACATACGACAAAAACACATGGTAGATGATGGTACTCCTTCCAGTCAGGCATTTCGTCCTATGCCGAAAGACAAAAATAGGCTATCCCTAGATCGATCGTCAAAGGTAAGCCCGGAACAATCATACCACAACTTTCGGGACCGATATTTTGAGTCTTATGCTGTATTCGGAGTAACTGTGGGAGAATTTAATGCTCATGAAATTCGGTGTTATCACGACCCTGACGAGTTACACAATCCTGCTCATTCTTATGCGGATTTTTCCAGTTTCCCAACTCGATCTCAACAGAAAAGAGTGTCCGAAAAAATCAAAAATGTCGCTATTGTTCGGGGTCAGTTGTTTCCTTAAAAGTCTGTCCATGTTGATGAGTCCACAGGTGTGCATGAGAACAATCCAGGCATGCGCATATGAAGGGATTTGAGGTAGAAAAATCACTTTTACATTTGGGAGCTTTACTATGATAAAAGTGTTCTCGGGTACCACCGTGCTGTTTTTGTTCTTTCTAGTTAACGTGAGTACATCTCAACCGGTTGGGACTGAGAAGCATGACGAACACCGACTCTATGTTTTCGAAGAGAGTTTTAAGGTCGTCTGGAAGGATATTGTTGAATTCTTTGAGACGAACGAAGTGAAAGTTAGAACCACCGAAAAGGATCGAGTAGCTCAAATTTTCGGTGATACCGACAAGGTGAAAGTCTTCGCACACAGTCCTCAAGATAATCCAAACCAAACAACCCTGCTTATCACAACGAAAAGCTCAGATGAACTACGAAACGATTTGTTGAAACATCTGCAACTTAAACACACATTAGAGACTGATGTGAACGCCGTCATCAAAGACTGTTATAAAGAGGTTACCGGTAGAGAAGCCAAGAATATCAATCGCGTTACTAGAGACACGGACAGCAAGCTGGAAGAGTGTGTCAATGGACGGATCGAGTTACCGAATTATCGTATTTCTATGCAGTACGCTGGTAGCAAGAATGGTCTGATACCCACTATAGGATCAGTTGTGAGCGAGGATGATTGAACTATATTAAGGGTGATATAAAAAAACTTCTTTAAGACGCAATGCCCTTAAGTCGATGAACGCATAACGTTCAACGGACCATGCGCCGTTGAGCTAGACCCAATTTCTGTTCGCAAACGATCGATAAATCGTAATCGAACAATGACTCATACATAAACTCAAAATTCGCGGTTCGAAACTCTTTCTTAACGCTGCATTTCTCATGCCTCTTTCACCATAGAAAAGACTACTACTAGCACCAAGAGTTTTGCATCCAACAACGTGAAGTCATCATATAATCAAAATCGAAAGTAGCTGAGAGGTACCATCATGGCTTCACAAAACACGAGACTTTCATCAGTAGCAAAGTACGCTTTGGTAATCGGAATTACGTCAATATTGGGAGTGTCTTTGGGTGCTCTTGCCGTGGTCGTATTCCAATTTTTTGTAACTGAGCCTGAGTCGCGCCGCCAGGGTCATTGGCATCCGGTCGACGGCGTAAGTCCAAACAGGGATTCGCTCGAGAAAATTGTAGAGGTCGGACAATTTCAAGAGTTCTTCAAATATGGAAGCATCGCTACTCAATACACAGCTTTGTACGCCACCCTCTCACTTGCAACCGAAGAGGAGTTGAAAGACTGGTGGACACAATCTCAAAAAATTGAACGGAAGAGCCATCGAGAGACAGCCCAGAATACCATACTTCGCGAGTTAGCAAAAATCAATCCACAAGAAGCGCTGAGCTACGTAGACGATGTATCAATATTCCAGACTGATTCACTATTGATCACCGTGTTCAGCGAGTGGGCTGTCGCGGATTTAGACGAAGCTGTTGAGGCAATAGCTACTCTTTCAGGTCAGCAACGAGAAATCGCTCTAATAGCAATCCTAGAGGTTCGCGATGACCTGTCAAACAGTGAACTTCGCTCGATCGCTGTTCAACTTGGAAAAGAAGAACTCTATCTCAAATTAGTCAGTGATACTCAGGCGTCGCTCAGAATTGAAAAGCCACAAGAGTCGTGGGACCTGTTGCTCAATGACAAAGTCGACGACTCTTTGCAATTAAATTCGCTCGCAAAAGTCGCGGAAGCGTGGCATGCACAGATTGGCTTTGAAGTCCTTTCACACGCGCTCGCAGTAGCATCAGATAACAGAGAGCGATTGCTCCGATCGATTGTACAATTGGATCCACCAGGTGCGATGGACTATGTGCGAGGAGTAGATGAAGAAAGTGACAAACAGTTTTTAGCTTCTACCGTTGCATGGGAGTGGGCTCGGACCGACGCACAAGGAGCTCTCGACGCAGTCTCAACTATTCAACCACCTACGCTGGCTTCGAGATTAGAAAGTCTGGTTGCGAGAACTTGGGCATACACGAAACCTAATGCTGTGATCGAAAATATCGAGTTGATCTCAGAAGAGTTTCGAATGGAGACGTTGGAGAATGCATTTTCCAGAATTGCCGATAAGGATCCAAAGGGAGCTATCGAAAAGTTGAGTTCTGTAGAACATCAAGTTGGAAATACATCTAGTATAGTGCGCAGCATCTTGTATAAATGGTCAGACCAAGCACCTGATGCTGCTGCTGATTGGGTGCTAAGTACCTATCCGATAGAAGATCCACAACGTCGTAAGTTGTTAGAACCAGTATTGAGAGATCTAGTGCACCAAGATCCAAGCAAAGCCTTTGAAATCGCCGTAGCACAACCCATCTCGAGTCATGGATATGGTGGATTAGAAGTCGTCGTTATGCAGGGGATCACCGGAGATGGCGATATTGGATTAGCGAAGAAATTACTACCACAAGTACGAGAAGGAACTTCTAAAACCCAAGTTTACTCACTAATAGGAGGTGCTATGGTCGAGCAGTCCAAATTTGACGAAGCGTTGGATTTTGGGCAAGAGCTCAGCGAGAGTGAGCAACCGCAATACTATGGGTCAGTTCTAGGCGATTGGACCGAAAAAGATCCAAAAAACCTTTTTGCGTCACTTGAAAGCTTACCGTCAGATAGCATTCAGTCGCTCGCGGCTTTTCAACTTGTGCGCTACAACCAGTACACCCCAGTGTTGACCGATGATCAAGTTAAACACGCAAGAACATTCTTAAATACGATCCACGAGACACATTTAAAACGTATCGAAGACAGGTAGGGACTTTCTTGGGTGTGTATCTGTTACTCAATCAACTACTTTTTTAGAGTGATCGCGTTCGACACCTTTGAGGAATGAAGCACTACACATTCCCAAGCTTGTAGTGCGCAGGCTGTGTCACAAACAATGAAAACTGACCAACTCACTCGAGCGGGAATGTTCACGCGTTCTGGTGTTCTTAAATCAGCTCAATCTGCGTAGCGTTAGTAGATTTAGACTAGTTTTCTGGTGTACACCGTGTGTAAATTCAGAGCAATTTTGTCCGATAGATTACTCGTGCTAGTTTCCTCTACGAGGACGACGTAAACCGTCCATAAGGCTCGGTGGTAATTCGATTTGACTGAATATATCTAGACCTTCTTGACTCGGCAGAGAAAAGTGTTCTCGGACTTTGTCCTGTTGCTCGTCGGACAATTCGCCGGTAAAGGTCGGAAGAAACATATACGCTTGAACGGTAATCACAGTTTTTCGATCCTTAGGAAAAGACTCTAGGTTATCTACAAATACCCTTGGTGCTGCTCGAATCAATTCAGGAATGAGAGTGACATAATAATTCGAACGCTCTTTCTCGTCGGTCAGTTGCTGGCCTAGTTCAATAGCTCTCTCAGCATCGCCGTCGCGAACTAAGATAGTACCAATCTCTTCACGTGCTGTCGCTTTTGTCTTCTCGTTCCGCGTTTCCGACAGCATCTCGATAGCCTTATCCACGTTAGTTACGGCTACGGTTTTAATGACCAGTGCTTCTAGACCAACTTCATGATCGTCGATCGCTACACTTAGAGCAATTTGCATCGCGTATTCAGGATCTTTGCTTGCAATGTCTGCAATCACAGACGGCATTAACTCCTTTTGAAGTGGTGCTACAGTAGCGTCTGATTGCAACCATGAAATTGCAGATTGCACGTCACTTTTGGCTAAGTTCGAAAATATTGCGCTTGCCACAGTAACTTTGCTTTCATAATGATCTACATCTAGGAGCATGCGTGTTGCGGCGTCAGTCGAATCGGCAGCAATCGCGACGAGTGCGTCGACTCGCGCATTCGTGCGTTGATTCTCGGGGAGAAGCTCTAAGTTCGCCACAACTCCATAGGGGTCGCTTTCAATCCAAGTGTCAATTATTCCGCGCATGACCATGTTTCGAACCCCACTGGCTTTGATCGATGAAACTAAATTCACTGCGCCTTTGGGATCGGTGGCTGCAACATTCTGCGCCAGAATCCCCGTGATCGCTGACGCATGTCTCACATCATCGAGTCCGATAGCAAGCTCGAGTGCCTGGTACGGATCCTCCTCAGAAACAGCATGAAAAAAAGTGGTATAGACTGAGGACTTTATACGTCCATCTGGAAGAGCAGCATCAATCTTTGACATTGCTGCTTCCAATCCGATTTCACCTGCTAATGCATGTGCCACTCTACCCAAATATCCCGTATCGAAAAGGTCTAGTTGACCTAGTTGGTGCCCCTTTTCCTCCATGAACTCGTTCCAAGTTTCGCTGGGATTTTCAATTGGTCTCCTAAGATTAATCGCACCGAGAGTCCAAACAATGGATTCTTCCCCTACGATTTGTAGAGCAATGTCGTGCCGTTCGTCGGGCGATAGGTCGTCCCGTACCGTGATAATGCCTTCAGCAGCATACTCTCGAAAGGACTCATCCTGTTGCTTAGCGTATTGAATGGCTTGGTCCAAATCGGACACGCCCCATACGTTGAATATTGACTTTATAAGTTTTGCTTCTCCCAATTGATCCTTTTGTAAACCTTTGACTGCTTCAACGGTTCTTTTAGGATTGACCAGCGCGAACTGTTCTACAATTGTGTTCTGGAATTCAATTCCTAATTCTTTGGGAATTATGTCCTTGGTCTGCATAAGGAGATCGACTAATTCCCCCTCCTTCGCTCGAGCCATGAACACTTTCAGCTTTGACTTCCGGGCGATCGGATTAAGCACTACTAGATCGCTCAAGTTCATCGACCTTTCGCCTCGATCAGAGTATGAGGTACCCTTTGTTTCGACGACTTTCTCTGTGATGGAAGTATCGCTGAGATGCTGATTCGCGGTACTTCGTTCGCTCTGAATACTGTCGGACCCTTGATTTGTAACTAAAAAAACCGCTCCGATGACCAAACCTCCACAAATCCAGCCTCCAAAAAATATCAAAGCTGTTCGCCATTTGAACGAAACTGTCGCTTGTTCTTGTACGTTTACCATTTAACTACTCCATTTTTTTATCATCACAGACCAATTGTCGTCGTAGTACGTTCCAATCGCCTAACAGATGACAGATTCAACAACTGATTGTATGTGAAAGTGTTTAGCGACTCTGTAGACATCTCACCATTCGAGCACCACGCGAATTTTTCTATTCGAGGATGCACCTTGCATTAGTAAATCCAACCGTGCGAAGACTCATCCAACTCTAGTCCCTAGAATCTGTTCGCCGGTGCAAAGTATGCCAGATAAACCGTCGAAAGTACGGTGCGGATAGGAGATCTTCCAACTTTCTAGTTTTTGACTTGGATGCATGTTTCAAGGGCTTCCAACAAAATAAATCAATATTCCACGCTTTAAAAATGATTGAACGCAAGTTCAATCACACCTTACTCATGCTCGGCTCACTTTTTAAATTCGATTAGAACTAGTGGAAAGTTTGAAGCAGCAGTTTTTTGACAAGATTGAGAGTGAACTACTGTTGGATTGCAATCAATGAATAAAAGCTACCGAACCGGAATTCATCAACTTCGCGAAGTTTGGATCGTCGCTGAGCGAGAAATAATGGCAATCATTCGAACAAAAGGTTTCTGGTTCAATGTTCTGATTACTCCAATATTCTTATCCCTAACCGTGTTATTTTTTTGGTTTATGTTTTCATTCCTATCTTCAACAATGCGTGATGCTGAAATGGATCTGGATACGCTCATGCAAGAGATACCGGACACGGTAGACTCGTCGAACTTCGTGCAACACTATTTCTGGGGCGACCCGCTCCATTTTTACATTGTGGATGAGACAGGGAGTTTGCTAGAAAGCATCCGAGAGACAATCTTATATAGGGACAATGATGCCCTTCTAAAAGCGTATGGCGGACCAGGTCCAAACACTCTTGAAGAGCTCGAACATTTACTGACGGAAGACTCACACTACGGATTAGATCCACTCGTCTCGTACCGGTGGTTCCGCGAATTTCGAGAGCCACACGTTTCAGAAGCCAAGCTGAGTGTTTGGCTCGAGAGTGGACAAGTCTCTGGATACTTCGTGATCCCCGACAACTTCTTGTCTTCGAACGACGATCCCATATTTGTACGCCCTAGTAACGCCAGTCCAGTGCTAGCAGGTAAGTTAGAGAAACTCAAAACGTGGTTTGAGGAGGTGGTGACTTCCGTTCGTCAAGATGCTCTACTGATTGATGCGGGTGTTGATACAGAAATTCAGGCGCTGTTAATGCAATCGGTCAATGTCAATATCACTAGAAGGATTCCAAATTTTGATTCGACGAGTGAGACCGATAGTAATGGTATTAACGGTCGGATTCCTTCAATTTCAATCGCGAGTTGGGTTAAATTCACGACTATTCCCTACGTGTATTTTTTGATTGTCGTTATGGGAAGTGTTGCGAACTCGGTAGTTACGAGCATAGTCGAAGAAAAGTCTAACAAAGTGGCAGAGATGCTCGTTGCTCGGTTACATCCATCACAAATCATGGACGGAAAGTTACTCGCATACGCCATAGTAATGATGATTGGAGTCGGAATTTTCATACTGATCGTTGGACCCCCAACCATTCTTTTTCTAGGCACTGTGTTCGGTTACGACTCGAACGCATTCGTGAGCATATTACATCCAAGCAAATTGCTCAACTGGTTGCTATTTTTAACTTTAGGATTTGCTTTGTTCGGATACATTCAGAGTGCGTTAGGTGCTTTGTGCAACGAATTGAAGGAAACAGTTATGACACTGTATCCAGTTGCAATGATTCAACTCTTCGGAGTCATTCCCGCAGTCATTTTTGTAATGTTTTCACCAGACGGCAAGATAGCCCAAGTTCTGAGCTTCATTCCGTTTTTAACACCTGGCGTGATGGTCGCTCGTTCCGCCGCACTACCACACTGGTCAATTTACTTAGTCATCGTTTTGATGATGTGCTTGAGTGTGATTTTTGTGAGGTGGTTCGCTACCAAAGTGTTCGCACACGGAATGACATCGGACCGTGCCCCTCACGGCGTGAGACGAGTATTTCGTCTAGCTCGCAGTCCTGTCTAATTACGATGTCGGGCGTTACCTTTTTATTTGTTGAAGACTACGACTTTTGTTTGGTGACCATTCGATGAAGCCCAGAGCGTTAAAAAGTGTTTGGGTTGTTGTACACAACGAATGGATATCTTCTGTTTCGACACCGGCGTTTTGGTATTCGACCTTAATCACGCCTGCAGCAATGGTCGCTATCTATGTGTTTTTTCAGTGGATTCTCAGTGAAAATCCAAAAGATGATTGGCTCGAGGAAGAAATTACGCAAAACTGGGAGTTCATATTAGAAAACGTGGTGCCAGATAGCAAACAGCAACAACCAGAGCTGGTGCACTACGCGGTCTTGGATTCGAGTAAGACAATAGCTGCAGACATTCGAGCAAACATCGTGAGGAACGATCAGCATCAGTTCATAAACAAGATTCTTGACATGAACGACGACGCGTTTTTAACGTTCAGCGAAGCACTTAGGGTTGATGGATTGACTTTTCTGGATTCACTGAAACGCACTCGAGAAGTTGAATCAAACTCCTCACGACAGCAGCTTATTGAACAGCTTATTGGTTTTCGCGTTTTTGACGATGATTTGCTGAGTGCTGAAGATGAAACTTTCCGCACCAATTTTCAAAATGGATGGACCCTGCATCATGAAGTTATCAAGCAAGTAGTGCCCACGTTATCATCGCACTTTTTTAAAGACCTTACACCATCGCAAGCTACCGAAGAATCGATCGAATTAATGTTCGCATCCAATGAAATACTCGGGTACTTTGTAATTCCTGAGGGCATCCGCGACGAAATGGAAGATATTGAGTTCATTACTAGACCCGATCTGAATCGTGTAGTTTTTCTTGATTTAGTGAATTGGTACCGGACGATGGCTACGGATGTTTTAAAACAACAACGGTTTGAACAGCTCAGTCTTGAACCGGCAATTCAAAATTTGTTGCTTGATCGAGTGGAGTTCGCTGTATCGGACACGACAGTAAATGCCCAAAACGTGTTTTTATCCGATTCAACGTTTCAACGGTATTTTTATTTAGTTTTACCGGTTTTTATGTATCTCGTACTCATGGCAGCAGGAGCTCGGTTAGTTGCCAATATCGCGGAAGAAAAATCTACAAAACTAGCAGACAGTCTTCTAGCAAGCTTAAGTTCAAGTCAACTACTCGATGGTAAGCTCTGGGGTACAGCATTGATTTCGTTAACGGTGGTGGTGATTTGGGGCGTGGAAGTACCAATCCTCTTGCTACTATTCGGGCAGTTAAACTTAAATCTCGATCATTCCTTTCTCGAACTCTTCATTCGCGCGGATGTCGTTTGTAATTTTCTACTATTTCTTCTACTTCTTTATTCGTTTTACGGATATTTCGTTGTAGGCTTTACTTCACTGTTCAGCAGGGTTAACAACGCACTGAGTGCCATAATAATCATCACAATAGGTATCGGGTTCATGTTCGTGTTTCCCTCAATACTGGTGATTGCGGTGTTTCCTTCGCCCTTGATCCAAGACCTATTGAGTTTTTTCCCATTAACGATGCCATTCATCATGGTCGCGAGATCTGGGGCATTGCCAGACTGGCCGGTTTATACAGTAATTGTTTGCACGATGATGGCGTGCGTAATCGGTTCTCGAGTCCTTTCAAGTGCCATGTTTGCCCGAGGAATTTCCGACGAAATCAGAATATCGCTTTCACGACGACAATCTTCAGAAGATCATACTAAAGCATGACAAATTTATTACTCGAGAGCCTCCAGATCAACCCATTGCTGCATCAATTCTTCGTCGGACATCGGTTTCTCTCTCAAAGACAGTAAGGTATTGTTTGAATGAGAGATACCATGCCATTCGATGTAATTTTCAAAATCGGGATCGTCTAAATAACTCTTCTCTAGATCGTAAGCTTTAATCGCATGCATCACTACTTCTCTTTCTGAGAGTCCTTGCGCCGAGCCAACTTCTGTCATCCACCGATGAAAAAGCAATGGATTGATTTTGTAAAGTGACTTCCAATACTCTCTATCTCTTCTTAACTCCTTAACAAAGAAGCCCCGTATACCCCAAGAGTCACCTGACCTCGCCGATATCGACATCGCTGAATCGTGTGTTTGCTGCAGTTTCTGGGTCATTTCTTCTACATAGGCAGCTACTTCCTCTTGATCCCAATCAATCGAATTAAACGTGTCGACATATCCATCTAGCGGCATGCTTAAGCACGCATTGTGTGCCCAAACAGCATGCATCACCGATTCGTTCAGTTCAGCTTGGGCAATTTTGTTTTGCTCCTCTGACAACTTATGATCCCATTCAATAATTGCTTGTTCGTATCTCGTTTTCCCATCAACTCGTTCTCCAGTGATGAGCAGACTGTTGATTCGTTCTACCCCAGTCAAACAGGTATCGAGGTAAATTGCGTATTTGACCAGTTCTCGTGAGTGACATTGATCCGATAAACTACCGTCAGTGCGTATGGGACCGCGGTTTCGTAGTTGCACACATGTTTCGTCCAGTATAACGCGTTCAACAGTGCGTCGTCGCTCCTCCGCTTTGCCATCAAATATGTCGCTCCACGTTGGGACGTCACCGGTGACATCGGATTGGGAAATCATCAGAATCCGAGGTCTGAGGTTTAGTGAAGGTTTTAATCGATCAAACCGATCTAGCGACGGAATGTAGACCATCGATTGCTCCCAAACTGGCTGTTCGGAAAAGTAGTCAGTTAACTTTTCTTCACAGGTGTCGCTTAACTGGTGGTCGTGTGCGGAGAGAATTCGACATTCGATCATTATTTGATCAATGAACTCAATCTTCGCTGTATTGAATACTTGTCCGATGACGGAACTCTGTGTGTGGTCGGCACTATGGGCAAACACTTGCATTGACACCAACACTAAAATTCCAAATAGCTCAAGTTTTCGAAGAGCTTTAGATTGCATTTCTTGTAGGAATTGTTTACAGCAACGAGAAACCATTCGTAACTGGTTTGCATCGGAACTCATTACTCTACTCACAATGCCACCTGAGACGAGTTAAGCGGGTAGTCTTGAATAAACGACTTGGCATAAGATCGCCAACCGTGTCGAAAAGGTTTCGACACAAAGTCAATGTAGCTCGCCATTCTGTCACTGTTCAGTTCGCGGATCAACTTGTGTAGGTTTACCCACGAAGCAGGTTTAATTCCATACCCACTATAGAACAAAGAATCTTCATCTTCACACAATTGGAAATTCGGTTGTATGTTCATGCTAGACGTAAGAATCTTCACACCGAATCCACTCTTTATTCCAACACTGCGTCCATATTCGTACCACTCGTAGTTTTGCTTTACACCTTTATCTCTGTTCAAGAGAATGCTTTTATTCTGGGTAAGCCAATCATAGGTACACGGAAAACGTTTCTCAATGTCTTGTTCAGGCATCAGCCTCCCGTTTTCGTCATAGGGATAAATGATGATTCGGTCGACTTTATCCTTTCCGTTACGCATCACAGAAGCCTTGTATATCTTTCTCAAGATATCTGTTTCGATAGAAACCACATCGCGTTCAACCTTGCAAATTACGAAATCCTCTTCGTAACTGACCACTGGCAGAATAAACACACGATCAGCGAGACATTGAATACCTACATTGATCTTCGCTAGCTCTCCCAGAACAGTATCTGTTGAAGTGTCAAGCAAGAAATTAGGTCGATCTTTAGCGACAAACCATTTATCTTTATAGTTGACCAAGTCATTGTCTGGTTCAATCTGCCCACCTGCGAACCTATCTACCTTGGAAGGCTTGTCGGGTGCTGACTTTTGTACTTTCGTAATAGACGTGTACGTAGTAACAGATGTAAACACTTGGTGCGCGCCGAAGTCCAATAAGTAATCGATCTGATAGTCGTTCAGAAAGCCCCTTAAATTTTTTCCTGCGTTGCTTTTTAGCCAGCTATTCGGCGTGATGTAACACAATGAACCGTGATCTTTCAACAGATTCAATCCATACTCGAAGAAAAGCACGTAGAGATCGGTGCAACCACTCAAACATTTCCAGGTGCCTCTTCGGATTAACTCTCGGCGTTCTCGTTCTAAGTGCTGAATGCGAACATAAGGTGGGTTGCCGACAACACAATCAAATTTTCCTCTCCACGGCTTATGTTGTCCTTGGTCTATCCCGTCTATGTTGTGAAGATTCCATTCAATCTTGATTTTGGGGAAGTACTTTTCTACTGTAGCATTGAGTCGATCTGTACATTCTCGTAATGCACCGTTATCGATATCGAAGCCAGTCAATAGTTTTAACGACCGAAAGTATGGACTCTCATCTTGGGATCCTGATGCCTGCTGACATATTCGGTCTGCTACATCGACTAAAAATGCGCCATCACCACAAGCAGGATCGCAAATTGAAACGTCGCGTAGATCTTTGGGTAATCCAGCGTTGTTGATTATCTCGATGATCCAATCTGGTGTGTATACGACACCGTTAGATTTCGTGATATCTACCATTTCCAATAATTCAATAACGCTTCAGTGTGGTGTTCGAGCGAACGTGAAGAGTGTGTTTTTTAGGAGTGAGTTTACCGACAAGAGACTAACATGCGCGGATTCGTAAACGCGCTTACCACCAATGGATTTACAAAAAATTATAACCTATATTGCCTTAACTAACAAGTTCTCTCCAAAGCGTTGTGGTGCGGTAAATCGGTGTGGTTAACAAGAAACTATAGAACTCTTCAAACTGAGACAAAATCCTACGAGCGGGCGACTCAAATACAGACCTCGACTCGTTCGTATAGACGCGTATATGGCTTCCACGCAGCACGGTGAGGGAACGTATAATCAAATCAAAAGATCTCCAATAGGATTCAGGATGATTTCGTTAGGTGGTAATCTGTCAGCGACGTCAAAAAACAAACTCGTCATTGGATTGGCGTTAGCGATAGGTTTTTTATTAGGTTTTCTCACGGCCATGTTGATCCATAGTTTGAATCCTCTGAATCAACGAGCATCTCACGAAGTATTTCAGCTTGAGGCCCCCCAATCTTCGACGATCAATAGAGACAGAAATTCAACGAACGTAAGTGTTGAAGTTGGCCA
>CAZEFI010000051.1:0-13721 GCA_964511425.1 uncultured Pseudomonadales bacterium
GAGCGTTCACGTTAGTGACTCCGATGAACCGTCAAAATGTAAGAGGAGCACGCCTTGCGTACTTATCTTAATAATTACCAAATAAAGCGATCAAATAGACGATGAACGCCGTCAGCAAAGCGTGCATGGAAACCTCGAGTCGAGCGAATGGAGCTGAAAAAATTTTATCAATGCCCCCACGGTGGACTTAAAAACGAATCTGCAAAGACTGTTAAGGCTCAGCTAAATTGCAGAGTTCAAATCCTGATTGTGCTTCGTAAAATTGATGGGTGATGGATGAGGAACTTCGGCAACTACTAAAAAAACTAGAGGATCTAGCGAACGAATTTAAAGTGTTTGTTCCGAAGAACGTCGAGATCGATTGGGAGCATGTATATGCGGCGAAGTGGCGGTACCATGACTCGTACAGTACTTTCCATCCCATCAGAAAGATTGACACGTTCGAACTGAACGATTTGTTAGAAATTGATCGTCACAAGACGAGCTTGATCAACAACACTGAGTTATTTTGTCGTGATCTTCCAGCTAACAACGCGCTTCTGTGGGGCGCACGCGGAACAGGTAAATCATCTCTAGTTCATGCGATTCTTCAGAAGTATCGATTTCGAGGATTACGATTAGTTGAAGTCGAAAAACACCATTTAACCGAGATTGGAGCTCTCGCAGAATTATTAGGCGAACTTCCATTTAAGTTCATCGTATTCTGTGACGACTTATCGTTTGACATGTTAGATTTCAGTTACAAGGATTTGAAGAGTGCTTTAGAAGGATCCGTCATAACAGCAACGACGAACATCCTGTTGTATGTTACATCGAATCGACGACATCTCATTACGGAATTGCATCAGGACAATGAGCGAGCACACAGTGAAGATTTACACCAAGCTGAAGCCATCGAAGAAAAGATTTCGCTGTCCGACCGATTTGGTTTATGGCTCGCGTTTCACCCGTTTGACCAAGAACAATATTTACGGGTAGTAAATCACTGGATTAAAAAATTAGCAGAGAACTATCAGCTAGCTGCTGAGGTATCTGAAGACACGAGAAAACAAGCACTTCGGTGGGCGCTCAATCGCGGGGTTCATAGTGGTCGTACAGCTGCTCAATTTGCGCAGCACTGGATCGGGAATAAACTCCTTGAACAGACCGAGCGATGAAAGTGTTGAAACGAACTTCAGTATTAATCTATACCATTAGTATATTTATTTATATTGCTGGTAGTAATGTTTATGGCGATACTGTAACATTGGATAATGGTGATGTACTTAACGGGGAGTTTATTGGTCTATCGGGTAAAGTAGTTACCTTTAAGACCGACTACGCAAACATACTCTACATCAAGCAAATAAAAGTCGAAAGTTTGGCTACCGAAACAGCTTTTACGATTAAATACGTCGATGGATCGATGGAAACAAAGGCTTTGAGTAATAGCCTTGACGTAAAAAAGTTTGACATTGTTCGATCTGCTAGTTCCTCACCGTTAGTGATCAACACTGCTTGGAAAAGCCAAATCACGTTGTCACTTGCAGGAACCTCTGGCAACAGTCAATCGCAGAACTTTTCCATGTTCGGAGAGTCTTCATTATTGCGTGCCAAAAGTGAACAATTACTCAATATCGCCCAAACTCTGGAAAAAACTGATGAACTCACGACTACTGATTTGCTCGATGTGAAGTACAACTTTCGTTGGCTTAGGGAGAATCAGTGGTATAACACTATGAGTATTGATTACTCGTATGATCCGTTAAAAGACAATACGTGGAGATCAGTTCTCGGATTTGGAGGTGGGAAAAAGTTTATTGAACATTCATTGACAGACTTGTCGATTGATGTAGCGGTTAGCGCGGTATATCAGTCTGTCGATGAGTTGAAAGAAATTTCTCCGGCGATCCGCGTAGCGAGTATTTTTAACAAAAAACTGTTCGGCGGGAGGATTGAATTTTTACAACAAAATCGGTTGCTTTGGATAACCGAAAAGAATGGAGGTGTGGTTGACGGACTGTTCGGTTTTCGTCTATTGCTCTCGCATGCGCTTAATCTCGATTTTCGTAGCACGTTAAAGCATGAAACCAAACCTGCTGAGAACTCCAAGAACACCGATTTGACTTATAGCTTTGGGGTAGGCGTTTCGTTCTAGTTGAACACTACTACGAAGTCTCTTGACCGTCTTTCTGCTAAGCGTAAAATTGCTCGTTCTGCGTCCCCTTCGTCTAGTGGCCCAGGACACTGGGTTTTCATCCCAGCAACAGGGGTTCGACTCCCCTAGGGGACGCCATTATTCCGATTCGTCGCGGACTACGAATCTGAGACCGCTTCTACGATCCCTTGATGCAAGCCGGATCAGTCGTCAGAAGGAACGAGTTCGTCGTTCTCTGATTTTTCTTCATCTGGTTCTGCTTCTTCGTCTTCGCTATCACTCGAATCGAATTCGATGATGTAAGAATTCGCAAGAATTTGGCGATACTCAAGGACCGCCTTTTTCATATTTTTTAGCTCAAGAGTATCCTCTGCATCGCCTACCGAGAACGTTATTTCTGCAGCGGTGGCGAGCCCCTCCAAGAACTCCGTAAACTCTTTCTGGTCAAATTTGGCACTTGCGTGTCTATCGTTCAGGGCTGAGAACGTTACATCGACTGACTTTGAATCTCCGTCGTCAAATCGATATTGAAGTTTCTGCGGTTCAGAACTCTCTTCTGGGGCTTCTGAAAACAGGAAAGAACTTCCAAATGAGGAAACTTCAGAACACACGATACTCACTCCCATTGGTGGGAAAACGTCTGAAGATTTGTCGTTGTATTGCATTCCCCAGTGATATCGATCAAAAAATCGGTCATGGGTGACGTGGACAACTGCGTCTCCAATCGTTTTCAAGTACTTTGATTCGAGAAAAAATTCATGATGCGCGTGGCAGGAAATGGACAAGAGGCAAGTCAGAGCAAGAAAGCACTTAACCATATTGAGTCTCGTGGCGATATGAGGAGCCGAATTGTTTATACACCGAAACACTAGTATGAAGTTGAACCGCTGTGCGTCATTGTGTATCCACGGTAGAGTTTAATTTTGGTAAGTTTGCGATCGAACCATTTGAAATCAGTTTTAGTGCTTTAGAAAAATCGAGGCAGTTCGCGATATCACAAACAACATGATAGCCGCAACCACAATAGAAGGACCTGAAGGCGTGTCAAATTGAAGCGAGCCAAAGAGACCAGCTATTACCGATAACACTCCAACAACTGTAGCACTTGCAGCCATAATCTCCGGTGTAGTAGAGAAGCGCCTTGCAGTTGCGGCTGGGATCACTAAAAGAGCGACTATCAAGAGAACTCCGACAATCTTTATTGCTACTGCAATGATTGCAGCAACCAATATGCCGAAGAGAAATTTCGATCGGTTTGGATTTAGTGATTCCACAGTGGCTAAGTCTTCGCTCATCGTGGAAACCAACAACGATTGCCACATCCAGAAGAGTACAGCTAACGCGACGGAACCTCCAAGCCAAACTTGAAGCAGATCAAGTCGCGTCACGGCTAGTATGTCCCCAAACAGTAGTGTTTGTATGTTGAGCCGCATTCCGGGTATGAAAGCGAGCACTACCAATCCAAGCGCTAAGCCACCGTGGGCGAGTAGTCCGAGAATTGTGTCCGTGGGTAGCCCTCCTCGTCGATCTAAGAAGAATAGTAAGGTCACCACGACTGATGCCGACGCAAAAATACCGATCACTAGATTTAGATCAAATATGATCGCCATTGCAACGCCCAATAGGGATGAATGAGCGATGGTCTCTCCAAAATATGCCAAACGTCGCCAGACGATGAAACAACCTACCGGTCCCGCAAAACACGCAACTCCGATACCGGCGATCATTGCGCGCACGAAAAAGTCGTCAAGTAAGGACATCATTGAACGAGAGCGGGGTACATCGATACGACACTACGCACTGCGGTTCCAGACTGGATTGTCGGTATTGGTATGATCGTGTTCGTGAGGAACTAATACTAAGACATCGTCCGCGTCTTTAAAGACTCGCTCGATATCGTGGGACACAATTAAGACACCACACCCAATTTCGTCACGAATCGTGAGTATTAAGTCGTTGAGAATGTCAGTATTTGCAATGTCGACTCCCTGAAGTGGTTCATCTAAAACCAACAATTGAGGTTTCCGCAATATTGCTCGCGCAAGCATCAACCGTTGAAACTCGCCACCAGAGAGAGTTGTCACCGATGGATTACCTAGTTTTTCCAGTCCTACGACAAAGAGTACATGTTCAATTTCTTCACGTGTCGGACGATGACGACCCAAGGTGAGCAAACGGTTCAGCGTCAATGGCAGAATGGGCGTTATTGCTAGCTTTTGTGGTACATAACCGATGGTCAGCAGAGCTTGTTTTTCGATAGTACCTTCGGTATGGGGAATCAAACCAAGAAGAGTCTTGACGCAGGTTGATTTTCCTGCACCATTGCCACCAATGATGCAAACCAATTGACTCGCCTCGACATTGACATTTACGTATCTAAATATCCAACGCTCAGACAAGCGGACGCCGATATTTTCAGCTGACAAAAGAACCTGAGAGTTGTTGGTGTTCATATGACAATTTTCGCAAAAACACCGTCATTTACGCTAGGGTCGTGTTCCCAAACACAGTAAGAAATTTTTGGAACCACTGAGACGGTGGTATGCACTAAAATTATAGAACAGGCATTTTTACTCACAGAATCCAAGGAAACGCAGATATGTCGCGAATAGGTGATTACAAAAGTTTATTGTTGCTAACCGTAGTGGGTAGCATGTTAGGATGTGCTACTTGTGCCGTTGCAGAAGATGATCTGCGCGTTGTCACGTCAATCAAGCCGTTGCACTCTATCGTTAGTGCTGTCATGTCGGGGGTTGGCGAGCCTCAGTTAATCATACCTGGATTTGTTTCACCACATACACACATCCTACGGCCCTCCAACATGCGTACTCTTCAGAATGCATCGGTTGTGTTCCTCATTGATGAGAGTTGCGAAGCCAGTATGGGTGCTGCGGCGAGATCCCTCGGGGAGAGTGTCCAAGTAATCGAACTCATGAAGATAGACAACATTGAATTGGTGCAATGGGCCGACCAGTCTCGGCACGGTGGAGAACATGACGAAGATGAGGAAGAGCCCGAGATCGAATCATTGCGTGATATGAGCAGTTTCGACCATCATATTTGGCTTGATCCCAAGAATGCTATCGTGATGACGAGAGAAGTCGCACGTGTTCTATCTTTGCACTCTGAGGAACACTCGGATGTTTTTTTCAAAAACGCTGACAATTTGATTGAAGACATAGAAGCCCTGATAGAACGGCTGACTGAAAGTTACGATGCCGCTACGGTATCACTCAAACCTTTCATTGTGTATCACGACGGTTATCAATCGTTTGAACATAGATTTGGCCTCGACGGACTGACCCGTGCATTTCTCAAGGGTGAATACACCCCGGGCGCAAAACACATACAAGAACTTCAAAAAGAAATAACAGATTTGAAGATCGAGTGTGTATTCACAGAGCCCCAATTTGATGATGATTTCGTGGATTCGTTAGAAGATACGACGAACTTGAAAGTACGTACATTGGATCCGTTAGGAGCCACATTGGATGCCGGTCCAGATCTGTATATCAAACTGCTGGAAAACCTGAGTTCATCCATCATAGACTGCTTGACAAGCGACGATGAGTCTTAGTGGATGCACTGGCGCAAAACTTAGTTAGACGTTCTTAATACTAGACATCGATTATCGACGGAAGGGGCTACGAGTCACTTCGGCTTCAAAAGTATTGTTTTGCCCATCATAGGTCTCATCGCCGATCCAATAATAGCGGGCTCGGGCACTACGGTCGCGATTGTATGGTGGCGTAAACACGTCAATCATGCGAGTGAATTCTCTTGCATGCAATTCATGAATGTTGCCTCGCTTCGACGTGAGTGTCGCGGTTGCACCCGGGGTCATGGTAAGGTTTCTTTCTTTTTGCAATAGAGGCAAGTCTTGCTCGCTAGTCTCTGTAAGTTTGTCGTAGTGGGTAACATCGATCTTTCCGTGGGTACAGATAACGACACCAGTCATATCCGGGTGATCGTGTAATGGTATTTTTTCGTCTGCTTCAAACTCTAGCAACGAAACTTGAAACTCAGTCTTTCGATGAATAGTTCGGATTTCAGGAAAGTGAGCGTTGTAATTGTTGTAACTGTCAATAAACTTACCGACTTTGTCGTCATCCAAGTTCAGACGAACTAGAAGATTTTCTATTTTTCTGGTGTAATCGTCTTGACTTTGTGTCCACTCTTCGTCAAACTGCGCCGCAGCGAGTTCATCACAAATCTGTAGAAACTCATCCCACCCTAGTTTCTCTGCATCTTTTTGAGCCAAAAGAGACGTGTAGGGTAGGGTAGCAGCAACTGCGAGCGAACTTCCCGATAACTGTAGTACTGTACGGCGAGTGATACTTGGCATAGGACGCAAATCTCCTTGTGTGTCCGAAAATTTTACTTTCTGCGCGAGCTCACCTAAGGAACGAAGGAACTACAACTCTTATAATTCTCACATCTCAGCACATGTAGTCGCACGGAATCATTGAGAAGTTCCGCTAGTAAACGACTTATGTGCCATATACATAGGCACAGCCAAACTCTATGAGGCACACGTACTCGGGTGGTATGCGGGGTCGTTATCAAAGCGGACCGCGCCGAGAACGCTCTTCGTTCAAACATCTAGCTCATCTTCGAAAACTGTTGCCGTATCTTCGTCGATACGGTTGGTGGTTTGCCGTTGCGATATTGGGATTACTCATCCATCGATTTGGATTAGCATACGTTCCCGATTTCATGCGCACGGTAATCGATAGTCTTAACGACCCGGCAATTCCACCAAATTATTTTTGGCCGGCGGTGGGAATTCTTGCTGTCGTGGCCGTGCAGTTCGTCATATTTGTTCCGGCGCGGCGCATACTTCGTCGGCTAGCGATTTCAGTGACCTACGACCTTCGAAAACGATTGTTCAACAATGTGCAGTATCAGGGGCCAGGCTTTTTCAATAAGTTCAACACAGGGGACTTGATGTCGCGTGCTGTGAACGACGTGAGCCAAGTGCGAATGTTTGTGTCTTTCGGGATGGTTCAGATTGCGACGTTTGTGTTTACGCTGATGATCGTCCCTCCCAAAATGTTCCAATTTTCTCCAAGTTTGGCTATTGCAACGTTGATTCCTCTACCGTTCGTGGTATTTACGGGGTTTCTAATTACGAGAAAGATCTATCCGTATTTCATGGAGCGTCAAGAAGCAATGGCGGAAGTAACGTCTTTTACTCAAGAGAACCTGAGCGGGATACGAACGATCCAAGCGATGGCTCAAGAAGATCAAGAGATAGACAGATTTCGTCGAACTGCAACCCATTACACGAAAAAAGCCTATCGAGCTTCAAGATTTATGGCATTCATGAATCTCACCATGACTACTTTAACTGCGCTTTCACCACTGATCGTCTTGAGTTACGGTGGATATCTAGTAATTCAAGGTGACATAACGATCGGTGTGTTGCAAGCTTTTCTCGGATGGTTGTTAATACTAGCTGGTTCCGTGTCTCATATCGGATGGGCGTTATCTTTGTTTTTCTCCGCAGCGGCAGGCACTGAAAGAATATTTGAAATTGTTTCTCATCAACCAGAAGTTCAAGATAAAGCCAAATTGGGAACGATCGCTGAAATAGATCCGTCAGTCCAAATCAGGGGATTGTCCTACACTTATCCGGAAGCGTCTGAACCTGCCGTCAATGGTGTTGACATAAACGTCAAATCGGGACATACCGTTGCATTTTTAGGGCGAATGGCGTCGGGAAAAAGCACAATCTTAAAAGCGATAGTGCGCCTTATCGATACTCCACGCGACACGATATTTGTTGGAGACCACGATATATGTGATCTACCCATACAACAGCTAAGAAAAGAGATTGCACTAGTACCTCAATATGCATTTTTGTTTTCTGCATCGGTGAAGGAAAATGTTTCTTACGATGACGTTTCCCGAGGCGATGAGGCCGTTTGGGACGCTACCGACGCCGCCAGTATGGAAGAGACGATTGCGGAACTATCCGAAGGACTGCGAACTATCGTTGGCGAACGTGGTGTTACTCTCTCAGGTGGTCAAAAACAACGCTCCACTCTGGCGAGAGGATTGATACGAGACTCGAAAGTGCTTCTTTTGGATGATGTGTTTTCGAGTGTGGATACGGAGACCGAAGAGCGGATTATTCGTGGTTTGAACCGATTACGAAAGGATAAAACCACCATCTTGATTTCACATCGTGTATCAACCGCGAGGCACGCGGATTACATTTATGTATTTGACGACGGGAAAGTCATTGAGAGCGGTACTCATACCGAATTACTCGCGCGAGGCGGGCACTATGCTGATTTAGAAGCGGTGCAAAGTAATCAGGATCGTGATCAATCACGACGAGCTCGACTGATTCGAAAACTTCAAGAAATCGAGCAACCGTCCGAAGAATCTCTCGAACCACGGAGACTTGCAGGCTAATGGCTGAAGCAAGAGTTCAAAATTCAGCTAGTTCAGAAACAAAGTACTCGGCGTTTGACCAACATCTGACCCATAGAGCGGTCAATGTTCGGATGTTCGCTCGATTGTTACGGTGGACAAAACCATATCGCATTACTTTGGGAGCCAGCATAGTACTGTTGGTATTTGGTGCCCTTATTGCGGTTGCTATTCCCTTACTACTTGGTCGAGTCATCGTTGACGAGATTCTTGCCGTTAAACCTGGATCAGCTGAGTATGTACTACCGGATTTTGGGTTAGTGGAATTGACACACTGGATAGCAAGTTTGTTGAATTCTAACCTGCTGCTAGCCGCGATTTTGTTGTACGTTGTCCTGGTACTAACACAGTCATTTGCGGCTCTAGCACAGTCCCTTACATTAACGAGCGGAGCACTCAAAACTCTACGGGATTTACGGGTTGACTTGTTCGCTTCACTCGAGCGAAAACCTTCCTCGTTCTATGATCATGTTGCGGTAGGGAGAGTCATGACCCGAGTCACCAATGACATCGAAAATTTGTACAACCTCATCACGTCGTTTATTCAGATCGTAGCAGATTTCGTACCTTTTGTCATCATCATTGGTGTGATGCTCCATTTGAGTTCGAGTTTAACGCTTGTTGCGCTCTCCATCCTACCGATTGCTGTAGTAGTAACCATCGTGTTTCGGTTCATTATTACTAAGTTCTTTCGCTTGATTCGCGATTCAGTGTCGACATTGAATCAATATTTACAAGAAGATCTTATGGGTATTGAAGTCGTTCAGCTATCAGGCCGGCAGGAGCAAAACATAGAAGAATATACCGCCCACAATCGTGAGAATCGGAAGCAAGAGTTCGGTGCGATCAACTATGAAGTTTTGTTCGAAAGTTTTAATACGAGCTTACCAAGCATCGCTTCTGCTCTGATCGTTTGGTATGGGGGAGGGGAAGTAGTTCAAGAATCGATTTCGATCGGAGTCTTGATCACATTCACGTACTTCGTCAGTATGTTAATAACACCCATTTCTGGAGTTGGACAGTTTTTTAACACTCTGTTCCGTTCCATGGCGTCGGGTGAACGAATCTTTCAAGCTCTAGATTGGGAGGAGCAACTGCACGAACCTGCGCATCCTGTTAAGTTACCGAAACGGTTACGCGGAGAAGTGCAATTTCGAAATGTCAATTTCACATATAAGAAGGGAAACAAAGTGCTTGACGATGTTTCGTTTCACATCAAGCCTGGTGAAAAGTTAGCAATAGTTGGTCCGACTGGTTCGGGAAAGAGCACAATCATTCGGTTATTGGCACGATTTTATGACATCGATGATGAGATGGTATATGTCGATGGAATAGACGTTAACTCCATATCTAGCAAAGATTTACGTCAACGTATTGGTGTTGTACTGCAAGACTTTCACATTTTTTCTGGTACGGTTTACGAAAACATCTCATTAAATAATCCAGACATTTCTAAAGAACGAGTGGTTTGGGCGGCTCGGGTAGTAAATGCGGATCAATTCATTCATAAGTTACCTAATGGATATGACACGGAATTAGCAGAACGAGGCCACAATTTATCGCAGGGTCAACAACAACTGTTGGCTTTTGCCCGAGTATTAGCCGCGAATCCTGAAATACTGGTGCTTGATGAAGCGACTTCGAGCATTGACACGGGTACCGAACTTATCATCCAAGACGGACTGAAAAAATTGGCTGAAGGGCGAACGTCGATCATTATCGCGCATCGACTGCAAACGATTCAAGAGTGTGATCGAATTCTAGTATTGCACCGAGGAAAAGTGTGTGAAATAGGTACTCACGAGGAATTAGTCGAACAAAAAGGAATCTACTTTACGCTTCATGAACTTCAATTTCAGGATGTTGACAAAGCTGAAGCTTTTGCAGTTGCAGAGGATCTTGAACAACGATCCGACCGAAGTCGCTGGCTACATCAAGATGATACTGAAGATTTAATACTTGGGATTGATAGACTTGATGCATCTAATACGTCTACGAATTAGAGCATTTCCGAACTACTTCATGACTCAAATATGTTCTTGAGATCGTTGATCGTGAGCGAACTTTGGACTGTGGTTGTTACCGCCAACCGATGGTTCACAACACCAAAGATAGCACAGGTCACGAATTAGATTGATAGTATCTCGCGGTAGTTCTAAGATGTCGACAATAGCTTCGTCAATTTGTTTTCGAACAGGATCTTCGTGTGCTTGACATGCTGGAAGCAGTTTTTGTTCACGGAGAGTTTCATAGTATTTTTGAGCTTTATTCACGCGGGCAGCTTTGAGGTAGTTAAAGTCAGGACAGGGAATCGCCTTTAGCGACTCAATTTGGGTACGAGAGCGACCAGAGTGAGTTCTTGTTCCTTGTGTCCAGTGCGTGATCATCCCCAAAGTCGAATTAGACCACAACGAGAACACTGAATAGATCTCTGGTCGATCATGTTGAAGTGTAGTCCAAGTTGACCCACCTAGAACTGACTGAGCCGTAGTAGCTGAAATAATTGCTTGTGAGGTCCATCTCATGTTCCGAGAATAGAGAAGGGTACTTGCGGTTTGCCTCATATTTTGTTCGGCTTGCGGCACCTGTCGATCGTATCGAGGTAGTGCTTTATGTGTCGGCTGTACCAACAACTGTTGCTGAGTCTCGGAGTTAGCTCTCCAAAGTGATAAGTCAGGCGTTAATACCGAATCGTGTTCATTGAACTCATGAATTTCAAATGCGCCCCTAGCGTTTCCTCCCACCGGGTATCCAATTAAATCATGTGTTGGTCCAACGTTAAACATCGCAGATAAAGTAGTCATGGGTAGATTCAAACTTTCACAACGATCTTTCCAGAAAAGTCTTCCCTCCGTTAAGTGTTTAGCAGACACGTAAAAGTGAGGGTTAAGAGTACCTAATTGACTCCAGGGATAATCGGAGTTAGCTATTGATCCTAACTCGATATGTCCAATCTCATCGTTACCAACCTTGAGGGGACGCCAATCACCAGGGTGCTGGATCTCTTCTTTTGTCGTCAGTATGCTTCGGGCTATTTCTGCAGACTGACCGATACTGTGTGTGGGTTCATACAGAGTCACTGTAAAAATATTATTCCCTTTTAGATCCTCCGTCTTTTCGCAATTTCTAGTCGCGATGAGCAACATTTCCTCCATTCCGGTGTCCGCTGAAAGAGCTTGTTTTCCTAACGCCTTACCACCAAGAACTGCAATAGCTAGGATATCATGAAACTCCTCAAATAACATTGCACGAGTACTCTTCCACGACGGAGCGAATGCTGCTGTCAACGGTAGTACAAACCCAATGCGCCCACTTGGTTTAATCTTTTTCTTCGCCAACACTAGATAGGATGCTGCCATTCCTGCTGTTTTGATCGCAGGAAGACTATGAATAAGTTTTCCCCAGCGTTTTTGACATTCGGTACGAGTCTTTTCATCCATACCAGCAACGTCGAGCGCAGCCTGACCTCCACGAGTCCGAGAATAGGGAGGGTTCATCAAGATCCAATCCACACTGCTGTCAGCAACGGTGAGTTCTTTAGCGTTCGCATTCTCCTGATTACCTACAGACACACTACCCATTTCGTCAAACAGATCAGTGACGTGGTCAGACTCTAAGTATTCCAATGAACCAGTCAGTGCTTTCGGTCCGCCTACGACCAACCATCCAACTCGAGTCTTTGAATACTCTTGTTTTAGATTCATGATAGCTAACGAAGCAGTAGTTAGGTGCGCTGCGATAGGGCTAATGTCGGTACCGATTAAACCATGTTCGACCGCGTTTTTGTGAAAATCATCCAGTGCGGAATTACCAGTTGTACTCTCAAATTCATGTAGGCTCAGTACTCGTCGATAGGCCGCACGAAGTAGGGTGCCTGTACCGCAAGCAAAATCCGCGATACAGTGTTTGTTCAACACTTTAGGATCAGCCCAATTTTCGGCTGTGAGATCGGAGTTTCGAATCGTAAGATCAGCAAGCAATTCCGCGGTTGCAGGTTGAGTGTAAAACGCGGCGGACTCCTTGCGATCATCCGCTAATTCTGGGAAGAGTTCAGCACCTATGTTGAACTGGGAACTGATCCTAGATGTCTCGATTAGTTCAGCAGCTTCAATTAGTAATTCCAATGCATGGGACGTTCCCCGAAGATCTTTACTCGAATATGCTTGCAATACTGTCACTGCTGGTTGAAATACCGAATACCAGTTACGTTGCAAGATGGTGTCCCATTCCTGCCGTAGTTTTCTCGGCAGTACGGGTAGTGAATGTAAAACTGACAAGTTCTTAGTTACAGGATTTCCATCTCGGTGTAGTTGTAATTGCACCAGAATAGCGTTCAACCACAACACCATAGTGGTATGCAGACTGGTCAAGTGTGTCCGTTGTTGTAGAACTTCACGTAAGTCATCGAGTACGGTTGGTGCCACACTAGACTGAAACCGAAAAGCTGCTTGTCGAATCTTTAAAGCGACATCTTTTGCTACTTTCTCCAGTACGTACTTAGGCAGTGCTTCGGAAGTCAGAAAGTGCGATAGGTCAAAAATCGAACCTGATATGAATCCTTTTTCTGGCCATCGACGGACCTGCATATCAGCTCTGGGCTTCTGTTGTTGGTGTAATGCGTATCGCAGCCGCGCACCGTTCAAAATAACTTTTCTCACATCTTCCGTTGTATTTAAGCCGCGAAAAAGTGGATCAATGTGTATGGCTAGCGTGGCAAGAACAGGTATATTTCCTTGCAAATAATGACGACCCAAACGACTTCTAGCGTCTTTATCTGCATCTAGAGCGTTAAAGGAGGTTTCTATGATGGTAGGCTGTAGGCCTTTACCGGTGATCAATAGATCAGGCCTCAATGAGTTTCGCTCGGCTATTAAATTGGTTTTCTCCACCAAGATTAAATCCGGTGCATGTAGCCATTCGTGCCGGACATGCCGCAGTGCGATACCTAGACCTTCATTAAAAGTGTTTTCGGTAAGACGCGGCTTCAACTGTGAGAGAGGAATATTTGAACTGTAAATGGAATGGTTTGAGGCGGTTTAACTGACACTAACAAATTGTAACGATGTCACTCAGTGATCAATCAGGATGACAAACACCGGCAATCGATGGGTCCAAAGAGTATTTAAACTAACGAGAAGCCTCG
>CAZEFI010000052.1:0-13594 GCA_964511425.1 uncultured Pseudomonadales bacterium
TGGAAATTTCTTGACGAGCTTTTCCTGAAGATTTATGCGCTCTGAATCATCTATCGCATTTGCTTCAAAGTACCTTGATTTATCTAAGATTGCTTTTCCATAGTTCACATCATCAATTCTGCCGTCCCGAATGGCTTGAATCGAATCTAAATACTGCTCCTTATACGGCTTGAAGATCAAGTTTCGAGAATACATTCCGAAGGAGAGGTCGTTACTCGCTGTGTCAAGTAGTATTTGATATGCTCGTTCCTTGTTTCCTGAATAAAAATCGTGTAGAAGCGAAATTTCAGGCTCTGATACACCAGATCGATCTTGAATGTCAGTCAACATTTGAAAGAATCGATTGAGATTGGTTGGATGTACCTCAAAGTTAAAGATCATCGGATCACAAACCCGGCGTGCCGAATCATCTTGCAAAGGGGCTTTGCTCAAAAGAGTCTCTGTTGCGTCTTCGACACGTCGCGCAAGTTTTTTGTTCAGGGGAACACTCAATATTTTTCGGTGCAGTGTAAATACATCAATTGTCAGCACCGACATCCCGTCCGCAGGTAAAGATTCAACTACACGTTCAAACAACGCTACCAAGTTCTCTAGATCATTCTTTTGGATGAAATACGATTGCAAACTAGGAATACTGCGATAGTACGTTCCAAGAGCTGTTTGAACATCTGCATTACTCCAAAAACTAGCATCGAACTCAGATAGCGGTCTACCAATTTGATCTTCTATTTCAACGATGAACGCCGGATCACTGATGAGGAGATTCATCAAATCTTTCGGGGTTTCCTGAAGTAAAGTTACCACAGTGTTCAATAACCCCGAATACTCTCTTTCATTCAGTACGATGGATGCGTAATTCAGAGTTGCACGAATATCTCCTTCTTCCAAGTGGTCGAGAAAAACTGAGTAAAGAGATTCTTGTGGTTTCACGATGGTGCCAAGACGTGCAACTCTTTCGATGTTCTGCAGCTCAACCGCACTGTCAAAGGCGAATTCGACAAGTGTTTTGTCAGCCGGTATCGCACTGAACTTTAAGTCTTGGACACGCTCGACCAAATCAGGCTTTGGTTCTATACCATTATCCCAGAAATGAACACGTAGAGTCTCTGCGAATTGCTCGTCATTACCGAAGTGAAACGCTAGCTCGAAATCGGTTTGCTCCGCAAGGTCCACCCGATCGACTGCAACACATATACGGCGTAACATTTGCGCGATGTGATCAAGCCGGGAGAATCGCGAAAGAGAAGGCTCTGACTCGCTACCAGCATCAGTCGATCTCACGTCTTGATCTACCATTTGAATGACATTGGTTAACTCTTCGTCGAACAATTTAAGGAACACATCTAGCCTTGAGTTCGCAGTCTGTTCGTCGTGTGGCCAAGTCGAGAGCAATCCTTGAACAAGTATTTCATAGTACGTCGTGTATGCTTGTGGTACAGTAGTCGCACCTTTTGAGGGTTGAAATTGCGATGCTGGCAACTCGGTAGGAAGTGTTCGAATTAGCTTAGCCAATGCACTCGAATACAACATGTTTGCGACATCAAAATGCCCATTCACTTCCCGGAGTATTGCCGTCTTACTGTTAAGTTCTAAATCCTCTCGGTTCACAGCTAGGGCTTGACTATACGCTGTTAGTGCATGTGAGCTGTATGCCTCAGCCATAAACAGGTCCCCTTTGGTCTTGGTCACGTTCATCAATCCTGTGATGTCCCGAACCAGGGCTAGCGACAGTTCCGCTCCAAGTGTATCCCCTTGCGCCAGCAATACTCGTGCGATATTGACATAAACATCTGGAGGTAGCTGCTGGCGCAGACCAATTAGACGTCTCCCATAAATCATTTGACGATCTACATCTTCCACGTTTCTTAAGTCCGAGAAACCAGCATTCGGAGTCGCCATCGTCACGATCTCGCGCAACACAGCTAATTTGCGAATACCAGCTTGGGACACCGAATTCTCCAATGCTACAAATCCTCCTTCATGATCGTTAGTCTCTAATGCAATATCAGACAACAAACGATACAGGTAGAACTTATCGTCCTGCTTAGTGAGCCGTTCTAATATAACTCGATGAGCCCACCGAAAAACCGCTTCGGTCTCAGGTGGTAACCGTTGGACGAAAGAGTGTTGCCCCACCATGTTGATGATCCCGTCGATTGCCACGACAAATTCGTTGTCATCTCTAGCGTTCTCTGCCACATGTTGAAGCAGAGTCACAGCTTCATCAGTTAAGTTGTTCTGCTTCATCAAATCTGCCATGAGTAGAAGATTGTCGCTGTGAGCAGGTTGATCAATCAAGGCTCTACGGTAGCTCTTTATCGCTTCATCTGAAAAACCTCCAGTAGCGAGCACGGCGGCTTCAAATTCGCCACTCACTGCTTCAGAGTCGTAGCGACGTAGTTGATTTAACCAATACGCAATATCGTTGTATAGTTCATTCTGATCCTGTACTAAGTCGAACTTCAGCATATTTAGCACTATGTTCTGAATGTGCTCCAGCCTGTTCTCTGGATCAATCTGCTCTAACTTACGAAGCACTTCATCGTACTTCTGATACTCCTCTAACTGTAGATACACCGGCGCAAGACGTCGCAGTCGCTCCACTTCTGTCATGTCAGAGCGACTAGCGAATTCATTGACGACCTCGCTCGCTGAAAATGAGTCTCCTACGTCCAAATAAATCCGTACCAGCAAGTCCAATTCGTACTCTCTCGCTAATCCCTTCGCTAGCTTTGACTCTATGTCAATGGCGATCCGAGCTAACGCGTTTTGCTCCGCGGCAAGTTGTAGTAGTTGTCCTTCCGCAAAATTGCGACGAGCAACTATTTCTTCGGTAATCCAAATTTCCTGCCACTGCTTGAGAGCCTCTTCCTTATTGCCGACTAAGTTCCAAAGCCTAGCTATTCGAATCAAGTCATCGTAACTCAGTGCTTCCACTTGATTTCGGATTGACAAGTACACGTCTAGGGCTTTGTCATACTTACGCAACCGTTCATAGGAGTCTGCTACTAGAAGCAAGTCCCTCATGTCTGGGGGTAATTCCTCTCTTAACTCGTCTAGAACTTGCTCTGCGTCTACTTCACGTCCTTGCTCAAAGTGCGAATCGAACAAGAACATGTTCCCGATCGTGCTTACACCATGAGTCTCTTCGTACCGCTCAACCATTGACACTGCTTCGGAAACGTATCCCATTTGAGTCATGAACTCTCCGCCTCGTACCAGAATGTCAATTCGTTCTTTGTTATTCGCTTCAAAACGATCCCACACTGCTAATGCGCTATCGTGCTCGGCAATATTTATGTAGTGTGAAGCCAATCCCCGATACCACTGAACCACATTCGGCTCTCTAGAAATTTGGTGCTCGTATTCCGATACCATCTCAGACGATCTGCCCGCAATGTCGTAAATCCCGATTAATTTTTGTCGAGCATTTACGTCGGACATGTCTTGGTTTAGCTTCTTGTACAGTGCTATTGCATCGTCAAAACGACTCAGATTCATGAGTAGATCTATTCGAAAATCTAGTAAGATTTCGTTGTCGGTACCACGATTCTCCAGTTCCTCGACCAGATCGTTCATCCTTTCGTCTCGACGATATGCTTCATCCACCAGCGTCAATGCGTATAACGCATCAAGTCGAATCTCGGCTTCATCAAAGGCCTGCCACGCCCGCATCCGTGCAATCTCATAATCCTCTGCCTTTAACGCCCACTCCGCTACCCTTATTAGCTGTGAAACGTAATGCTCGGATTCATTCTCTGGGTGGTACAGTACCACAGCATCTTTGGGATAACCGAGTATCGCTAGTACGAGTGCGGCCCGATTCTTAAACTGTTGATCTCGATTGACTGCAAGTCTTACCAATGCATCAGCATTTCGACGGTCAACTTGGATCATCGTCAGTCGAATTTGAAGAAACTCCTGTTCCTCTGGAATTTCCGTAGTTTCTAGCGTTTTCTGATACCATTCAGCGGCTTCTGATTCCCTACCATCTGCATCCAGGAGCTTAGCTTTGAACAGCGTGCCAACGGTGGTCTCTTCCAGGGATAGTGCTGACTCTGCTGAGTTGAGGGCACTGTGGCGGTCTCCATACCGCCAATAGAAGTGTGCGATTGTCAGGTGTGCGTTCACTCGCTCTCGAATCTCGCGATCCTCATCGACGGCGATTTTGTGAAAAACTTCAAGGGCCGTTGAGATGGTCCTCTCTTCTCCAACCCAATAGTCGTATACACGGTCTACCAAAGAGACATTGAGTCGACTATCCAAAGCATTCGAGACAATCAATTCGTCCGTCGGGGCTTCCTGGCCCCAAGCAGTCCATAGATGTACTAAGAACAGCAAGTAACTGGCTTTGACAAACTTTCGTCGACTAATCAATAGGAGCATACTAGGGTTCCTTTATCTCTTTATTTTGTCTCGATTCTTTTGTAGCGGGAGGAGTTATTGTTCAATTGAAACGGTACCTATTCTATCCCTCGATGTACAGTGTCTCTTTACGAACATGATTTAGGAGGAAGTTTCTCGAATCTAAAGGTAACTCGGAAGAATCTCAGACCGTGAAAGACTGATCGGATGCAATTAGCGCTCTTTCAGAATTTAGCAAAGAGACAGACACGTTATTCCGGACGAAGACCGAGAACTCTCTCTGGAGAAATTAAAACGAGCGCGAAACTTCCGGACGTGGAAGAACAGTTCAACAAGACAGATGCTGGTAAAGAAATTGCCTTCTCCTTCGAGGAATTTCAAAGACTATTGAAACCTAAATCGAGTTCATCACCAGAAGACGACTAGCAAGCTAAGATTTGTATATTCGTTGACCAATTAGATGAACAAGCAATTTAGATTGAATACTATCCTTCAACACTTAACCGGAAGTCTCTGGTGTGCCTTCGGGTTCTTCCTCTGGTTCCACTAGGGACTCATCCATCCCGTAGCGATCGACGAGAAAAGTTTTTAACTCCACTGGGAGTATGTCCTTTCGATAAATGCATCCTTGGGAGTCGATCAAGAACGTCTTTGGAATAGAAGTTGCGCCAAGACTGATAGAGACTGGACCGTCGTTATCAGTATCTCTGAGTTCGGCTAGTTGTACCCAAGGAAGTGCGTGGGTTTCGACGCCCTCGGACCAGGCTTCTAAATTGTTATCGATTGAAATGCCGACGATTTCGAAGTTCTGTTCAGTATAAGCGGCGTGGAGCTCTTTCAATTCGGGGAAAGCGGCAATACACGGTCCGCACCATGATGCCCAAACGTCAATCAACACCATGTCTTTTTCACTTGCGAGATCGAATATTGAAACGTCTTCGCCATCAAGACTGGCCAAGGTAAACGCTGGAATTTTTTGTCCTGGAACGAGTGCTTCGTCGATCAAAGTTTGAGTATATACTCGTTCAGATCTCTCCAATTCTGGCGTCACGTAGGTGGCGAGAACGTCTTTGTCAAATTTGTCTGACAGTGTTCGCCACACACTGAGTGCTTCTTTTGCGTGTTCATAGTAGGGACTTAACGCGCCCATTTGCATCGCGAGCAACTGCGCGTTTGGATCTTTATGACTTCTTGCAATGTCCTGTAACTTCGCGGTTTGAAGACTCGCAATCTTCTCTCTCAAGACTATCCACTGTGGGGTCGACGATGCGTCTTCTGCATCTGCAACTTCGGCTACATCTTCTTGGACAACCGCGTCTTCGCAACCTTCAGCTGGTTTAATTTCTTCAGAAACGACCACTGCATCATTCGAAGCTTCTTTCGATTCCTCGTCTCCATCAGCTTCGTCGTTGGAAGCCCCCTCTTCTACTTCTTCTTCGGATTCAATTGTTGCTGCTGTTGTTGATGACGGATTGTGAAATCGTTCGTATTCGATTACATAGGCTTCTACTAATTCGATGTATTCTTCTGTTTGCTGCCAGCTATCGATCAGGATTTCATGGTAACCGATACCGGTTACACTAATCGCTTGAGACTGGTTGCCCAATTTGACAACCTCGAGTTTGCCCTCAGGTTCGAGAACGATTTGTGTGCTCGTGTTATATCCGCCTGTTACATACAACCGAGCCTGAATGGGTCTTTCTACGTCCCCTTCAATAACAAACGAACCATCCTTCACCAAGACGGGTCCCCATTGTTTTGAATGTGGTTCTCCTACCAAGTTGACGAAGGCTGTGTGCAGAAACACAGATGTGGTATGCAGAGAATCGACCTCCAAAAAATTGAGGTCTCCACTTATGGAAAACTTGTTTTCCGGATTGAGCACTTGATTACTTGAGCCAACCACAAGAAACTTATCGCTGCGATCATGATAGTCGATGTAGGCGAAGTGAATATCCATTCCTGTCTCAATAACAGTATTGATCGTCATAGGATCGCTGTCTTCGGAAATTTGAAGTGAAATCTCAATTTCCGTAGGTTTGGGGAATTGAGTGACTTGTCCATCAATCTGAAGCTCATTACTGAAGTCTCCATCAAACGGTCCCTCGTAGAGCGTTTCTGTTACTGCCTCTCCCACTCCGTTGGTTGTATCATAGGAAATAGTCAATACTGCGTTGGAAAGATCTACGGGCTCAACAGACGGTGTTTCTTTGGGTGCAGTTCCAGACTCTTCAGCTTTGTCGGTGACTTCTGGTTCGACCGTTATAAGTTCCCCTGTAAACGTGCTGGAGACATCACCGTTTCCGGCGGTGCATATCGCGATAAACACGACACTACAGAGCAGACTAAGGATTTTTTGAAGATTCTTCATAGGTCACCTTACGCGAGAATTTAAGATTGCTATTAGACGTGCAAACTGCGAGAGCGAGTCTAAAGAAAGGACGATCTGAGTTTATCAGGCACAGTCAATAGAACCTGACCCCGTTCCATAGCTTCAGATGATTTTATGACAAGATTAGTTTCACACAGGGGCGATTTGGAGATCGGAAACGAGGCTAGTTTCTCGACTTAAAGGACGTCTAGAAGTTGGACGCTCAAAATGCCAAAGCAGTTATCCCTAAACCGTGCTCAGACCCATCCAATCCCCACAAGACTTCCTTGTCGAAGTAATTAGACCGCAATATAGGGAATTCATACAGAACAATAGCGTTTCGAGATTTGGAGTGTTCTCAGTTTGGTGGACAGTTTTTATTTGAAAATGCGACTCAAGTGTAATGCAACAACCCTCGTTACACTGTTCCGAGCACTTAGTAGCAAATCTTCTGTACCCGTGCCAATCCTAGTCGATATGAGCAAAGTGGTTCGCGAATTGATCAAGTTTGTCTAGCACCTCGGGATGAATTTCGTCTAAATTCATCTCGCTTGCTAAAGGAGCATAAGAACTTTGGATCGGGAGCCCCACTTCTTCCAATACTCCATTAAGAAACTTCTTTCCATCCAATTTGATGTCAGACTCAGCATCGTTAAACGGGTTCTTGTAAAGAAATGGTGGAAAACGGTCCTTCAAGTATCTTTTCGCTCTCTGCTCCTGTGAATCACTTCCTACATTTTGGATGAATCTGCAAATTGCCTCAGGAATTAGTAGGTAGCTCTCGATTTCCTTTCGTTCCCACTGTATACGAAGCATGTCTTCAGGTGCTTTTTGCAATTCTTTTGTGTCTTCGGTTCGGTCTCCATCAATCAACTCCGCTCCCCTGAGTAGAGGAATTAGTGCTTTTAGTTTCTCAAAATTCTTCACAGCTTGCCATGGTGTACCAGTCGTTATCAGTACCATTCCCGACTCAAGAAGTTTCAACAATCGATGATTGAGAATTTTCGCCCACTCGATTAGTATCCCAATATCGGTTTTACCCTCGACATACAGTATCTTTTCTTCCGTAGAAGCTTGTATGATGTCTGCATTTTCAAGGTCCATCGTTCCGATTAACGACTTCACTTTGATTTTGCGAAGTCCTGCTTGAGATGTCAAAACTCTGAGATCATCCTCTTCCACTTCATTCAGTAAGTGTCCCGAGTGTGTGGCTATGACAAGTTGTGATTTAGTAATACTCGCGATTTTCTCAAGACTGTTGTACATTTTGCGCTGAAGTAGCATATGTAAGTGTGCGTCTGGTTCGTCCAATAGAACAACCGAACATTGTCTGTGAAGTAAGGCGGCAAAGACTAACAAAATCTGAAGAAAACCACTCGCAGCACTACTTAAATCGTACAGCTGATCTGAGTCATGATGTCGGTACCAAACAGACGCTTGAGCCCCGATGCTAGGTCGCATTATTTGATAACCAAAGTGAGTATCGACTACTTTTTCAAGAACTGACCACAACTCGTCGTTAGTGCTAATCAAACACAACAGATTTCTTAACACCGCCCCTCCTTGTGCGCGCAAAAGACGTTGCGCAATCAACTCAGTGTTGTCGCCGTAGTAATCTTCCTCTCGGTCTAACCCCGAAACTGGTGATATGTACGTTGCGATCAATGGTTTCTCCTTGATTGCGTCGAGATCGTCCTCTTGGACATCTCTCGTCGGTCGGATTCGAGCAATTTCTCTGTGAGAGTAGATTATCTCAAACCCAATTTTCCTACTAATTGGTCCATCTGTGTGAATATAGATCGAAACGGGCTCGTCGGTGTTCTTATGTAGCCATAAATGGTCAAAATCTTTGAGAAGAACCGAGCGAAAGTTGTACAAATTTAAGTCTGTACCAGGATAGTTGTCTTCTTCGTCTCTTACGAGATCGGGGTTTCTGTCCCTCCAATAAAACGCTAATTCGCACCAAGCAGCGATAGCCTGGAATAAGGACGTCTTACCGGAGTTATTGGGTCCTGAAACAACAAGTCGATTTGGTATTTCAAACTCTTGTTTGTCAAAGTTTTTAAAGTTGTTGACGATTACTTTTTTAATCAAGCGTATTAGCCTCCGGTACGAACATGCTAGGCGATTCGATCCACACGATTTTGCCTTGTCTCATCCAATAGTGACACTTACACGGGAACCTTGTTACCATTATGGAAGGCCACAACGAAATCCGACCGTCCGGGTGTTCACGTAGTTTCCATCGCGGACAAGTGTCTTCGGAAATATCTAGGTGAATTATTTGACGACACTTAGCTCTTGGACACGACATCGCCACACAGAACGGATTCCGGCGTCCTCCAATCACATAGACTGTGTCTTTTTTAGGTTCTACTGGTAGATCCTCCACCCAACAAGTGTGGTAAGGATGAAAGCGCGCTCTTTGATTGAAAAACCACTTAAACACAAGGTACAAATCTTCTGTCGCACCTACGCTGGATTATCATCGTGGTATGTTTTCGCATGATGTGTCATATTATTTTGAACCAATAAACTTAAATCGCCTTTACCCGCGTATTTTGCCATCAAGGAATGTGAAACTTCTAGATCAACTTCATTCTCAAAGCATCCATGGACTAACCTGAATCGTTGAGTCGCAAATTCTCGGTTATCATCCAAACGAAATTGATGAATGCGAGCGAGGAAATCATTAAATGCTTGGCAAGCAGCTTGCATATTAATAGACATAACAGCAGGTTGTTCTTCCCCTACCGTGGCTAAGTATCCTGCTTTATTTTGTCGTTGATAATAATTGGGATCTACGCTAAGCCAATTTTCCGCGGTAACTTGCGCCGTTGTGTATGCATGGCGCTGCAAAAGACTCTGACCGTAAGGTTGAACATAGTGTGAAACAGCATCCGCAGCCGTTATATTTCCTGTTCCGTCGGCTTCAAGATGTACACCTATATCGAAATATGGAATAAAGTAAGCACTCGCGATGCAATCAAGGTGATATCGTCCCGAAGCAGAATCAACGCATCCAAATAGAACATCACAGTCCACCAGAGCAGCCACTACTGCTGGGGAACTAGTGGTGTCTTGGTAGGGATACACAGTTGTACCCAATCCCATTTCGCGAACGGTATGTTCCATAACTTGAACTTTGGAACGACTTTGGTGGACATCATTTATCGTTCCACCGACCATCCGGTTCAAATTTTTTTCCTCTACAATGTCTGGGTCGACAATTACTAGCTCGCCAACACAATTTCTAGCTAGCAATTCGATGATTACGCTACCGGTTCCAGAACAGCCGATGACTCCTACCCGTAACGCCCGTAATACATCTAGAGTGCCCGTACCAAACGTCTGTGCCAATTTCTTGCCGTATTCACTTTCATTCTGAATCTTTGATCGATTCCACATTCGAATTGCATCGCCAACCGAATACACCGTGTCCATGTTGTGAAATTCGCCGAATCGATCCACGATGCGCGCGTGGATGCGCCCATCAGGCAACATAATCGCAGAACCATGCGGTCGCTCATCATCAAACCAATTGCAAATGGAAGGAAACAACTCTTTATCGGTTTGATCATCCAACACGGAGAAATCGCTTGCATTCTTTGGGTGCGAGTGAACTGTAAGAATTGACTGTCCAGCTTGGTCAATTTGAGTCACCCTGTCTGGTGAGAAGCAATCAGCGAAAGGCCAGGATACAAAGTCTTTTTCTCTTTCCGACCGATCATACGAAGCTTTCAAAAGGTCTACCGCGATCAGACGATGGTAGTCCTTACCTTTCCCATGATTGCACAACAGCACCGCAGCAGCTTCTAACAGGTCTCCTGGAAAAAGATGTTCAAACAGCTGATCATGAAGTCTGTCTGTTATCGCCAACTTGGCGTTTGTCATCTTTGGATCTCTCGTTTCAACTGATGCCAAACGAACTCTATATGTTTGACAAGTGAATCGTTATCTGGATTCCATTTGTAATGGCGAGACCATCTTTGCCAGGTTTCGCCGAAATGTGTCTCCTGAGCCAGCGCATTAATTCCAGAACCGTCTTCCTTTTCAAGCCTAGGAGAGAAATAAAACATATCCAATGCTGATCCAGGGTAACCGATTGGAATTAGTATCATCAGGTTAGAATGTGCGACGGTGTATCCTGTCGGAACGCAATAATTTTCAATTATTAGACCATGTTTACCATACCCTTCCGTGGTCTTTTTCCACCTAGAAGAGTAGTTCGAATTAAGATACTCTAAGTCTTCTGTTTGCAGTTGGTAGGGATCATTCATCGCCTTGCTGTGCCGCTTGCCTAACAGTCTCGAATCGCTCTACACCCGGCTGCGCAAAGTCTACCGTATCCTCTGGTTTTATTCTCACGCGTTTTCCACCATGAAGTTTTTGATTGAGAAACCAGTCGGTGGTTTCTTTACCGACCAAGGCAAGAATAGCCGCACCGTTTAGGCTGGTAGAGTCAACCACAAACTTATCTCCATCGATTCGAATTCGATACTTGTCCACCTTCGGCGGAGGACGGTCGTGCTTTCCACACTCTTCAACATCAACAACATCATCCTCAGCAGCTGGGATGACAAAATACGAATCTGCATCCTGGACAACAATCTGCATTTCATCTTCAATTTCCTCGTCGACACCGCCAGTGATGTCCACAAAAAGACGGCCGTCCGAAAGTTTCTCGTCTTGTTCTTTGAGTGACTTACCAGAGATTTTTGCCCTTGGAAAAGAAATTGTTCGTTGACCGTTGAATTCTGGATTTAGTGGTTTACGTAGCGGTGGATTATTCTCAATATCGCTACTTCCAAGTACAAATTGTTCGTCTCCGTGAATAACTAAAAACTCGCCCGCTTTCAATGGTATGTCGATGTCGTCTTCACGACACAAGAAAATCCGATTTTCACCACATTCTGCCATCTTGTACAGCTCCTCGACAGCGAGCAACCCTTGATCGATTAGCTTCTCTTCGTTTTGAAATTGAACTTTAACTTTCATTATTGTCTCCTTTTTCCTTTTAATTGTTTAAAAAATATCAGTGCTAGAGTACATGTCTCCCCCCTACATCTACTCCTCAATCGTATCCTCTGTGGTGCCAGTCTTCATCTGAGATTAAAGATTTTAGAGAGTGGTAGAGGAGGCTGACTATGCTTTTGGGCAGGATTGTTAGCATCAGTCATTCAAGAATCTATTCACTACGATGTGGCAACTTCACTGTCAAGCAACTTAGTATCGGTCAATTAACTCGTCGATTCCCTTTTGGTCTTCATTCCTGGACAGGTCTTTGCTCACAGGCGCAATCCGTATACGAACAAATCTTTAGTTTTAACTTATAGGTTTTTCTCAGAAAGTCAAGTATTTTTTGACATATAGAAACGATACTACAAGTGGGAAAATCTTGGTGATTCCGCTCTCCAACTAAACGATCTAACAGCTCATCGGTGATCCGCTTCGGTGTCTTACTATCCGTCACTTTTTCTCCTTTTAAGTCCAAATCCGAGCGACGATTAGTCGCCCGCACAAACGTTTACATTATCCAATCTATACACGGAATTTCAGACACACTCTCGGAACGCGCCCGCGGCGACTCTCCACCGCGTTGTCGCAAGGCTTAGTACTTGCTCTAGCATACATGCAACATCGGACACACTATCTCCACAGAATAGTGCTCGTACTACTGGTCTAGGAAACGATACTGTTCGACTGTTGAGACGCGAAGTAACTTGAAGCCTTTTTAAGAAATCCAACTCCCGACGCTAAGCCGCAGTTTCTTCTTCAGCTCTTCATTACTGGGTCGCTCTGCTGACGTATTCTCGTCCGAGTACTCATGTGCCAAACGATACCACGCTCTACGGGAACGAGGACTTACTCATGGTCAGGCCTAACGTTTCGTTGCCTATCGCCTATTGGCGGTCGCCTGTACTATGTTGAAATCCGGTACCTTGTACCAACAATCCGCGAACGGTTCTTAAATGTCAATAAAAAAGACTTACTAAAAGGTAGATTGTCCATTTTCCTACAAAGTCCCCCCATTCTTCGGCACGCGAACAAGGGTTTCCCTGAAGATTGGTTGAAAGTTGTGTTTGGTGGAGATCGACAGAGAAATGATTGGTGAGAGACACTTCATCGATGAGCCAATTTTAAATAGTTGCACGCAGAACACGTTTAAGAAAAACGTTCATCAGACCAGGGGCCGAGATTATTATGTTTATTGGTTACAAGTCGCTCGAAGAACATACCTACTAGAATTCTTTGAAGCTTAAAGTCATCACAAGGAGAGTTAAATAGATGTCAAGAAGTCTCTTTTCGTATGTAGTAGTTTCAGATGGTGGGTTTGCACCAAATCCATTCTTCGGCTACTGCACTTTAGCTACGTGCAAACCACAAATTCGTAATGGCGCACAGGTTGGAGACTGGATTGTTGGAACGGGCAGTACCGCTAGAGATGTTGGACGAGGAGGACATTTAGTTTATGCAATGCACGTGACAGAAGTGATTGACACTCGTAGCTATTGGATTGATCCCCGTTTTCAGTTCAAGAAGCCCACTATCAAAGGAGATTGGAATAGAGTGTCAGCATCGGGGGACAACATTTACGAATGGCGTGGTCAAAATTGCTGGCGACAACTGCATTCCTACCATAGTCGCCCAGACGGGACGCAGGACGAAGCACATACGGAAAAAGATACTAAAGTGGCAAGAATCCTATTGAGCGATGACTTTGTGTATTTTGGCGGCGAAGGACCGAGGCTCCCATCCAAATACCTCAAAGATGGAGACCTAAATTTTGTTTGGAACAGACAAGGTCACCGAAGAGTAAGAGAACCCAAAATCATCAATTCATTTGAGAAATGGATC
>CAZEFI010000053.1:0-13277 GCA_964511425.1 uncultured Pseudomonadales bacterium
GCATCGCTCCAGAATCCGTTAACACCGTCTTCGCGTTGTGACCATTACGAACATTACCCGACTCCTGCTCCTGCGCCAAATGAACGTCCATTTCCGCATCCAAAATCCGCTCCGCTAACTTGCGCTTTAACTCACCAATCAACTCACCACTCTGAAAAAGTTCGGTAGGATCCGCATCTCCCACTAAACGATCTAACAGCTCCTCGGTGATCCGTCCTTGTGGCTTTTTATCCGTCATTTTTTCTCCTTTTAAGTCCAAATCCCGGCGACGATCAGTCGCACGTACCAACGATTACATTATCCAATCCATACACGAAATTTAAGACACACTCAGTCGCCCCGAATGAGTTATGGGTCCCGGATGCCACCTATGTTCCCACTCGAGAAGGTGTGTTGTACTTAGCAATTATTCTGGATGTCTTTGCGCGTCGTATTGTCGGTTGGTCGATGGCTGCTCGACAAGATTCAGAACTCATGGTACGAGCGTTGCAGATGGCACTCACGCGCCGGCACCCCCACCAAGTCGTCCATCACTCCGATCATGGCTGTCAATATACTTCGAAGCACTTTTTGGATACTTGTCGACAAGCTCAAGTCCAGGTTTCCATGGGTTCTGTGGGGGATTGTTTTGATAATGCGATGGCAGAGAGTTTCTTTGCGACTTTGGAAACCGAGTTGATCGACCAGCAGCCGCGGCGGTGTTTTCGGGATCGAGAACAAGCACAGTCAATGATTTTTGACTATATTGAAGGGTTTTACAATCCTCATCGGCTACACTCGGCTTTGGGTCAGCAATCGCCGATTGAGTATGAAACTCGTTATTACCGTCAGGTCGCGTAAATGCACCGCACACAACGCTGGACCCAACAAGACTCCGATCAGAGCAGCGCATTATTTGGAGTGCGCAACTCTGTCGGAGTCATCCAAATTAATTACCTAGGGTGTCCACTAACATGTGACAACACCAGTTCGATAGTCTCTACAAACCTAAGCCCCTACAATAAAATGAACAATATTTTCAAAACATGCTCACCAAAGTCTATAGTGTCAAGCAATGCGATTTTGGTATTCGGCACTTGTTAGATTGAACTGACCAAGGGATATCCACATGAACAATCTTCTGCGAGTATTCATAGCACCAGGTGAAGTTTTCGACTCGATGAAGGAAGTGATCGAACCTGTTCCACCACTTTTAGCGTTGTTGCTCAGTATCACGGTGTTTATCGGTGCCCAAAGCTTATTCGTTTCTGATGAATCGTACATACAACAAGCAAAGGAAACAGCTAGTGGTGTTGTTAATTTTCTTGAAGGATTCGTCGAACGTACGGGCGGAGAGGAAGTAGTCGAACAATTGCGCGAAAATGTGGAGGAGGCAACAGATGGCGGGACCACGGACGAATTATTAAGTGATTTCGTAAGTGTAACACTCACTCCCGAACAATTACAAACCACCCGCATCGTTGGCGCATTCACCAATCCAATCCAGACACTGATTTGGGTTGGTCTTGGTATCATCATCCTCGCGACTTACTTTAGTATCGTAGGAAATTCGCGAGAAACACGTCGTGCGTGGAGTCAATGGTTTGCATTTACACTGTGGTCGATGATGCCAGTTGCACTGTACTACCTACTATTCCTCGCCGTGACCGTGTTCACGGGCGAACTAGCTCCAAGAAACTATTTGGCACCCTTAGCGTGGATCCCTTGGGCGCAAGAAAATGCTTTTGCAGTTTACCTAACATTTGGGATGATTTGGGCCATATGGATTCAATCCGTAGGTATGCATCGTTGGGTCGACCGACCGCTCCCACTTTGTGTGATTCTTGTATCAATTCCTTGGTTTTTACAGTGGTTCATAGCCTCCGGTACGGTGGAGGCCTTTAAGTCTGTTTGATTTCAGATATTCAACAGGTCCGACTAGTACGACAACTTACATGAACGATTTCTCAAATGTTAGAAATGCGATCCAATTCAGTTCCATAGATGGACGATTCTTACAAGACTTTACCAATGTGAGAAAAATATTGTTGGACTGTGTCAGGAGAACGCAAATTATCTTCGATTCAGCAATTGATTGTGGAGTATTACATGCTCGCTAATGTTGTTAGAGTGTTTGTCGTACCGGGTCAAGTATTTGCCAGTATGCGATCTCAGATCTTAATTGCTCCTCCGCTCGTAGCATTGGTGGTTGGTTTGTGCGTACTTCCAGCACTTCAAGTCGCGTTAGTTTCACTGGAAGAATACGCCAGAATTAATGAGGTAGCTCATGAAGAAACTGATGCAATGACGAAGCAGATGGCGGAATTTTTGGGACAAACTTTTTCTTCGAACGAAGGGGACGAAGAGCAATTTGAAGAAATGCTTGTCTCTCAAGAGGAGATGATGGACCAGCAGTTGGAGCGGATGAACACACCGGAAAGTCTCCGTACCCAAAAACAGGTGATGGCAGTGTTTACTCCAATGCTGACTTTATTTTCTGTTGGCCTAGTTGTGTTGCTTGAAGCAACCTATTTCTTGATTGTTGGCAACATGATGAAGTGTTCGAAACAGTGGAGCGATTGGATTGGATTCACGCTGTGGACTACATTACCCGTTTTATTGTTCTTTGTACTCTTTGTGGTGGCAACGCTATGGACAGGCTCATACCAACCCATCGGCATTCAAGCACCGTTGTCCTGGATTCCTGGACTGGAGCAAAATGTGTTCGCTTTGTCCCTCACCGTACCCGTGCTTTGGACCGTGTGGATACGAACGGTGGGTATGCACCACTGGATTGAAAAACCCATACCCAACTGTCTGTTGGTCGTTCTCATTCCTGCAGTCCTGGGTTTTTTAATCAGTGCTGGTTCACTACAACTTTCGACTCCTTATATGGATCAGCTCGATGATCCAACGACAGAAACGATATCGGACTAGTTTGGAACAATCTTTAAACTAATGGTATGGAGACTGAACTGAGTATTCTTTCGTGGCGCGAAGCACGTGCATCTTTGGGATTAACAAAACAAGCTTATTACCGACACCCAATCAATCGAGACTTCAGCAAATGCTCGTGAAACTTTCATGGTTTTGTATTACGCTTCCCCTGGTAACTTTCGTTACGAGCTGTACTACCATGACCTATGAAGCACCAAATTCGTTTGATCTTGCTGGCCGGTGGAATCTCGTAGTAGAGGCAAGTGATCCAGCTCCCGACGTAGATGCGCTATGGGATACCGAAAGGCAAGCTTCGGTCGAAGGTCGAGAAAGTGATCCTACCGCGTCTGCAGTTTATATAGAGCAAGACTTTCCCGTAGTTAAGTCCAATTTCATTGAAATCTCACAAGACGACAACTTCATTGGCATTCAATACGAAGACACTCCGTATGTCGACTTGAACTTGGGACAACAACTGACGGACGGTTGGCTTATCAGTGTTGGATGGCTGGGTCAATCGTTAGTCATCAATAAATCGCGAGAGGCGATTCAGGGTGTCGAGAAACTTTCGTTGACGGAGTCGGGGAAGCGCTTAGAAATCAAGGTGGAAGTGACTGTACGCCGGAAAAAGTTTTCATTGAAGCGTGTGTTCGACAAGCAGCAATAGACGTTCCAAATTCAAAGAACTTGTTTTCGCGCGACGTGTTCCTTTCGTAGTTCTGCCCTGAGTCATTCAGTCTAATGCCTCGGCAATACGTCGAAAAAATCATTTTCGGCGATTATGTCGTCACGATGGACGACGACAACCGGATCATTGTTGCTGGTGCTGTAGCAGTTGACCAAGGGACGATTGTCGCGGTTGGTAGGGCACCGGACGTACGACGAAAGTTTTTTACGAACTCCGAAGTCGCTGGTTACGACAGTGTTGTACTACCGGGATTGATAAATGGTCACACACACGCCGCAATGACATTGCTTCGAGGTTTTTCCGACGACGTCGCACTTCATGAATGGCTCAATGAGCACATAAATCCAATTGAAGCTGCTGCAGTGAACGAAGAGTTCGTTCGTGTAGGAACGCAACTGGCGTGTTGGGAAATGATCCGTGGGGGTACAACAACCTTCGTTGATATGTACTTTTTTCACGAAACCGCCGCGGAGGTTGTCGATGAAATAGGAATGCGTGCCTTAATTTCTGCCACTGTTGTAGACCAACCTAGGAATGACGCGAAAGACATTAACGACCAATGGACCAAGGCTCAAATGTTCTGTAGTGAGTGGGGATTATCTCGACCTGATTCAACAGTCGAACCTATATTAGCAGGGCATTCGATATACACACTAGACCGAGAGCAATTGATCAGATTGTGTCAATTGAGTCACGACTACCAATTACCCGTACACATTCATTTGGCTGAGTCTCAATTTGAAACTAGTTTCTCACAGACCAACCATGATGCAACCCCGATCAAATATTTAGAAAATATAGACTTCTTTTCGTCCCAGGTCATTGCCGCCCATGTGGTTTGGGCGACTGAGGAGGAAATTGACATTCTCGCAAAACGCAAAGTAGGTGTGATTCATAACCCAACGTCAAACACAAAAATTGCATCTGGGATTGCGCCGATCGCGAAATATTTGGACTCCGGAATTGTCGTTGGACTAGGAACTGATGGTGCGGCCACGAACAATGATCTCGACTTGTGGGAAGAAATGCGACTCGCGGCTTACTTGCAAAAAGTCTCCACGATGGACCCAACAGTGTTGCCGGCAAGAGTCGTTCTCGAAATGGCTACAAAGAGAGGTGCAGAAGCCATCGGCTTGGGAGACCAAATTGGATCTTTGAGTGAAGGACTGCGTGCAGACTTAATCCAAGTTGGTATCAAGAACGCACATCAATTGCCAATGTACGACGTCGAGTCCCATCTTGCGTACTGTACTCACGCAAGTGACGTGCGACGAGTTTTTGTGGACGGTACCTGCCTCTATGACGAAGGAGAATTTTCTTCCATAGATACTGAAAGCTTACGGCAGAAAATAACGCAAATTGAAAGTAGAATTCGGGAGATTCGTCTCGATCTCCCATAGTTAATCGTCTTTGTCGATTCGCGGTGCTCGATGTGCACCTGCTTGATGAAACACTAGCCCTGTAATACTTCCGTCATCATCGTCTTCAAATTCAATCTCGGCGTCAAAGACTTTATAGAAAAAACGGGTTGGGGACATCGGAAACACACGAAATTCTGGTTGTCCAGAGACTTGGACAAAGAGACGATCTTCAACTTGCTTCACGTTCGCTATTGCCGTTCTGCTCAATTGGTATTGTCCCACGTATTGTTGCATCAATTTGGCGTCAATAGACACTTCCTCTCGCGTTGCAATACCGTAACTGTCATCGACTCGCTCAGCAGTTACGGCAACTCCGGGTTGCGACCAATTTAATGTGGTTGCGATACCATCTTCACCAAAATTGAACGTTGCCATAAGGTTAAGAGACTGCAGTTCAAATACATGGTCTTTGGTACGATCTAGCACAACGGGTTGTTGTCCCGTAACTTGAATTTGTAGCTTTCCATAATTATCGCTGATGGTCATATATTGATTTTCGCCGAGTTTGTAAACGCCGACGTAAGGAGATAGATCCATCGGATCGAGTTCAGATGCTTCTTTGTAATATGACGCACCGATCTTAGTGATAGTGTCAGATTCAGTTGACGTCGTAAGAATCACCCAACCTCGGTTGCGTTCGGGATCGATCGCTAAGAAGCTAGCGTACCCACCTGTTTGACCACTATGTAAGAAGATGGTCGTGTCATGAGTACTGGACTCTGTAATCCAACCCAGAGCATGGTTTGACTCATACTGTAATTCACGTATCGAACGCAGTGCTTGATGAATGGAATCATTTGCCTCGCGGAAATTTGCACGAATGAACTTGTACATGTCCATCGCAGTCGAACGAATCGCACCAGCACCCGCATGAACATTAAAGTGCCATGGTCCCATATTCGCAGTGTTGCTGTATCCCGCGGCTAGACCGGCGTCTTCGCTGACATCATCCTTTGCTGAAGTGTTGTTCATTTCAAGGGGGTGCAATACGCGTTGGTTTAATGCATCAGGGTAGGTCATATCTAGAGATTTAGCTACGATGTAACCGAGTATTGCGAATCCTAAATTGGAATAGGCGTAAGTTTTTGTCAATCCCAATGGATTGAACGATTCCAGATAGGAGATTAAATCATGCTCGCCGTATTTCGCATAGGGATCCATTGGATCACCAGGTTCTTCAGTTTCAGTAAAGTTGTTCGCTAACCGGGGCAATCCTGAACGGTGGGTAGCTAGTTCGCGCAAAGTCACATTCGCTACTTCGTCATTCATAAAGTCGACGTCAGAGAGGTATTGGCTAATTGAACCATCCCAATCAAGCAGATCCTCATCCACCAAAGTCTGAACCAATAGTGCTGTGAACACTTTAGTGATGGAACCTATTTCAAAGAAGGTAGAGGATTCATGCGGAAGTTCTCGCCGTTCGTCTGAAATTTCGCCTAGTCTAATTAGTCCAATTTTGTCGTCTTCTATGTACATCGCAATCGCGCCGCGAACTTTGTGTGAATCGATCAACTCCTGCAGTGCAGATTTCACGTCGTAGTCTTCTTGGGCTGACTGTAATCCAACTGGGAACCCAACTGAGAACACTAGGAGACCCAACAGACTTACTTTAGGTTTGAAGAATAATTTCATGGACTCATCTATTATTTGAAAAAAGTAACTAGGATTGAACGAACCTCAAAGTATATAGTATCGGGTCTTCAAACCCGATTAATATACTCTTTTTAGAGTGGAAAGGAGACTGGACGATTGATAGATTTGTACTACTGGCCGACCCCTAATGGATGGAAGGTTTCGATCATGCTCGAAGAGTGCGGTATTCCGTACAAGTTAATTCCTGTTGACATTGGTGCTGGAGATCAATTTAAACCAGAATTTTTGAAAATTAGTCCCAATAATCGTATGCCTGCTATAGTTGATCACGAACCTCTCGACGGAGGGTCGCCATTGTCTGTGTTTGAATCGGGTGCAATTTTGGAGTACTTAGCCACCAAGGAGAAAAAGTTCGTACCCTCTGACTCGAGAGGGTATACCCACGTCATGCAATGGGTACATTGGCAAATGGCTAATCTGGGTCCAATGATGGGGAACGCGCATCACTTTGTTCGTTATGCACCCAAAATTGAGCCGAACATCAAGCTCTTGGAATATGGTCAGAAACGATTTGTCGGAGAAGTCGATCGTTTATGTGGTGTTTTGAACAAACAGTTGGCTTCCAGAGAGTTTATAGCGACAAACGAACTGTCCATTGCAGATATAGCGATCTGGTCTTGGGCTCACCTTGCTGGGCGTATTCTCGAGGAAGATAGTTGGGATTCTTTTCCGAACCTGAAGCAGTGGTCTGAAAGACTTGGTGAACGAGCTGGATTTCAGCGAGGTAGGCAGTTAGGAGAAGAACTTGTTAAAAAAGATCTAACGCCAGAGGAGGAGCAGAGAAGACGAGAGTTGTTGTTCAATCAGTCGAGTAAATCGCTACCAGAAAATCGATAACAAAAAATTGACTCAGTTCGTCCATGCGGAAATTGCAGATTAGATTATCCAAAATGATTAAAAAGTTGATCGGATCGATATTCGCTAGGCCAATTTCACGGTGGCTGCTCATGGTCGGGTGCTTGATGTACGTGAGTGGTTGCGTGGCTGTATTACCGACTCCAAAAATTACTCATCACGACGACAATTTTGTAGTGATGGAGACTCCTGGCAAGTCGAGTCTAACTAGTCGATGGGGCATGATCAAGATTTCTCGAGAGTTTTACCGACACTATGAAGATGTATTCGACCTATTGGTATTGGTGTATGACTCCCCAAAAGGAATCAGCAATCAATGGGGGACTGACACGCTAGGGCGTATGGCGGTGGTCAGAAATACTGAAACAGGTACTGGTACCAAATTGATTGATATCGGAAAAGACTTTGGATCGGCCAGCAAGCTGAGGGGAGTTGTGCAGTTACTAACTCACGAACAGATAATAGATGGTTCTCTATTGCATGAAGTAATGCATTTGTGGGTTGGTCGTATCGAAGTAATTCCCACGGTAGTTGAAACGCATTGGGGATTCAGTAGCGTTGGGGGACTCCTCGGAGGTTTCCAAAAGGACGCACTAGTAGATTTAGGCGGCGGAGTGTATTCAGCGGGTGACTTTTACCCCAGACACAACTGGGGATTCATACCTTATAGTGCGTTGGAACTGTACTTGGCGGGTTGGACTTCGCCAACTGAAGTACCGGATATCTGGGTAGCAGAAGATGGTGCGTGGTTGTTGAAAGAACGAACCACCGAGATCTTGGATGATGATGAGATCAAGAACGATTCACTAGTACGGGATTCGGATCAAGACATTAGTGTCACAGTTGAAGTTCTAGGTACAAAGATATTTACAGCGAGCAAAATTTCGACTTGGACTATCGAGCAAATAATTGACAAGCTTGGTCATCGTACTCCTAGTTTTGAACATTCGCAGAAAGAGTTTCGGGTAGCGTTTGTGCTTGTAAGAGGTGATGACAAATTCCTGAAGCTATCGGACTTAAAGACCAATGAAGTATTCATTGAAGAATTTACTGCGCAACGTCCAATGGCACAGAAAAAATTTGAGGTGAAGATACAGGGATCAACGGAGTCTTTGCACATATACAACTTTTGGGAAGCGACAAAAGGTGTCGCCACTTTGAAAGCAAGTGATTTGCAGTCGTTTCGAAAATGAGGTTGAACAATTCTTGAGTTTTTCTTGATTAGCTTGGAAATATAGCCTAATTTACGTATTGAGTTAATGAAACTGGCAGGTGTTTCATTTGACGACGGATCTGTAGAAGCAACTTGAGCATGAATACTTCTGTAACGTCTTTTTGAATCGGGATTACACGCACAAGGTCAGCTCTTAGATTTTCCATCGAGTTTCTTGAGACCCAATACTTGTCAATCGGCTAAAACGACAATGCGCAAGTATCTAGTTGTAAACGTCAAGTTCGATAGCTACCCGTTCAAACTCTTTAAGAATTTCAAATTGGTGCTCTGATGTTGATTCCAAATTGTTGTATAAACTATTGACCACATCTCGACAACTACGAGGTTTACTAATCTCTGCCGATGTGATAGTTCGGAATTCCTGAGGTGCGCAAATGTGAGTCACCAACCATTCCCAATCGAAGTCGGTTTCATCCTCTTCTAAAGCAACGATAAAGTCGACGACCAGCTGCAATCGCGACTCGCTTGGATTTTGAACGCTACTGAGATCGCGCCAAGATTGACTCGCGAAAAGATCTGTGAATCTTCCTTTGTAAAGACCTTCGTCGGTAAGTGCCGCAGCATCGTCGCCCAACCGAGCACCAACTTCTAATAGTGTTCTGGAGAGCACATCTCGTTCCCTGCGCTCGTATAACCCTTGCTTTCGAAGTAAGTTGTCCAAGTCTACACGATTGTCGTCTGGATCGATTCTTTCTGGGTCTCCAATGGCTAATAGAAGTTCGAATTGTCGAGGATCCGAGCTCAGATCAAGATCTACCACCCAATTGATCCTTCGACATTGTTGTGCTACCCACCGTCTTTCCACGAAGCCTTTCCAAGTTTTGTCTATCATTTCTAGCTCAGTTTGTACTCCGTGATACTGATCTACTGCTTGCTTTACATAGTCAATTGCGTCAAAACTATCATGACAGAATTCGATAAGTGCTGCAACATTTGTAAACGCATCTGCATGACATATCTCTTTAAGATCATTACGTGCTAGATTTTCATTCGTCGTAAGACACTCATTTCGAGTGAGAGCATCTTCAATTCGAGCAAAATCCCCATCAGGATCAGAAAACAAGCGTTCATATGTCATAGGATTGTCCAATATCACCAAAGAGAACTCAATGCCGTGGTTCGGCACTTGGACTCGACCAACTATCTTTTTTCTCATCATGTGGTGTGTAAACGGGTTGATGGAAAGTACGTGAGTACTTAGAAGGGCCAGACATTCCGAAGAAAGCTCGAGATCTGTAAAAAAAGAAAAAAACTCGCCTTCATTGTCCGTCGGAACTTCACCAACTAAACACGTCTTCCAAATGTCGTTGATTCGTAATGTATCCAAACTCTTGCCATTCACGTCGCCTCTTTCTTCAAGTCGAGAGCTGAAGACTGGTTCCACTTTTGGATCAGTATTGACTGCCCCGCGCGTATCGGGCTCGGTTGTTTCAGCTCGAAAGACAATGAATCTGCTAAGCATGAACAGTACTAAAACAGTACTTAAACAACCCAGAAGAATTAATAGTCGAATTTTCTTTCTTGAGTTTGTGGAAGACATCCTAGTTCCGCTTCTTGGTCAGAACCCTAGATCGGGCGTGCCATTCATCGTGTAGCGACGGCTTGGTAGGTGGTTCACCATTTGCGTTATAGCCTTGCTGGTCATGTACCCATTCGTGCATAGAGGTCAGAATCGCGACATGTTCAAAATTGTATCCTGAATTCGACATCCGATAGGGATACAGGACAACGCTTCGACTCTCGCATATAGTTTCACTCAGCTCAGCAGCTGATTCTCTAAAGGAACATGGCAGCTAGATCCTGTGGTCGCTTGATAGTCTTTAAGAATGACGCCTAACGTGATAGTTTTGTCTTGACAACAATTCCTGAGGGTCTCTGCAGCGTTCTCTCTGTTGTCCGTTACTCTGTAACCTTTTCGGCGACAGAAGGAATCCGCCTTGCGTTATATATAGAGAGTTGAAACAAGTGCTAGTAGTTTTTATGGCTGTCGTTTTCCTATCGCAACGATAGTTTCCATAGCGTCTTCATCTTCAACGTCTCTCAGCCTGAAACACCTATCAGGGTCTAGATCAAACTGATCAAGACAAAGTTACTTACACTAGCATGAAGTCGTTGATACATCGTGTTTTGATTCCTTTATATTTGATTGCGTGGCAAAGCTAGGCAAGAAGTAAAATTACATTGCTTACTGTTTCCTTCAAATTTATTTCTCGAACGGGATACTATATTGAATAGTTCACTTACTCTTTACACCAATCCACAATCTCGAGGCCGGATGGCGCGTTGGATGTTGGAAGAGTTGAATACCTCTTACGACACTGTTATCGTGGAGTATGGACCTCCGATGAAAGGACCAGAATATCTTGCGATCAATCCAATGGGAAAGGTTCCCGCGATCAAACACGGTGATGTAGTCGTCACGGAATGTGCTGCGATTTGTGCTTATCTTGCGGATGCCTTCCCAGAGGCAGGACTTGCTCCAGATCTAGGTGATCGTGGAAGCTACTATCGTTGGTTATTTTTTGCCGCAGGTCCGGTGGAACATGCAGTTACGAACAAGACGTTGAAAGTGGAACTTACTGAGAGACAGGAAGCAATGGCAGGATACGGTAATTTCTCGAGAGTACAAGCATCACTGGAGCAAGCACTGCAAAATTCACCCTATATAGCAGGAGATAAGTTTACCGCCGCAGATGTCTACGTCGGCTCACACATATATTGGGCAGTGAAGTTCGGATCATTAGATTCGAAACCCATTTTCACGGACTATATCACACGTCTGGGAGAACGAGAAGCTAACAAAAGACAAGAAGAATTGGACGGTGCAACCAACATGTGACCCGTGAGCTCTGAAACAGAGTTCAAATGGTTGTGAATCCCCACGGTGGGGGACGGTTTCGTGCATCGAGTATGCACATAGGATTTTGACTGAGTCAGTACCGAACATTACGTGAGGAACAATTTGGATAAAGAAAAAACAACATCTCACGTTTTTTTCTTCACCATCATTTTTATGACCTCCGTCGTCATTTTGACGATCGTCGGGTACTTTCTATTCCTACCAACAACCGCACCCAAGCTTATTACTGTCGCAGTCTTACCGTTCGATGCCCCAGAAGAGTTTCCCGGACATTTAACGCGAGGATTTCCGCGTCATATTACCGAGGTTCTTGCGGAGAGTAGAGACTTATTCGTCGTGGACTACGATGCTGCAGAAGAAGCTGTAGCCCTGAAGAGTAAGTCCAGAGGATTTCGAAACGAACTTGGTACGACTCATATAGTGAGCGGATCCTATGTAGTATCCGAAACCTCCGACGGCTCTTGGACACTACAAATGCGTCTTATCGACGTCGGAAAAGACGTGTGGAAGTTAAAGTGGTCCAACGAATTTTCCTATCCAGAGCTTTCATTGCTTGAAATTCGCAACGTGATCACTAAAGAGGTCGCAGAAGGATTGTATGACAACAGCATCCCAGATGCCAACTCTTCAACCATTACTTCTACAGGATTGGAACAATATCTTCGAGCTAGTCATTTGTTTCATACCGGAGATCAAGAAAGTGCAATCGCGTTAGTCCAATATTTGCCTCAAGAACAAGAAAGTGCTTATGGTATGTTTCTTTTGACAAAGCTAGTGCCAGAATCCCGCGAAGAGTATGTAGACCGTACTCTTGCTTTGCGGTCGAATTTCTACCCTGCCGTAGTTTTAAAGGCAGTGTTCGATTACGAAAGAAGTAAGAATTTAGTTACTTTTCTACAAGACACAATATCGTTGGCTAGTAAGTACCCCAACTCTGAGGCAGTACCCGAGTTGGCGTTGCTATATTCCGATTTAGGTTGGTTCAAGGAAGCAGAAGATGTTCTTATTCGCTGGGCGCAAATTCGCCCCAGATCGAGTGAACCAGCCCTAGCAATCGCATTCAACAGATTCCGTAATAATGACTTAAAAGGTGTCGAACATGCACTGGAAATTGCAGGGTTAAGAGAATCTGCCAACGACATGGTCGATCGCTATCGAGCTCTTTACGATTGGAAGGTAGAAGGTAATACACTCATCACAGGTACATCAGACTTTCTGCATTGGATCGCTCGATACGAAAATGGAGACCTTTCTTTTACGAATCCTCAATGGATAACGTTTCTCGAAGGTCTGACCTGTTATGAGCAAGTAGAAATTAGTTTATACGTTAATAATCACGATTATGTATTTGATAATATTGACTGTTTTGATCGTAGACTGTGGCTTCAACCTCCGCCTTGGTGGACGGGCGATGATCCAAAATGGGTTGCGTTCCGTGAGCATCCGAGGTATGAGGACTGGCAAGAAATGCGAGGCATTCGATCCAAAGTGTTGGAAGTAGTTGCGCCAGTACCTGCAAAAGAACTTTTCGCGCCGCGGAGGCGGGTGCTACACACTGACAACGGTGATTCTGACCGCGGTATTCCTTCGCCTTAAGTCAGTTTTAGTTTGTCAACGCCCACCCAGCGATCAAAGACGACATAAAGGATC
>CAZEFI010000054.1:0-13260 GCA_964511425.1 uncultured Pseudomonadales bacterium
TCCTGAATACGAACTCGGTCCAGCCGAGTGTCTGGGCTAACATGTGACAACTTCATATTTCCCATTTTTATAATACCGCATGTGTAAGTGGCCGTTGGAAAGCAACACTGGATCTATTTGTATATACTTCTCATCATGATATTATCGATGTAATATCTAGCTTTGAAATGAATAGTGCTGTGACCATTTCCTGTCCAAGCACATCGTCGGTATCTGAACAACTCCTTCACGGTGATACCATGAATCTACCTAAACAGTTGTGGCTATTGGACAGTGGAGAAAAGAATCCAAACCCAGAGAGAAGTTCCAAAGAACGTTATTCGACAGTTGCTTTATGTGAATTGAACGCCCTTTGGGTTTTCAGATCGGATCGAACCTCGCTAATTCCGAGATATGGTTTGACACAACAAAAAAATAATACTTCGTTTATATCTGTGTTTACTCCCCCCAATACCAACGAACTACATCGACGGAGACTAATAACGTGACGGTAAGTTCACCAATACTCGGATATTAAGATCGGAATTTTGCCGTGCTGAGAACTGAGGTTAACTCACTCATCAATAAGGCATGATCGTGGTTCATCTACATCGGAGTGCCTTCATATTTTGCGTTTTTTTTATCAGGTCAAGTCAAAGTTCTTCGTACATCGTTCAAGTGTGTGTAATTTCAATGTCATAAATTCTTTAAATTTAAAAGACCCAATTGGGGTTTGGGTGACATGTTAGACTCTGAGTCGGCCGAGGTAAAAGTCCGACTTCGCACTCCAATCATTGCAGGCATCTTTGGTGGTGGTCTGTTGGCGACACTTTCCTGCACATTGTGGTTAGCGTTCAGTCCCGACTCTCTCGAACTCACATCCGAATCACCGACTTCGGCGGCTGACTCGAAGACAGAAGACTCTGTTCTGTCTGATTTGAAGATTTTTGAATTGGATGCGTTCTATGACTCCGTCAGCAACTTTGAGCTAAAGGCGACACTTTATTCATTGCTCTTGATAAAAGATGAAGACGATTTGTTACGATTCCTTAAGCAGTCTACGAGCATTGAATCGACGATAGTGCGAAAGGTAGTACAAACACTTGTGTTTGAACGGCTGGCAGATATTGACCCAAACATGGCATTACGACACGTACTGGACCTACCAGGTCAGCGCCGGACAGAGTCATTAGAGGTAGTGTTCCAAGTGTGGGCTCGGTCAGATTTGGACGCTGCAATTGCAGCAGGAATCCAACTTGTTCATCCCCTGAGTGATGTCGCTCTTCAGACAATTTTGCTAGCTAGAAACGACTTGCCTGAGACGGAACGTCGAGATATTGGGCTCCGCTTTGGAGACAACTTCTCTGTGGACAGAGTAATCGCTGAAGAACGTTCTTGGTTAAACACTCAAGAACCCGAGGAGGCGTGGAATCAGGCCATCGAGGACGAAGAGCAGTTGACTCAGAGAGTCGGATTACTGGTGAGTATCGCAGAAGATTGGTGGCTGCAGGATAGCGAAGGATTCCTTGAGAAAGTCGTCGATTCTATCAAATTTAATTCGGATCACTGGAGTTCCGATGAATACGTTGTTCTCCGACTTCTAGTACAGGCACTCGCGGAACATTCTCCACAGGGTATTTTTGACCAAGCAGTGAACCTAGACGCTCCATGTAAGGATGCGCTGTTGTACGCCATAGTACAACACTGGTCGCGAGTCGATCCGAGTGCTGCGCTCAATACATCTTCCACGTACGAGACTGATGATCGCCGCAAAACGCTAACAAGACTTGCAGCACAAACATGGGCGCGCTCAAGTCCTCATGAAGTGTTAGTGGTTTCATCTTCTTTAGCAAAACCATTGGCAGAAATTGCAATGGAGGAAGCAATTCTCTCAATTGGTCGCGTTGATCGAGACGAAAGCCTGAGACTTCTGCTCGACGCTCAGAGTAGAGGGTTCGATTGGACGAACCTGGTGAGCACGTTTTTTTCAGATTGGACGAAGGAGGATCCCCAAGCGACGATCCAATGGATTCTCACGAACGAAGAAATGGAGAATCACGAACGCGAAAGAATATTAAAAGTCGTTGTGGGTAGTTTAGCTTCAAATGACTATTCTCTCGCATTGGAATTGGCTATGTCCCAACATTCAGATAGAGCTGTGTTTGACCTTGAAACAACACTGATCCGAACGCTTGCCCGCACAGACATTGAGGTAGCAATATCCCTGTTGCCAAGAATCCGCCCAGTGTCCAAGCTCACATCAATATCTCTAATAGGCGGAACTTTAGTCCACACTAACCGTCCCCAACGCGCATTAGAATTGGGCGATCTGCTAACTGAAAATCAGCGGTTGGACTATTACACCGGATTGTTTCACCAATGGGCACTTTATAACCCAAAACAGTTAATGGAGTCAATCAGTTCTTTAGCGACCAACGATTTGAAGACTGCAGCATCCAGAGCACTAATACAGACCCATGGGAGCAACCCAGTCCTCTCCTTCAAGGAGTTGGATAACGTAAAGAAGTACTTAGAAGACAACTAGTTAGTAGTTTAAAGTGTTTGTATCTAATCATCTGCGTAAATATATCGCATTTCTTATAGGATTTTTATTAAGCGGTATGATGGTGTCGATAGCCCTGCTTGGCATTGCTTCTCTCCTTGACACGAATGCAGATTCCAAAGCAGCTAGTCCAAGACTCGATCAGTTCGCTGAAATAGATGGGGACTCGAAGTTTGGCAACGTTTCATGTGCTCAATTCGACGAGTTTCTCGACGGTATCGACACCTCAACAAAACCGACTTCAAAATTTGCCGGAAATACCACTCTGTATGCGATGTTGATGCAGGCAGATTCAAAACTGCTCGTAGATTTTTTTAAAAGTGCTAAAAACGTTTCTAACGGTTTCTGGCGACGAGAAGTCCTTTCCGCAATTCTTAAACGACTCACAACAATCGCGCCTAGCCAAGCACTGGATTGCGCCAGCAAACTTCCTATCGAACAGCGTCAAGCATTGCTAGGGGCTGTTTTTCACGAATGGTCCTTACTTAATCTCTCGGATGCGGTTAATGCGGGTTCGCATCTTGACCCTCCAGAACGGAAGAATGCTTTGACAGCAATTGTTCAAGCTCGTGTCGACTTACCCGAGGAACGACTCATTGCGATAGGTCAAATATTTGGGTACGAAAAATACGTTCGCAGGCTAATGGATGTGAGCAGAGTCGAGGGATTTGTCGATACTCCGCAAGAGGCATGGGAAGCGTTGATCGGAGACGGACGAGATTTGCGGTTCCGGCTCGATACAGCAGTAGACGTCGCCCAAATGTGGGTGAACAGAGATGGTATTGGAGCTCTTACCGAGATTCTTGAATATGACACTGAATCGACACTAGCTTCCTCAGCATTTAACCTTATGATGGTCCAGTCAGTCGCGCGATCAGATCCTGAAGCTATTTTCGAGCAATCCATAAGGGACGAAAAAATTCAGTTTCTTGCTGCGGAAATTGCTGAGGTATGGGCTGAAACTAATCCCGTAGACGCGTTGAACCGTGTCTCTGTGTTAGACGATGCCTCGGACAGAGTGCAGCTCACGAGAGCAATTATGAGGATCTGGAGCGAAACTAATCCTCGAGAACTTATTGAAAGGAGAAGTGTTCTACCAAAAGATGTACAACTCAGTGCAATTTCCTTGGCGATCGGTTCTATAGCTTCGACAGCCCCACATGAAGCCATTCAGTTAATGGAGAACCTACGCGCCGAAGAAGTCAACACTTGGGTTGTTGCTGAGTCATTAGTAAATGTATGGTCCGAAAACGATCCGGCTGCTACGCTTGATTGGGTTTTATCAGGTTCGAACGATCAAAATCCACTGTTTGCCCGTATCGTAGAAACTACTGTACGCAAACTAGCTCGCGTCGATCCAGATCGTGCTATGCATTTAGCATTGAATCCGCTCAAATCCACTTGGCCAACAGCTTTAGACTATAAAGTGATTGATGAGATCGCACAGACGGATGTTGATGTAGCTGCGAAATTGTTACCCCGCGTAAGCGACAAGTATCGAGCGCGGTCCTACAGGAAGGTAGGATTTGAATACGTCGTAAACGGGAATCCGGAAAACGCTATCCAGCTTGCGGAACACTTGGATCCACAACAACGCGACAGTTACTATTCGGACACACTCGACACATGGGCAATGACCAATTCCGATACATTGCTGAAAGCCATGGTACGCTTTCCTTCAAGTAGAGTGCAAGAATTAGCTGCGCACGCGCTGATCTACAGAAATGAAGATCGACACTTTCTTTCGGAAAAACAATTAGAAAAAATCAAAACATACTTGAGTAAAGAGCCAACAATTCTGTGGTGAGGGCACTTGATCTGATTTAGTGTGCGTGACATGGATGTCATCCGGTTATCGAAACGCAAGCAAGGAAGAAGGTCGCGTCGAAATTATTTAGCACTCAGGTGGATTGACAGGTGAAGTTATGTGTTTACCCAAAGTGCGAACAGACGAATGTTGAATTAGCGCAACAAGTTCATTTGTCTTAGGCAAAGTTGATAGGTGTCAGAGGTCAAGTCTGGAGATAGCAGCGACTACGCAGAATAAGAGCAGGAAACAAGTACTAATTTCGATTGACATTCAGGCTTTCTTGTTATGTCTGCAAGATGGCAAACGCCCCTCCCAAAAATAGATTCGTGTTCAAAGAGCGTCCTACAAAGTTACCCAAAATATTTTTCAAAAAAGATAGAAACTTCGAACAGCCCAGTACTTGAAAAAGTCTCAAATTGAACTGCTCAGGATAGATAAGCACTTTTAGAGATCAGTGTGTACCCCAAAACCAACTCAGTTCCGTTTGAAATAACCCTCCATCTTCGACGGTACTCAGCACACCACTTAAACGAATTATGGAAACCGGTTTTGAAACCAGTAGTTCTTTACACAGGAACTTCTTTAATTCCTTTGGCGGCCTCGTACGTTTTGGCGCAGCTAGAGAACATCAACGCATTTAAGATTCACTTGGTCCGTGCGTTCAATACACACAGACATACGAAGATTAAAGGAAGGAACACCTAACACAATAGTATTAGCACAAATATAACGGACGTTGGATCCCACATGTGTGCAACGAATGTCTCGCTCGTATGCATCGCCTAGTGCTCCTAGTATTAAATATGAAACTTGCTTATTCGAGCGAACTACATGGAGTTTGTATTGGGTATCCGCGACCGACACTAAGCATCGTTGAGTCCAATCTATGTTAGACATCGGAGCCTACAAAGAACAACGCGAACACGTTTCATTCTGGATATCAAAAACTAACGAGGACTCGCAGGTTAAAATGGAATCTTCTCATTTTTTGTAGAGCAATGACCGTGGATTTGAGGCAGCATCAGTTTAGTCTTTCCGATATGTGGGTGCTTGCAATAAACGAGTACCGCATCTGTGCTCGGCTCTCGCGAACTAAACTCATCCTGACGCTTACATTTTTTGTGTGCGCGTGGTATTTTGTGGTTGTAACGCTATCGCACATGCACACCTCTGGGGTAGCTCCGATGTTTGGTGTGATCAGTCCGCGCTATCTGGCATCATTGTTAGGCGGTAGTTTCTTAGCCCTGTGCAGTCTTGGCGTCCTAGTCTTAGCCTATGACATGCATTCACGGGACGAAAACAACCACATCAACGAAGTCATCGCGACCAAACCTATTGGAGACATACAGTTCCATTTGGGTCGCCTGTTCGGTACCTTCATGATCATGGGTATACCGTTGGTATCCGTCGTAGTTCTTTGTGTCGTATATGGTCTCTTATCTGAAATGTTCACAATCCCGTTTGGCGAACCTATTGAACCTTGGAGTGTCGTCTCTTTTCTAGCGTTGGATGTGATACCGAACTTTGTTTTTTACGGTGTTCTCGTACTCTTCTTGGCTTCATTTATTCGACCTCGATTCGTCGCGTTGCTATTGTCCGTATTCTGCTTGTATGGCTGGTTGTGGTTAACGAGCCGGCTACCTTTGTCGATTTCCGCACCATTGCATACGGTGACTGGTAATGTGATCTTTCCGTCTGACCTAATTCCTACCTTATTTACTTCGGAAATTCTGCTAAACCGCGTGGCTCTATTGTTAATTGGATTTGGCTTTCTTTTCTGGCTATCGGTGCTTTACCCGCGCAACTCAACCAACGGTACCGCACAGCGAAGAAAGGGAGCTTACACAGCCTTCGTGGGTGTTTTTCTTATCGCGTCGATGTACGGTACGCATTTCATAGACGATAGACAGATTTCAACCTGGAAGCAGATACACGACGAGCATTTTGATCCAGTTTCGTTTCCTGATGTGCATCGCGTCGAAGGTGATGTTGATATTTACCCCGGTCGTTCGATCAAACTAGATCTGAGTATGTCGGTTTCATTTTCAGGAGCTAATATCGGCGAATTCGCATTGTTTTCTTTCAACCCTGGCTATCGCATTGGCCAACTACTGATCGACGGAAAAGACGTCACAGACTATCAATTTCGTCATGGCTTACTCAAAATTCCACGCGCACATTTCACCGACGAGGAATCAACATTACAACTAACCGCAAAGGGGAAACCAAATACTCAGTTTGCGTATTTGGATTCGGTGGATCGAGTGTCAAATATCTTTGGACCAGAGGTGCGCCAATTGCGATACCTCGGTACCGAGAACTATATTTTTCGTTCGAACTTTGTGGTTTTAATGCCAGGAATCAAGTGGTACCCGGTAGCTGGTACCGCAACCAAAGAGGACTTTGGAGAACACCGACCTCAGGATTTATTCGCCATTGATTTAAATGTTTCCGTTCCCCGCAAATGGATCGTTGCTGGTCCAGCACAACGTAGATTGCAGCCTGAGAAAAAGCGGACTACGTATCGACTTCAGACTGAAAATGCCATTGCTCAACTGGCACTTGTTGCATCTCGATTTGAACAAGCATCCCAGACTGTTGAGGGAATTGAATTTGAAGTGTTGTATAAGGGTGCCCACCGGCGAACGATTGAACAACTGCTCCCAGCAGGTAAGAAATTGCTCGAATGGACGCAAGGGTCATTAGACGATATCAAAACAGCCGGTTTCGATTACCCATTTAATGTATTTTCGTTGGTTGAAGTCCCTGCTTCGCTGAGGGTTTATGGTGGGGGTAGTAAGATGGATACGGTGTTAGGGATGCCCGGTGTCCTAATGATGCCAGAGACCACACTTCCCACGATGCACTTGAATAGCTTGCACGACCCAGACGACTTTTATTTCAAAGATGACGAAAACTTTACTCATGAACAGTGGATGGAAGATAAAGCTGGGCCGATTTACCGGTATTTTGGAATCGAACAATACGCGGGAAATCACTTATCGCATTTCTATCGTTCAATTTTCACCGATCAAACGGGTGCGACTGGAACAAATGCAGACATGCTTAACTCAATTCTCGAACAAGTCGTTGAACTAGCTTTCGCTGAGTACGAAATTTCGTTTGATTTCGACCTAGCTATTGATAGAGAGATATTGGATTTAACCTATATTGAACCTACGCATATGTTGTATATCCTTCGCCGAGCACTCGACATTAGCAGCATGGGTCAATTGCTTGAATTGAGAGAAAGTCGTACACGAAAAGTGTCCAGTGACGACGTATTAGCAGTAGTTGAAACAACGGCTTTGGCAAATTATGACTCAGCAGCTGCATTCGATAAGGTCAAGCATTGGGCTCGTTGGACTCGTGCTGTGGCGGTTAGTCGAGTGATATCTGACTTTTTCGGTCTCGACTCCTTCAATTTAGTGCTAGCAGAACTACTGCGTCGCTACCGGGGACGAAATTTCTCCTACGAAGACTTTGTAGCAATAGCGCGAGAACAGGGTGTAGATTTCGAGACAGTAGTGTACGACATGATGCATTCAACTGGTCTGCCTGGGTTTCTTTTGTCTAGTTCGTCGACAAAACGAATTGAAGCCGACGAAGAAGGAAGCTCACGTTATCAATTAACGTTTGTATTGGAAAATGGCGAAGCAGTTTCTGGACATTGCGTCCTCATGCCGATCAATCACTATTCGCAAGATCGCAACACAGATTTTGCACTACGGGAACAAGTATTTTTGGAGAGGAATCAAAGTATCCAGTTTGTATACGAAAGTTCAGCACCGTTTTATTCTATTATCGTAGAACCATACTTGTCTCTCAATCGGACGGATTTGCGAATTGAATTGATGGCTATAGAAGATTGGGTCAAGGAAGAAGAACTCTTCGACGGGCTAGCAAACTTTGTGTCTAAGGATGAAGTAGCAACCGAATTGAATGAAAACGACATGTTTATCGTCATTGACGATCTGGACTCTGGGTTTTCGATAGTAGACCCAAGAGGAACTATGAGATTTCAACCACTAACTTTTCTAGCTCGACAGTTTGTAGGAACTTCTGCAAAGGAGAAAATTGGTGGGCTTCCAGCATTTCAATTCAACGAAGCAGTGGTATCAAACGACACCTGGGAACGTGCAAAACACCCTTCAGCGTTCGGCAAATATTGGAAGACGGCAGCTTTGAACCGAAAAGGCGGAGGAGAGACCTATGCGAAGTTTGCTACCACTCTTCCTAACTCTGGCGTTTGGCGATTAGAGTACTTCCTACCCAGTGAAATGTTCGAACGAGTTCGTAGGTATGGTCGCAGTATTAGTACCGAAATTACCGGCTTTAGTCGAGGAACAGCGATTCTAGATATACACATTGACTCTGTGGTAATTTCTGAGTCATTTGACACTTCTGGTTTGGATTTAGGATGGCAAACCGTAGGAGAGTATGAGATAGAAAATCCAGATGTCGAAGTCTGGGTGTCCAACAAAAAGAATCGGGGTGTAGTCTTTGCCGATGCAATCCGCTGGAGTCCTGTGCACGAATCCAATTGAACACCTAGAAATTTAAACCACACTCACATGGTATTAGTTGAATCGACGACTTAGCGAATCAAAGACCTGATTTCACTCGCCCTTTGACTTGTACTAGATACGTAAAAAGAAGGTTTTTCTTCCAAAAATACTTCTTAGTTGAACTGGTCTGAGTACCAAAGTAATCAGCTGAATTGGCTACTGTACAGCATACCATTCCGAAACACGAATACTTGTGTCAGATCACTACAATAACTGGCATGATGTTCAGACATATATTGAAGCATTTCAACCTTACACTATCATGTTAGTTTCAGTAACATATAGCTTAGATAAACCAAGATGGTGGTAAATTCCATGGAAAGGAACGAAGAAAGAAATTCCAAGCTTTCTTCCAAATTAGAACTGTTCGAACCAACCAATCCATCACCACGCAAAATTGCGACGTTTGCCGATCTGTTTTGTGGGATTGGAGGATTCCATTATGCTGCACAAGACTTAGGATTGAGGTGTGTCTACGCTTGTGACATTGACGAAGCGTGCCGGAAGCAATATACACATAGTTTGGGAATCGAACCCGCATCTGACATCACACGAATCCAAGCTACAGAGGTACCAAATCACGACATTTTGTTTGCTGGTTTTCCGTGCCAACCGTTTTCGATCATCGGAGACATGAAAGGTGTTGAAGACCGCAGAGGCAGTCTCTATCATGAAATTTTGAGGATAGTAAGGGTAAAAAAACCAAGTGCGGTCGTGTTAGAAAATGTACGTCAATTTGCAACTATTTCCAATGGGAGCCTATTGAACGAAGTTTTATGTAGTCTCGGTGATGTAGGCTATAACCATCAATGGAAAGTACTGAATGCGCTACACTTTGGACTACCACAAAAACGAGAAAGGGTGATTATTGTAGGATTGCGCAGTAAAGTAATGAGCGACGCGTTTCAATGGCCGGATCCTTTACAGGAATACACACCTCTCGCAGAGATTTTAGAACAGAATCCTCTTCATAAACATTTTGTTAGCGAGCGAATACGAAGCAAACGTCTAGCCGAACACACTACAACGATAACTCCTGCAATCTGGCATGAGAATAAAGGTGGCAACATCAGCTCACATCCTTATTCGTGTGCTCTGAGAGCTAATGCGAGCCACAACTACCTTCTCGTAAATGGTGAACGCAGGCTGACGCCACGGGAACAATTGCGTCTACAGGGATTTCCGGAGGCTTTTGAAATAATCGGGAGCGACAGCCAGATTAGAAAACAGGTTGGAAATGCCGTTCCCATACCTATGATCAAAGCAGTAATAAAAGGAGTGTTGAATGCGGAAGATCAAATTGAGAGACGGCATCGAAACCCACCAGCCTTATCCAGTAGGAGAGTTCACACCAGCGATAATTGAGTCCATCTGCGAACGCATCGTCCACCTAAAAGCTATTGGTAAGAAGGATATGTCAGGAGACGAATTTAGTGGAATATTTGCGGGTGCGATTTCTGGTCAATCTTTGGTAAAACCAATAGGCATTGCAGATGTAACTTGGAACGGGTGCTGCTGGACCGTGAAGACAGTAAAAAACCATCGACCACATACAGTCTCGTCCGTCCGCCTTATAAGTGGAAGAAATAGCCCCATCTATTCGTCTGGTATCAGCGATCCAATGTCCGACCTCAGGTTAACCGGTCAGTCTGTTCTGGATATCTACAACCACAGGATCAATAAAGCAAAACAGGAACACGACGAGGTACGATTAGCCGTTCTTGTTCGAAACATGGGAACACAAGAGTTTACCTTGTTCGAGAGACCGATTTATCCTTTGGTTGTGAACCGGTATTCGTGGGAAGTGAATGAACGTGGAAACTTATGTGGATTCGATGGCGATACTCATGCATTTACGTGGCAACCGCACGGATCACAGTTTACCATCCATGAGCCAATACCGTCGGGAGCGGCTAGGTTTCGTATAACTCGCGAACCCAAAGTGTTGGAACTTCAGCACATCTTAAATTATGTTGGTTTTGATCGTGATTGGGTAGACATCATTTAGATGGATACGCGGCGGAGCTAATTAGGTTGATCGAAGCACTATAAAACTATATTCAGTTGATTCGGTCAATTCGAGAATTTTTCGGTGAAGCAATATGGTCTAGAGATCTTTATAAACCTGTAGATCTGAGCGAGCCGAGTCCCAAAGATTAATGGAAAATGACCGCCGAGCCACATTTGTCAAGCTTTTATAAACTTATCTTTGGTCGGGCACACAAATTTGAACACCATTGAATTATCCGACAGTTGCTTGCAAACCTTTCTCTTAACACGAGCACTTCGCGATGAGTTCGCGCCTAGAAGTTCATTCGTTTTGGGAGGGGACTCAGTCTTGGAAGCTCGGTGGCAACATCGATGTAGTACTGATGTAAACGTGTTTTTGAGCGAGCAGAATATGATTGATTATTGGATCCGTTAATCCAAGCGGTCAAAGAGAAGAATTGGGTTGATCGAGGAATCGAAGTCGAACAGATATTCGTAATTTAGGGCTATTAGGCCGTACAACTCACCGACGCTTCAGTAATTTTGCTACCCGGAATCATCTCGAGGCTGCCTGCTCGACTGATGTGGTCAAAGGGACCAAAGTTCACGTACATAGAACCGCAGAAATTCTGATTAGGAAAATTCGCACGCGCATGATGCAAACTGCGTCTGCCTGTGCACGCGATGCTTACGATGTCGTTGTTGCAAGCTTATTCGAACCGAACGAAATGAGACTCGTGTTTGACACACTGACTTTGTTGGAAAGGAAGTCACTCGAATTTGACCGGCAACGAACCGATGTTTTCATAAAGGATCATGAAGAGTTGATCCAGCCAGCATTTCCACAAATCGTAGAAAATCTTCCAACGTTCCTTTTTGATGTTTTAACTCAAAGAATTTCTCGTGATGATTTGCTTCAAAAGCTAAATCTAGGTCATCAATTTCGCGTACGACAGATTCCGTCAAACAAAAAGAACTGTCTCAATCAATGCAGGCTTGGGAACGCAAAAGTGGTATGAAAGCCACTTGGTTTTTAAATCGAGTGCCGGTTGATGTTCTCCCTCTCGAACGCTTTGACCACGCAATGAATCACATCCGATCTTCGGGCACAGACGATGGCATCAGTCTGCTGAGTGGTCTTATCAGTAATCACATGGCTGGTATTGCAAGAAGCTTTTCAGCGGAAGAAGTAGTCAAAATGATCAAACATCCCACTGGTTTGTCACCAAAACAAATTGCTTACATTCGTGAACTAATAAATCACTGTAGTCCCCGCATGCTCAAGCTGCTTGCTTGCGCAATAGGGCTCACAATTTACAAATGGGCTCGCATCATGGGAGTTTGCGAAATCAATAACCGCGCCCTCGCAGAGTGGATTAACTCGTATGACCCCGATTATGAAGTCTCTTTCTATTTGAAACAGATGTGGTAAATTGAGGTTCGTGTACCGAATTTCACAAGGGCATCTTTCGCCTAATGGCCGTAAGGGTAGGTCGATAAACGATGAAGTTATTTTTTCAGTTTAGTGAATCGACAGCAGCTACTCTATTCGTGCCCTAGGGTCGGACTGTAAACACCTAACTTTAACGCAACTCTTTCGATTTGGACAAGTATTTGCAATTCGTCATCTTCGAGAGCATCAAACGAAGAATAGAGTTTGTTTATAGCAGTCTGACAACTGGTGGGATCGGAATTTCTCTGATCCGTACAAATGTGAGAGACTAAAAAGTCCCAATCAAACTCTAAATCAGAATCTGCTAATTCCAAGGCAATCTGAACACCAGCTAAAAGTTTTGATTCTCTTGTGGCATCACGTTGAAAGAGCTTTCGGTTCGTTTGAATCCACGGTTGTTGTTCTGCTCGAAATGCACGCCATGCGGGTGAGCCGTCGTGTGTAATCACGGCCCATTCATCCCCAAATTGCGCCGCAATAGCTCTAAGTGATTCCATTATTTCATACTCTAAATCTATTTGATCATTGACTTTTAGTATCTTCCCGACAGAAAGTAACTTTTTCAAAAAGTTTTGGTCGCGGCTGGGATCGATCAAAATCTTTTCGACATTGAATCGCTCACACTCTTTAACCACCCAACGCGTTTCAAGAACTTTTTCCCACAGTTGTCGAGTTCGTCGATCTCGTCCGTCTTCTGGTGTGTCTTCGACAATCCAACTTTTTTCTGCTTCAAATCGAGATGTCCATACACCATCAACTTTTACATACCATTCCCCAAACCAATAATCATAGCGGTTATCGTACCTATCGGGATGTCGGCACCTTCTAGTGAAGTGGTAGAAATTAGCAAAAGCATCGGCATCACATTCGTCGTATAAGTCCCATCGAATGTCATCTT
>CAZEFI010000055.1:0-13150 GCA_964511425.1 uncultured Pseudomonadales bacterium
TGGTTGAAATCTTTCCCGAGGTGCACGGCTGTGGCGAGCTACAGTTGCTCATACCGGGACTATGTTATCTGATGCGCGAAGAGACGCGTTGGATCGCTTGGGTCAACCCACCTTTTGTGCCGTATGCGCCGGCCTTAGATGCACACGATATTGATGTAAACCGAGTTTTCCTTGTCCATCCAAAAGATCATCGCGAGGCACTTTGGGCAACGGAAAAAATTTTGGAATCGGGCAGTTGTAGTGCAATGCTTGTTTGGTTGGACGAACAACAGCTAGAAGAAAAACAATTGCGCCGCATACAAGCGCGAGCTAAAGAAGGGCGCGCATGGATCACGATTTTTCGGCCCCCGCACGCACAAGTGAAATCTTCCCCGGCCGAGCTACGACTCAGTCTAAGACTGTCCGAAGCCCCCACAAAGGCCAAAGTGAACTTGTCCATTCTGAAACGCAAGGGTGGTTGGCCAGTACCCAATTTATCGTTGCGGCTACACGCGCATCCAGCGTTATTTGCAAATACGCGCATGGCTGTCCAGTGGCAACAATGGCGTCAGCAACATTCGGTAGCTGGAGTAAAGCATTAATGCTGTGGTTGTGTGTGCATTTACCTCTCATGGGATTAGAAATAGCGCAACACACCCAAGATCTAGCCAAAAGTAAGCCCGCAGTGTTGGTAGCCGATCACAAGGTGTATCGAATGAATGAAGCTGCCCAAGAAGCGGGGATATTGTTCGGTAGCAGTGTGGCCACAGCCACTAGTTTGGTGCCCAAACTTCTACATTACCGGCGTGATTGTGAGGCAGAACGCAAACATCTGGAAAAACTAGTACCTATCGCTTATCGCTTCACATCACGAGTTGCATTGGTCTCCCCCTATGATCTCATGCTTGAGGTTTCTGGCAGTCTCAAATTATTTAAGGGATTAAACAACATTGTCCAGCAACTTAAGCGGGCATTGACCAAAGCCGGACACACGGTCCAAATCGGTATTGCACACACACCGGCAGTAGCTCGGGTATTTGCACATGCGCATAGTGCTATTGCATTTTCGGACTATCCTGACGAAACCACGATTCGCACGCATTCACTGGAACACTTGCGCACACTGAGTTTGAAGCATTCTGAACTCAAAACTACGGATATCGAGTGCATGTTCAATATGGGGATACGTTTCTTCGGAGAACTCTTGGATTTACCACGCGGCGAACTGAGGCAACGGTTCTCCTCTGAGGTACTCAGATATCTCTCGCGTTTGACTGGGGAACTTCCAGAGCCACAGCAATACGTTGCGCCAGCTACTCAATTTATCTCAGTTATCCATCTCTTAGAACCATTGTTGGATAAACCATCTCTCAGTAAGCCAATGGAACAACTCGTGATCGAAATGGTGCATTGGTTGCAATCAAAACAACTCGGAGTGGTAGAAGCAACTTGGCAATTTACTGCTACCAATGCACAGGCCATAACGATTTCTTGCCGCTTTGCCTATCCACGGATTGATCCGAAAGCTATTTTGGAATTCTCTGAACTATCGTTGAGTGAGCGCAAGTTACCGCATGAGGTGTTATCGCTAAGGTTAGAAGCAACACAGGTTGCGTCCTTAGCTAAAGCCGGGGCTTTAGAGAAGGATTTACTGGGTGCCTATGAGGTTAGACCTGTGTTGCCAGAAGATTTGTTGGATCGGCTCACGGCTCGTCTCGGTCCGGATTCCTGGGAGTTGTTGTGCAGCAACGATGATCATCGCCCGGAATTTGCGTGGTCGCCGGTTTCTAATCACAGTACAGGCAGCAAAAAATCACACCATCCTAGTGCTGAGATAACAACGAACAGTCGTCCCTTATGGTTGTTTGCACGCCCGGTACGGGTCCAGCACAAAGATTTTGAAATTCTTCAAGGACCGGTACGTATCGAGGATGGTTGGTGGGAGGACAGGGTACAGCGGGATTATTTCATCGGGCGACACAAAAGTGGTGCCCTTTGTTGGTTATTTAATGATGAATATGGATGGTTTCAACATGGCTATTTCGCCTAGCACTCAAATCGAACCAGAATCCAGTCACGGGACTCGGGTTCCTTTTGCTGAACTACATTGCAAGAGTAATTTTTCTTTCTTACAGGGTGCTTCGCATCCGGAAGAACTAGTCAAACGGGCGAAAACACTGGGATATGAAGCTATTGCTATTACTGATGAGTGCTCGCTATCCGGAATTGTCAAAGCGCATGTAGCAGCGATGGAGCAAGGAATCAAGTTGATTGTGGGCGCGGAATTTCATCTCTTGGATGTCGACGGTGAAGATCTTGTGCAGTTGGTACTACTCGCGCCGACACGCAAAGCTTATGCACAACTATCTGCTTTTATCACTAAAGGCCGCCGTCGTGGAAGTAAAGGGGAGTACGAACTCCATTTACATGATTTAGAAGATGCGGTCTCCGAGTGTTTTGTATTGTGGGTGCCTAAAGTTCTGCCTCTAGAAAAGTTAATCGCGCAAGGGCAAAGATTACGACAGTATTTGAAGCATTTGTGGCTGGCACTGGAGCTGTTCTTAACCGATGATGATTTGATGCAAACAGCTAATGTGCTCACTTTGTCGATGCAATTGGAACTTCCGCTAGTGGCAAGCAACGATGTGCACATGCATGTTCCGGAACGTAAAGCTCTACAAGATACTCTGACCGCCATTAAGCTTGGTTTACCGGTGAGTCAGTTAGGAACTAAGACCTTTTCCAATGCGGAACGACACTTACGTTCCTACGAGGCGTTGACGGCATTGTATGCTGAGGAACTCTTGCAAGAATCACTCACCATTGCCCGTGCTTGTGAGTTTTCTTTGAACTCGCTGCGGTATGAATATCCCGCAGAGTTAGTGCCTACGGGAATGACTGCGGCTGAATATTTACGGCAACTAACCTACGAAGGAGCACAACAACGTTGGCCGCAAGGGATTCCCGCGGATGTTGAACAGTTGATTGAAAAGGAACTGGTGCTCGTCGCGGAATTACAGTACGAATACTATTTTTTGACGGTACACGATATTGTGCGTTTTGCGCGGGAACGCAACATACTTTGTCAGGGTAGGGGATCGGCAGCCAATTCAGCCATTTGTTATTGTTTATTTATCACTGAGGTCGATCCGGATCGGATCCATGTATTGTTTGAGCGCTTCATATCGAAGGAACGTCATGAGCCCCCTGACATTGATGTGGACTTCGAACATGAACGCCGGGAAGAAGTCATTCAATTTATCTATTCAAAGTACACCCGAGAACGAGCGGCACTAGCAGCAACGCTCATCACGTATCGGCCGCGTAGTGCCATACGTGATGTGGGGAAAGCACTGGGTCTAGATTTAGATACTGTTGATTTATTGGCTAAATCTATGTCTTGGTGGGACAAACAAGAAGAAATTCATGAACGACTGCAGAAGTTGGGCATGGATCCTCAAGCGCGAACCATGCAACTCTTTATCTCGTTAGTCAATGAAATCATTGGCTTCCCGCGCCATTTATCACAACATGTGGGAGGTTTTGTGATCTCACGCGGGCCGCTGTCTGAGTTGGTACCGGTAGAGAACGCGGCGATGCCTGATCGAACTGTAATTCAATGGGATAAAGAAGATCTTGAAGCGATGCACTTACTGAAGGTCGATGTTTTAGGCTTAGGTATGTTGACAGCGATACGCAAGACGCTCACGTTAGTAAATGAATTTCGCGGTTTTAGTGGAGCCCAACAATTGACGGTGAGCGATATCCCGCCAGAAGACGCAAAGACTTATCAAATGCTCCACCGAGCCGATAGTTTAGGGGTCTTTCAGGTGGAATCGAGGGCGCAAATGTCGATGTTACCGCGGCTCAAACCGGTGTGTTTTTACGATTTAGTGATCGAAGTCGCGATCGTGCGTCCTGGTCCTATTCAGGGCAATATGGTGCATCCGTATCTTCGTCGTCGGCAACAACAGGAAGAAGTCACTTACTCCAATGAGGCCGTTCGCAAAGTACTAGAACGCACTTTGGGTATTCCTATCTTTCAGGAACAGGTGATTGAATTAGCCATGGTCGCGGCCGGTTTTACGGCCGGTGAAGCAGATCAGTTACGGCGAGCAATGGCTGCATGGCAGCGTCGCGGTGGTTTGGAAAAGTTCCAACAAAAACTCATCAACGGGATGCTGCAGCGCGGACATCCACGGGAATTTGCAGACCGCATATTTGAACAAATCAAGGGTTTTGGAGAATACGGATTTCCAGAGTCTCATGCATCTAGCTTCGCGCTCTTGGTGTATATCTCAGCTTGGTTGAAATGCTATGAGCCCGTCGCGTTTTATGCTGGTTTGTTGAACAGTTTACCGATGGGCTTTTACTCTCCCTCTCAAATTATTCAAGATGCGACTAGACACGGCCTAGAAGTGCGTGCAGTCGATGTTCAGTGTAGTGGTTGGGACTATCGTTTAGAGTCGTGCGATAAGTCATTGCCGGCTTATGACCGACCTCAAGGAGCCTTGCGTGTGGGGCTGCGGCAGGTTAAGGGGTTAGGAGAAGATATTGGACTACGCATTGCAGCAAATCAGCCGTATCAAGATATCGAGGATCTTGCTCGGAGAGCAGAACTTACAACTGCGCTGCTTACTACACTAGCACGTGCTGGTGCCCTCAAGAGTATCTCGGGGAATCGATTTCAAGCACACTGGGATGCTGCCGGAATCGCACAGCTGCCTATTTTGTGGCAGACTGCAAAGACAACAGAGCCATACTACACTGAGGTTGCTATGCCGGAACCCTCTCTCGGTGAAAGTTTGATGTCCGACTTCAATTATCTCGGTCTCACGTTAGGCGACCACCCTATGAAATTGTTGCGAGATGATCAAGAATTTCGGCGATGCATCACTGCAGCGGATTTGCCTTCAATAAGGCCCGGCCGCTTAGTGCAACTCGCAGGCTTGATTACATGTAGGCAACGGCCGAGCTCGAGTGTTGGAGTGGTGTTTTTGCTGCTAGAAGATGAAACTGGAAATAGTAATATCGTAGTCTGGAAAGCAGTGCTCGATAGTTATCGCGCAGAAATATTGCAAGGACAACTAGTGCGCATTAAAGGAATAGTCGAACGGGAAGGCGAGGTCATTCATGTCGTCGCCGGACAAGTCGCCGACTTTAGTCAAAAACTAGCAACAATGGCTACTCGGAAGTCTCAATCTCAACAAATTGTTCAGGCGAGGAATTTTCGTTAACCGAATTCTCCTCAAAAATGCGTTCGGCAACCCAACTCAAGGAACGAACGTGTCCAAGACGAATCCCATGGTATTTTTTCGGTAATTCGATCGTGACTCCGTAGTCCTTTTTAATTTTTTGGGGATCTCTAGGAAACCACCAGAACACACTATCCTTCACTTTTGCGGTGCGCCATTGGGTCAGCGTTATGTTTTCGGGTAGTGATTCGGGCAATTTTGGTCTACAAACAGTAAACAATCCCAGACCGTTTAATGGGGACGCTACAGTATGAATATCAAACTTGACGTCTTTCGGCAAGTCATTGATCGCAGCTGTTACCATTACTCCACCACAACTATGGGCAACGATCACGATTTGTTCGAGCGGTGCTGTTCTTTCGTCAATAAGTTTAGTCAGGTCATCAATGAACATAACCCGAGCTTTGGCATTCTCTTCCAAGAAATCCCAGCGAAAGTAATGGGTGTGTATTGTGTCATCATCCATGGTTAAGAGTGGATAGACCCATTCGAAACCGCGAGCTTTGAATCCATGAACTCCAATCAGTACTTTCGGGTTCGAGTTCTGGGCTTTTTCGAGGGAATGGAGACCGTAGTCGATTTGACGCAACAGTCTACCGGTTTGAACTACCTGTTTATTGGTTTTAAAGGTCGTCGGCCAGTCTCCTACATCCAAGGTATGAAGCCACGGAAAACCGTCGTCGGTTGAATCAAGTTTGTCGTTTGCGGAAACGCTGATTCCTAGAATGCATAGAGTCATCACGACGAGCTGAGGGATTTGTTTTCGAACTCTGTGCGACCTAGTTTGCCTCATACTATTGTTCTTGTGTCGAGTTAATTTGGAATCCGTAAATCCAGACCAATTTTAGATACTTAAGGTGCAACTAGTACGAGTCTCATCTGCTATCCTGTACTCACACCAGTGAAATCCTACTCGTTGTGTTCACGACTGATTAATTTCTCTATTCGTTTGAATCGATATTTCACAAAAAACCAAGTAAGCCGAGGTTAGGTGGTGCTTTTTCGTCGCGTGATTCGTCGATTTCCGGCTTTACTTTACCCAGCTTTCCGCCGTTATTGGATTGGCTCCTTTGGATCCGTGTCAGCTTCAAATTTACTATACGTGGGACAACTCTGGCTCATTGAAGAGATGACCGGATCGGAGGTACAGTTGGGAGTACTTGGAGCGATGATGGCTGTACCAGGTATTGTGATGAATCTTCTAGGCGGCGTCATCGCGGATCGTATGAATAAAAGAACTCTTTTGCTGTGTACGTGTCTGTGCAATACAGTGTTAGTGGGATTGTTAATGATTCTCGATTTCACCAACGTAATCCGAGTTTGGCATGTCTACACCATTGCAGCTGTGTTATCCGTGATCACCGGTATTGATTGGCCCGTTCGAGCTTCAATTTACCCAGCGTTGGTACGACGCCATTCTTACTTGAGTGCTGTATCGCTAAACGCATTTGTCTGGCAGACCAATCGATTGCTCGCACCAGCGATTGGAGGGTTGATCCTTTGGGTATGGGGTACGAATGTGGTTTTCTTCCTGTGCACGGTCGGTTTCTTGCTCATGTTCTTCGTCATGCTGACGATACCCATTTCGAATGACGAAATTTCCGGAGAGACTTCAGCGTGGCAAGAATTACGCGATGGTGTTAAGTTTATTCTTATGCAACCGCTTTTTCGATGGTTAACGATTCTCACTTTTGTAGGAATGTTCTTTGTACAATCCTATGTCCAACAAATGTCTAGATTTACTGAGCTCTTGGGGCAGGGCGAGCGTGAATTTGGTTTGTTACTTGCCGCGGTCGGTTTGGGTTCGGTAATTGGAGCGATTGTCGTGGGAAGCATGCGTCGAAGTCGCTGGCTTGGATACGTTATGCTAGGGGGAGGGATTACTACTGCAGTAGCCACGTTTCTATTCGCGGTTGTAGCACATAACCAGATGTTCTACTTAGCATTGATCTGTGCAGCGACCGGTGCATTCTTGGCTAGCTTCTTTCTCATCAATGCGATGACGACGATGCAACTCGCCGTACCACACCAATTGCGCGGAAGAGTTATGGGTATAAACACCATAGGATTTAATTTAGTTCCGTTGGGCGGTTTGTTCCTCGGGTTGGTGGCTAATCAAAGTTCACTTTTAGTAGCAGTAGGTTTAGGGGTCGCAATATACAGTATGTTCGTTCTGCTTGCGCTTGTGAGAAGTTCATCATTGCGCGGACTCGGCCGTACGTCGATTCGAGAGGTTCAAGCGTAGTGTTTTGAGGTGTTTGTGAATCGGCGGTCCGATTTTGGAAGCTAGGATCGTCAGGAATCAAATACACAAACTCACTAACATTCTAAAATTGTGAAGAGTACCCGAAAGGCATCTCAAGAAATATTGATACTCTAATGTTTCCTACGACATTGACCAATCGAATATGACGACATCAGAACAGAGTCCGATCAAGGATTCGAAGTGCGATAATTGCGGCGAAGAGTTGTTGGGCACGTTTTGCTGGGTTTGTGGTCAGAAAGACTCTCACTATAACCGGTCGCTGTTCAAGATCATCGGAGATTTTTTCAAAGAGATGTTCGATGTCGACTCGCGCGTGTTTACGACGTTATCGACTTTATTTTTCCGACCGGGTACGTTATCGATACAGTTCCGTGAGAACAAACGAGCGAGTTATGTGACACCCATTCGGTTGTATCTGTTCAGTAGTTTGGTGTTTTTCTTTCTAGTTGCAATCACCTCTCAGACTGCGAACGTCCAGCTCGGAAACGAAAACAACGTCAACACGACAGATCAATCACCATTAGCAAGTATACAACCAAGCACCGATTCCCGAAGTCGATCTCGAGAAGAAATTGACGATTGCTTAAGCTCGATTAGAAGTTCAAATCGAATTGATGATAGAATCTTTGAAAGCGCAAAGGATGTCTTGAAGGGCAGAATCGCAACTCTCGAACATGATCCGTGGTGCGAAGCCATCTTTGTGGCCGCAGAAGCTATGAATGAACAAATCGGATACATGGCTAGCGACTTGCAACTGAAAGAAGCTATACAACGCGCAGAAGAAGCTCATAAAAGGATGAGAGTTCTACAAGAGTTTTATTCGGATGATCCAGTGACACTTCATATGGGTGAAGAAATTCTTAAGACCTCAAAACAAGGCGACCTGTTAAATTTGGTGAAATTTGGTCTCTCGCATGCATATAGATTTCACCGAGAACAAGATTTTGAAGAAGTGCCAGCTCTTGAAATACGTGGATTAAGGTTGGGCATCCACGCAGCGTACAACGGGAAAGATTTTCTTGAAGACATGACTGAAAATCTTCCCTTGATGATGTTTGTGTTGTTACCTATCTTTGTTTCTCTGTTAGCCCTAATAAGTATAGGGAAAGGAATTCGAGTAGTCTTTCAATTAATTTTCGCGATGCATATACATGCACTAGCATTTATTTCTTTAACTATTGGAATACTGCTCTCGTTATTAATCTCAAGAATTCCGTTTGCAGCGGACACTATGTCTTTCGTACTAGTGCTATTTGTTGTAGTGCACATTTATTTATCGTTTAAGAATTTTTATGGCTCTGGACACATCGTGTCGTTGTTGAAGTTTTTTGTGATATCTTTCTTGTATATGTTGATGCTGGGCACAAGTCTGACAGCGATGATGGCGTATTTCACTCTCGTACAGATTATCTAATTGATCGCTAGAAAGTCGGGTACCGACTTTCTGAAAGTGACATCGCTAGTTTTGCCGAGCTAGGTCGCTAAACGTTTTTTTGGGGTGTTTTGTCGTGCAATTACTACTCGATAAGCATTTGGATCCGGAATCGACAGCATGACCCTAACTTGCTCAATGCTTAACGGTAGGATCTCTTCATAGGGTTGCGCCAGTAACCAACTTGCTCGCCTACCGTCGCCGTACGCGCGCCATAGCGCAGCAAACGTACCGTGTCCATATTCTCGATAGAGTCGGACACTTGCAAGCAGAAGAATCATGCGAATCCCAGGGTTTTTTGTTTGTGCATACGTAAATGCCAGTAAACAGGTTTCTCCGAGGGTGTCTCGTCCATATTGTGTGAGCGTATGCCACAAGTCATGGCTATCACGATTTCTTCTCATAAAGAGAAGCAAATCGGGATCTTGCACGTCCTGATAGTAGTCCTCACTCGCGTACACTAAACCACCAGCCTCAAGCTGTGCGCTGTCTAGAAAGTGTAAGTAAGAGTGCGCAAAAGAATCGGGTTTCAAGCTCTTGAGATACGCGTGGTCATTGAGTGTATCAAGAAGCTCGATCCGTTGCCGTAAGATTTTTTGTCCGGTGGAAGTAGCTTTAAATCGTTTGTAGATGCGAATCAAAGATTTACCTCGCATCGTAGCCATGATTTCAAATACTTTCTTGGTGTCATCAGGATCGGCGACAAGTTCGCGTATCGCTTTGTTTGATCTTCGGAGCTTATCGAACCAACTCACCGAGGAATTAATGAGATTCTTACCGGTCGTACGCACTCGATCCAGTGTGCGTTGTTCGTCCAGTTTTTCGTTAATGCGGTTCATCAGTGATCTGAGATCTCCTTCTCTCATGATAACTTCATCTCAATATTATGTCAATCCTAGTGTATTTTGGGTGTCGCGCCAGGTTCCCAGTCTATTGAGAATGCGCAACATGAAGAAGAGTCCAGCGCAACCCATGACTCGCTTCATAAAAGTGAGACCCAAGAGATTCACGAGAGTTCCTCAGAAAACAGGTTCCGGATAACGACCATTTAGAAATTTGTTGGAGTGCTTCTTTCAAGAACGGTGTGAAGTAATTTTCCTTCGATACAATTTGTTGAATCAAGAAATAACAAACGGGGAGAAAAAATGACCGACGCGCTGCAAGCTGCATTCGAGACCCTGACGAAAAAAATTGGACAAAGTGAGTCTCCTTCAGATTGGTTTGAGATCACCCAAGAACGAATAAATACCTTTGGAGAAGCTACTCTGGACGACCAGTGGATTCACGTCGATCCAGAACGTGCAGCAGCTGGACCATTCGGGTCGACCATCGCACACGGCGACTTAACGCTGTCAATAATGAATCAGCTACCTCGAACACAACCTTTATCACTTTACAACGTTAAAGGAATGAAACACATGTTAAATTACGGGTTTGATCGAGTACGATTTCCTGCCCCTGTGCTAGTCGGTTCTAGGATTCGAGCGCACTCAACTCTAAAGCGAGTAGAGATTAAAAAAGGTATGATAGAAATTATGGTAGAGGTTGCTGTAGAGGTAGAAGGATTACCGAAACCGAGTTGCGTTGCGGAAAATCTTTTTCTCCTCGTTTTTTAGCTGGTGCTTTAGGGTTTGTATTATTGACGACACCATTCTCGAGTTCACTTGATGGATCTAATTAAAAATCTGGATACGTTCGCTGCCGTACGAACTCTCGCGGTTCATCTTGGGGTTCTCTTTTTTGTAATTTTTCCAGTTGCGATATTAGTTCTGGTAGTAACTAAATTTTTCGTGTGGATGCTCTTCGCCGGATTTGAAAGAGAAAATTTTGCAGATGGGCTCTTTTGGATATTCAGTTCCAATGTCGACGCTGAAGTGCTTTTGGCGCTAGAGTCTTCTGTGCTGATGAATTGGATCGCCAGTTTTATCGCGTTGGTTGTTTTCATGATTCGAGCTATGTTGAAAATGGGGGAATTACCGAGTTTAACCGCGGGAATTGTCACTTTACACTTTCGCTTAGGTTTCCGTGTGGTTGCGCTTCCTGTGCTCGCAGTTTTAATTTGTACGATTGCTTCGATCTCAGTGTATATAGTGTTTGATTCGGAACAAAGTTTTTCTGAGGCATACTTTTTGGTAGCAGCGATAGTATTAATCCCCGCTGCTATTGGAACTTGGATTTGGGCATGGGGAGGTACTTGGATCCCGCTACCCAACGAAAGTTAATAGCTACTCCTAATCGAGTGAAGTGGAAAGAAGACTGCATTAATTTATTGAGTGATGTAGCCGGTATGGAAGCTTTGTGTGCCCTGGAAGTTATCGGATCGTTCTAACGGAGAGGTCTAAATAATTCAAAATTGAACACACCGCGAGTTTGTCTTATCCAATCATTAATGAGTTATGACACATCAGTTGCCGCTTACTTTTTTTAAGCACTTTCTCGTCGAACTTTCAATAACTTAGGAATTAGTCCATGACATTAATTAAAGAACTCAACACCTCGGGTGCAGCTCGCAGCCTCCTTGTACACTTTGGCGTGCTTTTCGTTGTGATATTCCCCGTCGGAATTTTGGTACTAGTCGCGATCAAATTGTTACTTTCGATGATCTTTTCAGTTTTTGACGTGTCGGAAGCAGTAGACGGAATTTTTTGGTTGTTTTCTCCAGATGTCGAGGACCGCGTGCTTTGGCGAATGGAGACTTGTACCTTGATGAATTGCACTGCGGCATTTGTAGCGTTGGTGGTCTTTATGATTCGAGCTTTGCTCAAAATGGGCGAACTACCAAGTTCAACCGACGGAATAATCACCCTGCACGTACGCCTAGGATTCCGAATGGTGGCGTTACCGTTGCTCACGGTGTTAGTTTGTATGATGACTTCACTTGCGATCTATTTTGTTTTTACCGGCGTGGAAGACTTTGTTGACACTTACTTCTCACTCTCGATGATAGTGTTACTTCCGACCGCGATTGGAACGTGGATTTGGGTGTGGCGTGGAGCTTGGATTACTTCGATCGAACCGACCGATTTGTCGCAAGAAACTGAACCTGCACGCCAAACGTAGGATTGTCAACTGATGAATTAATGCCGCACTCTTACTGGAGATTGTGGTTCGAGTCTAGACGTTTTTATTCGTGACTGAAAATGATCGTTTTGCGATAAATTCAGTAGCTCAAACTGTTGTCGAGGTCGATTTAGCTTAGGTTAGTGCTATCACCTCAACGTACGAGAGATTGGGATTCCTCCAATCCAGGTCGAGTGAAAGCTTCTACTTGATGAACGTGGACGTCCATGTTGAGTCTGAAGTTGGTCACACCTTGCATTTCTTCAGCACTGATGTAACCGTCTCCATCGGTATCGACTTCTTCAATATTGTTTAGATGAGCTGAAAATTCGCCGAAGTCTACACTACCTCCTTGGTCCTTGTCGAACGAATTGAGACCGAGTTGTAAGATGTGCCTTCGAACGGTTGCTCCGATCTGTTCAAACTCGGTTTCACTTAGAGTACCATCGGCATTGATATCGCCCACATTGAAATTATCAACTCTTTCTTCTATGTTCATAAATGTATATGAAATGATTTGGGACCGTAGACGAAGCTGAGCGAGTTTTTCTGGAGGAAGTTTTTCCTCGCCTTCTTCCAGTTCTTTAATAATGTCTATCTCATCCAATACGATAGAACCACTGTCATTAGCATCCAATAAGTCGAAAGTGTTCTTTGAAGCTTCGCGCAATTCGTCGATATTGGCTGCAGCTCCGCGAGCAAAGATCCGAGGCAGTCTTCGACTACGAGTCCCTTCTGCAGTTGCTCGCTCGCGTGCGGCATTAAGTTCATTCATTTCCAGTTGTGTGCGACGATCGAAAGTAGGACGATGCAGTTCAATTTGAACGTGATGCTCCGTAATTTCTGAAACTTCATTTCGGTCAAGCAAACCATCACCATCCTTGTCCCACTCTTCAAAACTAGCAAGATGCGCAGCAAACTCATTTGCTTCCACACTGCCGTTCTTGTCCTTATCTAGGGAGTCTAATCCGAGTTTAAGTACATTCGTGCGAACATTTGATTGAAGACTTTCAAATTCATCTCGGTTCAATGAACCGTCGTTATTAATGGGAATTATGTAGCAAAATCCGCACGTAGGACTGTATATAATACCACTATGGTACATCGAGGACTCACCTACCGACTCATACCGGGCACCAAGGTTCGTGCCGAGCAGTT
>CAZEFI010000056.1:0-5609 GCA_964511425.1 uncultured Pseudomonadales bacterium
CAAAAACTGATTGAATGAATGAAAGAGGAACGTCGTCGTGAAATAGATCCGACATCGAATTGACGAAGACGAGTCTTGGTGTCTTCCACTTGAGAGGGTCATCAAGTGTTGATTCATGAGTCGTCACAGCAAAGCCATTTGAGTACTTTTGGATGTTCATCGCATTCAGTCGCCGAGTCATTCGTTCAGCGTAACAGTGCTTACAACCGTGACTAATTTTTGTACAGCCAGTTACAGGGTTCCACGTAGCATCGGTCCATTCAATAGAAGACATAGACATCACTTCTTTTTACTCTTAAGGATACTGTTCGCAATTCTCTTGGCTACAGTGATTCCGGTCGGTTTTCCTACACAGAATATAAACTCAAACAATGCAGATTTGTTGCGATTGTATAGCGTTCTAGATTGTTGAAGGACCCGTGCCCCAAATGCTGTCGTTAAACGTTTTTTAAAGAATTTCAAGACTTCTGAATGTCCTTCACTTCGAACGAAATAAACTTGACGACTGCCAAGCATGTCGTCACTTTGTTCCTTGTGATAAAGACTTTTCCACTCCCGTGTCCCAAAGACTCTATCGAGTGTTTTCCATTCATTCGCTTCAAATTCAGCGGCTGGTATCTTCCTTTTCATGACTCGCAGAATCGCGTGTGTTGGGAACAACATCCAAGTGTCGAAAGCCTGTACCCTTGCGATCGCGTTAATCGAAGCCCATTCAACTTCTGTAGCAAATGGATCAAGGAAAATTACACCTCGAATTTCCGAACTTAACCGATCTAGTCTTTGTAAATACTCGTTTGCATCCGCCTTTAAAACTTCGATGTTTCGCTGTGAATGAGCAAGCTCAATACGCTTTAATTCTTCGTATCGTGTTGAATCTCGTTCTATAAACACCAAACGATCAAATGGTTTGTTGTCAACTGCTAGAGCTATTTTTACTGAACCATCGTATAACTTGTTTGCATCTTCTAAATTTAATCCTTGTTCGATGCGCGGTGAAAACTCTCCATTTCCTGCAAACGCATCAATGTAAATTAGGTTAAACTTGTTTTTCAACGCAGTTGTATAAGCGTTAAGATAGTCTCTCAGAATGTCGAGTTTTTCAACCGTCCAAAGACCACCATATTTTTCACTCTCTTTCGTCAATATTGAAACCTCATGTTTGTGCAGAATTCCAAAGTCCACTCAGTACGCTAACAAATCTTGATACTTGGAATGCAAAGGATCCACTGGGTTATCGTAGATTGTGTACTGTTGCCACGTATAATTACCTATTCATAATTATACATATGATAATATTACCAGGTATCAATGCTGTTTTTCCAGAGAGTTTCAATTGAATTTGGTATTTAGTTTGCTTGGTTCACTCTGCGTTCACGGTCCAGAAGTAGTATTTTCCTGCCATAAAATGGAGTCATCACTATTTTAAGTTGGAGATGTCCACCAAACTGAGGCAAATCCAGAGTTCCCTGATTTAACGCAAATCCATCGATCTTCTACAATCTAGTGTGCCGTCCAAAAGATCCAACCAACTACATTTGATAAGGAGCATTGTCACATCGACTTGGTACGTGCAGTTCTATTTCAACGATGAAACCACCGCTAATCTGGATCGACCTTGAAATGACCGGTCTCAACCCTGAATCGGACGTGATTTTGGAAATCGCAGCGATTATCACGGACGACGATCTAAACTTCATAGGCGATGGTGTCTCTTTGATCATTCACCAACCAGAAGGCGCGTTAGCCGGTATGGATGATTGGAATGTCAAGCACCACACCGAATCCGGACTCATCGACAGAGTGCGGCAATCGCAAGTTACTCTTGAAGAGGCAGAGGCGGTGACCTACGACTTTGTGTCATCTCATACAAAATTTCGTGAGTCCCCCCTTTGTGGGAACTCAATCTCGCAAGATCGCAACTTTTTGCGTCGTTACATGCCCACTCTCGAAGCACATTTTCATTATCGGAACATTGATGTGAGCACAGTGAAGGAACTCGTAAAACGATGGGCTCCTGAGATCAAACGACAGTTTAAAAAAACAAACAAACATCGCGCTCTTGATGATATCAAAGAGTCCATACGAGAACTCGCTTTCTACCGTACTCACTTCATTGAGGAGCGGTATCGGGCATCAGGCGATTGAGTGCCCACGCGATGTGTTCCTGACAAATTTCATCACTGCGTGCAGCCATTTCTGCTTGCTTTTGTTGCAAGGCATTCACCAAACCTTCAGAATAGGGAGCATTTCCAGCAGCGACCGCTAAATTTCGTACCCACTGTTGGTAGTTAATCCTTCGAAGTGCCATGCCTAATGTGCGTTGTCGAAAAGTCTCTTCGTCCCAGTGCAATAGGTCAGCAATCTTAGCTCGATCAAGATTGTGGCGAGGTGTAAAGTCGTCAATTTCAGTCTGTGGTGCAAACCGATTCCACGGACAAACCAACTGACAGTCATCACAACCAAAAATTCGGTTTCCTACCAAGGGACGAAGATTCAACGGAATCGAACCCTTGTATTCAATGGTAAGGTAGGAAATACACAGCCGAGCATCTAGTTCGCGCGGACCCACAATTGCGCCGGTGGGACATAACGTAATACAAGATGTACAGGAACCACAGTGGTCTTTATTTTTGGATTTTGTTACAGCAAACGGAATGTCAGTGAAAATTTCCCCGAGAAAGAAGAAGGACCCGGCTTCGCGATTCAAGATCAACGTGTTTTTTCCAACCCAACCAAGACCAGCTTTTTCTGCGAGGGGCCGTTCAAGAACGGGTGCTGAATCTACGAACGCTCGATGGGTCCCGCCGGTTGCGGTTACCAATTTCCGAGCGATTTTTGCGAGTCGCTTCCTCACGACTTTGTGGTAATCTCGGCCCAGCGCGTATCGCGAGACATACGCCACGGTTGGATCATTGAGGGCATCGGGAAAGGCCTCGGGGGAGTAATTCATACGCGCACTGATGACCCGTACCGTACCCGGCAAGAGCTGTTGAGGATCGAGCCTCTTTTTAAGATTTCTGCTCAGATAGGACATCTCGCCATGAAATCCTCGCCGCAGCCACTCACGAAACTCCCGGGATGCAGTACTGAGATCGGTGTCGGTAAAGCCTACGTCCGCAAAACCTAATTCATTCGCCCATTCATGGACATGTTTTGTCAATAGTGCTACGTCCATAACCTAGAATTTACTTATGAGTCTCATATCGAAAGTGTATACCGCAGATGAGTGTCGCAAACTGGATCGTCTCGCTATTGAGGAACATGATATACCGGGTTTCACACTCATGCAGCGTGCGGGTACTTTTGTGTTTACCACGATACAAGACCGTTGGCCCGGAATTCGATCGTTATTGGTCGTAGCTGGTTCTGGTAACAACGCTGGCGATGGCTATGTCGTCGCGACACTTGCTCGACAGGCCGGAATCAACACGACTGTGCATCAAGTAGGAGAGTCGAAACGTTTACGCGGTGATGCTTTACTTGCGTGGAAACAACTACAACAGCGCGACGTCGCTATCGTGGACGAACCGATATCGGCCGACCTTGTTGTAGATTCCTTACTAGGAACCGGTGCGCGTGGCACGCTTTCTGCGGAGTACGAAGACTCTATTGAGCAAATAAACAACTCTCAAGTACCAGTCGTAGCAGTCGATGTGCCAAGTGGCGTCGATGCAAGCAGCGGAGGTCTATTGACCGAAAATCCAGTAAATGCCGACCTCACGTGTATGTTCATTGGCGCAAAGCTTGGCTTATTCACCGGACCAGGGTTGGGATATCGAGGAGACCTTGTATTTACTGATCTGGGTGTTCCATCCGAGGTCTATGAGGACGTGTCAGGAATACCTCTGCTCGACACCAGTACCAAGCGTCCAGTCTTGCCACCTCGAGATCCACTAGCACATAAGAATCACTCCGGCCACGTAGTAATTATTGGTGGTGATCACGGAATGGGTGGTGCCGTCATCTTAGCCGCGGAAGCAGCACTACGTACTGGGGCCGGTCTAGTAACAGTACTCACTCGAAGCGAAAACGTACCCGCGGTACTAGCTCGACGACCAGAGGTCATGGTAGTCGGGGTCGACGAGGCAACAGATTTCAGTTCTTACCTTTCTCGAGCAGACGTACTCGCGATCGGACCAGGATTGGGTCGAGGCTCTTGGGGTACCACGCTACTCAAAACGGTTCTAGCCCACCGTCCCGATTGCGGCGTATTCGACGCTGACGCTCTGCGGATTCTGAAAACGGAGAAGTGGCAGGTACCATCGGGTTGCATATTCACGCCACATCCTGGCGAAGCAGCTTTTTTGTCAGACGGGTCTCCTGGGGAAGTTCAGGCAGACCGCCCTCGTTTCGTTAAAGACTTATCTAGTGAGTACGGGTGTACCGTCATTCTCAAAGGTCCAGGAACTTTGATTGCCTCTCAGGGTCAGATGTGTTCGGTCTCGCAATTCGTCAATAGTTCATTGGCGACCGCTGGTAGCGGGGACGTACTTACTGGCATCGCAGCCGCTGCGTACGCACGATGTGGTAATCCGATTCAAGCAGCAGAAGCTGCAGTGTTTCTCCATGGAACTGCCGGTGCTCGTGCGCTACGCGAGAACGCCGGACAATCGCTCATCGCGAGCGATTTGATACACGCGATTCGTATATGAGCTTACCGGTCGATCAACAACGAGTTTTACCATTGAACAGCACAGAGGATACTGAAGCACTTGGGGCACGCCTTGCATGTCAGTTTCAAAAAGGACTTGTGTTTCTTCGTGGTCCATTGGGTGCCGGAAAAACGACGTTGGTTCGAGGATGGCTTCGCGCACTTGGCTACGACGGACCGGTGAAGAGCCCTACGTTTACATTGATTGAACCTTACGAGATTGACATGCGGCGAATACTACATTTTGACCTCTTTCGTATTGCAAATCCGAGTGAAATTGAATATATTGGTATGTTGGAACACATAGAAACCAGTCAACTTCAGTTTGTGGAGTGGCCGGAACGAGGAAATAATCTCCTACCGAAACCGGAACTTGACATTCGCTTGGAATACGATGGTTCACAGCGGCAGGCGACGGTGAGTGTTAATATATGTGTCGAAGGACTAGGATGAAGACCCAAGTACAAGGATTGTTGATCGGGGCACTGCTTACGACCCTAGCTCTGCCCCTCGCGGCGAATGAACTGTTGGGAATTCGCTGGAATGAGGGTCCGAATAACACTCGTATCGTATTGGATCTCAGCGCAGAAGCTGACTTCAAATATGGCGAGTTAGACAATCCTCCGCGTATCTATATAGATCTAAAAAACACCAATTTATCTCGAACACTTAGTGTTCGAGAGATCGACAGTAGGATCTTGCAGCGGATCAGACACTCCCCTCGAAAGGAGAACACCCATCGCGTCGTACTGGATCTCAAGGAAATTGTGAAACCATCAGTGTTTCGCTTAGAACCGTACCCCCCCTACGGGCATCGTCTGGTGATCGATTTACCAAGCGGTATCGATTTCGATGAAGAGGACTGTTCCACCGACACAGAACCACACAAAGACGTTGTCATTGTTTTGGATGCGGGACATGGAGGGGAAGACCCTGGTGCCGTAGCGATCAATAAAAC
>CAZEFI010000056.1:5709-7630 GCA_964511425.1 uncultured Pseudomonadales bacterium
GAGAATTCAGTGGAAATGGGGAAGAGTGTCTTACACTATATGGCACAAGTAACTCCGCTACATCCGCGAGCTTTTACGAAGAACGAGCGAAATTTTCAGGTTACCGATGCGAGATATGCCGTGTTGAAGAACACACAAGTACCCGCGATTTTGGTCGAAACCGGGTTTCTTTCTAATGCTAAAGATGCGGCACTTTTGAGCCAACCAGCACATCAAGAAAAAGTGGGGCGAGCGATCGCCCAAGGCATCCTAGCGCATTTCTGCAATAACCCGCCATACCATACCTACCTCGATGATGGTACTTATGAATGCAAACTGGACTACAGCATCACCAAACATCGTGTGCGTAGAGGGGATACCTTGTCCGAAATTGCTCGAGTATATAACGTCTCGGTGGTCTCCATTCAGCAGATGAACAATTTGGGAAACTCTGTAAACATTTTCGAAGATCAGATTCTCAACATTCCTAACCACGCCAGCAATAATTGATGGCTCAGCCCAGAATCCACTTGTTGGATCAGCATGTTGCGAATCAAATTGCCGCGGGCGAAGTCGTGGAACGCCCGGCGTCTATCGTCAAGGAACTTGTAGAAAACAGCCTTGATTCCAATGCGACCGACATTCTGATTGAAGTCGAACGAGGTGGAATTAGAAGGATTAAAGTTTCGGACAACGGGTCTGGTATCGATCCCGACGACCTTCAGTTAGCAGTACAAAGGCACGCAACGAGCAAAATCCAAACTGCGGACGACCTAGCCTCTGTAAGCACCATGGGATTTCGAGGAGAAGCACTAGCGAGTATCGCGGCGGTGTCGAAATTGACCATAGCGTCCCGTACCCTTGAGGCAAAGTCCGCTTGGCAACTTGCCGTGCATGGTAGTAAAGAAGTTGATTTCAGTCCAACTACTCGAAATTCCGGGACGACGGTTGACGTCACCGATCTATTTTTTAACACACCGGTTCGTAGAAAGTTCCTTAAACAACCGCGCACCGAGATTGGCCATATCGGTAATTGTGTACGGATACTTGCAATCATGCATCCCGATTGTTCTTTTCGATTAACCAACGATGGTCGCGACATTGAGAAATTACCCGCGGTCGGAGTGCCCCACGAACGAGTCGCACGGGTTCTCGGTATCTCGTTCATGGATGAGTCGATACCAATCGACTTACGGAGAGATGAAATGTGTCTCACTGGGTGGGTAGGCTTACCAACACACACGCGTAGCACGGCAACACGTCAGTATTTCTTTGTCAATGGGCGACCGGTCAATGACCGACTGATGGCTCATGCTGTGCGGCAAGGATATCACGACGTCATGTTTCACGGTCGCCATCCTGTTTTTGTGCTCAATTTGACTCTAGAACCTGAAGAAGTTGACGTCAACGTTCACCCCACCAAACGCGAAGTCCGATTTCGGGAGGCGCGAAAGGTGCACGACTTCCTCATGTCTGGAATGCACCATAGACTAAAAAGTGTGGGTACAGACGCACCTACTCATTTGGAATTCGAAACGACCCAGACAAATGTCAAAAGCCCTTTTGGTCAGGACCTCGATGCGCATCAGCAAACTGCCCTGAAATTCGAACACGGAACGGGGCACGCACGCTCTAAACCGATCACTCGCGATCAGCAAGCGACCATTGATGAAACGAAGGCTACGGCATCGGGCGAAATTCCACCGATGGGATATGCGCTAGCGCAGCTTCACGGCGCATATATATTGGCAGAGAATGCTGATGGGCTCGTCATTGTCGATATGCACGCCGCACATGAGCGAGTTGTGTACGAAAAAATGAAAAACGCCCGAGACGCACGAGAACGTATTTCACAACGGCTACTGATTCCAGTGGAGTTTTCCGTGAGTTCTCAGGATGCCGAAGTTGTTCGTAAAAACCAGCAATTGTTTGCTGATCTTGG
>CAZEFI010000056.1:7730-12665 GCA_964511425.1 uncultured Pseudomonadales bacterium
CGCGATATGGAACAAACCGAAAATGCGGGACAGTGTAATCATGGTAGACCAACATTTCGCGTGCAGTCCATGAAGTTTTTGGATAACGAATTTCTTCGAGGTCGGTAATTGCAAGTAGTCCTTGTGGTTTAACTACTCTCTCGTGTCCACTCCACGTTGCGTACTCGGTCTGTTAGGACCTACTGCAAGCGGCAAGACTGAGCTCGCGATAAAGCTTGCAGATCGTTACAACTTGGCACTCATCAGTGTCGACTCAGCAATGGTATACCGAGGTATGGATATCGGCACCGCGAAGCCGACATCAGACGTGTTGCAGAAATATCCACACGCACTCGTTGATATTGTGGAACCGGAAACCAATTTCACTGTCAGTGAGTTTATCCAACGCGCGGACGAAACTGTGCAGCAATGCTTTCAGGAGAATAAGACGCCGCTACTAGTCGGCGGGTCGATGATGTACTTTAAGGCATTTCGAGAAGGGATTTCTCCTTTACCACCTCGAGATCCACAGTTTCGGATGCAGCTACAAGAGAGAGCAAATTCTCAAGGGGTTCCCGCATTACATGTGGAACTTCAATCCATCGATCCTGTCGCAAGCAGCAAGATTCATCCCAACAATTACCCAAGAATTGAGCGTGCATTGGAAATACATTCCCAGACTGGAACTCCGATGACAACTTTTTTGGAAAATAATGCCGGTATGCCGGCAACTCGTAGACTCAAATGTAACTACTTCGAATTTGCACTCGTACATCAACGACGAGAGGAGCAGCACGAACAGGTTAAAAGCCGCTTAGATCACATGTTGGCAGCCGGATTTGCGGAGGAAGTGCTTCGCTTGCGTAACCGTACTGAGTTAACTGCAGCAACCAATTCCATGCGTACTGTAGGATACAGACAGTTATGGGAGCACTTTGATAAATATCCGAATGGTGCAATTACCGAAGCTACCAAGGAACGTATATTGGTCGCAAACCGGGGTTTAGTACGTCGGCAGATGACCTGGCTTCGCAATTGGAATTCACTTCCTAACTTTCATCAGGTGACAACGCCGCCGACTCTTAGCTCAATGGAAGCTCGACTCTCGAGCTTAAGCGCCTTACCTTTGGGGAAGTCTTGAGTAACTAGTTACATGTTTTTTGACCGTCCAAGTAAAGGTGATCGCACTCTGTTGCTGTCTCTTTCGTTTGAGAAAACAGCTATTTCAGACCATGACCTAGCTGAATTTTCGCTACTCGCAGAATCAGCGGGTTTGCAGGTCATCACATCTCTTTCTGTACGTCGAGAGTCCCCCCATCCTGCTACTTGTATTGGACCAGGAAAAGTCGCTGAACTTCAACAAACAATACAGCGAGAACAGCTGGAATTGGTCATACTCAATCATGAGCTCACTGCGTCTCAGCAACGTAAGTTGGAACTGGAACTCAATGTACGAGTCATGACTCGAACTGAACTAATTCTCCAAGTTTTCGCTGATCGCGCGCAGACTCATGAAGGTAAACTCCAAGTTGAACTGGCGATGCTGTCGCATGCTCAATCGAGACTAGTACGAGGTTGGACACACCTTGATCGACAAAGAGGTGGAATTGGTTTGCGCGGTGCTGGTGAAACACAGATATCGCTCGATAAACGAATGCTTCAAAAACGCGTTCAAGTCACACGCACTCGACTCAAGAAAGTTCAGCAACACCGTACTCGCCAGCGGCGTAAAAGAACTCGCAACCAAGTGCCAACTGTCGCCTTGGTCGGGTATACCAACGCTGGGAAATCTACATTATTTAACGCGCTCACGAACTCCACGGTATATGCCGATGACCGCCTCTTTGCCACGCTTGATCCAACCGTTCGGAAGTTAGCAAACGAGTCGGACCAAGAAATTTTGCTTTCGGATACAGTAGGGTTTATTCGGGATTTACCGCTTGAGCTCGTTGCAGCATTTCGGTCAACTTTGGAAGAAGTGACCGAAGCCGACTTGTTGCTTCACGTGTTAGACGCGACCGAATCCGAACTGGACGAGATTTGTCGTTCCGTTGAAACAACTCTGGAGCAAATCGGGGCTGCAGATCTTCCTACGATCACCGTACTGAATAAGATTGACGTAGTGCCTGATGTAGCAACTCGACGACCAGACGCGGTATGTGTCAGCGCAAAAAATGGGGTTGGTGTGGATTTGCTTCGAGAGCACGTATTGACCAGACTGTATGGGTTGCACCATCGATATGAAATCGATTTACAACCCGACCAAGGCAAAGTTCGTTCAGTGTTGTATCAAATGCAAGTAGTCGAAAGCGAGGACGTATGTAACGATGGGAGTTCACGTGTTACCCTCAACCTTAAAGCAGACCAAGCAAATCACCTCATTGAGACGTATAAACTTCGGTTGCATGGTTAGAGTACATTTCTAAAATCACACAGTATCTATTTAACAGGAATCATTATGGCATGGAGTGATAACGACGGTCGCAAACAAGACCCATGGGGAAATCAGGGCGGCCAGCAAGGCCCACCTGACTTAGACGAGTCGTTCAAAAAAATCCAAAATCAATTTAAAAACATGTTTTCCGGCGGTGGCGGCGGAAAAGATGGCAAGAAAGGAGACGGAAAGGGCTTTCGTTTGTCGCCTTGGTTAATTCTGATCATACTGGGAGCTGCTGCTCTCGTTTGGTTTGCCACAGGTTTTTATGTGGTCGACCAACAGCAACAAGGTGTTGTATTACGATTGGGAATACTCCAAGAAGGACTTCGAGGACCAGGATTGAACTGGAACCCTAGATTTATCGATCAGGTAGAAATCATCAATGTCACACAGGTGAACGAAATTTCGCAACAGTCCCAGATGTTGACCAAAGACGAGAACCTAGTAGTTGTTGACCTTGAAGTGCAGTATCGTGTTACCGATCCAAAGAAATATGTAGTGGAGATACGAGAACCAGAAGCAAGTCTTCAGGATGCAGCCGAAAGTGCGTTGCGCCACGTAGTGGGTAGTTCTATTATGGAACGGTTGATCACGGAAGATCGAAGTTTGGTCGCGACCTCGGTACAAGCTAGGTTACAAAGCTTGATTGACGAAAAATATCTCGCCGGCATTCTCGTCAGTAAGGTGATTATTAACAACGCTGGGCCGCCCGCGCAAGTGCAAGATGCTTTCGATGATGTTCAGCGCGCAAAAGAAGACGAAAATCGCTTTAAAAATGAAGCCCAAGCCTACCGTGAAACGGTTGTGCGTGAAGCGAGTGGTGAAGCCGAGCAAATCATCGCCGAAGCAGAGGGATATAAGGCTCAGGTGGTGGAGCATGCACGAGGCGAAGCAGATCGATTTACCGCAATTTTGGAAGAATATCAGCTTGCGAAAGAAGTAACTCGGGATCGTGTGTACATCACGGCGATGGAGACTGTTTTACAATCGACATCTACTGTATTGGTTGATGTCGATAGTGGCAATAACCTCTTACTACTACCGCTTGACCAGTTGTTCCGCAATGCTGGGGCTCGGGAAGGTCTCCCGAGCACACTGAGTGGAACCGGCTCGCAGCCGTCGAACTAAGGAGGAATTGAAATGAACGTAAAAACTATTGTCGTTGTAGTAGTCCTCATTCTCCTCGGCGTCCTCGCGCTGGATTCGTTTTTTGTCGTGGATGCACGGCAACGCGCGATTCAAAAACGCTTTGGGGAAGTTGTTGAGCATCAACAAGAACTGACCGGATTGAATTTCAAGATTCCTTTAGTGGACGAGATTCAATTTTTTGATGCTCGAATCCTTACGCTGGACACACCTGCTGACCGGTACTTGTCGATCGAACAAAAACCATTAATTGTTGATTCTTTCGTGAAATGGCGGATTTTTGATACGAAGAAGTATTACGAAGCAACTCAAGGCATTGAGGAAAACGCGCAGTCTCGATTGACTGCTCGCGTTGATGAAGGATTACGGAATCAGATTGGTTCTCGAACCATGTTAGACGTGGTCTCTGGTGACGCCCGCGATGAATTGATGTCTGAGCTCACGAACAATCTGGACAACATCTTGCAAGATGAACTTGGCATAAGAGTCATTGATGTCCGCGTGAAGCAGATCGATTTGCCACCCGAAGTCGCATCCCAAGTCTATGAACGGATGCGGTCCGAGCGGAAGATTGAAGCGGATCGTTTCCGTGCGCAAGGTAGGGAGCAAAAGTTGACCATTGAAGCTGATGCTGACAAACAAAGAGTAGTTATCCGTGCTGAAGCGCAGCGGTTATCGGAACAGACGCGCGGAGAAGGAGATAGCGAAGCGACTCGAATCTATGCAGAAGCTTATAGTCAAGATCCAGAGTTTTACGAGTTTTACCGAAGTATCAACGCGTACGTGAATGTGTTCAAGAATGGAAACTCGGTGTTGGTCCTAGATCCTTCAAGTGAGTTTTTCAAATATTTGAAAAGCGGAATGGGAGAGTAGAACTCCGGAGCGATTCCGGAACGGATCTAAACACCCAACATAACTCGAACAGCATGCTTCATATAAGTATGTGAGGACTTCTCGCAATAACTGACCGTGAGGAACACTGGTTGCGCGACCTAGATGCAGTTTTGTACCAGGACTTTCACACGAAGAACCAAAGCTTGTCTTTGAGTGAACACTGGGTTGGTCGTGGAAATTAGGTTATCAAATCAAGGCGGATGCGCACGCACAGGCGAAGAATTTCCGTGCTCGAAACTAGCTGTAAATATCCGAATCGATGACCACTAATTCCACGAGAGATGCTTGATCCAATGCGAAAATCCATTGCGGTTATTGGTCTTCAATGGGGAGACGAAGGTAAAGGCAAGGTTGTCGATCTACTCGCCGAACAATGTGCTGCTGTCGTTCGATTTCAAGGTGGTCACAATGCTGGACATACATTGGTCGTTCGCGGCGAAAAAACGGTACTACACCTGATTCCTTCCGGAATTCTTCGG
>CAZEFI010000057.1:0-12597 GCA_964511425.1 uncultured Pseudomonadales bacterium
GACCCAGTGTCTCGTTAACGTTGCAATGGGCAACCTATCGCGATGCTTCGGACCAATGCAGCCTGTCTCGCATCTGGGGCGGGATCCATCCTCCCGCTGATGACATCCCAGGACGTTTGATTGGAATTGAAATCGGTGAAGCCGCATTTGAACATGCAATGTCATACGTTGAACCTGGCGAGTGATACACGTTCAGTGTCCTCTATATTTAATCAAATCAGCCATTTGGATGTGCCCAATTTAACCTCTGGTTTGTTACCGTTGAAATTTTCAATTTGACCATTCCAAATGTCGATGTCCTCATCTCCGACCTGACGGTACTATCACACTGAGCGGTGTATACCGATGCGATCCGGTGGACACCAATCGATTACAACGATTGAAAACATATGCCACTAAACGGTGCCACCAAATTGCATCGATTTCTACCCTTCTCACTCATTATCATCATCCAGTGTCGGTAACCGAAATTCAGCCAACTAACTCTATACCGGAGTAATCTTCACAAGAATCTAGTGAAAAAGTCTTCACAAAGAATCGCACCACGCTTGAGCCCGGCATGATATGACAGGTTCGGTCATTTGGCACACTGCTCTTCATGAGATGCGTGCGCACCGACGACGAATACGGACTCATGTCTTCGTATGGGTCGCCTTATTGATCAGCACTACGTACTTTTTGCTGGTGACCTATCACCACATGCAATACGCTGCAGAAATACCCATGCTTGGCGTCATCAGCCCTAGGTACATCATTCCTCTATTGGGCGGTAGTTTCCTCGTCTTGTTTTGCACTGGAGTATTGCTTCTTACCTTCGATCACGTCAAACGAGACGAAATTACTCGTATTCACGAAGTCGTGGATTGCAAGCCTATCGACAGTATCGTGTTCTACTTCGGACGATTGTTGGGTGTATTGATGACAATGGGTATCCCGATTTTCATTTTCCTGTTTTCCATTGTGTTCTTCGGTACCGTAGCGGAGACTTTCTCGTTCAAATTTGGTGAACCGATCGAAATTTGGAGCGTTGTTTCTTTTCTTGTTCTTGACACCGCCCCAAATTTTCTGTTTTTTGGGAGCTTGGTGATCCTCTTTTCTTCGTTGTTCAAATCAAGACTATTAGCAATACTACTAACTTTAAGCTGCCTCATTACGCTGTTCTGGTGTAACAGTCGATTGCCTACAGATATCTCCACACCTTTGCAGACAGTGTCTGGCAATGTGCTGTTCCCGTCTGAACTCATACCAACAATTTTTACACCAGCTACAGTGTTCAATCGAATAGCACTCTTGTTGATGTCTTTTGGACTCTTGTACTGGGCTTCCTATCGCAACAAGCGGATTACACCCAACCCGAAGGCTGATTTAGTCTTGGGTTGTTCCTCCTTTAGTCTAGGAGTAGTGGTGATTGGAGTGATGCTTGGTGGTCAGAGTTTCGAACAAAATCGAATCAACCAATGGACGCAGTTTCACGACCAGCACTTCTTACCGAACGCGTTTCCGGACGTGCATGAAATTCGCGGGCACATTGAAATCAAACCCAGTAGATTGCTATCGTTAGATCTCACTTTAGAAGTAAGTATCCACACAGATCAGGGCGCGGACTTCGTTCTGTTCTCACTCAATCCCGGTTACAAAATCTCTCACTTGGCAGTGGGTGGCGAACGAGTGCTCGACCATGATTTTCGTCATGGATTGTTAGCTGTCCCTCAACGGTACTTCACGTCAAAAAACACCGAAGTTGAAATTAAAGCAAAAGGTCGTCCAGACGGACGATTTGCCTACCTAGACTCCAATCATACGCTTTCTCAAATTGTAGGACCTGACGTTCAGCAGTTGAGGCGACTCGGAACCGAAAATTTCATCTTCCGTCCTGAGTTTGTCGTACTCCTACCGGGAATCAAGTGGTATCCAACCTCGGGAACTGCGACCAACGAAGAAGCTTGGGAACAACGAAAGAGAGATTTCTTCACGGTGGATATCGAAGTCTCGGTACCAAGAGGATGGATCGTCGCAGGACCCGCGAAACGAGAACGGGTACGGGATACCAAACGTACCAAGTTTGGATTTCAGCAATCTAGTCCTCTTCCGGATTTCGCGTTAGTCGGATCAAGGTTTGAATCTGCCTCGTTGGAGGTCGAAGGTGTCTTTTTTGAAATCTTATATAGCAAGACTCACCAAAAGATTTTCAAGTCACTTACCCGAATGCAAGATAAACTACGGACACGTTTGGACGAAATGCTAAAAGCCGTACAGCAGACCGGTTTCAACTATCCATATGGGTCCTTTGCACTTGTCGAAGTGCCATCGACACTTCGCGTATTCGGTGGGGGAATCGGAATGAATACTGTGATGTGTCCTCCAGGGCTCGTGATGATTCGAGAATCAACCTTGCCAACCATACCGACAGACTCACTGATTGACGAAAAATGGTTCGAGCAAACAAATTTGCCAGAAGAAGAGCGAATCACGTGGGAGTTTGACACATTGTCCAACTATCTCCAACATTCGGCATTCGAAAGTAACTTAGGATTTGGCTTTTTTCGTAGCTTGGTTGGCCAACAGACTGGAGCGACTCACAACCGGGCGCAAATGCTCAATGAACTCTTGGAACAGGTGACTCGAACTATATTTCGACCATCCGAAGTTGATTTCGAATTCCAACTTGTACTCGATCGAAATGTCTTGAATTTAGCAAGTGTGCAACCGCTGAAAATTCTGACCCCAATTTTTAGTCGACGACCGAGGGATATATCGTATGAAACTCAACGCAAAATGCAGACCACCCTCAATGCGCCAGAAGTTTGGGAGTATTTGGAAGTCTCGAACCCGTTGGAAACTGAATTTGGTAAGAACAGAAACAACGCGTCCCGCGCCTTGAAAATTCGTGTCCAACAAATCGTATCTTACCTTCACAGTTCTATAGGACCGGAAACTTTTAACTCAATATTCGTGGACCTGACCGATCGCTTTCGCGGAAGGAACTTTACTCACGACGATTTTTTTCAACTATTCGCTGAACATGGAGTGTCACTAGAAGAAACAGCAGGTGATATGATTAGTAAAACCGGTTTACCCGGATTTATTGGATTGAATCCGACGGTACGCGAGTTTAACGATGAAGATCAGTCGAAATACGAAACCAAGTTTATACTCCAAAACGATGAACCGGTGTCCGGTCCGGTAAGACTGTCTTTGAGAATTCCCATGAATTCCTTCGCTAGCACGAATGTGCCCTTACCAACGATGTTGATTGCAGCAAATCAATCGTTAGAAGTAGCTATTGAAAGTTTGAATCCGATCCAAGAAATTTGGTTGAAGCCTTATCTCTCGAAAAATCGTATGAACATCCGATTAGATCTTCCTCAGGTTAGTCAAACGCAAGACTTCGTATATGTTTCAGGGGACCAGCCCGTCGTTACATCTATTGAAGAAGTAGTACCAACGCAGATCAAAAGTTCCACAATTACTGTTGATGATCTTGACGCGGGATTCTCCACAGTAAGACTTCGTAATAAATCTGTGCTCGGCAGCAGCAGCTTCAACCAACTCGTCCGCCGATTCATGGGAGATGAAGTAGTCCCCTTAGACAATGGGTTACCGATCTTTCAATTGAGCTATCCACTACCAAGGGTCTGGGCTCGTGTCTCGGACTTGACCGCGTTTGGTTCCTACCGACGTACCATTGCCATTTCCGAGTTAGGAGAAGGATTGACTGCTGCAAAGTTCACTGCCACGTTACCAAAGACCGGCGATTGGAAATTGGAATTTTTCCTTCCAAAGGGACATGTCCACGAAGAAGTCATAACTCGACATAACACTATGTCACAAACAATGTATCTCAATGTTTACCTCGGTGCAATTGACTTAGAAATCAAAAATGGGTCGAACACGTTGTCGCAAACTCTTGACACGCCGAATTTGGACTCTGGGTGGATAACAGTCGGAACCTATCGATTGACAGAACCCACTGTTGATGTACTAGTCTCCGATAAAGCGGAAAATTCGTACAAAAAGTATGTGTTTGCTGACGCGATTAGATGGACGCCCGTCGAAGCTTCCGAATGAATGCTGAATGTCGCTGGTAACCAAGAAAAACAAATGTTTCCGAGTCATTTAGTCGACGGTCGTTTAGTGCATGTGTGAAGGCAGTTGTCGTTTCAGAGCATTGTGGCAGTCGTCCAACAGAGTCAAATTTCACACGAGATCAGCTCGTTATCTGCAAAACATGGATTTGTCCACACACACAACAAATACCTCACGTATGAAGGTTCTATTGGTAAAACAGCAATCAACGATGTCGTATAGGTCGGCATTTAGTATGAGTACGCATTTGAAGAGTGGTTTTAACGCGTCAGCTTGCTTAGAACGATACAAAAACGAGATGATCGGAGAGCACACGTGCTACCGATAGAAGTTCCCGGCACCAATACAGGACAGAGTGTCTCCGTTGAGTTGCATCCCCTCTTGAGTCGAAAGGCTGGCGCTAACCCACTTACCCCGTCGCCGATGTACTGCTGGATTTCATCAAAGCAGATCGCGATAGTTGAACACATTCATAGGTTGACACGTTCAGAGCACAATGAACTTTAAAACCGTTTGGCTTGTTGCACTACACGAGATGAGAAATCATCGAAGACTCGTGCGTACCCATGTCTTCATATGGATCGCGTTTGTCCTATGCACGATTTACTTTCTCGTTGTGACGCTAATTCATCTGCAACAAGCCAGTTCTGTCCCGATGCTTGGCGTCATCAGTCCACGATACATCATGTCTCTATTGAGTGGGAACTTTGTAGCACTGTTTTGCACAGGAGTACTGCTACTCAGTTTCGATCAAGTGAAACTCGATTTTGACAATCGGATACACGAAGTGATCAATTCCAAGCCTGTGAGCAATTTTGAGCTTCTTTTCGGACGATTAGTCGGTGTTGTGATGACCATGGCAATGCCAATGATCGTCGTCCTCTTTCTGTTTGTAGTTTATGGACTTATTTCTGAAACCTTCTCACTTCCGTTTGGCGAACCAATCGAATTGTGGAGCGTGGTTTCGTTCGTGTGCTTTGACATCGTACCAAACTTTGTTTTGTTTGGTAGCTTGGTGATCTTTCTAGCACTGCTTTGCAAATCAAGCTTCGTTGGTCTAATAGTGACCCTATTCGTGCTTTACACACTGTTCTGGCTTAACAGTGTTCTACCACTTGAGCTCTCTGCACCGATGCAAACAGTAACCGGCAGTGTCATATTCGCGTCCGATCTTGTACCGACACTTTTCACTCCAACAATAGTGATTAATCGTATCGCCCTTTTGTTAATATCAATCGGACTTGTATGCTTGTCTTGTTGCCTTTATAGGCGCTTGTATCCAACCAGATTGTTTGATCTAGCACTAGGTAGCACAACCGCTTGTTTAGGAGTGTTCTTGATTGGAACATTGATTGGGTTTCAGCAATTCGAAAGAGAAGAAGTCATGCAATGGATTGAAGTACATGATGCGCATTTCAACCCCAGTTCGTTCCCTGACGTGAAGGCAATTCGAGGTAGCATCACTATCGACCCCGGTCGATCACTTTCCCTCGACCTCAAATTAGATGTCAGCCTTAACGAAAGTCAAAGCGACGATTTTGTGTTGTTCTCGTTAAATCCAGGCTACCACATTTCCCATTTAGCAGTCGCAGGCATAGAGGTAACGGATTACGAGTTTCGACACGGTTTGTTGAAGATTCCGCAACGACATTTCATATCAAGCACCAACGACGTAGAAATTTCTGCACAGGGTCGTCCAGACCAAAAGTTTGCCTATCTTGATTCGATAGATACAGTTTCCAACATTGTGGGATCAAAGGTTCGTCAGTTGCGACATCTAGGTACAGAGAGTTCAATTTTTCGATCTGAGTTTATGGTACTTGTACCGGGAATCAAGTGGTATCCTACATCGGGAACGGCGACGAATGAAGATTTATGGGAACAACGAGAGAGAGACTTTTTTACGCTTGATGTAGAAGTGCTGGTGCCCATGAATTGGCTAGTCGCAGGTCCTTCGAAACGCGAGACCAAACAGGTCGACCGAGGTACATCTCATCGGTTCCAACAGAAAAATCCAATACCAGAGTTCGCACTAGTTGGGTCCCAGTTTAAGTCAGCTTCGATTGAAGTAGAAGGCGTCGCGTTTGAAGTCTTATACAGCAAGGAACATCGAGAAAATTTTGAATCGTTTTCGCAATCCGAAGACTCCATCCGTGAGAGAGTACAACGAAAGCTAGAAAATCTGCGCGAGAAAGGTTTAGACTACCCTTACGATTCTTTCGTGTTAGTTGAAGTACCATCGACATTACGCGTGTTTGGTGGAGGCATCAGCATGGACACCGTTATGTGTCCACCTGGTATGGTATTGATACGTGAAACAACACTTCCAACAATTTCGGTTCATTCTATAGAAGGACTAGACTATTCAGAAGAAGAATGGCCCGATTGGCTGATAGACGCTGTTTCAAGGTATTTAACTCACCCGATGTTCGAAAGTAATGTCAATATAAGTTTTTATCGAAATAGTCTCAAGCAACACACCAATGCGCGACACGCGGGTGCACGTTCTCTCAATATGACGCTCGAACACTTAACCAATGCTCTGTTCCCGGGCACGCAAGCAAATTTTGACTTTCAACTTGCACTAGATCCAAACATTGTGAACTTTGCTAGTGTGGAACCTTTACATCTTCTAGGGTCTCATCAGCGCAGTGTATATTTCTCTGGTTCTGGTTCGTTAGAACTACAAATGAAAGTGAACTCTGTGCTTAACGCGCCCGAAATTTGGGACGCAGTCGAGTCATTCAGTCTCATAGATTCAGAACATCGCAAATACACCGACCGCAAACTTAGAGCTTTGAGATTTCGTACTGAGCGACTCGCCCGAGTGCTCAGAGACGCAATCGATGCGGAAGACCTTGCGCTTATCGTATCAGAATTGTTGAACCGATTCCGAGGGACGAACTTTGACTTCGAGGAGTTCTTGAGTGTTTTCGCTGACCATGATGTAGTCGTCGAAAAATTAGCAGGTGATTTGATTACAAAAGCTGATCTACCGGGATTTCTCGCGAGTAATCCAACCATGATTCGATTGAACAACAAGGAACTCCCTACGTTCGAGACTTCGATCATACTCCAGAATAATAGACCTGTGTCCGGTCCTGTTAGACTCTCACTCGCATATCAAAGCGAAGACCAATTCGCCGGAGCTTGGAATTCTTTGGCATTGCCACCCATTTTGGTCGGAGCAAATCAAGCTCTAAAAATTGTGATTGAAACGTCGAACCCAGTACAACACATTTGGGTCGATCCCTATCTCTCACTAAACCGGTCCAAGGTTCGTGTAGATTTGCCCCGATCCAACGACCTAAGAGACCACGAGACTAACACCGACATTTCGCCATACATTAAGGACGTTGGTGAGGTCGAGTATCTACCACCGAAAAATTCTTTCATCACGATTGACGATCTAGACCAAGGATTTTCGATTATGGAACACAGTAAAACAGGGACGTTAAGCAACGTGTTCACTAAATTCAAAAGAAGTCTATTTGGTGAGAACGAAGTTCAACTAGATAAGGGTTTACCAATTTATCAGCTAGACTTCCTCGGTAAGAACATAGGCTGGACGCGTAAAACCGATCCTACAGCCTTTGGGAGGTATAGACGCACTCTTGCCCTGTCATCGGGGGGAGATGGACTTGCTTCTGCTAAATTCTCTGTGACACTACCTCAAATCGGCGAATGGAAGCTGGAATACTACCTCCCAGAAAAATATTTGCTTGAAGAAATTTCGTTTGGAGGGATAACTTCGGCTTTAATGATCTCAAACTCTATCGGCACGGTCCAACTCGAAATACACAATGATTCGACGATATCCACTCACACCGTAAATGCCATGGAATTGAGTACTGGTTGGCATACCGTAGCACAGCTTGACTTAACAGCCAAACCAGTTGATGTTTTGATTTCTAACAAAACTAGTAATTTTTACGAAAGTGTATTTGCTGATGCCGTTCGATGGACGCCTGTAGAATCGAAGGATTGAAACCGGAAGGAGAGTGATAGCGCAATTTGATGATCTTACTGTATTGACCGATTAACAACGCACGTACGGATATCATACAAGACAAGAAGTGATCTAGCCGTGCACGTTCACGCAAGAGTAGAGGAAATATGAACAGCAAGAATGTTTGGAGTACTACCTTGCATGAGATGCGAATTCATCGGAGACTTTTGCGCACGCATCTCTTCATTTGGTTTGCATTAATTATTAGCACCGTATATTTCGTCGCGGTGACTTTGAATCACATGCATGGTGCTAGTACTATCCCTATGCTTGGCGTCATCAGTCCAAGGTACATCATGTCGCTATTGAGCGGCAGTTTTGTTGTGCTGTTCTGTATCGGAGTATTACTCCTCACTTCCGACCACGTCAATCGAGACAAATCCTGTCGCATCTACGAAGTCATCGGTTCCAAGCCACTTAGCAATTTCGAATTCTATCTAGGGAAATTGTTCGGTGTTACTTTGACAATGGCAACCCCCGTCGTCTTTTTCTTAGTTGCCATCGTCACGTTCGGTTTCATCACTGAGGTGTTTTCACTCAAATTTGGAGAGCCGGTTGAACTATGGAGCGTTGTTTCGTTTGTGTTGCTTGACATCGCCCCCAACTTTCTTTTCTTTGGAAGTTTGGTGATCCTCTTTTCAACAATGTTCAAATCAAGATTGGTAACGTTACTACTAACACTAGGTTGTCTAAGCGTGATTTTCTGGTTGAATAGTCGGCTACCTCTTGACATCTCAAGACCGATGCAGACCGTTACCGGAAAAGTGCTATTCCCATCAGAACTCGTTCCAACCCTCCTCACGCCAATTATTGTGTGCAATCGAATAGCTCTCTTGTTAATGTCAGCTGGAATCTTGTGCTGGACTTCCTGTATTGAGGTTCGAATTACAAAGTCTCGATCGATGGATCTTGTCTTGGGAAGTTTATCGTTTGTATCCGGTTTGGTATTGATTGGTACGATGTTTGGAGCACAAACTCTCGAACACAATCAAATCAACTTGTGGGTTGAAACGCATGATGAACACTTTAACCCTAGTTCGTTCCCTGATGTGCAAGGGATTCGAGGTAGTATTGACCTCAATCCAGGTCGGTCAATCACGATTGATCTCACGATAGACGTGAGTGTCGACACTGATCACGACAGTGATTTCATACTGTTTTCACTTAATCCAGGTTATAACATTGCTCCTTTGGTCGTCGACGGCGTCGAAGTGAAAGATTATGAATTTCAACACGGTTTGCTAAAGGTCCCTTCGAAGTACTTCTCGACAGAGCTAACGAAACTCGAAATTGGTGCAATAGGTCGCCCTGACAAACGATTTGCTTACCTGGATTCTCGCGAAACACTCTCTCGCATAATTGGACCCGAAGTTCGACAGTTACGACATCTTGGATCGGAAAATTCCATCTTTCGATCGGAATTTGTAGCACTTCTCCCAGGAATAAAGTGGTACCCCACGTCAGGAACCGCGACGAATGAAGACAATTGGGTACATCGTGAAAGGGATTTTTTTGTACTCGACGTTGAAGTTTCAGTTCCAAGAAATTGGCTGGTCGCTGGACCCGCGAAACGAGAACAAACAGGCAATAACAATCATAACAAGTATCGTTTTCGACAGTCTAGCCCAATATCAGACTTCGCGTTGGTGGGATCAAGATTTGAATCGGCATCGTTGGACATAGAAGGAATTTCGTTTGAAGTCTTATATAGTGCGATGCACAGCCGAACGTTCGAAACATTAGGAAAAGCAGAAAATTCAATGCGCGACAGACTGAAACACATCGTCGAAATAGTGCGAAACCGTGGTTTCGACTATCCTTATGGGTCCCTCACCTTGGTAGAAGTACCCGCAACTTTACGAGTGTTCGGTGGAGGAGTAAGTATGGATACGGTGATGTGTCCCCCTGGCATCATAATGATTCGAGAATCCACTCTTCCAACTACTTCGGCGACATCTTTCTACGAAATCGATAGATATCTGCATACCCCAATGTTTGAGAGCAATGTAATTTTCGGTTTTTTCCGAGCCATACTCGGTCAACAAACCAATGCAACTCAAGAAGGTGCCCACGCGGTCAATCTTCTTTTGGAGCTCATGTTTGATGTCATCATGTTTCCATTCATCGAAGCGGAATTCGATTTCCATATAGCGTTAGACCGAAAATTGACGAATCTCGCTAGTGTTGAACCAATGAGTATTTTTCGCACATATTCACGGAGACAACGTAATCAAATTATCGACGAAATATACAGAGTTTGGCAATCAATCAAATACTCCTCTGAAGTTTGGGACGCAGCGGAAAGCTCGAGTTTATACGATCCAGTACTTGAAGAAAATAGCACACTCACTTTCCGAGGTATGAGATTTCGTTGTCAGCAACTGGTGCAGTACATCGTTGATACTATTGGAGTTGAAACTAGCAGAACGATTCTGCTGGATATGTTAAATCGCTTCCGTGGACAAAACTTCGAATTTTCGGACTTTATCGATGTCTTTGCAGATCACGGGTTCAACCTATTGGAGAGCAGTGGGGATTTAGTTTCGACAGCAGGCTTGCCGGGATTTTTAGTTTCACGTCCAACAATGCAACAATTAGAAGCCGACAACCAGGTAAAGTACGAAACAACCTTTGTACTTCGAAACGGAGAACCGGTTTCAGGACCCGTAAGAATTGCGTTAACGTATCAAAATGAAAAAGATACTTTTTCTCTGACTGAATTCCCCTTACCGACAATGGTTGTTGGAGCGAATCAAGCTCGACATGTGGTGATCGAGAGTTCCAATCCTGTACTAAACATTTGGGTGAATCCATACCTCTCTCTCAATCGTATAGATCTAAAATTAGATTTACCTAAACTTGCTGAATGGCAAGAACAGGAATTTGTTCACGATGATTCACCAGTCATCAAGTCGTCTGAAGAAATAGACTTAGAACACGATGCAAGTTCCTCGTTCATAACTGATGATCTTGACCCAGGATTTTCAATTGTCGGTTCTAGCACTCCCCTTTTCGGTATCAAGTTCAGTCAGTTAATGCGCAAAATTTGGGGCGAAGAATATGTTCCTTTAGATAACGGTATACCACAGTATCGAATGAACATGAACTTTCGATCGGCTAACCAAGTCTGGGCGCGATGGAATGATCCCACGGCTTTTGGTACCTATCGACGTACGTTTGCCTTAACTCAAGCTGGAGATGGATCAGTCGCAGCTAAATTTTCCACGATATTACCGGAAGAAGGGAAGTGGCAGTTGGAATACTATCGTCCAGAAGGACACTTCTGGGAAGAAACTAAGCGCTTCCGAGGTTCGGGGCGTATGTTTACGATGCATAGTTTCTGCGCCATCGATATCGAAGTTGAGGCGGATTCAGGTGTCGTAGCTCACTCTTTCGATGCATACAGGGCTACGCCAGGGTGGAATACTATTGGAAATTTTGATTTAACGAGTGTTGATGTAGACGTTGTGGTGTCAAATCAGTCAGACCGGGGCTGTTATGTGATCGCTGATGCAATTCAGTGGGCACCGGTCGAAACTAAAGAGTGAAACCTGCTGACGACCGGCTTCTCGAGTAAAACTTTTGTGTTTACCTACCTGAGATATTCCTACAGTACGGTGACCAGTAGAGAAGTCTTCAAACTCTGTGTGTAGCACTCATTCTCACTCTAGACTAGTTCAGCAATTTGACCGTTTATATACAAACGATTTAGTTGATTTATTCCTGCCCAATAGGTTAGTTCGCGCGGATGAGAGATGTTCCACTCCACTAAGTCAGCTCGCTTTCCTTCCTCCAAAGTACCTCGATCTGCTAACAGTCCTAGAGCTTGAGCCGCATTGCGAGTTACACCAGCGAAACACTCTTCGGGTGTTAGCTTGAATAAGCTCGTAGCAAGATTCATGGCGAACCTGATGGAACACAATGGTGACGAACCAGGATTGCAATCGGTCGCGATAGCTAATGGAACACCATTTGCACGCATCATATCGATCGGTGGCAGTTGTGTTTCACTGAGGATCAAATATGGACCTGGCAGAAGAACGGCAACAGTACCTGAAGATGCTAACGCTTCGATACCAGTACTAGTTGTATATTCCAGATGATCCGCGGATAATGCACCAAAGGACGCCGCTAATTCTGCTCCACCGCAGTCGCTTAGTTGATCGGCATGAAGCTTTACATCGATGTCTAATGACTTCGCCTTGGAAAACAATTTTGCTACTTGTGGAGCGGAAAACGCGATAGTCTCACAATATGCGTCAACCGCATCAACAAGTCGTCGTTCTTGAACTTCTGGTAGTACATCTTCGACCACAAAATCCATGTACGAATCCGCGTCGTGCTCAAATTCCTCTGGGATGGCATGAGCCCCTAAAAAAGTCTTAGCAATGCTTACAGAACAAGTCTCTTCTAAGGTTCGTGCAACTTCCAGCATAGATATTTCGGTTTTGCTATCCAATCCGTAACCGGACTTTACTTCTACTGTGGCGACCCCTTCCCGC
>CAZEFI010000058.1:0-2769 GCA_964511425.1 uncultured Pseudomonadales bacterium
GAGTTCAAGAAAGATCTTGCTCGTTCGAGCTGATCATCAGTTAAAACTTGATCGCGACTGAAGCGTCTTGTGAGTAGCTCTAATGCCGCAAACGACTGCAACGGCTGAGCATCATTGGATGATAAATCTTCAAGAGACTCGTATAGGTCAGTTGGATCGGTCCATGCCCACTGCTGAAAGACTAGACGATAATAACGTTCTTGTTGTTGTGGCTTTAGATCATTTCCCATTTCCATAGCTTCTAGTGCCTGTCCCTTGTCTACCAACGCCGAAGCAACACTTTCATAAGCAGAAGCTTTAGAGTCTTCATGCACTCGAGGTAGAAGGTTCATCGCTTGTTCGACGTTGCCGTGTCTAGTTAATTGCCATATGACCCTCATATGCAACGGGAATGCTAATGGATGGGCTGGAGTTGGTTGTTGTAGCGCGATTTCAAATGCCTCTTTTGGATCTTGGAGAGCCAGAGAGGGCAGTGTCTCCTCCAGTAACGAATGAAGAAGATATGGGTCCTCTTGGTCGAGGTCATGTAATAACCAATTTGTCGCAGCCTCAGGGTGCAGCTTACCCCATTGACGAACAATTCCATGGAGAATCGAAGACGTACCTCCAACATAATCTTCTATAGAACTAAGTGAATTGATTGCCCCAAGTGGGTCTTCACGGGTGAGGTACACAAAAGCCACCTCCAACGGCCACACACGGGACCCCTCCGACATAAGTTCTATACTCTGGATCAATTCAGAAGGTTCATTCTTAGCCCAAACCACTGCGATTTCTTCTTCAAGATCAAAATATAGGGAGGTTGGTTTAAAGGAGGAGACGCTAGCGAGTGCGGCTTGCGGGTCTATTGAAGCCCATTCCTCAACAATTATGTGAGATAGATACGACTGTTCGGTCTCCTCGGACACCCCGCGGGCATATTCCAATGCCTGCGCTAAGTCCATTTGCGGGACAACGGCCGTTAGTAGACGTTTGAGCTCGTCTTCTTCAATTCCAGAATGGTAGATTTTCGAAAGTACTTCAAAACCAATTAGTTCTCGCCACGATTCAGCGACTATTGCTAAGGTGTCCATCTGGCGTGAATCATCAACACCGTCATTGAGCAGAATGTCCCATGACTCACTTGGGTTTGCTATGCTGTGAAGCACTTTCGTGTCGCTATTCAATCTATCGTAAGTGTCTATTCGTTTGAGCTGAACCGCGATCGCTCGACGTCTATCTTCAGCGAGGTCATCACGCGTTTCAAGGATTGCTTCGAGTGCCACGTTTCGTCGCGCACCGACAAGTTTCGCAGCAGCTTCGATTGCTTCGTCTAAGTTCAAAACCGCCCACTCGCTAAAAATTGTCCTAGACAGTGCACCCTTATGGAGTAGCGAGGCTTCGTGTAGGTATCGCAGAGCTACTTGAGGATCGATCTTGGTCAGATTTTGGAGAATGACTTGTTGCGCGATGTCCCGTTGGCTATTGCGTTCAATTTTTTTCGATTGAATCCACCACTCCTTCAATTCTTGTTCGGTGGATCGGGAGAGGGTGTTGTATAGTGCTTTATATTGTTCCGCAGTGCTACGGTGTTTGAAGACGTCTTCAAATTTTTTAACGATAACAGCAGTCTCGGATGAATCGTATTCCCCGTTTATAGACAGGTCTTGTTGGATATCGCTTTGTTGTGCGAAATCATAATTTGTACGATTGTCAGAACGATCGAAATGTTGGACCCCAACGACTACCAGTATCCCAAATACCAACCCACTTCCCAACGAGATTCCAACTTTAGAAATTTGTTTGAAATTAGTCGAAGGTGGCTCGCTCATTGTTGGTTTGATGCTCTATTTTTAGACTTTCTTTGATTATATGGTCTGTAAGCCATTCCCTCGAGTAGCTGTTAGAACGGTGCAGAATAAATTATCCTGTTTCGTCCTCTAGCCGCATTTGATTTGCATTTCATTTAGTCCCGCAATCTCAGTTCAAACCAGCGGAAATCGCCATCGACTCATTTATGTAAAGTGATAAAATCTACAAAATTTGTAAGTCAATAAAACTATTCTTCAGGAATAGAACTGATCGATTTAGTAGCCGAGTCCGTCGAACGACGCGACTCCTACAACATTCACAGTGAGATCAAGGTATGAGCGAATCCGAAAAAGCTAAGTCTGGTAAATGGACCTTGAATCGCATCGGCTCTAAGATAAAGACTGCTTCTTCACACATCCCAAGGCTGTTCGTTGAACTGGTCGTGGTGTTCATAGGAGTCTATCTCGCGTTCCTATTGACCGACTACCAAGAGGAACTTGAGAAAGGAGAAATTCGCATAAAGTTCTATGAAAGCCTCATTGTAGAACTGAGCAATGTGGTTCAACATCTTACTGAGGAAGAACAACACATGCTTTGGCACACGAGTGCTGTTGAAGAAATGGAAAAAGGCAATCGTCCAAAAATTCCGGCACGCCCTCTTAATTATTCGATACCTGGGTTAGTATTGACGGCCGCATTCGACAGTCGCAATTTCGAGTCTCTCAATACTGATACGATTAATAATGTCGCACAACTCACTCCAGTTATTGAGTCTCTCAAGCAAAAAGTCGATACGTTTAATGGTCTGTTGGTGTCGCTGCTCACAGCACAGAGTTCAGACGACGATTGTTGTTATGACAGGCAGGGTAATATTCTTGATGACTATATCTGGTACCCAGAGCTCGTCATGGATATTTATGACCTAAATGTAGAAATTAGACGGATCATTATTGAGTTGGCGATTCCAGACTTGCAAGA
>CAZEFI010000058.1:2869-12452 GCA_964511425.1 uncultured Pseudomonadales bacterium
GTGAGACAAACGAAGAAGTTCTCAGTGAGCTCATGTCGTCTCCTTTCCATAACGGCAAAGTGAAATTGCGCGGGCAAATTGAGCAACCGATGTGGGTGGAAGTCCTCGTCGATTCTGACGCATCCAACAAAACACTGAGTACGAGAACATTTGTCGAACCTGGTGAGCGTATCTCCCTTGCGGTTGTTGAAGGGAAGAGTCTATACATACCAGACACGATTGCGCATGTGGGCAGACTGTCCAACGTGCAGGATCCAAGCAAGAAATTTTCTCTGGTCGGAGACATCAGTTCATCGAACGACGACTTTCTTCAAACAATCGCATACCTCGAAACCCAATTTTGGAATGAGAAGGGGCAACGAGATTGGAAGATTTTTTCGTTTGTCGTTGTACAAGACGGAAAGTTTATCATTGAAATGGAGGTAGAGGAACCTATGATCCTGTCCGTGTACGTTTCGGGTATTCATTCCTTACGAACTCACGGTATGGTCATCGCTGAGCCCGGCACAAAGATCTTGTTTCAACCGTCGAAGTATTCTGTTCAAACTTCCGCAGATCTAACAACTGGATGGTTTCAGGCTAGGCAAGACCCTTCGCAAAATCCTCAATACGAATCGACAGTGGATATTACTGGTTCGGAAAGACATGCGAGACTGTTCGATAGCTGGCAGAAAAGCTTCACATACCGTTTAATAGCAAAGCAACACCGTGATGCCGTGGAGGAGTTTGAAATCCTTAGTGCTGAGATGGAAGCAATGAGACCAATTGTCGAAGAAACTAACGAACTTCAATTTGAGGACAATGTCTCGAGTCCTACGACAACTTCGTGGGTGAAGACTAATCCTGCCGAAGGGTGTAACCACATAAATATCTCACAAGTGCGACTTGATCGTCGTGATCGTCCCAGTGATCCACGACGTTCGAGAGTGACTGAATCGATGTATGAAATGCACGATATTCGGCTCGCAACTTTGAACGACATCGCACGACGGGCAAGGGATCCTCTCGATGCTTTACTAGCATTGGAACAGTGGCCATTCGATTCGACGCAACAACGTCGAGAGGCAATCGAAATATTCGATAAGATATCTCCACTTGTTTCGCAAGACATCGCGGACAATCGAATTGCACCTTTTCGCAAATATCTTTCATCCGTTTTGGAATCGGAAGAAAATGAATACCACACGCTACCCGGGCAAATGGCACCGGACTTCGAACTCCCCGATATTCATGGAATTTCGCAGAGATTTAGCAACATCCTCGAAGAGAACGATCTTGTATTCATGAAGTTCCATCGGTGGGGACAAAATTATTCAATATCTGACAGTGTAGCCTCACTGCACGATACATACAGTGAAGCAGGATTGCAGATCGTTGAGGTGTTGTTCGATGTGGATTCTGACGAGAAACAGGAATTTGCTTCGAATCAGGATATCGCTTGGATTCAGTTGTTCGATTCAGATATATTGTCCAGATCTGAAGTCGCGAAGTCCTACACTATCGTGCACCGGAATCTAGATTTCCTTGTCGATGCCCAAGGTTGCATAGTCCAGAGGAATCTTGATACGGAAGACTTGCGCGATTACTTAAACTTCTATTTCGATATTCCAGCAAGCACAGAGTAGGAAGAGGATGTCTGTCATCCTTGAAACCGGCAGGAATAGAATCAAGTATGCGCAACAATTAAGCCCTGGTCAAACAGTGCCCAATTCTGTGAGAGTCCACACTGAAATCAAAGCTCACTAGCAGTCGTATCGCGCTTCTGAGTAAAGTCACATTTCACCGACGCTAAGCGACCTCGATGTGTGAGGCACTATCGCTCTGTAAACGCCGACATCACATATAATAATTTTTAACTGGGAACTTCGTTGTGTCTATTCAGACGGAAAGAACTATATGAAGACTATTGTAAAAGGTCTCGCTTTATTGTTCGCGACAATATCTCTCGTTGCTTGCAGCACGTTGTATGAACGCCATCCGGCCAATCTCAAAACTTTGATGTGGCTTCACCAAGAAGGCATTTTTGATCCTGAAGTACCGACCACTACGGTGCATGATCTTCTTACGAAAGGGCTCTACCATCAAGACTCAGAAATTGTAACGTGCTCGATTAGTGTGATCGTTTGGTATGTTGGTATATCGGACACAGCTGCATACCTCGGAAATCCTCGGCCAGTTGATCGTCGGTTGGATGAACTTCCTGGGCTTTATGACCTGTTTATAGGATTGTGGGACCGAGGTTGGAAAGACTTTGGCGGGATCGTCCCGGAAACACCATCCCATTATGCTAGTTTTGACAAATTCACGAACAAAACTGGCTGTTTAATTTCTGACTTGGATACAGCGTGGACGACACTGGTTGGTTCACTCGTATTTCTATTTCCTGGGGACGAGAAAGTTCACGATATCATTTGGAAACAATTATCTCAAACTAACCCAGACGAGATCCTCGGTGTATTGTACGTCGGTAACTACAACACTCTGAAAGATCAACAGCACCGAATTGATATACTCACAAATCCTAAAACCAATCGGTACAACGCAATACTAGCCGCAAAGAGTTTAGGCAAATTTCGCGCTAAGGGCGGTGTGGAGGCGTTAGCAAAGGTGCTGCAGGAAGATGTTCTCGCATTTGTCCCACCGCAGCTACCTATTGTGGAAGCGATGCTCACTTATGAGACCGAAGCGGTTCCACACTTTGACTTGATGAGAAAAGAGTTAAATATTGCACGTATTTACGGACCAGAAGACAAAGAAAGAAAGAAGTCCTTGCAAGAGAGATTAGCTCAATTCGAGAAGGACTACATTGAAAACCAAGACAACTCTAGCAATTAACCGAAGTTCGAATGTGCACCAATCGATCTGCTAATTCAACTTCTTCAACTGAGCAACCAGCAAGCTCACCAACTGTTAGGTATTAACCCTTTACAAGTACCAACATCTGACGTTTCAGCACTCACGACGAGAGCACAGAGGTATAGGACTCTGACTCAATAGATCACTTCATCGTTTCAATTCGTTCTCTCGCGATGTTTATGTAGTCCTCAGACACATCTATACCAAGCCACCGCCGTCCATGCTTTTCGGCCATCTTGCACGTAGTGCCACTTCCACACATTGGGTCCAATACGATATCGCCAGGATTACTCCAAGACAGGATGTGGTCTTCTGCTAGCTTTTCGGGAAATATCGCAGGATGTTCAAAAGCAATCTTATCGGTAGTACTCCCACCGAACCCAACCGCGTACTGCCAAATATTATTTTTTGTCTTTTCTCTTTTCAATTCAATCGGACGTTTTTTGTTAACTGCATCAGGACCTTTACCGTAGACTGCGGTTTCCCAACCACTTCGGACAGTAGGAACTTTGATTGGGTTGAAGGTGTTTGGTTTTCCCTTTACAAAAATGATCATAAGTTCGTAGCAATTCGTGTAAGCATTAGCTCGCATGAACGGAGTGTTTTTCTTTTGATAGATCATCACATCGTGAACGTTGAAACCGCAGCGTTGTCCTACAAAAGCATGCTGGAAACTAGAGAGGCTTCGCTTTTTGTTGATCTTTTCTCCAACAACCCAGACACAAACTCCACCAGGTTTGGTGACTCGATAAATTGCTGACAGCATCGATTCTGCTCGAAATTGGTATCCCTTATAGTCGCGCAAATCGTCGTATGGTGGGCTTGTAACTGTGAGGTCAACAAAGTTATTTCTCCACCTCTTTAGTTTTTTTGCCGAGTCGCCCACGTAGAAATTGTTTAGGTCGGGCATCGGCGACTGTGGACGGTGGGAAAAAATCATCTGGGAAGCTCTGTCCAATCCAATCATGACAGAACTTTCACTATCTTCGTGTCTAAATTGGGTACCGAACACTTCTCGAAGCTTAGCTTGCATATACCAAGCAGTTTTTTGCGTTACCCCAATTTGCTTGGAAAGTCGAGTGCTGGAAATACTATCGAGTAACGAAACCGAAAGATAAATCGCAAAAATCCACTTGTGCAGTGGAACATGGGAGCGTTCAAATATGGTGTTGGTACGTACGGAGAATTCTTCTCTGCAAGCACCACAGCAATAATAGCCAGCACGTTTGCCTTTGCGAGCAGTAATTTGCGTGTCCGCTGAACAACGAGGACACTCTTTACGATCGTTCCAACGTATTCGTTCAAAGTAGAGGCGTGCAGAGTCGGCATTCGTGAATCTAGAAAATAGTTCTTGCGTGCAATTATTAAGACTTTCGTTCATTTTGGGTGTGTTCATTGTAGCAATGCTATTTTGGAATGAACTATATAGAGAAGGGTGCTGGTTCGTTTTCGGCGTCTTCTTGTTAGGTAGTTGTTTTGCAGTCTTCACTCCCAAAATTGTGCGCCTTCATCTGGGATGTTGTATCATACAAGCATTGAGAAAATGATTGGTAAATGCACGGGCAAAGAGGTTTGACGTCGTGATACACAGGTCCATCGAGTGTTTGATCTAGCTGAAACAGAGTTCAAAAATGTACAGTAACGAACTCACACTTGGACAATATTTCACTCCGTCGAACGTAGTAACCAAAATGATTGGTCTGCGACGGAACTTCGGTACGATTCTTGAACCGTCAGCTGGGAAAGGCGCATTTCTTGGATTCCTTGAGAGTAGTGCGGTCGCGATCGAGTTCGACAAGTCTCTTACCGACGACTCTCGAATCATTTTCGCCGATTATTTCGACTTTCCAATACAGCAAAAATTTGACACGATCATAGGCAACCCTCCATATGTCCGCTTCCAAGACATTCATCCTGACACTAAAGAAAAGTTACCCAGAGATTTGTTTGATTGTCGTAGTAACCTATATCTGTTTTTTATCGCCAAGAGCATTCAGCATCTCAATTCGAGCGGCGAGTTGATCTTGATCACTCCACGTGACTTTCTCAAAGCAACATCCGCGAAGAAATTGAACGAAGTTCTGTTCAGTGAGGGAAGTATGACGCACTACTATGAGCTGGGAGATTCTCCAATCTTTAAAGACGCAACTCCAAATTGTGCGATCTGGCGTTGGGAGAAAAATAACTTTGAAAGACGTATGGAAACTGGCGGAGAATTTCACTGCCTAAATGGTCAGATCCATTTTGGGAGTAGTGCGGGTTCTACTCTGAGCGATTTCTTTGATGTCAAGGTGGGAGCGGTTAGTGGCGCGGACGACATTTTTACCAACAAAAAACGCGGGTGTACCGATTTGGTTTGTTCAACTACCGTTCGTGATGGAAAAGTGCGACGAATGATATACAACCGTTACGATTCTGCTTTAAAACCTCATAAGCATAGATTGATCGACCGCAAAATTCGAAAATTCGATGAAAGTAATTGGTGGCAATGGGGGCGAAAATATTGTTCACGAAAGGGCGTTCGAATCTACGTGAACAATAAAACTAGGAACAAGAAGCCATTTTTTATGAGTGAGGTTGAAGCTTACGATGGCTCGGTATTAGCATTATTTCCCAAGCGCGACGTTGATCCTCACGATGCTGTGCAAACACTCAATAGTGTTGATTGGGATCGACTGGGCTTCGTTTGTGACGGTAGATTACTGTTTTCACAACGTAGTTTGGCTAATGCACCTATCGAACTTTGAACACCAATAACTGCGTGCATTTTTCGTAACCGAGTTGCGAACGATTTTATAATCGCTTACAACTATTCTCCCAATAATGGGAAAGAGATTCCTCAGAACACAGCGATGAAGCGCACATTCAGCTCCGCTCTTACTTCCATGCCCTTAGGTTCAATCGGCACAGCGTTGCAAATTGCTCGGTCAGAAACGCTGAGCACAATTCGCTTAGCTCGTTTTAAGTTGCTAGCTCTAGTTCTATCTGCAACAGTTTTATTCGCGTACGCTCTCTCATGTTCGGTGTATTTCAGTGTTGCACCATATAACCCCAGTTTCATCGGCGGGACTCCGCCGTATTTATTAGGGAACCTAGACCCAGCATACTTTTTCTTCTACCAAGCGGGGATACTGCTGTTAGTATTCGACCATCGGCATCGGCTTCAAAGGAACCGATTGCTCGAGGTGATCGAATCACAACCCGTGATGAACTGGCAACTTCAGCTGGGCCAAACTCTTTGCTACAGTGGTCTGATCTGGGCAGTCATTGTGGTGAATGTGTTCTTGATGCAATGCATGGGTTTGGTGGCTCAAATCTTTCGATTCGACTTTGCGGACACGATTCAATTGCACTCCGTGTTCAATCTACTCGTCGTGGATGCACCGGTAGCACTCCTGTTCTGGACATCGTTGTTTCTCCTGTTGACCCACGTGCTTCGATCACGATTACTGGTTCTGGTCTCAAGCATCGTTGTAATGTATGCGTACTACCTGTGGGTTGTGAATACCCCGTTTGCGTTCGTCGACCTACTTTCGCACTCTTCGAATCAGACCTTGTTCATCTCCGAGATTCTGCCAGCTCTACCGTCGCTTACTTCTTGGATCATGCGCGTGGGTGTGTTGTTGTTGGCGGTAGCACTGCTGGCTTTCGGAGCGTGGTGGTATCAGCGCACCGACTCGGTCAACAAAGTCTGGAGTCGAGCGTTGCCTTGGACCACACTAGCGGTGAGTGCTTTTGTGTTGGGAAGTGGGGTGTTGTACGAAACTTCTCAAGCGAATAAATTGCGCAGTTGGCGAGCAGCCCATCTCAATTATGAGTGGAACGCCAAACTTGACATTCAGGCAATCCGTGGCGGTGTAGTAATCAATCCGAGTAAACACCTGCGGCTGGACGTGGACGTCGATTTCACTTTGATGTCGGAGTCTCCGGTTCAGATGTTGGTGTTCACCTTGAACCCAGGATACCGGATTACTTCCATTCACCTAAACGAGACCGCATGTGAGTTCGAATTTGACCGAGGAATACTGGAAGTGTCGGTTCCGTTTGCGGTGGAGCCGGAAACGGAGTACTCGCTCCAGATAGAAGCCACAGGCAAACCGAACCCGTATTTCGCGTATCTCAATACTCCCTATGACTATATGAACGATGCCGATTTTCCCATACAGGCTCTCCATTCATTTGGTACGGACGGTTCGATTTACAACCGTCAGTTTGTTGCGTTGATGCCTGGTGCGTATTGGTATCCTATACCAGGCCCGGTGCCACCTGCCGCGGACGACAACTCGTTTCGAGGCGACTTCTTCGATGTCGAGTTGCAGGTACAACTAGATGCTCCGCCAGCGTGGAAAGTGGTCGGACCGGGTACAACCCAACCGGACTCCAGCGAACCTTCTAAATATCAGATCAAACCCAATATCCCCATCGCATCGATCGGTCTATTCGCTTCCGAATTCGTCAAAGTTTCACATGACTTTCAGCACATTGAACTTGCACTATACCTCCATGCAAGACACGCTCATCAAGTTGGCTCTCTCGGAGACCACGGCGACAACATACTCAAAAAAATCCAAACTTTCATGACTAAATTGAATGACGAAGAGAATTCGACCCCATTTGAGAGTGTAGCTTTTGTCGAAGTACCCAATCGATTGCGAACGGTTGGAGCCGGTTGGAACATGGATCGGTGGAACTCACTGCCTGGCATCATATTGCTCAAGGAACAGGGGTACCCAACTATGAACATTAAACGAATGGTTAAAGATGTTGAGCAAGCCTATGAAGGCCGTGAGAACATATTCAACTGGGTATGGATCGGATTACGGTATACCTCTGAGCGCGCACTGGCAAACGACAATCTATTTGACGCTTTTCATGATCAATCGTGGAAACATATAGTCTCTGTGTCCGGAGAACATCAAAAAGCTCTTGACTTATTCTTTCGCGCTCTTTCTCGAACATCGAATGATGTCGAAACTAGCGAATTATTTTCTATTTATGCAACGGCACAAACTGCTCGTTTGACCGGACTGAATCTTCCTTCTGCGTGGGGCATAGGTCGAAGCCGTGATAGCGGGATATTTGAAAAAGAAACACTAGCTGATTGGGAAGCTAGGTATAAAGAACGCCCGGCCATTTGGGACAAAATGGAACGAACCGCCTTACCGAGTTTGACCTTCGAAGGTGAAAATTTCCAACAGAACTTTGAAATTTTGTTACTCAAGAGTGAGAAAATCGCTAACGCATTCAATATTTATCCACTTTATATAGAAAAACAAAGTTTGAATCGTTGGCTGGTCTCGCTCAGAGGTGATTTTGCGGGTCAACATTTCAACTACGACGACGCCATGATGCACGCACGAGACTCAGACGTCGACATTGAATTTTTGCTCGACGATTGGCTAGTTAACGATACTTTGGCTGGCTTTGAAATTTCGCGCGGTACGATGATTCGTATCGCGCCAAGTGAGGAAGGTAACCCGCGATACCTTTTTAGTTTTGACATCGCTAATACCCAGCCCACGGCTGGCATAGTCAACTCGCGTAGTGGAGCATTCGCGCTTTCTGGGAATTCGTCAAAACGAGTAACGCACACCTTGGAATCACTATCGGGGGACATCAAAACTTGGATATTCGATATAGGCACCGGATTGTCATTGAACCGGACTCGACTTGGATTTGTTGTTTCTACCGAAAACGTTCAGGTTGATGAGTCATTATTACCTATTGAAAGCATTGAGGATTCGAACTTTGTACCCGAATGGGAAGGAATTGTCGTCGATGACCTTGATACGGGATTCCAGGTAGACCAGCCTGAATCCGTTCATGTACCATTTCGGTTCACACCAAGAGATTGGTTTATTCGAAATTTGGCTCTCGATATTTTCGATGGGACTTTACCTGACATTGGATCGACGGGAACTGTCCCTCAGTCACTTTGGGTACGACGAACCGAACCCAACGCTTTTGGACAGTATCGTCGCACGACTGCGATGTCCAAGGTAGGTCGATCAATGAAATTACGCCCAGTTCGTTTCGTAGCCGAAGTTCCGCATACAGATCGATGGTCTTTGGATTTTTATGTGCACCAGCCATATAGTAGTTGGGGATTACGTGCTTATGAAAACTTTAACATAGAAGTAAAGAATGGTTCGAGTACCTGGACCAAAGATTTCAAACCAGATACTGGACTTAAAGCAATCGGATGGCAGACCATAGGAGAATTTGATCTTATCGCTGGACAAACTGATGTGGTTGTTGTGGGTACGGTGAAACCATCCGTAGTATTTGCGGATGCGATTCGTTGGCGTAGGTTGGTTACCGAAGACTGAGCACCAAAAACACATACATCGTTCGGTCCTTTCAGATCACCTCATGATTGGATATTAAGTTGTCAAACTTTCTCTTACAGCGACAATTCCTCATTAACCAAACCGTACCGCACGGAAATTGCGGTCTGATCGTTCAGGTCCTTGAAAACGAAGTCTCTTTGACGGATCTAAATTTCACTTCAACATCATGTTCAAATCTTTCGATTTGTTTACTACAGCAATTACGCAAACTGAATGTGCGCGGCGAGATTTCCAATTTCAAAGCGCGTCTTTAAGACGGAGAATTCTGCGAGTGCATGGGCTCGGGACAAGATTGCATAAGCACTGTTTAGACCCAACAATCTAAACTGGTCACTAACACTAACCACATTCTTCCATTTTGAATTCTCAAGTTCAGT
>CAZEFI010000059.1:0-8958 GCA_964511425.1 uncultured Pseudomonadales bacterium
CAACTACCAAATCTCTCTATTTAAATTATTCCCACGATTTTTGATAGCAAGACAACTAACCTAAGTGTGTGTTTACGCGCATTTGAACGATTGTAAGACATTTGCTTTGGTTTTGACAAATTTTCTTTAGTCAGGAGAGGCCCTTACACCTGCACGCTTGGGGTTCAATGTGCGACAGTTTAATTTGTTCTGCCTGTGCTAGAAAGCTATCTCGAAACACCATACTTGGGAGAATCAAAATTGTTCATCACGTCCCCGTGTAGACTAGGTTTATTGCCGTTCACCACAAGTATAATCTAGAAACGCAAAGTCGCCTAAATCTCGAACGAATCGCATACTACCTCAGCGGAATCGTCGCGCTGTTCAAGTGAAGCAACACCTGTAATCTCTTCATGTTAACCCTTCTAGATAACTGCTCGAAAACTCTTCATTTAGTACTCGAACTCATTGACGAAATTGCCCCACGAAGCTCATTTCTTTTAGGAGGAGGAACTGTCTTAGAGGCACGTTGGCATCATAGGTTAAGTACGGACGTAGACCTATTTACGAACGAAGAGAGTATGTTCGAATTCATCGAACCATTCATTCGGCTAGCAAATACCGATGATTGGTTAAATCGAGGAATTGGGATCGAGCAGATTTTTGGTGCATCCGGTGTGATCGGTACCACTCCACATGGAGAATTTAGCATTCACGGCAACCCGAACATTTTCGCGAACGCGGTTAGTGAAGACGAAATCGAGGGGACTGGAATCTTTGCTCAAAGCACTCCAGAAATACTCTTAAGGAAAATTCGTGCCCGCATGATTCGAACTGCTTTGTACTATTCAAGGGACGCCTACGATGTAGTTGTTGCAACGTTGTATGCTCCTAATGAGTTGAAACTTGTACTTGACAAATTAAACATTTTGGAAAAGGACTCCCTCGAATTTGACCGGCACCGGGCTGACTTGCAAATTAGAGATCTTGAGGATTTAATCCAACCGCAGTTTCCGCAAATCGTGGACAATCTTCAATCCTTCCTGTTTAATGTTTTGACTCGGAGGATTCATCGCGAAGACTTGCTCAACATATTGGGTTTAGATCCGGAATTTCCACATTGAATTCTTCCTCGAAACACCAAGATCTCTCGGAGTCTATGAAGGTCTGGGAAAAAGAGTGTGGATTGAAAGCCGAATGGCTGCTGAACCGAGTACCTTTGGACGTATTACCCCTCCAAGACTTCGATCTACCTTCAAATCACGTTCGTCCGCAACAATTAGATTTGGGAATGAATCTTTTACAAGGTCAAATCAGCAATCACATGGCTGGCATTAGAAGTAAATTTACGGCCGAAGATGTGATTGAGATGATGAAAAACCCAAGTGTACTTTCTCCGCGTCAAGTATCCTACATTCGTGAATTGATCAATCACTGCAGCCCTTGGATTCTTAAATTGCTTTCAAACTCATTAGGGCTCACAATCTATGAATGGGCTCGTGTGATGGGCATTTGCGAGATCAACAATCGACGAATTGCAGAGTGGATAAACTCGTACGTCCCCGAGTACGAAGTCTCATTTTATTGGAAACGGATTTGGTAGCCACCAACTCGCAACCAGTGAGGGAGAACTGTGTTATCTATTGGACGTAACTAAATTAGAAGCAGGCCAGTCAGAAATGCCACCAGTGTGGTTGGACCGCCAAAGAGTACAGCAAGACACAAGCGAAGTTCCAGTGTATGAGTTGCGGACCATCGGGTAATGCAGATGTCAATGGTGCATTGAATATATTAGCAGTTACCTGTCGCCCGAAGACCATACCCACTAGAATTCTTTAAAGCTTACAGTCATCACAAGGAGAGTTAAATAGATGTCAAGAAGTCTCTTTTCGTATGTAGTAGTTTCAGATGGTGGGTTTGCACCAAATCCATTCTTCGGCTACTGCACTTTAGCTACGTGCAAACCACAAATTCGTAATGGCGCACAGGTTGGAGACTGGATTGTTGGAACGGGCAGTACCGCTAGAGATGTTGGACGAGGAGGACATTTAGTTTATGCAATGCACGTGACAGAAGTGATTGACACTCGTAGCTATTGGATTGATCCCCGTTTTCAGTTCAAGAAGCCCACGTTCAACGGAGATTGGATCGGAGTGTCTGAATCGGGGGACAACATTTACGAATTGCGTGGCCAAAATTGCTGGCGACAACTGCCTTCCTACCATAGTCACCCAGACGGGACGCAGAACGAAGCAGATACGGCAAGAGATACTAGTGTGGCAAGAATCCTATTGAGCGATGATTTTGTGTATTTTGGAGGCGAAGGACCGAGTCTCCCATCCAAATACCTCAATGATGGAGACCTAAATATTGTTCGCATTGGACGAGGTCACCGAAGAGTAAGAGAACCCAAAATCATCAATTCATTTGAGAAATGGATCAGGGATCTTGGCGTAAACGGTGTTTGTGGTGTTCCACTCGCCTGGTTAACACAACAAGGACGTATTGATTGTACTACACAGCGCAAGAGTTGTTGAAACATTGATCGGTGCCTATCTTAGCAACTCGCGAAGCCTCCATCTACGTCCGTTGATGTGAAAGAGAATGCTGCAGCCCAAATTTGCTTGACCATCACAGCCTAGTCGCTATCACTCTAAGTGCAATGCAGAATGACTCGTAGAATTATCAAGTCGAGATTACCGAAATTTAATGACCATCTAATTCAAACTAAAAACTTCCAATCATTCATGTCAAAGTTCATTTTTATATTTCTAATTCCATTTACCGGATGGTTGATTTGTTCGTGCTCCACGATCACCGAGATACCAACGTTAACACCGGAAGAAATTGAACAGGAAGCGCAGGTTCAAGCAGATTTAAATGAAGAAAGATTGATGGCAGGAACTCAACGCCTTGCTGATGCGTCCTGGCCATTGATCACTAGTAATCTAGATCTTTGTGAAGGCTACACAGACTATCACTTAGGCATCTGGACTGCACAACAGATTCGAAAAGGTACTGTAACGAAACTCAGAATATGGGGAGTCGCGAGGGATTCGCCAGCCGCATTAGCCGGTTTGCAACAAGGAGACGTGATTTTTTTTGTTGACGACAATGCAACAAAGAACGGCACTGTGTTACGTTCAGAGCTAACCCGGGCACTTCGAAAATTTTCGAAAAAAGGGCGCACAGAACCCATCGAGCTGCTGGTTCTGCGTCCGGTGACCGAGACAACCGCGACTCACTTAAACTTTTCGATTCAACCCGTAAAGACATGTAGCTCCGAAATTTTTATAACCCGCTCCCTAGCATTCCTTGCCTACACTTCGGGCAAACGGATTGGAGTTTCTACAGGTCTATTAAATTTCTTAGAAAAGGAAGCCGAATTGCAGTACATAATTGCTCACGAGCTCGCGCACAACGTTTACCGACATGTTTCAAAAGCTCGAGCTCGAGGTATTGTGGGTGGACTGCTTGATGGAATTTCATTGGTAACCGGCATTTGGACTGATGGGCTATTTGCCAAACTCGGAGTAACTGCTTACTCAAAGCGGTTTGAGAATGAAGCTGACTATGTTTCCATGTACATTCTTGCAAACGCAGGCGTAGATTTGCGCGGTATTGAAGATGTTTGGCGCCGCGTGTCGACACATGTCGGTATTGGGGAGAGCCGGACTCATCCGTCAAGTCCAACTCGATACTTAAGAATGGCAAAAACCCGCCAGGAAATCGCTGAAAAAATCGAAAAGGGAGATCCACTAATTCCTGAACTCAAACGGGACCAGTAGGAATCAATCCCAGTTCGAAAAAAAAATTGCTCCACCGGGTGGATTGATTGAGTTATTTGAGAAGATTCAAAATTGGGATGTAGCTGGAATATTACTAACGATTCAAATATCGAGCAGATTGCACGCCATGTGAGTCGCCTGATCGATATCCAAGACGCAGAACTGGGTGAAGAGTTCTTTCCTGCTCACTCGTCCGTCGCTTTAATCGATGCAATCCTTACACCTCAATTACGTTACTACCAGCAGGTCGTACCAATCATTGAGAGATACTGTACGCGCTTTAAACTGCAACGAGTTAGAGCAGATCGAGCGCAGATTCTACCAGTGACAGAACAGGAGACTCTGAGCGACCTGATTGGTCATTATGAAACCATGGGAACAAACGGATTTCAGGACGAGATCATTCAAGCTCGATATGTTTCACCTGGTACAAGAGTCTTGAAATCAGAGACCATAAGACGTGCAGCTATTAAACTTCGACACATTGAAATAGAGACTCTACAAGATATTCAGAGCAAGAATGCAAATGAAATCAAATGCGTACTAAGACCGATTCATGGGATTGGAGATCGAACCATCCACATGTTCCTGATGTATGTTGGAAGAGACGACTACGTGAAGGGGGACGTACACGTGGTTCGGTTTGTGAAGCAAGCTCTTAATGAGCATCGAATTTCGGCAGTAGAAGCAGAGAGTTTGGTACAAGAAGCTGCGAGAAAACTCGGTATCGCGCCTCGCCTGCTGGACTATGAGATTTGGAAATATCAATCAGGTTCGAATGCGATCGGTTCCAACATCTAACTCGTCGTGCTCTAACCAGATCGTCTCTCTAATGGCCGCTGGCCGATTGAGAAAAACGTTGTCACTTGACTATCAGTGTGTTACCATCGCAAATTCAAGGATTAACGATCATGACTAGAACCGATAAGCGTGAATTCCACGTAGAATTTGAACGTTGTGTAGACGGTGTATACATGACAAAGAGCACTGACATCCCGGGCTTGGTATTAGAAACAGAGTCTTTTCAATAACTCATGTATTCTTGGTCCTGAACTATTAGACAGTAATCTTCAAATCTCGCTTGTAGAACTAGACAGTGTCCGGTTCTATGTGTCAATCATTCAAGAAGCAAGCGTAGGCAAAAGGTCGCGGATTTTGTTGGATTCAAAGCAAGAATGTCTCATTGCAGCGTAAGAACACTTGACCGATTTTGGTAGGTTAGTCAAACCAAAATTAAAGTCCGGGAGCGTTAAAGGGTTGTGAGAGTCGACCACAGAAACCCCCAAACGAATGTTTGCATGAACGCACATTGCAGATGTTGCGTGGGGCGAATTCGTTCGACAGTTGGAGTACAAGTGTCTGTGGGCGGGCAAACATCTGGTACGGGTGGATCGTTTCTATCCGTCTTCGACGACTTGTTCTGAGTGTCGTACCAAGCACGAGGAACTCACTTTGAAGGAACGGAAATAGACGTGTGTCGATTGTGGGGGTGAGTTGGATCTGAAGAGTACAAGGGTACGAAAGTACACATTTAAGTTGATGTGTTGGTAAAAGTCTATGATGGGTCCCAATAGAGCAACCTACGACTGCCGATTAGCTTGAGTCTCTATCGCTCGACTTGGGTCACTCCATCGTTATCGTCGCGACCGGTCGGTAATATTGCTGATTCATCATTTGTTTCAAGTGTTTTGAGGTCCTCTCCATACTCAGACTTGAGAAAGGATTCCAACTCCATTGGAAATATGTGGGTATGCAGGATACATCCATTTGAATCCACTAGGTAAGATCTTGGTATACTGCGCAGCCGAAAGGCTTTGGATGTCGGTCCTTCTAAGAATTCATCTTCAATCTCGCCCAAATTGATCCAAGGTAGCTGGTGTTCTTGCGAAGACTCTTCCCAATCCTCGTGCGTTAAGTCCAAACAAATAGAAACGATTTCTAAGCCGTGTTCTTTATAGGTGGAGTATATCTTCTTCCACTTGGGAAATTTTGCGATGCACGGACCACAAGACGTTGCCCAAAAATCTATAACGACGTATTCATTTTCTTCAAGAATATCGTATAACAACATTTCTTCACCATCTACTTTCGGAAGAGTAAATTTAGGCACTTTGTCTTTTGGTCTAAGTTTGCGATCGCCAGTAATTGTTCGTAGGAAACGAGGCAACCCGCTGAGTTCCTCTAGCGGAGCAATGTCTCTACAGTTCTTCGCGTTCTTCGAGTCGGCACCGGTGTCGGCTTTCCCGTTTTCAGTAGTCTTTTGGTTAACTGAGGATGTGACTTCAATAGCATTGAATAAAGGTGCTGCGATCGAACCGAGTTCCGCGGAAATGAGGTTGTTTGTCGCTGAGCTGAATCCAAACGTAGCTAGAGACCCAAACACCAAACTCAGTTTAGCAAGTATAGAAAGGTGATGCAAACATTTCATAGAAGACATCCTGTTGTCTAGTGAAGATCGTGAACATGAGGCTTCGTAGTGCCCTCGACTAGAACATGACACCAAAGGACACACTTTAATAATTCTCTTTTACACGATTCGAGACCACGTGGTTTATTGAAGATGTTACTCTTAACTTGTAAAAAGATCACACACGTATGTTTTTTATTTGGGATTCAACGATATTTCGGGTGTTAACTTTTCGAACAAACACAGGGAGAAATAATGTATCTGCAGTATGTACATGAGCAGAACAACTCAAGCAATACACTAAGTATGAGGCATTGTTCGAAACGCGCGTCAATACAGCAGATTAGATCGCGAAAATCTAAGATGCCTGAGTTTTAACGAAACAGCGAATCTCTCACTGGAGCAACACCACTGATACGGAATTGCACGACTAATTTTTCTCCTGTGTTGGTGTCCATTTGATTGCGTCGCCAATGGTCTTTCCATTTAATTCTGGAGTGAACACTACGTCTACATTGCCAACTGACAAATCAAACACGCCTAGATCGATCCAACCATTGGAAGATTCCTGCGCGTTAAATTCAATTGTCTTCGATAGTCCTCGGTTGTTAATTTCCAATTGCATCAGCGCTAGTTTAAAAGGTCTTGAATGCCAATGAATGGAACCGAACCCAGGACTAAACTTCGACACATACTGTTTCTCCTTAATCGCGGGCATGTGAAATTCGAGCTTCCACTTTCCAGACTTTGGAATATCCGCTGAAAACGTGAGTTGTGTTTGGTCGTCTCGCTGGAAATTTACTGTGTGGGTCCGTCTATATTTTCCAAAACTTGTCGGGTGTGTATCTCGATACCACATAACTGAACTAAACGGATCTTTAGTTAGATTTTCTAGGGCGTCATGCAATTGCAGTAAACCATGATCGGTTTCAAGAACGGTATCGTACGCACCGAACAGGTATGTGACCCACTTAGGAAGCAATGGTCTTTTGGTTGCGTCTTCTCCACCAACGGTAGAGAACGTAGCGTCCAAATCATCGACGACGATGGAATCGGACTCGAGAGGTTTCCAATCGACTTCGGATACATAGGGCAGGCTCTCTGTCGTTGTCGAGATGTTGTCATCATGTTCAACTATGTCCAATCTCATGGCGTTCCGGTTCAACGAAAAGTAGGGGACTACTACCACTTGCCGTGGATGTTCAACAGACTGTATCGCCAATTGCAGGGTGGTTTTGCCTGGTACTCGAAGAGGCTCGGGTGCATGGTCGCTTGACTCGCCTTCATATCCCTGCGATACGGTGACATATCCCGGGACACTTTCATCATTACGAATCAAAAATCTTGCTTGGTAACTCGATTCATTTAACTCTCCAGTGTCGAGTTTCTCCAATTTCTCGTCGGCCAGTAGGAAACCGGGTAAATCCGCACTGTGCAACCAATTTCCCAATACATACTTGAAGTCTATGCCTACGTTCAGCGCAGTATTGAGAAGATCTTTCTCTGTATAACTCATACCACGGTATTCTGTAATTAAATCGCGCAAAAACAAACCGATTTTGTCCTCGTCGATGACATCTGTTATAAGGTGTGCGTGTGAGTTGGTTTTGAGTAATAGTGCGTGCAACGCATTCATCGCATCTTGCTCAAAATCGAAATCGCTTAAAGCAGTATTTGTCGCGTGCTCCCAAACGGATGGTCGATCGATGAAATATTCGCGCCATTCCATTTTTTCGATATCAGGGATGCCTCCAAACGTCCCACCAGCTTGTATCAAAGAATTTGATAATTCCGCCGTTCGATTTCCAGTAACCAATGAGTGGATCGAAAAATATCCGTCCCGATTAGTGGTTAGTTCATTGGCTAGTTGACCCACAAGGTGCTCCATGGCCGTCGCACCAGCACCCGTCGCTCGAGTTTGGTGACTCACGATGTTGCCCCCAAGGTTTTGGAAGGGATTTCCGCCCTCGAAATCATTTTCAAAATAGTCCTGTAGAAGCTGCAGTATGAATTCCCCAAGTTTCTCTTCATCGTTCGTCAGTTCTTCGGTTTGGTTATTAATCGCGTAGTCAAATCGTGCGATAGATAGGCCAGATTCCCTAAACATCTGGATGCCAGGAGGTGACAATACGCTGTCCATCTTCCAACCGCCGCCGTAGGTTCTCAATGTGTGCGGAACTTCAACAAACGACAGAGATTCGTACGGTAGGCTTAAACCTAATTCTTGCAAGCGAGTCAATCGATTCGAAATCCACGTTTCGAGTGCCGGAACGACCTCGGTCAAGATTTCGAGATTCTTAACTCGATTCTTGCTTATCAACAATTCAAAAGTTGTATCCTTCACAACAAGCGCGAGTCGTTCAAAGTTGGATCCGATCAGTGCAACTTCCGACACGGGATTCTCTGGATTAAATTGAAACTTCGCCCTCTCTTCGTGTTCCAAGCGAGAACGCGATCCGGGTCCCGCGACGATCCAATCTTTTGGCACGGTAACCTGGAGATCTATATTAAAGAAATCCTGCGGTCGCGTCTCCCATTTGGTTCGACCAAACGCGGCTCCAGAAGACGGAAACCAACTTACTCCTGGCACTAGAACGACAAACTGTGGATGAAAAATGTACGATTTGGTTCCGAATCGTTTTGCTGCGAGTACTTGTGTGAACTCTAAATCCTTCCACATCATCGAACTATCCAGGTAGGCGAACATCGGGTCCGGTTTTCCCTTTGCAACAAGCCTCAATTCCACGGTGGATGAGTTCATACCGTGCGTGGGAACTGACAACA
>CAZEFI010000059.1:9058-11786 GCA_964511425.1 uncultured Pseudomonadales bacterium
ACAAGCCTCAATTCCACGGTGGATGAGTTCATACCGTGCGTGGGAACTGACAACACACCATTATCAAATTCATAGTCTCGAACCTTTTGTTCGTTGATTTCAACATTGGATATTTTGTAACCGGGATTCAATGAAAATACCCAGCGGTCTGGTGATCCATCTTCGATAGGTGCCAGTTTCAACACAAGATCGAGTTCTATCGATCGACTTGGGTAAATATCGACTAGACCGCGCACCGCTTCGATGTTCGTCGTAGAATGTGTTTCCAACTCTTTATGGATTGCTGCCCAATCGTCCACTTGATCTAGTTCGAGCAGTTTAGAGTCAACGAGAGCATAGATTCCAAGTATTGCGATGACCACAGCCGAGCACCCTGTTACAGCAAAGATTTGACGTTCTCGCACATTTGCCTGTCTAGGATAGATTGCTGACGCTAAGGCAAGTAATCCAATAGTCAAAACTATGACGTTAATACGGTTTACAACAACATCGGAAGTGAAAAATTGTGGTGCGACAGCAGAAGGAAAGGCATCACTACCAATATAGGTCGACAGTGCTGACCCAAGAAAAAAAGGAATCTGACTACTCAAATAGTAGTATCCAAACAACAGCGATAGCATGATTGCGACGACCAACATGCGATATCGCACTACTACTGCAACGAGCATGGTCAGCGCACCCCAAAAGAGTAGATTGGGACCGACGTCCCATACTAGGAATGCCATGACACTGATAGGTTCCATTGCTGAACCGAACCCAAGATGTGAGATTTCAGCGATGAGCCCGTAGCCGCTCATCAGAAAAATCAGAGTGATGACGGGGATTGCGAGCAGTAACACAATGCCCATCAGTCGGCCCGAAATCAGTTCGAAGTTTGACATTGGTCGAGCGGCGATGGCTTCACCTATTCGGTCCCGAACATCCCGTTGGCGGATATCAAACGCAAGAAAGACTATTCCGATAGTGAAGGAAAGGAGCGTCATTCTGCCTATATCGAAGATTGCGAATTGGGGACCAGAGAGCCCCGCCGAAGGAGAAACATACGACGCGAACATGTGCGAGAGAGACAAGAACAGCCACACGCAGGCACTACAGAGCATGGCTATAACGGCAATTACCCACGTACGTGCCAAGCGGCGACAAGATCGCATTTCTGCACATGCAGTCGACCACAATCGGGAAACTTTCATGTATTTACATCCTTAAAACACAGATTGGCTTATTGAGATCGCGAAAAAAAGTCTCTCATAGACTTCTCACGAATTAAATGCTAGCATTCAGCTTTCGTCAGCCACCTCAGTAGTGTTCAGTAAAAATGAATTGGAGTTGTGATTTATGGAGGCAAGAATCGTGCCACCAACCTGAACAATGACATACAATGGCACGTATGCAACTGCTTGGAAAAGATCCATGAAGTTAATATCGGTGTATGTCTCGATAGTACTTACATTTTCAGCATCAACCGTGTTCGGATCCCCAGTAATAACATATTCTGGTGTGCGTTTTTTCGAGGGATCGTTCGAGAATGCTTTGGAACAGGCTAAGCAAGAAGAGCTCCCTGTGTTTGTGTACTTGACAATACCTAATTGCTCGCCTTGCGAATTTATGGAAACCGAGGTATTTCCCGATTCTTCGGTGGGGGACTACATGAACGCCCGGTTCGTGAGTTTTAAACTTGATGCCTTCGACGAAGAGAGTAACGGACCTGCCATTGCTAAACGATTTAGTGTCGTATCCTATCCAACATATCTCATTGTGGGACATGACGGTAAAGTTAAACATCGTTCAACTAGTGCTTCGAATCCCAAGAACTTTATGCGCATGATTGGCTGGTTGACCGGAGAAACCGCTTCTCCTATGGCGGAACACGATGCCAAGTACGCAAAAGGAGATCGTGATCCCGATTTCGTTCAGCAATACCTATTAGACTCTCGACTGGCGATATCACTTTTACCAAAAGATCTTGCGAATTGGGAAGCAAATATGCAAGCATATCAGCAAGCACAGGACAAGTACACATCAATTACGAAAGAATATCTTGCTAGCAAGCCACCTGAAGACTTGATGAATTCACGGGACCTGTCGATCATCACTGCTTATTGCCAAAGCCTAGACGACGCAGGAATAAATCTTGTCATGGACAATTTTGATGCTTATATAAAAGCAGCCTCAATGGAACAAGTTTGTGGAACGTTGCTCGAAGTAGCATATTACACTGCTCTGAGCAGAGCCTTAGAAGGAGACCCCACTTATCTCCACGCAATTGAAATGTTAGAAGAGGAACCTCTAAAGAGAGCAACCGATTGGGAACAAAATATCGATCCGGAAAGTAGGCGTTTACCTGAAAGTCTACGAGAACAATTTGGAGAGATATTCTCCGATATGAAAGAATCAGCAAGTCTTGAATCAGAAGACTAGATTGGGAAGAGCATCGCGACTTGGATAGTGCAATCTACTTCCACGACGCGAACGAATGTAGTGACATATATCACTAACTCTAGTGAGTACAAATTGTTTTGGACATGTTCGAAGATCTAGATTTGAATTTAGACGAGTGAATCTTCAAACATGGAATCGTCGGGTACTAATTAGTCTGAGTTCTCTTGTTTTGTCACCGTTCCAAAATGATCCACCAGAAAGCTCTCCAACTCATCGGTTGTAAGATCCCGATCCAGAATCTTTCCATTGGGATTCAGTAAAAATTCTGTGGGAATCCATTGCACTCCGT
>CAZEFI010000060.1:0-11276 GCA_964511425.1 uncultured Pseudomonadales bacterium
AGTGAAACTGTCATCGCCGCGTTTACTCTTGAATTTCGGGAACCCTCTGGTGCCCTGAAAAAATCCTTGGTAGGCATCAGCTAAATACTTGAGCGTATGACGTACCGTAGCAAAAGAAAGTTCTTGCAACCACGGAGTCTGTGCTCGCAACACGGTGAAGTACCGATAAAACGTAAATGCGGCCGGGCTTGGCGGTGTTGCGTTGTGCATGAAAGAGACTTCATACAACTGTTGCTGATAGCGCAGAATTTCATTCCACACGTACCGACAGGCACCGGCTAATTGTGTCAACTGCTCGGCAGGAACCTTGGTGCCCGGTATTAGTCGGTAGGTGAGTCCACGATGTACCATAGTGGTATTATATACAGCCCTATGTGCGGATTTTGCTACATAATTCCCAACTTTAACGACCATATACGGTAGCTAACTACGATGTATCCGTCAACAGAATTCCTTTCTTTTGCAATGCTTGAGTAGTAGGTATTAACTTCCCTACGAGTGTTTTTTGATCAATTTTAAACTCTCTGCTTATCTGGTCAGACAAAGAACTCAGTGTCTTGGGATCGTTCAATATTTCCAGCATTCGAAAAGTATGGGCATTTGTCACTAAAACTTCGACTCGATCGTTTCGGGCACGAAAAGCAATTAACCAAGTGGATGCCTTTGGTTTTTCCCCAGTCCAATTTGAGGGTGTCAATTTATGCACTGGCCATGCGTACGAAAGTAATCGTACTGTAGGAGAAAGTCGGAGACTTGTAGACTGCTCTGAAATCTCCAGACGCATGCATTTCGGTGCATCCGGTGCTAAACGTAATTGCATTCGAATCGCATCCAAATGACACATTTCCTGTATGAACGGGTATTGATCTCTCCTCTCCTTGGATCGAGATAAATAATCGACGAAAGCTATTGGAATGTCTTTGAAATAGGGAGAAGTGCATGCGTGTTCTCGCATGAAGTCCCGTATGAGCGAATTCCACTCTGCGTCATCAATAAAGGGTCGAAACGACTTAAACGCTTTCGTACAAAACGACGATATATTGTTAAAGAACAACCGCTTGTATATGTCCATACGACGTTGCTCAACGCCCGATGGAACGACATTGATAGCAGGATCGCGAATGTAACTTGCAAATTGTCGTTGAATGACTTGATACGTTGGTAGCTGCCGCGTGGTAGAATTAGGAGCCACTAGCAATTTGCCCCACTTGGTTTTGTTGGAAACGTTGCTGGTATTGTCTGATCTGCGTTACCTCCGAGAGCAACTCCGGTACAGCAGGAAAATTAAAGTCTCGTTCCAACAGAGTAGGAATCGAACCATACCGCTTGTAGACGTATTCGAGCAAATTCCAAACTGGTTCAATTACTGTTGCCGCGTGCGTGTCGATGCGAAGATCGTGCGCTTCTTCAAAGTGTCCCGCGATATGGATGTAGGTTACTCTTGAGATCGGTAACGAATCAATGAACTCGTACGGATCGTATTGGAAGTTTATACTATTGACATAAGCATTGTTGACGTCAAGGAGGAGATTGCAGTCCGCTTCGTCAATCACTGCATTAATAAATTCACTCTCACTCAATTCTTGACCGGGAGCTGCATAGTATGAAACATGCTCGACCGCAATTTTTCGATCCAGCACGTCTTGGACTGTACGAATTCTCGCGGCAACGTGGTGCACCGCTTCTTCGGTAAATGGGATGGGCATGAGGTCATAAAGATGACCATGATCACTACAAGCACTTAGGTGATCTGAATATAGTGAAATCCCGTGCACGTCGAGAAACTCACGAACATTCCCGAGAAAGTCAAGATCTACAGGCGTTGGTCCTCCAATGGATAACGACAGCCCGTGGCAAACTATTGGATACTGCTCAGAATATTGACGAAATTCCCGACCGAAACGTCCGCCGACATTTATCCAATTTTCGGGAGCGACTTCCCAAAAGTCGACATTTTCGGCAACGAGATCAGAGTATTCGCGAAGAGCACGAAATAAACCTCGTCGAAGCCCGAGACCGGCACCCTGAACTGCTTTCTGAGATGGCACAAATGGAAAAACAGACGTTTTGCAGTTTCGACGTTGAATCGGACCTGCAAAACGTCAGTCAAAACGAAAATTAGACAAGATTAGAAAGGGAAATTACTCCTCAGTGGTGTCCTCTTCCTCTTCCTCATCTTCATCGTCGCCATCGCCTTCTTCTTCACCACATTCGCCTTCGCCGCATTCGCCCTCTTCGCCGCACTCACCTTCGTCGTCGCCGTCGTCGCCGTCTTCATCGTCGCCGCATTGGCCTTCGCCACATTTAGCTTCTTCATCATCTGAAGATAGGATATCGATGTCGTCGAGCGACTCTGCTAAGAAAAGGTTGCCAGCATCTTCGTCGATTGAAGCACTGAGGGTTACACCAAGCGATGCGGCCATGAATGTGCCGATTCCAACCAAAGCTGGCTTAGGATTTTTAATTTGCATGGAAATCTCCTTTCAAGAGTAAAGGGTTGAGTAAATCGAAATTGCCATTCAACAACTTCAATTCACAATTCTAGTGCTTTATATGACAATATTACTCAAAACTAATTCCAGAATTCCTTCATTTTTTCTTCATTTTCTCATATTCATGCAAAAATGCAGAATAATCGACTCAGACAACTGGTTTAGTCTTCTCTAGTGCTCCTTATGCTCCCACTGAGAAAACGTTTGTTCTAATCGTTTTGGAGACATCTTAACCCGAGTTTTCAAACCGGGGCAAAAAAGAGACAATCTGTACTCTTCAAGCAAGTGGAATAGCTCTTCCAAAGATGATTCATCAAGAAATTGTTCCAGGGCAATTGAGCGTTCTTGCCAGCGAGCTATTTCCCTTGTCGAAAGTATATCTTTTTTTAATTTTCCTGACAAGCGATTCAAGCGAACTTCGATCCCTTCGAGATACCGGGATAAGTCAGATAAGCGTACGGCAGAAAATGAGTAAGGAAAATCCGCGGTAAATAGCTTGTTTAACTGTTGTGTTATATCGTCACGTGTTTCTTGAAATACCGTCTTGACTAGCGCTTCTAAACGAAGGGATAATCGATGCCGCGTTGCAAGTGCGTTCGATACTAATTCCATCAAACTCAATGTATTCGGAACGAACAACTCACGATTACTCGCAACAATTCGCTCGAACTCATCCTCAGTTTCCGGTATGGTGGGTGCTGAAAAGAAAGTATTTCTGGCCGAGGTGAGAAAAAGCATCTGTTGAAATTCGTCGAGATTTCCAAGATTGATTGAGTACAAATGCAGAGCACGATCTCTGTTAAACTGAGAAGACAGATACTTCATTGAATCACGTTCGCGAATCAAAACCAAACGGCTCAACCCACGTACCAGACTTTGGTACTGACCTTTTTCGTCGAACCGTACCGTCAAGTCAATGGAGTCTCCACGATCTGTAAGAAATGGGTACAAGGTAACAGTACCAGAAGTACTTGTTGCCGTTAGCGTACGGGGAAGTCCTGTTAGAGGGAATTCCTTCAGTGCCCTCTGTTCAAATTGTGCTAAAAAAGAATCGTCGAATCGATCCTGCAAGAAAAGTTGAACCCTTTGTCGTAGCTCTGGTAGATTTCGACCCTGATCTATGATTTTTCGTTTGTTGTCAGAGATCTGTACATTCATCAACAAATGCGTCGAAACGTCGTGGAGACCCCATACCGAGGACTCGATCTGCACATGAAACAATGTTCTTATCCGTTGCGACAATATTTCCGCAAGGTGACCTACTCGATAAACGTCGGACCGCAACAAAAGCGGCACAAGTTCATTAACTTTATCGGGAATCGGAGCTAGTTGTTTTCGGTATTGCTTTGGAAGGCCGCGTAACAATTCCAAACACTTTTCTTCAAAGAACCCAGGAACAATCCAATCAAGACAAGCACTTTTTAGGATCGGTAGATTTTCGAGAGGTACAACCAATGAGACACCGTCGTCGATTTGTCCGGGACCAAATTTGTACCGGAGTGGAAATCGAACAGTGCCTATCATTATTTCAGCGGGATAGTCATCGTGTCGGAACTGGCTATTGGGGTTTTGCAAAAGATCTTCTTTTCGCATACGTAAAGAACCCTGTTGAGTTGCATCGGCAGTGCGGTACCAACGTAGAAAAGAAGCTCGATCACAAATCTCATCTGGAACCCTACTTCGATAAATATCCACCATACTATCTTCGTCAATGACGACATCCGAACGTCGTTCCCGCGACTGTATTTCGAGAAGTGAACATCGGAGTTTGTAATTTGCTGTAATTTCACAAACGTCCAAATTAGCTTGATCTCGAACTAATGCATGAGACAGGAAAAGTTCGCGTGCGGCTAGCAGATCATAGTCCTTGAGTCGAACTTTACGATTTTGAACAATTGGCAATCCGTAAATCGAAATGTCTAAGTTCGTTCGACTATCGTTCTTAGTTGCGTCCCAATAATGGTCGTGTACTCGACTACTCGTAATGGACTCTGCATAAGGTTCAATCCAATTCGGCTTAATTTCGGCGAGACCTCGCGCATAGACTCTTGACGTTTCGACAATGGTTGAAGCGACTATCCATTTTGGTTTCCGTACCGCTAGGACAGATCCAGGAAATAACCAAAACTTGAGGTTTCGGACACCTTGGTAAGCAGCATGTTCCTGACGTAGTCCAAGAAAACCTAACGAACCACTCAGAATCGATTTATGAATTTTTTCAAAATTTGACTTGTTTTTGTTAACCTTGAATCGTAAGTGTTTGCACGTTATTAATAACTGTCGATGTAACGCTCGCCACTCAAGATAGCGTTGTGAAGAGACAAACGAACGTTCGAGAGATCGTCGCAGCTCATTCCACGAACAGTCGTTTCGTAGATCTTCGACCCAATCCCACAACTTAAGGTACGAAATGAAGTCAGACTTTGGATGTCGGAATTGGCTATGAGCTTGGTCGGCTGCTTGTTGACGATCCAACGGTCTCATAAACGGGTCTTGCACTGCTAATGCTGACACAATGATCAATAGCTCCTTTAGCGCGTGTTGGTTATTAGCTTCTACTAGCATTCGAGCCAATCTTGGATCGACCGGAATCCGAGCCATTTGCTTCCCTACCTCAGTGACTTGTTCGTTCCTCAGTGCTCCGAGTTCGTGCAACAACCGTTTCGCCGCAGATACCGCTCGATCGTCAGGACGATCAAGAAAAGGAAAAGTCCCAATCTCACCATAACCGAACATGATCATGTGCAACACGACCGAAGCCAAATTCGTTCTCTTAATTTGAGGTTCTGTGTATGCTTCGCGAGATAAGAAATCCGCTTCAGAGTACAAGCGAAAACACACGCCGGGTGCTACTCGTCCGCATCTTCCAGCTCGCTGGTTAGCACTTGCTTGGGAAATGCTTTCCACTGGCAATCGCTGGATTCGCGAGCGCAAACTGAAACGACAGATTCGAGCGGTTCCAAAGTCAATGACATACCGAACATTGGGTACGGTGAGACTGGTTTCTGCGACATTGGTAGCAAGCAAGATTCGTTGCTTTGCAGATTTCGCGAAAATCTTCCGCTGCTCACCCGCCGGTAGCCGAGCGTAGAGAGGTAACACTTCGTATTTGTTGGAATAAGTTTTTCTGAGCCAATGTGCCCACTCGAAGATTTCACGCTCTCCTGGTAAAAATACTAGAACATCTTGAACATTACTTGCTGGTTCTTCTTCGATTTCTTCTAGGCAAGCGAACAGAGATTGCTCAGCGTCATCTTCTAGTGGTCTATACCGTGTTTCTATCGGAAACGAACGCCCTTCGACAACAAAAATCGGCGCGTTATCGAAAAAGTGAGAAAATGCTTCCACATCAATGGTCGCACTAGTCACAATCACACGTAAGTCCTTACGCCGCACTAGAAGTTTTTTTAAATAACCGAGTAAAAAGTCAATATTCAAACTACGTTCGTGTGCTTCATCGACAATCACCGTGTCATAAGCGTACAAGAGTCGGTCTCGACGGATTTCCGTCAAAAGTAACCCATCTGTCATTACCTTCACCAGAGCGTCAGAACTCACTTGATCGTCAAATCGAACTGCAAATCCAACAATTGCTCCTACCGTAGAGTTCAATTGTTCCGCTAGTCGATTCGCGACCGCGCGTGCAGCTAAACGACGTGGTTGCGTGTGACCAATCATGCCACGAATACCCAACCCTGCCTTCAAGCAAGCCAAGGGCAACTGGGTGGTTTTTCCCGATCCGGTTTCTCCGGCAACTACGACAACTTGGTGCTGAGCTAGCGCACCCGAGATTTCTGGCAATACTGGGTTAATTGGTAGATTCGATTGATATCGAATAGTTGGTACTAAAGACTGGCGGTGCTTGAACTCTCTCGTGCTTGCAGACAGCCGAGAGAGCGTTTCTGCATCGATTGCACCGCGCCGCTTCGCTCGTCTCCACACCGGTGTGTCCCGTGCGAGTATCTGCTTAGACGAAATTCCGTCTAATTTCAACTGTGGCATGCTACGACCAACTTAACAACAATATTAAGCTTCTAGGAGATCAACAAGGCTCGAACCGATCAACGCAACACTAAATCAACGTTTTTTAGTGCGGGCAGCCCTCTGCAGCAACAGAATAGCTAGGAAAACAAGACCAATGCATATGGTTCCAAGCACACCGAAAGCTGTCGCACCGGCAGGATCAACGTCTGATTCGAGAAAGGTCTGGTAAAAAAATACTACAAACAGCGGTGCAAAATATCCTTCCTCGAATTCCCAAGGCCACAAGGCCCAAAAGCCTCCTACCGTAATCACAAAATAAGAGAGCATCTTGATACGTTTGAGTGCTAGATATGCCAATACGGCTAATGTTCCAGTTGATAGTACAGCAATCAACCAAGCTACGTTATAGGACATGAATCGCCACAGCGTCTATTCATCACGGTTGTCTACCCATTTCACTACTTGAACCGCAAGGTCGTCAGGATGAATATCGCGTTCCGACAAGACACGATTCGTAACCGAGATTCCCAATTCTTCCATCTTATGAGAGTCGCCTGCGATCAAGGGATGCCAGTCATACAAAGGTTTTCCTTCCGCCACTAACTTATATGCACAAGTTTCTGGCAACCAATAGAGAGATTCAATGTTGTCCGCAGAAATACGAACACAGTCCGGTACTACGCGATGACGACTTTTGTACGACCCACAACGGCGTGTGTCAAGATCAAGCAATTTACAAACTACTGGTGTTAGAACATATTTGCGTTCGTTCGCAGTTTTGAACTTCAGCTGACAGCACTGTGCACAACCATCGCACAGACTCTCCCACTCCTGTGTGCTCATCTCAGCGAGTTTTTTAGCTTGCCAAAATGGCACTACCGTCGAATCGTCGCTGTTCATTTAAGATTCCAAAATCTCCCTCAGTTCAGCACCTAAGATTTGCTCGCGCCAGGTACCGAAAGTTGGTGGAAACTGTCGATATTCGTCGTAATAGTAAATCCAACTACTGATCCGAGAGCTTCGACCTAGCGTATCCAATGCCAGGTTCAAAGAGTTAGACTTTTCAAGTACCAATTGTCTGATCGGTTCTTTAGTCTTATGGAACAATTCCCGTTTTGCAGGTGACTGACTGATAACGCTCTCTTGCAGAAAGTGTAATGTATTGGTTGCAGAAGATGTCTGTTTGATTCTGTGAATCAATCGATGGAGTTTTCGCCCCGTCTTGTTAAAGCGTTCTACAAAAAAGTCTTTACTTTTGCCGTGATATTCGACAGCTGACCTTAATGTCTTGTTTGTCAGGACTCGTTCCCGGGGTAGATTACGCGAACGGGCAGTACGTTCACGCCATTCGAGTAGTCCAAAATACACACGCAAATCAATTTGATTCCAATCAAACTGAGTAGAGATGGCAGCTATTTCTCCTAACGAAAAATCATACACGGGAAGAAAACAATGTTGCATCTCTTCGAGGAACCATGCTAAACGATCGAGTTCCTGTAAGCGACGACGAATTTGATCCCACAATGGAATAAGAAACCGAACGTCGTCCAGCGCATAATCAATCTGAGTTCTAGTGAGGGGTCTGGCGCGCCAATCGCTTTGGGTTAGTTTTTTGTTTTTTTTCAATGGAACATCGAGATAGTGGTCCACTAGTGCTGAGTAATTCAATGCACCGTCAAAGGAAACAAACGAATGGGCAAGTTGGACGTCGATAAGGTTTGGTAACTTTGCGCCGAATGTCACGTAAAGCAACTCTAAGTCTTCGCGGGGTGAGTGAGTCACTTTTATACTTTCTTTACTAAATAACTTTGATTCTAACGCGGCCAGATTCAACGGTGCAAGTAAGTCCACCATGTACACTCCTTTGGAAGTTGCTAGTTGGAGCAGGCATGGTTGAGGAAAAAAAGTTCTGCGACGGTGAAATTCGGTGTCAAGTCCGATAATGTCATCGAGTTCTGATACGACCCGATTGAGTTTACCCTGAGTTTGTATGACGGCTTCGTTAGTCGTCAATGGGAGTTCGTCCGCGGAACGCATGATTAATCGTGTTCATGTCGGTGTAAGACAGTTCTCCGCCAGCAGGAACTCCGTGAGCGATTCGAGTAACGTTGACGTCGTCCTTAGTGAACATGTTGGCGATGTAATGTGCAGTTGCTTCTCCTTCAGCCGACGTTCCCGTGGCAACTATCACTTCTTCGACTGAATCCGAGCGCACCCTTTCGCGCAACAATGCTAGGCCGAGATTACTTGGTCCTATGCCGTCGATTGGTGAGAGATGCCCATGAAGAACAAAGTATTTACCTGAAAAACTTCCCGAACTCTCAATTGCAAACGCGTCGCTAGGAGTCTCGACAACACAAACCAAAGAAGAATCTCGTTTGGGATTCGTACAAATATCGCAAATCTCTTCGTCAGACAGGTTTCGACAGTGATTACATGCCTTGATTCTCGCCACCGCATCGTGAAGTGCATCAGCCAACTCTTCGCCCGCTGGACGATCTTTGTGTACGAGATGTAGTGCTATCCTTGTTGCAGTCTTAGGTCCAACCCCTGGCAATATCTGCAAGCTTTGAACTAATCGAGTAATGAGCGAACTGAACATCGAAAAATTCAGTTGGGACGCACTAAATCGTTAAACGACATTATTTCAAATAGTAAATTGAACTGTGCGCTACGTGCGCTTAATATCAATGATTTGGGCGTCGAAATTTTCTATGAGTGAAGACACAATTGGATCTCTGAGTAGTGCCTGCCGTTCCGCGGTATGTTCGGTTGCATTCCCTGTATCCAGAACTTGATCTTGGTACGGTGTTGACGCCACTTGTGGTTTGTCGAGTTTTTCGTGAGCCAATCGAGAACTCTCTTTTTTACTCGAAGCTCGTGCTAAACTACTAGATGCTGGACTTGCTGGTGTTCTAAGTTCGCTCGGCGAAGAGACGGTCTTGGTAGGAGGGCTAGTCCGAGAGGTCTGTGTTGAACGCTCTCTATCCGTATCTTGCACTGGTTCAAAATCTAGAAGACGAACGATCGTCATTTCAAACCCAATTTTGTGGTCCGGAGCATACTTCAAATCACGCACACCAACGACCAAAATTTGGTAAGCAATTTGCAACCACTCCCCTGTAAATTGCCCGATCAAAGGTTTCAACTGTTCTATTTCCGTGTGTCCGGTAATCTGTGCTAATGCAAGTTCGTGAACCGTGCGTTGCAGGTTTTCTAGTAAGTCTGTAAAACTTACCGCTTGCTGAGCCAACTGGTTAACAAAATCCAAAGTTTCTTGACGATTTCCTTGAATTACTAGATTCAAAATCTCCGAAACTTCGTCCGTACGAACGGCACCCAACATATCTGCTACTTGTTCAATAGAAACACTGCCACCACCGTGCGATATGGCTTGATCGGTCAACGACAAAGCATCGCGCATGCTCCCTTGAGCTGATCGCGCAAGCAAGAGCAACGACTCGTCATCAAAAGCGATATTTTCTTCGTTAAGAATTGTTTGTAATTGTTTTACTATTTCGCTAGGCTGAATGTTGCGTAAATGAAACTGTAGGCAACGCGAAAGTACCGTCAGTGGGACTTTTTTAGGATCGGTTGTTGCAAAAATGAACTTTACGTGATCTGGGGGTTCTTCCAAAGTTTTCAGGAGAGCGTTAAAACTCGCGGTAGACAACATATGTACTTCATCAATGAGATACACCTTGAATCTTCCCACATTCGGTGCATAGTGTACGTTTTCCAGAAGTTTCCGCATGTCGTCAACACCAGTACGAGACGCAGCGTCCACCTCGTACATATCCGGATAATTTCCATGCTGGAAACCGTCGCAAGCAATACAATCGCCACAAGGTGTTGAAGAAACTTTCTGTTCACAATTCAGACAATTCGCCAAAATACGTGCCAAGGTCGTTTTTCCGACGCCGCGAGTTCCGGAAAAAAGATAGGCGTGATGCAATCGATCAAAATCAAGCGCGTTGACTAAGGCTTTAACCGTATGATCTTGCCCGCGTACTTCTCGAAAATTCCGCGGACGATACTTCCTCGCTAGTACTACGTATGCCATGCAACAAATTTTAGTTTTTCTATTGGATGTGTAGTTCTAGATATGGCACGACAGTTTTGCATTATCGGTCATCGCGGAGCACCGGCATTAGCCCCAGAAAATACGCTACCGTCTTTTGCAAGAGCGGTGGAAGAAAGAGTAAACGGTATTGAATTAGACGTCCACAGGGTTGACGGACGGCTAGTCGTTATTCACGACGAAACAGTCGATCGAACAAGTAATGGAACAGGAGCACTGCAGAGTTTTTCTTTCACCGCACTTCGGCAACTTGATTTCGGAGATGGTGCGACCATACCCACTTTAGAAGAGGTGATCGAAGCGACTTCCCAAGATGTCTTAATCAACATAGAATTGAAAGGACAAAACACCGGAAGAGTCGTCGCATCACTCTTACCAAATTACCCGAATCATCGCTTCATGATTTCGTCTTTTAGTGGCATCGAACTAGACGAGTTTCGGAAAGATTTTGGAACGACCGACAATACCGAAACAGCACTACTCTCTATTCGACTGACAAGTCGAACGATGGAGTACGCCAAAAAAATGAACGTGAAAATCCTGAACGTGTCCTCAAAATTTCTTCAGAAGAGGAAACTTGTTCACGCGATTCAGAACGGTTTTAGGATATACGTTTACACGGTAAACGATGTGAAGCAAGCTCGTAAATTCTATGATTTAGGTGTTGCTGGAATCTTTACAGACAATCCTTCCAAGGTTAGGTTTCCCCTGTGAGATCT
>CAZEFI010000061.1:0-11235 GCA_964511425.1 uncultured Pseudomonadales bacterium
TTAGCAAAAGCATCGGCATCACATTCGTCGTATAAGTCCCATCGAATGTCATCTTCGTCGGATAAGTTGCAATTTGGGTTATTGAGTGCCTCTAGTACCTTTTCCCTATCTCTCACTGGATCCATAAATATGCGACTATTGTTTAGTGGTAAATCAAAGTTGATCCAATCCAAGTAAAGCCGCCCCATCATCTTCTTTGCATAAACTGCATCGAGAGTCGCAACGCATTGATCACTCAAGTCTGCTGACGGATCAGGGCATGCAGCCACAAGATCCAAAGAAATGTCGAAAGAATCCTTCACAGACGTGGTCATTGAATCGCCATTCGAGTGATCATAGATCGAAAGAGTCTTATCGTTGATCCGCGCAACTTGGTCTATCTCTTCAACAGAACCTGGAGCTGACTGAGTTTCGCTTCGCCTCTGACCAGCGAAAAAAAACCAAACAGCGAGCACAATAGCCCCGATAGAAACTGTTAGGACGATAAAACCAGCCCTTTTATTTAGTCTATATCGCACGGGTCAAGTTTATCTTTATCGCAGTCACAACTAGAGTTTGATGGAGTCGTGATCAATTGAACTCCAAGTTCAGATCTTTGCTTCCGAACTCTTGGATTTGTTGCGCGAATAAACCACCAAACAACTTCTGGACTTTCCGCCTTATCCGCAGTATACGTTGTTACGTATTGTTTTACTCGATCGCCACGTCGAATCGGATTCTGAATTCCATCGATTGAAAGACATGGACCGGTGGAATATGACTGAAGTAAAAATCACTATTGACGGCGATGACACATTGCGTTTGAGTTCGACAAATAGATACATGATAGAGTACTGCTTTTATTATTGCCCAAGACCTGGCACGTCAAAGAACCCTTGTAGCTATACGAGAAAACCCATGGGAGCATCACTGCTGTTGGGTGAGTAGAAGTTTCGCACCGCAGGTAAAACTTCATCGAGGTTGCTGGGTGATACTCCAAACCACAGTGCCAATTCCGCGAAATAACGTTCTACCGCGGTTGTAGGAATGTAGATTCCGCGTCCAACATCGAGAGGGCTCGATTCAGATAACTCTGGATAGGTACCATACATCGAACCTCCGTTGACAGCACCACCCATGACCATGTGATGACCACCCCAACCGTGGTCCGAACCTTGTCCATTCGACGTTAGTGTGCGGCCGAAGTCGGAGATCGTAAACGTTACCACATTATCGAATTCGCCAAGTTCCTCCAGAGCAGACCTGAATTCGTTTAGTCCTTTACTGAGAATTGGCAACATCGTTTCTTGATAACCTACAACATTGAAATGGTGGTCCCATCCTCCGTATTGCACGAAAAACGTTTGGCGACTTGGACCTAGGGAGTTTCGGACTCCGATGACGCGAGCAATCTGTTTAAGTGATGTCGAGAAGTAGTTGTCCGAAAACTCTGTCTCAAATTCTGGCGCGGTTCGAATCGCATTGACAAAAGTATCCCGGTTGTCCATCGCACCGATCAATCGTCGAGAGTATTCACGACGAAGCATATTTTCCTCTTCGACCCCTAGCAAATCTCGAATGACTCTGTGCACATTGATCCCGTTGGAATAAAACTCTGGAAATGACCAAACAGTATTCGCGCCGTCGCCCCGATTAAAAATCGTATAAGGACTCACTTGTGCACCCGTTTGAAACAGGTTTGTACCACTCAATGAAATGTTCATTGATAGACCATTTGCAGGATCAGGATCTAAAAGATCGGCCATTCTTCCACCCCATCCGTAGGATGAAGAGCGTCGGTACGAAATCGCCGACTGCCATTGTGCTATCTGATCTGAATGCGAAAAGAGTCCGATCGGTAACTTAGCTGTTTTTGCTTTTATCGATTCGACATCCACGGGCTCGATGAGCGTTCCAACGTTCGCGACAAAGGCGAGATCGCCGGCTTCGTAAATTTGCCGAACTTCTTCGATTCCCGAATGTACGGCGTAACTGCGACCTTTTTTCGACTCACCGGATAGTGGCAGCAACGAGTCGTAATTCAGCGCGAGATCTGATCGAATTTTGGCGTATTCGTCATACTGATCATGGTCGTACGGCAATAGCGTGTTGTACGAATCATTTCCACCAGCCAAAAGAATGCAGACCAGCGCTTTGTATCCATCCGTCGAGGATGCCGCGACACTACGGGTCAAGCCCAAAGTTAGTGCGGTTGTTGAAGCTGTTGCTGCTGCTACGCCAAGACCACAACTGTGGGTCAGAAAACGTCTGCGATTTAACACAACTCAATCCCCCACAGCATAGTCGGGTGAAATCATGATAAGGTAGATCGCAATTTGCGCTCGTTGTCTAGCATCGTCGACTCTATCGAGTACGTCGATCACAATGTCTCTTGTCGCCTGGCTGAGTTGTCCTTGAGTCAAAACTATGTCGAGTCTGTCGATGAGATCTGTCGACTCGGTAGCTAATTCTTCGTAGTCGCTCAAGTCGATGCGTGGGACCTCAAAGTGTGGGCTAAAAGTGTGAAATACTTGGTTTTCGTTGAAGATGCCAAGTCCAATGAAATTAGTGATACCAATCACCGTAGTCGAGGTAGTGATTTGAAACTCAGGCGCAACCATTTCGTTGTCCGCGATTTCACCCACAGGTGCGTAATTAGGTTGATAGAAATTGAACACACTAGGCGAAGAAAGGGGATGTTGCTGCGCTAAAAAATCCAGTCTAAATCCGGTGTTGAAATATTCACCCGAGTCTGACGTGTAATTGAACATGCGCGCAAGTGAAACTATTCGTACGACCGGTTCCTTTAGTCGCCCAAAAGTGCGCGACCAGGATCCAATCTCAGCCTCAGGATCGAAGAATATCGCGCGCAGCACGGCCTTCATGTCACCACGAGGACTTCCCGTTTCGCCATTAAATGCTCGAGCCACTCGTTCAATGTATTCGGGAGATGGATTGGACGTGACCAGTCGTTGAATTAACTGTTTGCAAAAGAACGGACCCACGTTCGGATGATCGAACAGCACATCGATCGCGGCTTCGACATCCTGCATACCTCGCTGACCCGCCGGGACGACTGTACTGTCTAATAGTATTTTTTCGCCGGGTTCATGAAAACGTTCGTACATGATCATCGGCAAACTGAACACCTCGGTATCGGCGTGACTGAAACGGCGTCGACCCCAGTGATGACCCTCACCAGCATACGTCAGTCCAGTGAAAATCTTCGCCATCTCCCTGATGTCGTCGTTGTCGTAGGTGGGAATCGGCTCACCATTGGAATCAAGTTTTAGAGTGCCATTGATGTTCAACTCGTACAGCCCAATTGAGAACAACTGCATGACTTCCCGAGCAAAGTTTTCGTCAGGGAATGTATTTCGTCTAGGATTGGCTTTGCGGTTATTTGCGTGACTTAGATAATGACCCATGGCGGGAGATAGGGCGACATCCTTCAGCAAATCTCGGAAGTTTCCAAAGGCATTGTCTAAGAGAAGGTCGTAGAAGGAAGTCAAAGAGTAGGGGTTTAATCTAAGTACGGGAGCTCGGTCCGACACCACGAAGAATTGGCTGAGCGCATAGGCAACACGTTGTCTTACAACATCTTCGGCCGTCATGGTTTGTTGCCACCACGCGAATCGGTGGATTACGGTACGGAGTTTGAGAGGATTTCTCACAAATTCTCGCCATTCGCCTGAATCTTGTCGAGTAATTAGGTCTTCGGCGATGGGTTTATGGAATGTAGGGGGAATATTGAACTGGTCTTCCAGCCAGAATCTGCGCCCAGTCTTCGCGATTTCCTCAATGTTCTCGTAGCGCAATCCAAAGGTAGATTGGCTAGCAAAACGCGATGCTTCATACAACTCGTACTCTGAGACGGTTTCACCGGATCCTATCCCTGGGTCGATGTCGTCATCGTCGTCCCCGTCGCCGATACAGTATGTCTCTATGCTCACTAACAGTAAGCTGTTGATGCACACTAGCTTGAGCAGGTAAAGCAATCTCATATTGAATTCCACAAAGGATAGACAAACTGCTCTTTCACGCTTCGAGGATACACCTAGCCACCTCATGCGGTCGCACACGAAGTGAACAAAATTCTGCAACAATCATACCGATTATATTGAGCTTTATTGGACATACCAGAAACAAAATCTCGCCTGTTTGCATGCGATCTGATAAGCAACAATGTCCAATCCATGTGTGTGCACACACGCTCACTATTTCCGATTGTCGCGGGTTCACTATTACTCGAACGACTTGCGTATAGACGCTGCTACTTGGTATGCGATATTGCATATAATGAAATGACAGCCTTTATCGTAGGAGTTCTGATGAAACTAAGTAGTTTGTTGTTAGCACTTGTAGCATTTTGTGCCAGTAGTTCCTTTGCCACAGGACTTATTGGGACGTATGAAATTCCGAGACCTTTCGATAAGGATGGTGGTGCTGTTAAGGTTCAATTGATTTTGAATCCTGAATACTCCAATTCGGCGCATCTTTCGATCGCGAGCGAGAAAATTGATTCCACGATGTTTCTGCTTGTTGCCGATAAATTTACGATGGGAACTAGTGCTGTATCGACAGTGGATGAACCATGGTTCGAGAAGTGGAAAGTGGCTGTAGAAGATGACGCAGTCACGGTTTCCGTTGATCAACTGATTGAAGGTAAACTTCACACGCAGAAATGGCACGGGCAGTTCACATTCGGTCTCGTCGGGACTTATGAATTTCCACCACCTGAAGGTGTAGAAGGCGAAACCACCACCATCCAATTAACGAAAAATGAGGAAGACAACTACGTTGCATCGGTCTCCGTACTTGACATGACCATCCAAACTTCGAACGTAATCGTTGATGACGGTCAATTCTCGTTCGTAACCCAATCCCCTCTACAAACTGAAGACACATCTCAAACTTGGAGAGTATTGGTAGCAAACGATGGAGTCACTCTATCACTAACATCGGATATTGAAGGTAAAAGTCATTCGATGGAATTGAAAGGCAAACCGGTCCACGAGGGCATGAACTAAGCGGACATTTAGAAGAATTGCTTTGTCGAAACAGCACTTTTTCTCAACATAGCAGGGTTCGTTGCGCTTTCAGTCGAGATTACAGTTGATAGGAGTAACTCGACCCTTTTAGCACAACTCTCACCTTCACACTTTTAAATAGTGTCGTATGATGACGCAAATGGCACAATTCTTGCTTGGATTGGTACATAAGACTGACATTGGGAGAAGTGAACTCAGAATGAAGAATATTGGTATCAATAAATTAACTAGATTTTTCCTTGTACTTTCTTGTGCAGTAATTGCGGTCTCTGGAATTCCGCAATTGAACGATGAAACTAAGAAACGAACCGCATCCTTTGGTCTCACTGAAGATCAAGACAGTGTATTGGATGAGATTCTCAAAGTCTATAACAAAACCCACCTCAACGAAGACAATTCGACGGGGTTATCCGAGATTAAATACTGGGAGTCTTTTAAAGAAGATGGTGTTAATTATGGATTGAAGATTCGTTCTAGCGATCCCAGTAATGTAATTGTGTCATTGACAAAAATTCACGACGACTCGACTTGGTACAAATTCTCAAAAGCGTACATGGACGGTAGTGAACTGAAATTCTTGACAGATACTGTGCTAAACGAGAACTTTGAACTGACAAAGGGTTTTAACTTCAAGAAGGAATGGGCGGATTTTTCAGTAAACACAGAAGTCTTAATAGAAAAATCCTGTGAGGATGTCGGCGCGAATTTCGCTGTGTTAGGTAAACGACGATTGAAATTCACTGTGCCTAAACAAACCCTTCAAGGATTTCTGACGAAAGCAAAGAGGCTAGGCGCGGACATCGGAAAGGCTTGTCTTGAAATTGAGATTGAATCGGAGGAGGATGCGACTCCGAGAGAAGCGAGTCTCGAGCAACATGCATTCAAAAAAAGAGGACCTAGAACCCAATAGCTAGATTGAGAGGGCGTTTTATCACCTGAGCTGATATGAACATGAAATATTTGATATTAGTTTTGTTTGCGTCGATGACGAGTTTCGCGATTGCAAAAGATCTTACTGGGAAGTATGAATTTCCGCCACCAGACGGGTTGGAAGGGGATGCAGCCATGATCGAGTTGAACAAAGTCGATGAAGAAAATTACATCGCACAAGTGACGGTTGCGGAAGAAACCATTGAGGGGACAAATGTCCTAGTTGGCGAGAATCAGTTTTCCTTCGATATTGAAGTGAAGACCGAAGAGGGAGACATGTCGCAAACTTACAAAGTTCAACTTGTCGAAGGCGAAGTCACTCTGTCCATTCTGTCTGAACTCGGTGGTCGCAGTGAATCAATGACATTTAGAGGCAAACTCCTCATCGAGATCGAAGGGACGTACGAATTTCCTCCTCCAGAGGGTGTGGAAGGTGATACGACCATAGTGCAACTAACCAAGAACAAAGAGGGCAATCACGCTGTACAGGTGATTGTGGGCGACGAGACAGTCGAGGCGATAAATGTTATAGTCAAAGAGGATGCGTTTTCGTTCGACACGGAAGTGGAGACACAGATTGGAAAGATGTTTCAATCTTGGAAGCTTCAAGTAACCGACGCAGGAGTCACCCTGTATATGTCAGCTGACGTTGGTGGCACCAGTGAATCGTTGACTTTGAAAGGTACGCGCGGTACCGAGGAAACTGATTAATCAACTAACACGACAAACTATCAAAAAGTTGACTCAAAACAGTATATTTTGGCAGGCTACTCATGTTTCTGTTCACGAAGTGCAAGGACGCATGCCACTCGATCAGTCTTTCCGTTAGTCTTCGTACCATAATTGCCGAATCAAACAGACCGGATGGGGCACTTTCGATGGTTGAGTTTCTACGAAGTATTTAGTCTATCGGCCGACCTGCGGAACGATCTTCTACCGTGCTCAGGATGGTATGGTGTGACTAAGTACTAGCATTCCGCATCTACCTTGTCGGACATACACGTACATACCGCGCCCGTGACATTGATTGGAGATTTGTGGATGAAAATCGGAACTAAACGATTGTCAGGCCTACTAGCAGTGCTACAGTTCTTTTCTATTCCAACCTAAGTCAACGAGTATTCGACTTTCAATAACCTTTGCAAGTGTATCTTATTGGCGAAAGTACACCAAAGAAATCATCTGCGTGATTGCGATGCGAGATTGAAAGTACTCAGACCGATGAAGTGAGTAATGAACAAAAATTGGAACTAAATAGCAAGCAATGCCACAACGAATTTGCTTATTCCACGTTTGGAGTGTACGCTCCTAGAAGCGTGAGAAGTTCTTCTAATGGGTCCAATACGCTACTATAGACTTCTGGGACAGTTGACCGTTCTCTTGCTGCTGTCAGCCACATGTCGCGTTTTTCTCGGACGATATCGGCTGCGGTCTCTCCATTTAGCTCTTTAATAGAAGGGTCAACACCATGGTCCAACAAGACTTTTACCGGAGGAGGATAACCGTGAACAGCAGCCCAGTGAAGCGCGTTTCTACCATTTGCGTCGGTACGGATTGGATTTAATCCTTTTTCCAATAGTTCTTCAAGGAGCTCAGCATCAACAAGTGAAACCGCGGCTCGACCGAGCGTAAAGCTCGACTGATCGTCCTGTCCCGGATCCGCGCCTGCATCAAGAACTGCGCGTACACAGCTGCTCTCTTTCAATCGACCGTCTTGAATTAACGCGGTGAGAAGAGGGGTGTTTCCATCAGGGTCCGGACGATTAACAGCATCGGGATCTGTTCTGACAATAGTGTTGAACTCGTCACATCGCCCAAGTCCAACTAAGTCTCCAACCTTCAGAATGGGATCTTCCGCCAAAATCATAGAAATGCGCTCGTCTTGTTCTCCAGCACGTGAATTGAGAATCACTGCAAGAGGTGATTGTCCATTCTCGAAGTTTTCCGAGAGCAAGTTTGGACGGTGCTTTATTGCAGCTTGAATTACATCGAGTCTTTGTTTGAGGATGAAGTCTCTCCGAAACGAATCATCATCGAGTAAGGCGATTCGTACTTCAAACGCTGATGTTCCATCAATCATACCCTCGAGCAATTTGACGTACACTTCCCTTGATTGAGGACCAGTAATCTGATCCTCTGCTATGCCATTATTAAAGAACATCACGGTTGGAACTGCCGATAACTGATACTTTGAAAAGATCTCGGGCGACTCATCAATGTCAAGTTTGAACACCTTTGCGCGACCTGACATTTCCGGCATTAGACTATCAATAGTAGGATCCAAAACCTTGCATGGAGCACACCACGTAGCAGTAAAGTCTACTAGGACGGGTATCTTGGAGTCTAATACTTCAGCCTTGAAATTCTCAGTGGTTACGTAAGAAACGATCTCATCGAAACTTGTGCTTTTGTCATCTTCATTGTCGTTATTTGAAAGTATTGCGGACGCGACGGTGATTCCAACGCTCAGCGACAGAACAACCAATAATTTACTGCAATTCTTAATGTGATTCAATATGCGGTCCTAAGTCTACTGTGAATTTCCTTGCTTTAAAAAGAATTCAAGCTCACTCGATGGTGAAGCAAATTCTGAAAGGTGATGTAGAGTCGAACACATTAATTATTGTGAAGTTGCGCGAAGGTTCTCTGCTAAATATTCCTTCAATTGTTCGGGGTGCAAGTTCTTTTTGAGAATGCACCCTTTTGTGTCAACTAAATAGTTTCTGGGTATGCGTTGCACACCATAGGCTACAGCTGTCGGACCTTGCATTCCTTGGACTTCGCCGAGGTTCACCCATGGAAGTTGGTGTTCTTCAGAACTCTCTGACCAGTCTACAGATTCGCTATCTAGAGAAATCGACACAATCTCAAAGTCGCTTTCGTGATGGAGTGTATATAAAGCTTTCAAGTAAGGGAACATACTAATGCACGGACCGCACCATGATGCCCAAAAGTCGATCAAAACAAGTTGATTGCTTGCCAAAAGATCCTCGTAAAGTACTAAGTCATCTCCAGCCAAGTTAGGAAGATTGAAATCTGGGACTCTTTGGGCTTGAGTTAATGATCTTTCATTTGTCTCAATCGAAAATTCCAAGGCAAGATACTCCTTTAAAGGAGAAACTCGTCGAGATACTATCTCTGGGTCGAGCTCTTTGCTTAGTCTTTCAAAAATGGGAAATACTTCATTTCTGTTTTCATCAATAACACTATACGCCCCTAGTTCCAAAGCAAGTAAAGAGTCCAATGGGTCTTTCGAATTCTTTGCGGAGTCTTGTAACGAAGTCTTTTGTATATGGAACTGTTTTTGGCGTAATTTTCCGGTTTCAGAAGCCAAAAAACGGGCGCGTATTAGGTCGTCGATTGACGCTTGAACTGGATCCATTGGCACATGTTCACATCCACCAGCTGGTGGTGGAACATCTATTTTTGGTAGGTCAATGACACTGGTAGAGTCTTCATTTTGCGACGAGATCGTTTCGGACCGCTCGGTTTCCTTATCACTCAAGGAGTGAGCCGTGGACTTTGTTTCATCTTCTGCGTTCGCGATTTCTTCGGCTATGGCAGTGTATTCGTCACTACTCTGCCAAGTCTCAATGAGATTAGTGTTGCGCTTACTTCGTGAACTTGCCTCGAGTGAACATCTAGTATCATTGAACCTAACGTATACCCACGACCTAGGCTCAATCACGGCTGGTGTCGACCAGTACTCATCTCCTGAATCCAGATTGATCGTTACGGCAATAGGTTCGTCGATATCTCCCCAAAGAATAGTTCGATGGTGGTCGGGCACCATGACGGATCCGAGACTCAAGGTCGTTTTGACACCATCCACGAACCGAGTAGTGCGTATGTCTACGATCGCCATCGACAAGTCTAAATTCGTCCACCGAAAGTCGCCCATCACCGAAAATCCTTCAGTATGATTTTTGGATAGTCTTGATGTATCCACCAAAATGAGAAAGTCCGAGTAGTAGGGGTCGGCATGTTCCACTATAGCGAATTCGACAGGAGCCCAACCTGGTGTCAACCACACGGTTTCGGACAATTTTTTATCCTCGATACCTCGAACCGAGATTAGTACTTTTATCTGTGATTCGAGGATTCCGCTCAGTTTGACCTCTCCATCGACGAAATTTCCAGACGCCCAAACAACTGTTTCCACTTCACCAGAATCGCTGGTTCTCTCGTATGTTACGTCAATAGTAGCGGAATCTAGATTCTTAGTCTTCTGATCCAAAGTGTTCGACCCGACGTCTTCTTCCGTGCTAGATTCGACCCAATAGTATTTTCCGTTCACGTGGAACGTATTCTCAGGTTCTTGATCGTCTGAGAGCACGCCGATCGCCCAAAGAATTAACCCGAGAACAACTAAACTTCTTGTCATAATCCTATTTCTCCCTCAACAACCGATCGCGCCCTTACAGCGTGGTCTGAGAATATGCTGTCGAATCGCTCAATTGTTAGATGAAAAAAGTCGATATTCAGTTACGCTGAGGTAATACACAAGAACGCTCCTAGTATCAACTCAGACTCGAATTCAACCAGTCGTTGAATTAAAACAACTCTAAGTACTGTTTTCGTAAATTTCAATTGGTAAGAAAAATGCGAACTCATGGTTCGTTTATGCACTCTGAACTAAACATAGGATCCCGCTGACAGATGTGTCAGGAGATTCGAGACGGGTCTTGCTCAGGAAATATGGGAAGAAAAAAACCGAAAAGTTCTGTTTGGTGGATCTACTGTGTTCGATCGGCACTACGCAACTATGTCTTGCTCACGAAATATGGGAATCAAAAGCCCCATGTTTAATATAGAAACACAGAGGAGTGAAGCACATGAGCAAGCGAATTTTAATGTCCGCAACGGAGCGCGGCGAGCTGGTATTGAGACTCTTACGTAAAGAAGCTACGGCGGTTCAGTTAGCCCGCGAAGCGGGTATTTCAGAGCCGACGTTATATCAATGGCGCGATGCCTTTTTGCAAGGAGGATTTTCGGGTTTAGAGGATCGTCGCGGTACCGATCCAGAGCGGCGGCGGTTGGAACGCGAGTTAGCCGAGCGAGATCAAGTGATTGGCGAGATGACGGTGGCCCTGCGGACGTTAAAAAAAAGTATGGGCGTATCCAAGTGACCGAAACCTTTCGTCGTTGTGTCCAGTCTGAGATGAGCGCGGTATCGGGATCGGTACGGTTGACCTCGGTGTTGTCCCTGTTGGGTATTTCGAGGAGTGTGTCTTAAATTCCGTGTATGGATTGGATAATGTAATCGTTGGTACGT
>CAZEFI010000062.1:0-5217 GCA_964511425.1 uncultured Pseudomonadales bacterium
TCAACAATCGTTCTGCAACTGTGGATTGAAGCTGCGCCGATGGTACTTTAGCGATCAATTCCAATACATCAGTCGCAAGGTCATAGATGGTCAATCGGGACGCTAACCAATACAGATATTCAGATCTCTCCTCGTTAGGAATCGAGTCAGTTAAAGCTAGGGCGTCGTCCAAACGGTTTTGTTTTACAAGTTCTGCCCCAACGTTAACCGATTCCCGTCGCCTAATTTCGTCTCGCACTTCGTCTAGTAACTCAACCGCGGAGTCTAACAGGTCGAACGTAATTAATGATTGAATAACTTGCGATTCTAGGCTCGAATAAATAGAGTCTGGATTGAACTCTTGAACAGCGATGGTCATGGCCTGTTCTGGTTCGTCAAGAGCATACTTAGGAAGAACTTCGCCCAACAGTTCAGCGCGGTACGTTGAACCTTCCTCCGTGTTGTTTTGTACCCATTCTAAAGCAAGTTTCGGAGCATCTGATGCCCAAATTCGCACCACAGACTCGATAGCACGATCAACATCCGTACCGGGAACCGAGCGAAAATCTGAGATGCGATCAATAGTAGCCAAAGGATTGTCTTCAGCAAGTTTGCTAGCCGCCGCGGATACCGCATCTGCACGATACAGTCGAGGAAATTCCATCACGCGGTCCAATGCTTCACTAGGGTGTTTTCGACCCCAAGCGAGAATGACTGTTAGTAAGAGAGAGTTGCGAGACTGAGATTTAGGTAAATCATTCACTGCTCGGAAAGCTTCCGCGGCGTCGTGTTCGACCCATTTAGTAACTAATTGGTTTTCGATTCGACCGTATTGGTCGAAGTCTCTTCTGCGCAAAAAATTAAGCGTCGCGACGCGATCTTTCTGAGTAACTTGCTCGACTAGCTCCTTTAATACTTGCCACGGTAAATCAAGGCGTTGAAGCTGTTTTAAGACGTTGAGTCCGTCGAATTGAAACCACTGTTCAACGACTTCCCGATATAGATCAATTTGCTGAAAATCGTCTGTGCTGTCATCTACAAGCAATTGAATAGCTGCAACAGGTTCCTGATCCATCAGTTGGTAAACTTCGCGTTCGCTTTCCCACCTGGCCAATTCAGATTCGAAGTTCGTTCTCAGGGCTATTAATGTCCAATTTTGTTCGTTCAGATCACTTCGTTCTGTGAATATCGCCTTGAAAATCTTTTGCCGATCAGATCGCTTAAGCTCATCTGCTGCTGAAATAGCACTTTCTAAATCCACGAGCGACCAGTGTAGGAAAACATGCTGCAATAGTGCTCTCCTACGATCTTCTTGAAAATGTTCTACACTGGCAACGGCTGCCTCAGGAGATTTTTGAACTAAATTTTCGATCAACAACTCTTGAATGGTGTAGAGTCGCTTAGTCCCCGATTGAGTTGAACTCTTCTGTATCAAGTCTAACAATTCCTGTTGACTGAGGTTTGCAAGCATCTCGATCAACGTTTGCAAGTCAGAATGGTCGAACTCTTCTGCAAATATCCAACTTGAAGCACCACTTTCACTCCCATTGTTGGAGGTATTTACGTGATTACCTATTGAGAAGAAGGGATTTTCTTTCGATTCGTTGGTGTGGAGTACCCAATAGGCAACTACTCCAATAACCATACCAATAAGCAATCCACACGATACGATCAAGAATACGCATGCGTTCTGGGTGTGGTTTCGACTATTCATAGTACTTCTCCTTTACTCATCGCCTCCAGTCAAATCGTCGATCCTTTCACGACGGACTCGACCGAAAGAGTTAGACATGATCTGATTAGTCGGATACATCCGGGACGAAAGTCCGAACGTATTCAAGCTCTTCCGCCGTCAAATATGGGTAATATTCTTGTTCGCGTAGAACGTTAGTAGCGACGATTTGTTGCATCTCTGATGTAGGCAGCTTCGGTAAATACTCGAGCAGAGACTCAAGCTCAAAGCGAACCCAGGGCCGTGCCATACTTCGGTAAAAATTTGGTTTTTCAGATTCTTTCACTTGCTCCGTTAACGCAAGCAATTCGTCAATCCTTCCAGCTTGTATAAGAATATAACTGATATTTCGGAACGGAATCGGGTAGTCTGAAGAGGCTCGCATCTGTGTGAAAAGTGATAGGCCTTTCTCAATTTCTCCCTGTCGAAGCAGACTCAACACAACATCTTGCTCCAATGCAATTTCTGCGGGCTGTTCAAGTGCAATCTTCATGGCTTTCTCAGGATCAGATAATGCTAGCTGTTGAATCGCGCGACGCAAAGACCACTGTCCCAATAAAGTTTGAAGGTCTAAATTTTGAATTACCCATCGAACCGCAGCTTCTGGTTTTCTTTGACTCCAGAGTCTCACGAAAGTCGTTGTGGCTTCATCGGTGTTAAACCCGCGATCTTCCAACTGTGATAGCAACACTAGCACATCCTGAGCTGGTTTGCTCTCTGCTAGGTGTTCGACTGCTGTGTCAATTGAAGAAATTTTGTAGTCCTCCGGTATCAATTCAATGTGTTCAAGAAAGCGATCTGAAACTGTGCGAACCCAGCCTGACAACATGTACCCGATTTCCTCCTTCATAGAGTCCATGTATTCTTGCGTCGTCAATGCCTGTATCGCGGAGAGAGGATCTTGTTTACTCCACTCGTCGAACACGATACCATTGAATCGTTTTTGGACGTCTGGGGATAACGACAACAGTTGCTCCCATGCTAATGTTGGATCTTTTGCAACAATCTCCTTAACAATAGGCACCCTCAGAAAGTAAGCAGTATCGACAAATACCTCGTTTACGAGACTGAGCATATCACTAATGTTGTCGGTACTTTCTTTTTCAATCCATCGACGAGTGATACGTGTGAGTAAACTTTGCTTTTCAAAATCTGAAATGTCAGCTTCCAAAACAAACCTGAAAGCGGTTTGTGGTTCGTAGATTACATCTTCAAGATCGTTTGCTACCGACCACGTGACTAAGTGATCAGAAATTTCTAAAGACTCAGCTATTTCCGATAATTTCTCGCTACTCAAACTTCCTTGATTTTGAAAGACCGTGTAAATTGCTCGGCTCTTCCAAGGTTCATCTATCGACGACAAGGCTCGTAATGCCCCCTCGGGATCACTTGTGCTCCAATGTGTTGCGACGACAGTCAGCAATGTTTCCCATCGGTATCGCGCCGCTTCCCATACGATTTCCAGAGATTTCTCAGGCTCAATATGTGTCAATTCAGCAATGAGTATTCTTTGAACTGAGTACAAATTCTTCGAGTGTTCCAGTTCATACGATTGTCTCACTAGTTCAGCAATCTGCTCTCCACTCTTTTTTGCGGTTAAACGATACAGGGCTTGGCGTCGCTCAGTTGCGGTCGCAATCTCGACGATATCTTCAAGTTGTCGCTCTTCATTGGCGAGACGGTTTGTGGCATCGGAACTAGCAGCAGGTACTGGCTGGATTCCTCCGGAAGGTGAGGCTTTAACATCATTTTGGTTCGATGGAAAAACTAAAAATGAAATTAAGATGCCAAGTCCAACACCTATTGTCAGACTTGCCAATGTAAGTACAAATCGTCTGTGTTTCATCTTCATCGATTCACCAAGAGTGATTGATATACAGACTCAATTGACACCATTCCGCAGTTTTCAAAAACGTGTCCCTTTATTTTGATACAAAAGATTTGAGAGTCTCGAGTTGTTCGTTTGTAAATTTCGACAAGTAATACTCATTACTCAACGCTTGCTCTGCTACGCCGGTTCGCAAATCAGTCGATGGCAGCCTCGCTATCATCGTCAAAAGGTCATCCATACGACCATATATAACTGCACCCGATGCTACGCTGTTGAAATAGTCAATTTTTTCCTCGTCTGTGAGCGAGTCTGCCAACTTCAGAGTGTCCTCTAAACGATTGCGTCTAAAGAGTTCAAGGCCTACCTCACTGTATTCGTACAACTTTACCTTCTCGTGCACTTGTGCTAGTAATTCGATCACGTCATCAAACTCTTCTGCATGTAACAATGAACGTAGGACTTTATGTTGCAAGCTTAAACCTAGGCGGGTGTCTTCTGAATTGAACTCGTCAACTGCTATGGTCATAGCTTGTTCTGGTTCAACAAGTGCAAATTCTGGTAGTACATTGCTTAACAATTCCTTACGAAGTGGAGTCTCTTTCTTTGTGTTGGATTGAACCCAAGTCAAAGCTTGTTCTGGAGCATCGGACGACCAAGTCCTGATAACAGTCCCCATAGCAAGGCTTACATTCGCACCAGGAACTGCACTCAATGTTGAGAGTCGGTCAAGCAGGTCTTTAGGAGCGTCGATTGCAAGTTCACCAGCAGCTGTAGACAATGCATTATCCCGTACGGACCGCGGAATTTCCATCAACCGGTGCAATACTGTATGGGGATCCTTCTCAGCCCAACGATGAGCTAGACTTCTAAACATTGATTTACGAAAACTCGACATCGGCAAATTCTTAATCGCTAGGAACGCTCCTTCTTCGTCATCCGCTACCCAACTCTTAATCAACTTCCAGCCCAAAGAATCCCCTCTGCTCTCCTCAGCGGTACTAAAGAAAGCAAGCGCAGCCGCGCGATCGTGTGAGGTGACCTGCTCGAATAGCTCGTCAAAAACACCAGCACTTAGCCGTGCTTCTTCGAGTTGGAGGATGGTGTCCATACCTTCATGTTGAACCAACTTTTCCGTTATCAGTCTATAGAGGTCGATTTGCAGTCCGTCATCGATTTCGTCTTTAGCAAGCAGTTCTATCGCTCTGTGTGGTTCTTGATCCAAAATCTCATAAACCCGGAGTGTTTGTTCCCAGTTTTCTACGTGTGGAAGGAAATTGAATCCGTTCGTAAGCGAGGACCATTCTTCTCTCGAAATGTCTTTACTAGTTGCTAATATTGCGTCAATTGCGATCTGCTGGTCAGCGGGAGACAATTCTGTTGCAACAGTGAGTGCTTCGTCTAAATTCACTTGCGACCAATTCGTGAAAACAACTCGCAACAGTGTATGCCTACGGTTGTTCGATATTTGCGCGATTCCTGCTAACGCCGCTTCTGGAGAGTGTTGCACTAAGTACTCAACCAACATTTGTTGAATTGTGTAAAGTCTTGAAGTCCAGGGTTGGGACGAACTGTTCTCTAACAAATCCTGTAGTTCTTCCGGTTCGAGCATCTTAAACGACTCACTCAACTTTGCGAAGTCTGATTTGAGGATGTCAACGGAAAAGAACTCGTTGGG
>CAZEFI010000062.1:5317-6922 GCA_964511425.1 uncultured Pseudomonadales bacterium
GGGGCATGGTTCGAGCTAGTCGGTATCATCGGGAATGAACGTACGAACATACTCTAACTCCTTTTCTGTTAGGAAATGAAAATCCTCTTGATTTCGGAGAACCTCTGCCGCAATTATCGACCGAGTTTCTGAAGATTCCAGTTTGGGCAGGTTTTCGAGTAAAGAGTCAGCATCGCTGTACAACCAAGGAAAGACCACATCCCGATAAAACTGTGATCGTTCCGATTCCTCGACTCTCTCTGCAAGTGCAAGTGCATCCTCAGTCCTGCCCTCATATATCAGGGACATGCTCACACTGTTGTATATCGAACGGTACCAAGGATGCTTCCTAACTTGGGGCACCAATGAAAGAGCGGTATCGAACTCTCCCTGCCTGAGAAGCTCCATCACAACCTCTCCTTCCAATCGATATTCAGCAGATTTTTCGAGTGCGATTTTCATCGCTCTTTGTGGATCAGAAAGAGCTAGTTGTTTTAACGCAGAGCCCAACATAGTCTGTCCGTTACCCCGCCCCTGTTCCGGATTTTCAAGTGCCCACTCAACAGCTGCATGCGGATCTTTGCGACTCCAATACGCCACAAATGAATCGGTTGCTTCCAGCGTGTTATGTCCGCGTGATCTCAACTGAGCGAGCAATTCAAGTACTTCATGGGGTGGAGAGCTCGGTGCGAGGTGGTCGACTGCTATTCGGATCGCACTAATCCTATCCGTTTCCGGTATCTGTTCAATGTGTTCCAAAAAGTTGTCGGAAACAGCACGAACCCATGTGTTCAAAAAAGAGTAGTGTGCAAACTCCATAAAAGTCATGTACTCTTTGTTCGTTATTACTTGTAATGTCGCATCGAGATCGCTTTCAACCCACACACTGAAAACTGTTCCGCTAAATATTTGTTGAAATTCTTCCGACATCTCGGTTAATTGCGCCCACACCAACGCAGGATTCAATTTCGCGATTTCAGCAACCACAAATCTAGACAAAAAATATATTTCGTGGGGAAATACCTCATTCACGAGATTCAGTTGGGCACTTATGTCGACTGTACCGACTCGTTCAAGCCATCGATTAGTGATCTGGAGGACCAACCGTTGTTTATCCAACTCCGATATATCTGCGTTTAACGTAAGGTCGAATGCTTGTCTTGGTTCGTCTATAACTTCGGCAAGCTCAACTTCATGCGACCACAAAAGGAAATGATCGTTTATATCTAAAGACTCAGAGATTTCGGCTAGTTCTGCTTCGGTCAAACTTCCCTGACTTTTAAAGACAGTTTGAATTGCCCTCCGTTTCCACGGTTCCTTCAACGACGAAAATGCCGTCAATGCTTCTGTTGGGGCATTCAAGCTCCAATGTGTTGCTACTTCGTCGAGCAATGAGCCCCATCGAGAACGTTCTGTTCGCCATATAGACTCTAAGGCTTCCTCTGGGTCTTTACCCACTAATTCAGCAAACAGTATTTTTTGCACCGAGTAAACATTGTTGGTTTGATCAATTGAGAACGTGAGTTCGAGCACATCCATAATCTGCTGATCACTATTTTTATCTAGCAACTGGTAAAGCGCATGTCGTCTTTCTGTTGCAGATGTCAACTCGATAATGTCGACCAG
>CAZEFI010000062.1:7022-9454 GCA_964511425.1 uncultured Pseudomonadales bacterium
CGATTGAATCACTCTTCGACGAATGACCTCAAAGATTCACTTTGCTCGTCAGTGTAATATTGATCGATGAGCCATGTGTTAGTCAATATCTGATTGGCAACTTCCGACCGTAGCTGAGCATCAGGTATTTTCGCGACCAAAGTCAAAACCTCCGACGAGTTGTTGAAACTGATTTTGTGGGCTACGGAGCGAAAGTAGACCACTTTGTCCCCTGCAGGAAGTCCATCAGCCAAAGAAATAACATCGTCTAGTCGATCTTTTGTAACAAGCTTCGCGGCGACCGTAGCAAAGGTGGATGCACGGTTGTTTTCCGGTACTTGATCTAATAAATCAAACGCAGCATCGATTTGGTCATCTCTCACAAGAGAATCGATCACAGAATATGAAAGTCCAAGTTCGCCTCGTGCAGGATGAGGATCTTCTGTAATTGCCACAGCCATAGCTTCTTCGGGTTGAACGGCGGCGTAATCACTCAAAACCCGGCCGAGTATCCAATTTCGTTGGATCGTCTCCGGTTCTATATTTTCTTGCACCCACTTTAAGGCTTGATCAGGATATTTCGACGACCAACTGTAAACGAACATTCTCTCGTTGTGTTTATTGAAGGCTCCGGGAATCGCTTTCAAAGAGGAAAGCCGACGAAGGACTTCATCTGGATATATTTCACCGAGGGTGCTAACGGCACTAGACACAGCCGTCGACCGATGTTCTCGTGGTATCTCGAATAAGCGATCTAACACTTCACGAGGCCGAGTGGTTCCCCAAGCAGCCACCAGTACGTCGTAGGTATGAGCGCGATAATTTGGATTAGAGATACTTTTCACGGACAGCAATGCACTCTCAACGTCAGTTTCTACCCAATCATCCATTAACGTGTACAAAGCCCTACTCCGTTGTTGCCAACTCAGCTTCTCTAAATAACTAATTGTCCCCACACGATCTTGTTTAACAATTTCCAATAATAGTTCTTCATAAAACTCACCATCGTAACTTAAAGAGTTCAACTCGATGATCGCATCGAACCCCTCTAATTGGAACATTTCGGTAAACACCTGGCTGAACAGACCGGCTTGTTCGGAGTCTTCGACGTCATCCTTAAGAAGTAAATTTAGTGCGGCTCTCGGATCTTGGCTTATAGTTTTATATATCTTCGATTCGTAGGACTGCTCCGCGCGAATTTTCTCGATTTCTTCGAAATCAGATGGCTGAAGGGAAGACCGAATTTCGTCCGTCGCGCTCACATCCGCAAGCAAGATTTTTAATGCTATTCCCTTATAAGGCTGCTCAAGTCCCGTCGCCACGACAAATGACTCTTCCAAGTTTTGATCAGCCCAGGAGTTAAACACAATACGAAGTAGAGCTAACTTTCTATGTTCCTCGAATGACCACACGCTTTGAAGTGCTTCGGAGGGAGAATTTTCCACTAGGTACTCACACAACATTTCCTGTATCGGAAACAGACCTCTTGTATAAGGGAGCGACGCACTCCGGCGAAGCGCACTGACCAACTCCTCTGTACTTAAAGTTTGTATGTTCTCGCTAATTTCCAGTAGGGTAGCCGTACTGTACAGAGTACTGGAAGTTTCTTCAGTAGCTAACTGTTCGAACATCGCACCGGTGTCGTCAAGAAAACTTAGAGTGTCAGCCAAAGAATCTTTAGAAGAAGTCTCTCGTTGAGAAAGCATTATCTCAGTGAAGAGAAAATACAAGAACGTACTCAGTATCAATCCCAGTACCAATCCGATTGTTACAAAGGCAACCTTTTGCTGAGTTTTGAGAGTGCCGATATTAGGGCTCGAAACGCGTATCATTTCATACCTAAATGTTGATATTCGGTAAGTAGCCTCATAGTCGTATTTGAGAATTAGTGAAATCGCTCATTTCTTCTCAGTCTTCTAGTACTTGCACAAAAGAGCGAACATCTTCGATCTCGTTACTGGTTAAATTACCACTGAACCTATTGAAGCGTAGTATCTCTTCAGCCACACGAGAGCGTATTTCTTCCGTGGGAATCTCAGACAGTGCTGGGAGAAATTTGTTAATATCCTTGGAAACGCATTCTTGTGCTAAGCGAATGAAGTAGTCAAGTCTAGCCTCATTGGACAATTTGTCACCTAGTGATATGGCTTCAGATGCTCGCCCGTAATCAATCAACAGTTCGCCTCCTAAAACATACAAATGCGTGACATCTGTTCCTTCTCGTACCTTAGGAAGTAACTCCAGTCCCTGCTGAAGCCATCCTTGCAAGAACAGAGCTTGAATAACAGATATCTCTGCTCGGCTACTTATCGGTTGTTTGAGAGCTATCTCCATCGCCTTCGAAACATTTACTATCGCAAGGTCCTGGAGTATCATCGAAGTTACAAAATTTCCTTCTTCCAAGTACTCGTTTGCCCACTCAGCAGCGAGAGCTGGATCATAGTCTCCCAAGT
>CAZEFI010000062.1:9554-10833 GCA_964511425.1 uncultured Pseudomonadales bacterium
CCCATCGCATCCTGCTTTACCCAGGCTGTAAAGACTTCATCGTTTAGCATCTTTTGAGCTTCTGGCGACAACGTCGCTAACTGTTCCCATACAAGTTTCGGGTCATTGGCAGCCAGAGTCGACACAACTAATCGCCATTGGGGTTGTTGCGGTGAAAATACTTCGTGGACCAAACTAAGCATCGAACTAATTTTCTCGGTGTCTTCTCGTTCAATCCATCGCTCGGTTATCAACCTCACAAATTCACTCTGTCGAGCTTCTGGGATGTCCGCCTGTAAGACCAACTCGAAAGCTGCTTTGGGCTCGTCGATTACCTCTTGGAGCTGAGCTTCGAAATTCAATTCATTGAGACTACTTGTCGCACCAAAAGACGCCACAAGTTCAAGCTGTTGAGCATCAGAAAAGTCTTGGCGTGTTTGCAGAATCGTGCGAAAGGCTTTAGATTTCCATGGTTCCTGCAAATTTTTTGCAGAGAGCATCGCTGCGCGTGGATCTAAACCAGCCCATTCCTCGAACACTACCTTTAGATGTTTGTCCCAGTTTCTGCGTTCCGTTTCCCAAACTAGTGCTAACGACAATTCAGGATCAAGCCGTGCCAGTTCAGCAAAGATCAAACTTTGAACAGAAAACAAATGTTTAGTGGGATCTTTTGCGAGAGAGTGTCTCAGTACATCTGCGACTTGAGTACCGCTTCGACTTGCGAGTAAACGATACAAGGCTAACCGTCGTTCTGAAGGTTGCTCGTGTGCTAAAACACTAGCTAAGGAAGCCGGGGAATTGGTAGAGGGTTCGTTGGTGGTTGCTCCCAACGATTCTTGGAGAGGAATATCAGCGATAGGTAAATCATGGGCTTGTTCGCCGCGCGGCAAGAGAACAAATGAAACAATTAAACCTCCACCTATCCCCATTACTAATCCAACGAGAGTAAATGCGAAGGGACTGCGCTTCATGTGCTTCATAAGAATTACCTGTGATAACAAAGAACATGGTGACTATTACAATGAAACAGCACCTATTGGTGCTACGATTATAACAAGAGAATTCGATCTTTCCAACTCTAGCGATGGATTGGAAAAATCTCGAATTTAGGATCGCAAGCTCAACAACGTACTAGTGACTGTTTCGCGATGCTGCGTCAAACTATAATTTTTCGTTCGTTGTGCAAAGTGCTGTCGCGATTACGCGACACGATTAGCATTGTTAGGCGCGTAGCTCAGTTGGCTAGAGCATCACCTTGACATGGTGGGGGTCGTTGGTTCAAGTCCAATCGCGCCTACCA
>CAZEFI010000063.1:0-8888 GCA_964511425.1 uncultured Pseudomonadales bacterium
AGAGTATTGCACAACCGCAAATATCGTGGGACCTGTTGCTCAATGACGATGTTGATGATTCCCTGCAATTAGAGTCTCTAGTAAAAGTCGCTGAAGCTTGGAGGTCACAAATTGGCTTTGAAGTGCTGTCGCACATATTTGCAACAGGTCTAGACAACAGATCTCAGCTAGTGAAAGCTATTACTCAGGCGGATCTAGCTAGTGCTCTGGACTACACGAAAACAGTCATTGACGAAAACGAAAAAGAATACTTAGCTATGATCATCGCACAGGAGTGGGCTAACAAGGACGCTCGAGCCGCGTTATCTGCAGTCGCCGACTTTCAACCAGTCTCACTGTCTTCAGTGCTCGAACTAACGGTTGCAAGATCTTGGGCAACATCCAATCCTCATGCTGCGATTGAGAACATTGAATTGCTATCGGAACATTCTCGAATGACCATGTTGTTGACAGCATTTTCTAATATCGCTAACGAGGACCCGCTGGAAGCAATCGCAAAGTTGGGAGTTGTTGACGGTTATATTGGAAATCCATCTACCATCGTGCAAAACATCGTGATGAGATGGTCTCGGCAAGATCCTGACGCAGCAGCTGACTGGGTCTTAAACTCCTATTCACAAGACGACTCCGAACGTCGTAAGATGTTGGAATGGGTATTGCGAGATATGTCTCGCCATGATGCACGAAAAGCGTTTGAGATTGCAGTAGAACATCCTGCGTCGAGCGAAACATTTGGATTAGAACACATTGTTTTAGACGAAATTATCCAAGACGGCGACATTGAACTGGCAATAAAGCTACTACCTCGAGTGGGAGAGAGTGCTAAACTGAACGCCTACTCCCAAGTTGGAGAGGCAATGGTAGGTGAAGCACGGATTGAAGAAGCTCTGAAGCTAGGAAAAGAAGTTGCCGACGACGAACAACAGCTCTACTATCAAAGAGTCTTGAGTTATTGGACGTTAATTGATCCGAAAAAACTTTACGCATCACTCGACAGTTTGCCGACAAGCAGCATCAAATCTAGCGCGGCGATGCAACTCGTATTGAGCAACCGGAACATACCGATATTGAGTGCCGATCAAGTTGAACATGCAAAAACCTTTCTGAGTGCGGACGACGAAACAACCGTAGAGCAAATTGAGAACTGATCAAGGACTCTCGAGATTGGTACTTTAACGTTGTGGAGATGGGAATATTTCTGTGATCAATAGCGCGGCCAACTCGCTGAAACCTCCAATCTTGTGGTATCAGTAATTACGACTTCAAACTCAATCAGGTAGCAGTTGTTCGCGTAACTCTTCAGCGTCTGGGGCACTCAAGTATTCTAGCTCGAGCTCATCGTCTGAAGCCGTCGAAATCTTAACCGTACTTAACTTGAACATACGATCGAAAATAGTCGCAGACAGACTGACATTCTGAATCCGAGTCAGAGGTACGAAATGGTGCTCGAGCCATAACCACCCTTTTTTAAATCGTAAAGCTTCTACGGACACTGAGAAACCTTTGCGTGGAATCGCGATGAACGGATGCAATCCGATACACAAACTAACGAAACACCAAATTCCAAAACAAAACGGCCAACTAGCTACGAACGCAAAAAGGTTTTCGCCAAACTCGCGTATCCAAAAGTCTTTGGTCGAGTAAACATAAATGAACAATGCCCCCAATGTAAGAGGAAACCCAATCGATATAAAGACTAAACGAGTTAAGATCTCCCGCGTCCAACCACTAAACTTTCTCCAAACAATTCCTTCGCGATCGAGTGTTGCATCTTCTGGTGGAGTCGACTCATGCCGCGTGGTCTCAGATTCTTCAGAATCCGGCGAACTTTGTTCTTGTTCGACCATTGTCAATGCGTCGGTTCCGGTACTGGATAACTCGATCATCCGCATCGCGATATATTCTCGAAGTTTAATGGCTTCTCGCTTATCTAAACCGCAGACAACCACCTCATCCTCTGCTGTGTAGAGCTTTAAATCACACAACCCAAAAAATCCATTGATGAGACCGTTGGAGGTCGAAACGGATTGCAACCGACTATACCGCACCGATTCGGTCTCGGTCGCTAAGAATGACTCTTTGACGACAATGTCATCTTTTCCATAGGAGTATCGATACTTCGGTACCTTCAGAAGAACAACGACAACTCTCCATATTGCCAAAGCTCCCCAAGTAGGTGCCAAGATCCATCCTAACAGTTCGTAGGAAACTGAAAACCACGAGTGCATCCCCCAAGCGATTAAGAAGAACAATGGAACCAATACTAAAACGGAAGTAAGCGCTTTTCCAATCATGCGGCTCACAATGTACTTTGTGGGCAACGAATTCCATTCTTCAAGGGTTGCGTCCTCGCCGATCTCGTCTGCGACCTCGATATCACCTCGAATCCTGCGCTCGACGGTTCGTCGCATCGCTTCGGCCAATGTCAGAGACAAGAATGGAATGGATTGCGTACCCGATGCGAAATTGAAGAAGATTGTCGCACGATTGCGCATTCGTTGAATCCAACTTTGTTTGATTGACATGCTCTGGACCTTGTTCAACGGTGCTACTTTCACGGACGACCAACTAAATCCGCCCTCTTTTTGCAACAAGAAATCGTCATTCAGGATGTAGCCTCTCCTCCTCCAACTGACATAGATTTTTATGACCGCATATACAAGCAGTAAGAGTGAATAAGGCCAAATCACTCCTCTGGTTAAAGGAATGAATGTAGCAACGAGAATCAATGTTATAGGGAGCAGAAGCACGACCTGAATGACCAATTTTTGAATCAAACTCAAGACATGAATAGGAGTAAACCGTTGCCCGCGAGGAGTCAGACTTATTGGCGTATCCTCTTCTTCGGTCAGCGTACGAAGTAAGCGATCAGCACACTCTACAGTTACAAATGGAATACGAAAGTCTAAATTACTAGCACTGTCTAATACGACGTTTCCACGGTCCATTGATTGTTCCACGATGTTTGCTCTAAACGAAGTCGATTGGACTCGATCACGGCGAATAGTCAATCTCCTCTTGGTGGTTAACCCCTCCTCTGCTTGCAATTGGATTCCCTGGATGGCTAGCTCAAAGTCAAAGTGCCTAATGACATACCAAATTCGGTTGATCATGTAAAAGAGGACTGATAAGACCAGAGCACAGGATATAAAGAAGAACAGTTGGCCTTGGGACGATTGTGTTTCAACTATGCCGGTGAACTTCTGAAACACTTCAAATAGAGCGGTTGTATCCGCGACGAAGTTCATGGGAAGATCGCGAAATGTCGCCGACACTTGACTCCGTAACAATTGAAAGGGACCTCCGTCTCCCAACTCGAAAATACTTGGAGCCAGCATGAGGATCTGGTAGATGAACCTATACAAGCAGTAACCGACACCAAGCACGAAAAAACCGAAGAGTGAATCTGCAAGAATGTTTCCATTAGCTAAGGTCGCTCGTACAAGCTCGCGTAAGCGTAACTTGTGCAAGAATTTTCTGTCTGGATGTGTGTTACTGACGACGCTTTCAGCAGAAACGCTACCAGTTTCTGTCTCGGCAGACGTGCCTTTTTTGCCTTGTAGTCTTTGTTCTTTGACGTTCTGTTCCCACTCTAAAGCTAGTGCATGCGGAATGTAGGGAATTTCGATGGTGTTCTTCGAAGAGCCCGCTGTCACCAAAGTTACACTAGCTAAATTTAGAGATCGTTGGAACATCGACTGGGTAAGCCGGATCGAGCGTACGTTAAACCACTCGAAATCCAGTGTTTCTCGAGTACGAAATCCTTTCTTCGCGGTAATTTTCTTCTCATCGTAGCGAAACTGTAAAGTCAGGTACCTGAACACAGAAATTGCGAGTTGAACGATTAGTACGCAAAAACATACAACGAGTAAACGCAAGAACCAGTGTACGCCAAATGTTTGAAGGGCACTAAGAACATACAGTGACAACACTGCACCGCCACTGCTACTAATCAACAAACCTAACACCTTGCCTGTACTAGCAATAGCAAACGCGCGAATCAGGTAGTTGAAAATTACTAACGGCGACGATCGTCGATAGGATTCAGAGTTTGCTTCCGCGCGCGGCGATGTATCCATAGTGTTTTTAATCATTCATGATAGTAAAACGAACGAAACTAAAACTCTCGAAAGTGCATAGGCGCGGGGACGATCAGGTAGTGAGGTAGGAAGATCTAACTGCGAGGATTTTTGCCGACAGTTTCTAGACAATACACCAATATTCATTCGCGCGACCCAAGCAATCATAGATTGACGAATATAAAGCTCACACAAACCATTCGCCAACCACTTTAAGATTAGTTCAGTAGCTGAACTCAACGCACGCAATTTTCGTGCCAATGACTGTGCGGGTTTCATCGCCATGCAAGCCGTGGCTCAGGTAGACTCGAAGACGGTGAGCCACTTTCGTGATTGCTTAGGTGATGAACTGCTGCTCCGAACCGATAGTTGGCGTGCTTATGGTATTCTCGCGCTGGAACATGAGCTCCAAGTAGACTCGCGATCGTCCCCTTCTGAGCAGTTGGATAAATGGTTGCCGATTGTGTATATGGCGATTGCGAATCTTAAACGGTTTCTGCCGGGAACTTTTCATGGAGTCCCTTCCCCGAAGTTGCAAAAATATCTTGACGAATTCGTCTATCGCTACAACCGTCGATTCTGGGAATCAACGTTACCCGAACGCCTACTTAACATCTGCGCCTTACATCTGCCAACACCGGCAAAAATCCTATATACAGAAGATTAATTGACATAAATACATAGGCATGTTGAAAAAATTTCTAAGTTCGACTGGTAGTCTTAGCGAATCAAAAGGTGTATTTCAATCCTGCATTGAGCGCCGCACCCGCAGAATCATCACCAAACAATCGTCCTACAGTAACCTCAACCGAGAGATCGTCGTTACCGATAAACGGAAATTCAACTCCTACGGAACCAGCCAAAGTCAAACCATTCTCCTTTTGCTTATAACCCAAGACTAAAACGTTATCTTCGTCAGCTTCTTCGAATTCGACGAAGGAGTCATAGCGATAGGCACTTAGACCTAGTTTTCCAACAAACCGAACGTTTCTATCGATTGGGATACTTGCTGTCCACATTAAGGAGCTATAGGTGTGGTTGTCGGCTTGAATAACGTGTTTGCCCGGGAGTCGACGAACGTTGTCGAATACATTTCTGGTTTGGTATTCGGGAACTTGGTTGATGACCAATTCTAAGCCTATGCTCCTGTTGAACTGTATGCCGCCACCGAAGCTCACACCGGTTCCTTCACCAACACCCCGGTCATCATTCTCAGCGAAGAACGAACTTCCACCTAGAAAGTACCATTTTGTCTTGAAATAGTCAGGCATTATCTTTTTAAACCCTGCCATTGAATCTACTTTTGCCGGTTCATTGGCTTCTTTTGATTGATTTGCTTCTTCCGCACAGAGAGTCAATGGCGCGATCAAAAAGATCAATAAACTGAAAAAATAATTCATAGAGTTCATCTCCGTGATGGAATGGTTATAGGTTGATTATAAAAGATTGGATCGATCATAGTTTTACCTTGGTATTTGTCCCAGAATATTCGATAAATATAGTTCTGAGAAGACTGTATTTCCAAAGATGAAGTGTCTAGGCGACTTGAGTTGCAAGAAATGGGAACGATCTGTTGTACTTCGTGACTTCGCTACTCGTTTTGATTTCGATTTTTTCAGAGAACTACCACTTTCTCCACCTTACATTATGGACATACTTCCAGAAATCTGTTCTCTATCGAACGTCCCTTCTAGCACGTGTTTGTAATTCTCGTCATCAAAATTTGGTTGGAAGATGAAATAAAAAGTGTTGTCTTGTATCTTGAGATTTTCTACTACAAAGTTTTTTGTTGCTTTCTGTCCATTCACCTTGAAATTCACCTTCTTCATTCTTTTTCAACGTGAAATACATTTCACGCGGACTCGGATGGTTATCCCGCTCAATTTGATAGATTGTCTCAGTTTCTTCTCGTTGGGATTCATCCAGCGAATTGACTACTTCGGTAGACGTTCCTGTTGCCTTTGCTGGTGTTAGATGACACAACCACGTCACTCGCTTCCATTACATCGGTATTAAGTGAAGTAGATCGACTTTCATCAAATTTGGACAATCTACCTAGATTGATCAGTGCATCATAAAGTCGATGCCGGAAATTTAAGGCGTCGTTGTTGGTTTCGTCCACCGTAGTAGAATCTTTCAATGTCGATTCCATGGAGATACCAAATCGCTTGCCGACCTTCGTCAATGCGTCCTGATAGCCAGTGCTTCCGTTCCATAGACTACGATCGCTTCAACGTGAAAGAAAGTCTTCAGGTTTCGCGAAAAACACATCAATGCGCAATGCTGTCGCTCGAGGAGTAGCGAATCCGCCAAGAGTCAGTGCATTGAGCGCTCCACCAGGTTGTGAGGGATCATAATTTTCCCAAATCACCTCATGTACCTCATCGTCGCCTGGAAATACAACGGCTAATATATAAGGAATCTCCGTCCACTCTAGAGGTTGGCTTGAAGGCATCCATGCCTTGAATTTGTCGACATCTTGCAGGAGTTCGAGGTCTTCTTCCAATCCAATATCGGCAGGAGGTTCAAATTTAGGTGGTCTTCCATCAGATTCCTTTACGCCTTCACGCCACCTCCATAACAGAAACTCTTTTAAACCTCGAATGGTGGAGAATTCGCGTACGCTTGGTGGTTGTTGTTGCTCCCTACTGTTCCACTCTACGAAAGTGGTGTATGCATAGAGCTGTCTCAAGCCCTCGGCTACTTTGTTTGAATCTCCACTGAAAATTAACTCGGAGACTTGTTCGTTGACTTCCGCATTAGTGATCGTTGGATCATTTACAACTGTTGGTTGTGGTCCGTCTAGTATTTTCTGCAGTTTCTCACGAACTTCATCGGAAAGATAGTCCGGGATGTGTTGAAGAGTGTCTGATTCTTGTGTCCAAGTGTTCTAGACAACGCATCCAACGATGACAAACAGCACCCCAGCTCGAATTCCCGTACGTTTTAACAACTTGCTATCTTGTTATCTCACGTGCGCAAAAGTCCAGTGTCGATGCACAAACAATCGATTCCTAGCAGGCAGAATCTCTGGTAAAAGTGCCCCTAGTATGTCGCGACAGCTACACTAGTTCGAAAGTTGTTCATTAGATTCTTCGTTTTGGTCGACAAATCGCCGCAGATACGTGACTTGATCTGCAGTTAAGATGTCACCGAATTGTTCTTGATTCGCTAACATTCCCTGAGCCACCTGTGTCCGGACTTTTTCAGAAGGTAACTTTGGTACCAATTCGAGAACCTCAAAGAGATCGTCCTTCATAGCGAAATAAGTTAGATCGTCGAAATATTCAACCTGATCTTCTTCAGAAAAACCTTTGATCAGTTCAATTGCCTCTGGCCATCGATTTTCCAACGCCAGTGCTCTTCCTACTGTGGTAAAGGAATATAACCGTGCATTTTCCGGAACACGATCTAAGGCAGCCATGGCCAGTTCCAACTCACCCGCGTCGACTACGTCGCTCACGACTTGCTCAGCGAACCCCCGCTCGACATAAACGGACTCTGGTGGTTGAGACAGTGCTAGATCTAACGCAGCTTCCGGATCTGACTTGGCGAAGTGCCGCAATCCATTCCAGAACAACCATGCTTGATGCCAGGTATTCTCAGAGGTGTTTTTTGTAATCCAGTTGATGGCTGCATTCGGATCGCTGACAGCCCATTGTCGAATCAAACTTTCTTGTAAATTCAAGACGCTGACCCCGACGACCGACTCATAGTCTATCGTTCGTTTCGCCGCTTCTTCTGGCGAGGTCTTGGCTAATTCAAGAATTCCCGAACGTGCTGCCGATTCTCGTTCAACACGAGGAAATGACTCAACACGCGCGAGCAATCCCTCAGGATCAACCTCTGCCCATCTCCTAAAAATATGTAAAGAGTAGAGCCTTTCATTGAACTCTTCGAGACTTGAAAATGCTTCGTAAGCAGCATTGGGATCCATGGGAATCCATGAATCCATCAAGGGATAAATAAAACGATCTCTGGTTTCTGGCGTTAGTGATCGAACCGCGGCAAATACCGCTGCCGGCTCTGTTTCCACTTCCTCTATCAAAAGGTCGCGAAATCCCCACGCACTGTATTCAAACAAAATATCGAAACTCTCATAGCCGTTCTGCTGGATCATGACTCTTGCGATCTTCTGAATCAAATCGCTTTGTTGCTGGTCATCAACATCGTCCTGAATTACTTGTTGAAACGCATCTAAAGGTGTATCTAAAAGTGCTAACGCTTCACGCTCCCGAAGTAAAGTGATCATTGATTCGTGATAGTCCTGCTTATCGGCTAGTGTCAACCAACGATCATTCGATATTTGGGTTTGTGTGTTCAATAGAGAACGGACTGCAGTTTCACGTAGTGGAGCGCGAAGTTCCATACTTGCTACAAAGGATTCTTCCACATCGTGCAGTGCCCACTCACTAAACACAACGGCGATAAGTTCATTCCATTGAATTCTTGAAAAGTTCCATACCTGTTCCAATGCCTGTTCTGGATCTCTTCGAGATAACTCGCCAAGAAGGAGAGTCTGAATAGACGTGGATATCGAGTGCGGTTCAAGATGAGTGGCCTGTTGAACTAGCTCAGCAATCTGTTCGTTGCTCAGTCGATCGAACTCAGCGACAGTTTCAAGCACTGAATCCGCTACGGACAATTTCTGCAAATCGGGGGCGAGTTCGTTCTGACCTTTTTGGTTTGGGGTAGACGTTGGCTTTTGATGTGCCGTGTTCGAATCAGAAGATCGAACTTCGGTCATGCCACTGCCCCTGTACCATTTAGCGGCAACTTATCGAAGGATAAAGAAACGCAATTCGGTGT
>CAZEFI010000064.1:0-1773 GCA_964511425.1 uncultured Pseudomonadales bacterium
TTGGTGCCCGGTATTAGTCGGTAGGTGAGTCCTCGATGTACCATAGTGGTATTATATACAGTCCTATGTGCGGATTTTGCTACATAATTCCCAAACGATACTATTCTTGCGCGACATCAATGATCAGTTTGTATTGAGACTTATCGGAGACCGTGCCCTCTACATACAAGTAATAGGTGCCAGCATCTACGAAGCCTGACAAAGTAAAGTTCGAGTTATCTTCATCAGCGTCGTCATTTTCGAACAAGTCAAAACCGTTGTAATCGGTCAATCGACCGGATGTATCGGTATCACCCTCGGTGAAGACTGTGACGGTACCACTAGACGACAATGTGATTTCGAATACATCTATGTCAGAAGAAATTTCGAGATAACCAACGGTGGAGTATTCCCACGCACGAGCACTCGAAATTACTGTCGTTGCAGTAAGTGGTGTATCTCCATGATCATCAGTCTCTTCAAATTCAACGTGAAGTGTGTAATTTCCCGTGGTATCCTCATAACCCTTCACGCTAATGAAATACGTACCAGGTTCCACGTCAGTAGATAGTAGAAAATTCAGACTATCACCACTGTCGTCGTCTGTGATGTCAACGCCGAGCTCATCCGATGTCAATTGTCCGATCGTATCAAGAGAACCCGACGTGTACACTTGGATCGTTCCTCTGCGATCTACAACTACTTCAAAATAGTCGACGTCACCAGCTTCTTCGATTTCTCCTTCGGTGGATGATACAAGCCCGACTAACGTAGCTGTTTCTGTTGAATTACCATGGTCGTCTTCACTTTCAGGAGGCGGGGCTACGGGATCAAACCAAGTGGTAATGAAGTCATAAAAATGTCGAAACTCACCAAAGTAAGTCAACGAATTCTCGCATTCTGAATCCGATCCAGATATCACTCCAACAAAAAGATCGTCGTTAAGTTCTTGGTTGTAGACTCGCAACCCAGCCCCACTACTACCCCCTTCAGATGCGCCATTATCCATCCTCATTTCAATGGCATCTATAACGAGGATACAGTTGTCGTCCTCGTCACAGACGTTGACGTTAACGTTTCGTTGTGTTGTACCTGAGAAAAACTTCTTATGATCGCCATCTGGGTGATGTGCGCCTGTGCCGGTAACGTTTGAACCTACATCCGTGGCCCACCACCCTGAGAATGAGGCACCACTTGGGGCGTCTCCGCGAAGACGGATTAAGCTTTGATCGTATGACTCTACCGATATCAAAAGATCTGCCCCACCAAAAGTTAGAGAGAAATCAGATGAAGTTGCACCACCGGCACAATTCTCCGCTTGATAGTTCCAAAATGCAATGACGGATGACGCTTCAGCCTCCGTGGAGATACAGTGTGAGGCAGTGATGATGTAAGGAATATATACGTCTTCGCCATCGCCAGACACATTCATTAAAGTACCAGAACATGTGTAGCTTGATCCTTCGGATTCAAAAATAAGCCTCAAAGCGGTTCTAGCATTGCTCTCGGAAATCTCGCCACTGTCTATCGCACATTGAATTTCATCGTGATTCGAGCATTGCAAAGCGTTTATTACGCTCTCATTGAGCGATTGGTACCGGTGCGCGATTTTTAGCAGTTCAAGCGTTACATGTTGCGTCAGGTTTGGACTCGGTAGCCGAATCTCCACACCAATGCTATCGCCGAACGACTGCGGGGACCAGTAGAACTCGTCTTCAAATCCTTTCCTAGACGCAGTTAAACTGTCAATGAATTTGGTCTTTCCACTCCGATCAGTTTCGTAATAGGTCACAG
>CAZEFI010000064.1:1873-8738 GCA_964511425.1 uncultured Pseudomonadales bacterium
GCGCGCAATGGAGTTATCCCAACATTTCAATTCACGAACACAGCAACTTGCATGGATTAATCTATTTACCGATGTTTCGTGTCGATTGTTTCCCCAGCAGTGCACTGTTAGTGCGTCTATTGGACATGGTTTGCGGCTATCCCAATCTGAACCACACGAGCTTGATCAACACCACGAACAGCTACATACTTAAAAGATTGGGCATCTAACGTTCTATTCATGAAAGGTTGCACAACAGCCGTAGCATCTTGGGTAAGTAATTGAGCAAATTCCGCGGATTGGTCATTCTCACTAGGATCAGTACCAAAGGAGAAATTGACGTCAGGTTTATTAGTGTACACGACGCGTCCAGATTCATCGGAAATCCAAATCTCCGAAATGGCGGTCTTGTTCGCTATTTCGCAGAGCAATTCATTAATTTGATCGGTGCTATATCCCGCTTTTAACGCGACATCTAATAGATGTGCCGTCAGTGTTGCTTCGGCTAACATGTGATCGTTCAAAATAGCTTCAGTGTTCATTGAGATATTCCATTCGTTACGAGTGATTTTCTTGTCGCTGAGCACGAAGTCAGCAGTAGAGTTCCGCGTAGATTCTACTGAGCACGACCATAACGAGGACACCTCACAAAAGTGCAGATTGAAGCTATGTAGGTGTTGTGCGAAAGTAAAATTGTGGAATCCCGACAGATCCCTCAAGAACTGGTACGCTTTGGCTTAGCAAGGATATGTAAGAATGACTGAATTCGATTTAAGACAGATGCTGGAGTATCAGGAAGAACGGAAATCTCTTGCGGTTGCATACATTCTTTGGGGCATTTTGGGACCATTGGGCGGCCACCGGTTCTACCTACGCGCAATCCCTTCCGGATTGGCTCAACTAATCCTGTCACTCACCGTGGTGGGATTGTTCATCACTGTTATTTGGTGGGTAATCGATGCAATCCTCCTACCCGGTATGGCGAAGAGTGTCAATCGGCAAATATTTATGGAAATTAATCGAACTTTCGGACACGGTCGACGATCGATGGCGACTGATTCGTACTGGGATTGACCTAGAATTTTTTCGATGCAGATAACTCTGACACTCCAGCCAAGAGGGCTCTTTGTCGTGAGAAAAGCCCATCTAGGTACGCCAAACTGAATTTCTTAGAAACATACCAGAGGACGATTGCACTCTCCCTATTCACCTTGGAGGCGAGATAACTGGCGAGGGGTTCGACAGGTATTTGGATAAGAAAGTGGCAACCTATTTTCTAGTGCTAACGAGTTTCATTACTAAGCCGGAACACCTGATCTGACTGACATGATCGAACTCTACATGAATGCGACGAAGAATACGTGGTATGTCGCGATCGCGGAGTTGCGAAGATGTCGCAGAATGTTGCGAACTTGGCTACTCATCGCCCTCGCGGTAAGTGTTGGCATTTCTCGCTGGGTCACGCTGACCGAATCCTATGTATACGATTCACTGAAATCGCCCATTGCAGGCGTGCTAGGACCTCGTTACATGTTCGTTCAATTGGTGCAGCCGCTCATGGCATTGTCGGTGTTTGGTATCATCTTCCTTGCGTTCGACGTCAGGGCTCGAGATGTTCGCGATCGCATATATGAAGTAGTCGATGCTCGGCCGGTAACAAATTTTGAGCTCCTAGCGGGGAGGTTGCTGGGAACGACCCTCCCACTGCTCGTACCTGCGGTACTGGTCATAGTAGTGATCTTGCTTTACGGACTGCTAGCCCCTGTGTTTGGTTGGGAACTGGGCGCGGTAATCGAACCAGTCAGCGTACTCTCTTTTCTTACTTGGGACATAGTGCCTAACTTGCTGTTGTGGGGCTCGCTGACGATGCTATTGAGCGTTATCTTGAGATCTCGTTTGGTCGTGGCTTGTACCGTGTTGGGAATCGCGGCGTTCTACTTACTGCTCTATACAGCTATGCCGCTGTATCTCAACACTGGATTATCTACATTTTCCGGCTCGGTGTTTCTTGCCTCCGACGTAGCCCCCGAATTTCTTTCGTGGGACATCCTAGTCAATCGTACGGGCGTGGCAATTCTTGCAAGTTCCTTTCTGTTGCTCGCCGCATGTCTGTATCCTCGATTGATGAATCTCGATGCACGACCACTATGGATTGGATCTGCACTGAGCGTATTCCTCGTCGGAGTATTGACTGTAGGTGGATTGGGATACTCCAAGATCTTAGATCTGCAACGCGTAGCGCATTGGGCCACGGTGCACAAAGAACATCAATCGCAGCAACACACTGATGTTGAATCGATTAAGGGAAGTGTGGAGATTCGCCCAGGGAGATCGATCAAGCTCGATCTTAATCTGGTGATGACACCGTCGTCTGATGAAAACTCGGACGATTGGCTATTTTCGCTCAATCCCGGGTATCGAATAGACCGTATCGTCGTCGGCAACGAAGTCATAGGCAACCACGAATATTCGTTCAAGGACGGCATTCTTCGCATACCTTCAAAGAACTCTGATTCGGGAAATACGATACATCTTGTCGCACAAGGAGTCCCCGATCCATTGTTTGCGTACCTTGACAGTGCTTTGGATTGGAAAACGATGGAATCGACTCAGGCTAAGCGAATCGCGTTGCTTGGTCAGAGACCTTATGTGTTTCATCCGCAATTCGTTGCTTTGCTCTCTGGTGTTAATTGGTTCCCTACATCGGGTTCTGCCTACGGAAGACACGTCCTCGAGACGCATAAGAGAGACTTCTTTGAACTAGATCTCGAAGTCTCGGTCCCCGATGAGTGGATCGTAGCAGGTCCAGGAACTCGACAGAAACTGGACGGGCCGAGGACTCGTTTTCAGTTCAATCCCCGCCAACCAGTACCCGATTTTGCCCTGATTGGTTCCAAATTCGTGCGTCGATCATTTGAAACGCACGGTATCGAATTCGAACTCTTGCTGAGTCCCAAACACACGAAGAACCTTTCCGCATTAGCTTCGACGGTGCCTGCGTTGCAGGAATGGGTCGCAGAACAGGTCGATAGTCTGCAGGAAGGCGGTTTGAGCTACCCGTATGGAACATTGTCGTTCGTCGAGGTACCGACACATCTACGCGTGTACGGTGGCGGCTGGAAGATGGGAAGCGCATACTCTCCGCCCGGTATCCACATGATCCGCGAATCCGGATTTCCCATTGCACAGTTCGAACGTGCGCTAGCCGAAGCCAAAACCGATACCGCGGAAACCCGATCTGAAGAGGATCTCGCAGAAGATGTTGATGTCATGGGGAACTACTTGTTTGATTATGTCAAGTACTATTTTCAGAACGATCTTCATGGCGGTAGTCCCATGATTAGCCTCGGCGAACAACTGCTGGGCTACCAGGCAACACCTTACGGCAAAGGGGCAACAACTCTGCACGCGTTTCTAACTGAACTTGCGGGTTATTTAGCCTTGGAGGGAACTGGTTTATTTTCGATTTATCTCATACTTGACGGTGATGTCGTTTTGCAGACTACATCCAAACCGAACGAATGGTTTGCGAGAAACTTCATCACCTTAGTACAAGGGGGACAAATCAACCGGTCACGGGTATGGGAACCTGCCTTACGCACGGCACTTGCGGATCTGAACTTCGAGACACAGCCCAAAATCGCTGGCGATGTGATCTTGCTTAAGAGCCATGCTCTTTCGAGGACGATTCGGGAACTCGTACCCCACGCAAAAATCAGCGCGTTCTTGGGTACTCTCATATCCGAACATCGAGGTAGCACCTACTCACCTGAAGACTTTTTCGAGATTGCGCGAGACTCCGACATTGATTTCGACATGTTGGTTGGAGATTGGCTGCACAGCACGGAACTGCCGGGATTCCTCTTCCATGAACTAGACCCGGTCGTGGAGCTCGTGCAGAACGAGGAAGATGGCGATTTCGAATATCAAACTTCCTTTGTTTTGAGAAACAATGAACCAGTACCGGGCGCGTTAGGGATCGAATCAACGTTGGCGGATCAGCAACGCACGGGTAGTTACGAAGGATTCTGGTCTGATACGGTGCATTTTCCAGCCAACACGACGTTGCGCGTCGCGTTGCGCACAACCAGTCCGATCGAACGTATAACACTGCATCCGCATCTCGCGCTCAATCGCAATGACTATTCGCTCAGGCTCGACGAGCCGACAGCCTCTATTCCTCAGGGATCGGCTTTACCCTATGTCGAAGAATACGACTGGGTTCCCCGAGAAGACGATTCCAGCATCATTGTCGACGACTTGAGCGAAGGTTTTTCCATAGTGAACGGGCACGAACATCATCCTCCCTCGAACAAACCATCTTTGTTTGCGTACTTTTTCGGGCCAGATTTGTTCAATCCTAATCTCAATCACGGACTTCCATCGTTGCGAGATGCAAGCGACTTTGCGGTGCATCGCGCGGAGTTCTCCCTCTGGTTTCGAGAATCCGAACGCACCAGTCACGGTAAATACTACCGTACTTATACTTCGAATCCCATGGGAACGAAGGAAGCGCAACCGCAGTTTGTCGCGACGCTACCATCGGTGGGACGTTGGCAGCTTGAATTCCATGTACCGTCGACTAGATGGCGGGACTATCCCATACCCCGCAAAGGTATGTTTGGTGGGTATGAACATTCGTCCTTTCCCAGGAGGCGAGCTCTGGGAAAGCATAAATTTGAGATCGATGTGGGAGACAAGAAAGAGTTGACAGAACTCGACCTCTCCGAGGCGCAATCAGGATGGTACGAACTTGGCATCTTCGAAGCAAGCTCGCACGAGGTACGCGTAACCCTCGTCGAAGTGACCGATGGTGTCGCGATTGCTGATGCGATCAGATTGACACCAGTTCCATAGTTGAACTCTTGCTTGTGCTTGACGGGTGCTCCTTCACGAAGGTAGCACCAGCTAGGTCCTGGACAGTTCATTGGAGTCCAACTAGACGGTAAACGGGAACTTAGATTGTCGTCGGTGCAGTGGTTCAGTTTGAAATCTGAGCCATTTTGGAGCTCGACTCAGCTGTTTAGTTCACTCACGTCATCGAAGATTGCTGCATACTGCAGAGCAACGCATCCTTGGTAGGATACTGCTACAATTAACACTCCCTCACGCTTGTGGTTACTCACCTGAATACAGTCCCATCGACAATGGTGGTCTAAGACTGATCAATATCGGACTACGATAGGTACCTGGAACCTTTTTCTTTAGGCTCAATCGACTTTTCTGACACGACTAAAACACTCGACCTAATATAACGAAAGTCTATACGAATGTGATGAATATTTGGAGTCTTGCGATCGCGGAGATGCGAAGTTGTCGCAGAATGTTGCGAACTTGGCTGCTCATCGCTCTCTCGTCAAGTGTTTGTATTTCTCTCTGGGTCTCGCTGACACAATCCTATGTTAGAGACTCGCCGAATTCGCCCATCGTCGGCGTAGAAGGACCTCGGTACCTGATCGTTGAAATGGCACAACCGCTCGTAGTGTTGTTCGCGATCGCTATTGTCTTTCTTGCATTCGACGTCAGGTCTCGAGATGTTCGCGATCGAATGTCCGAAGTGGTCGATATTCGACCAGTAACAAATTTTGAACTCCTAGCGGGGAGGTTGCTGGGCACCACCCTCCCGCTACTCGTACCGGCTATACTGACTGTAGGTGCGATCTTGGTCTACGGACTACTCGCCCCAGTGGCGGGTTGGGAAATGGGTGCTGTGGTCGAACCCGTGAGCGTATTATCTTACCTCACCTGGGACATTGTTCCGAACTTGGTGATGTGGGGCACGCTGACGATGTTGCTGGCCGTGATCCTGAGATCTCGAGTGGTGGTTGCTTTTACCGCATTGGGAATCATGACGTTTTACCTAATGCTCCATGAGGCGATGCCGCTGTATCTCAACACCGGATTGTCCACCTACTCCGGTACAGCGTATCTTGCCTCCGACATAGCTCCGCAATTTATTTCGTGGGATATCCTGATCAATCGCGCGGGCGTGTTGCTACTCGCTAGTTCCTTTCTGTTGCTGGCCGCATGTCTGTATCCCAGATTGATCAATCCAGTCGCACGGCCACTTTGGATTGGGGCAGGCTTGAGTGGGTTCCTTATCGGAGTATTAACTTTAGGTGGTTTGGGATATTCGAAGTATCTAGATCTGCAACGGGTAGCGCATTGGACTGTAATCCACAAAGAACATCAAACGCATCAACAAACAGACATCGAGTCGATTACGGGAAGCGTGGAGATTCGCCCGGGGAGAATGATCACGCTCAATCTTAATCTGGTGATGGCACCTTCGTCGAATGACAACTCAGACAATTGGCTATTCTCGCTCAATCCCGGTTATCGAATAGATCATATCGCCGTTGACGGAGAAGTCATAGACGACAACAATTACTCATTCAAGGATGGCATCCTCCGCGTTCCCTTCAAGAAAACCCATTCAGGAAGTACTTTACACCTCGTAGCACAAGGAATTCCCGACCCTTTATTTGCTTATCTTGATAGCGCATTGGATTGGAAAACGATGGAATCGACTCAGGCTAGACGAATCGCGTTGCTTGGTCGACGATCTTATGTGTTTCATCCGCGGTTCGTCGCATTACTTTCCGGCGTGAGTTGGTTTCCTACCGCAGGAGCAGCCTGTGGCAAACACATTCTTGAGACTCACAAGAGAGACTTTTTTGAGCTAGACCTCGAGGTTTCGGTCCCCAATGATTGGATCGTAGCCGGACCGGGAACACGACAACGCGTGGATGTGCCCCGCACTCGATTTCGATTCAATCCCAGTCAACCAGTACCGGAATTCGCACTGATAGCTTCTAAGTTTGAGCGACGGTCGTTCGAAACGCGCGGTATCGAATTCGAACTGTTGCTGAGTCCCAAGCACACA
>CAZEFI010000065.1:0-8559 GCA_964511425.1 uncultured Pseudomonadales bacterium
CAGAGACGTTTTTCCAGATTCGTAGACGTTCCTGGATGGAATCCATCGGTGTCAGTGACTGAACTCCCAGCTCAGTATCAATCCGTCGCCGGCTGAGATTGTCAACTATTGTGAGTTCATGACCGGCATTCGACAAATGCAAGCATGTAGGCCATCCCACAAAACCGTCGCCACCAAAAACTGCAATACGCACTGCTAAAAATCTTCGATGAACTGAAGTGACAACTGGGTTAAACAGCTTGAACTAAAGCTGAACTTGAATCTACTTCTTTTATCCATTAATTGTGGAGCCACACATTGAAACAAAGCCATCTAATCGTCGTCTTCAGATTCTTCTTCAAATTCATCCACTGTAGCGTGAATGTCAAAGCCGAGCTTGTCAACAAGTTCTTGTCTAGCAACATCGAAGTCTTCTTCCAAGTACCTGTTTACTAAGTCGTCAAATGGTTTCCCTCTTTTTTCACTCTCTTGTACGTTCTTACATTCCTCTAACTTATCAATTTCTTCTTTGTTTAGTCCTAATTGGTTTCTAAATCTTCTCTTAAATACTTTCACACTGTCGAGTTTAAACTGATTCCAATATTCGTTGGCTTTAGTTCTACCCAACTCTTTTAGTCGTTCTGAGATGCTGTTCGAATCCGTATACGTAGTAGATAACAACTCAGACATGGCAGTCGCAATTTCTTGCCTCCCACATATAGCTAACGTGAGCCTCGAAAATTGTGCCCGAGTTTTCTCTAAATTTACAATCCTGTCCTCGTTAATCCAAATCGTATGCTGAGTGTAAGAATTGCAGTCAAAAAGGGACATAGTAACGTTCAACGATTGTTCAAGGACACAGACAAAAGCATCTGGAATGTCCCTAACAGATACACTGGGCAACGCCCATAATAATTCCTTTAAGCTAAGTACGATTGACCGCTGATACAAAGCATGTGCCATTACTGGACACAATCGATTCTTGAATGTCTTAACGGATCGATCTAAATTAGAAATGAGTTCGCGAGCAAAACTTTGTTTAGGAATCTCGTTTACACTGTGATTTGTGACATGCTTATGAGCGAGGGCGTACGCTGGTGCCTGATCGTCATGGCTATTACCCTTCTGTTCCCATTCAAGCAAAGTAGCGTTCACTTGATTTAAAGTTTTCTCGAATGGTCCTACTTCAGTAAATACTCGAACCAAAATTCTCACAATGCCGTCCCTGACTTGCTCTTCCAATATACTTCTCTGAGCGATGGAGTAATCAGACCATTGAACGTGTGGATTTTCTGAATCGATCGCAGTTTCTTCAAGCTTCTCCTTGATGAACTCATTTTCGATATTCAAAACGCGAGGTAGAAGAGACTGCGATTTTGCAAAACATTCACGAAGTGCTTTTTCGAGAATACCTATCGATGTGATGGAATAAGACCTGGTTAGGATCGTTGCATCTTTAGGTTTTCGTACGTTCCACTCGATCGTACTGAGGTGAGTCTTTCCTATTTTGGTAAACTCGCGACAAAATTCTCGAACGATCAAACTCCCAATGTTTGTATCATTGAGAAGGATGCTGAAGTGGGTACCGACGGGATTCATCTTGCTATTTACATCTACGAACACCTTGCGGAAAGTCTGCGGCACGTTTGGTAGCCTTTTCAATTCACTTGATGATCGGAAAGCGTTGCATGCTTCGCTCGTATATGTCGCGAACAAGATACATACAGGAACAACAAAGTCGTTGAGTAGATCCTCGTCGGGGATATGCCTCATTGCGTACAATCGATGCTGACCGTCTATAGCGATTAACTTCATTCCGTGCTCAATCTCAAAACTAAGTGAGAATCGTGCAACGACATCCGCGATATCAACTACCACTTTTTTGTCTTCGTGCGGACAACACAGTTCATATTCATGCCTAACCTCGTTTGTAAAAAATTCGAGACGACATAGATTTTCCCAAGTGCGAAAGAGTTGAGTGGGTTCTTCCGACCACGTTTCATTTGGATACATAGGAAGTACCCGATTAGCTTTACATGGTATACAAGCTATTAGTAATGGCGGAAAGAAAATCGGATCATCTCTAAATTTACGAGTGTCTTTTGAGTCATGTTTAGGGTCCAAATATTGCTTAAGTTTGCCAATCGCCTCAACCGTGTCAATATCTCTCTGCATGAGTAGCTCAAAGTCAATATCGTCGTCTGGAGCGACATCTCGTGCCAACTTGATATGGCTGAGTTCATGACGTCTAAACGTTGTCTGTAGATATTCGATAGGAAGTGACCCAGAGGAAGTGAACACACCGAATGTGCCACGCCGGATGAAGTTCCAAGGTTCGTCGGGAACTCCTCTACGATGATCTTGTTTACTCGACACAATAGATTCTCCTTGTAATTCTATATTCGTCCGAGTATTGGACGAGAAAAGTATTGAATATAGTCTTCTAACGATTCAAGGGCGGTTGGTCCCAATTCATGCGACACTTGTGGGACGTACGAGAATACGAGGTCGCCCCAAAGAAATCCAGTGTCCGAGAATCGACCACCGAAAGTTCTTTCAGTGCGTTTTTCGAAATTTCGTTTGTGCTGAAAGTATCTGGATTGTATGGTCTGCTTAGTCGTCACGCCAACGTAAATCGGGGGAAGAAGCGTAGGCAGGGAATATATAGTATTTACGAATGCTTCAAAATCCTCCAAATTTAAATGCGCAATTCGATCTCGCAATACACTAGAAGGTTCAAGACATCCCTCTAACGTAACACTTGAAGGAAGTACTGAGTACGAGAAAATCTCACGGACGCTTACCATCAACTTCTTTTGTTTTGAGTTCATCGCAAGTACTTTTTCTAATATTCTTAGACAATTTTCGCGGGCAACCTCTAGTTTCCGGTTTGAAAATGGTCCCTTACCATCCAAGCCTATGCTTTGTGGTCGAATTGCTCGCAAATGAAATGCATATACTCCAAGAGTTGCCTCTGAATTTTTTAATTCCCACTCATCGACAATCCTAAACATCGGTTCCGATATACCCGCAAAGAGAGAAAATTATATGTGGAGGAATTGTGTCATTCAGTACGCACGATGTTCTAGTTTGTCACGTTTAAGAGTAGGAAATCCTATCAGCCCGCTAGAACTCGTTCCCGCTGATTTATTTTGTTACTAGTCCCACTAATAACAGAGTCTTCTAAGAAGTCACGTCGAATTGCCTTGCAACACATCCTTGCTCTTACCATGGTGAAAATCTAAGCCGATAAAAAACGTCAGACTTTGTGGAACTCGGACACTCGTTTCCCTTGGTCACGAGAGCGGATTTGGCATGCAACTAAACCTATACTTTTTCGGTAGTATGTTAAAATATGTTACAATTTAACTTCCGAGAGAGTTATAATGACTGCTTATGTGAACTCTTTTCCAGCAATTCTTGGTTTTCAGGCTGGAAATAAATGCTACACAGCCATGTGTCCAATGCGCCTGCTGTCTAGACTCTTCCTGTTTGACGATGAAGCCGTACCGCCGGAATTGAGAGCACAGCGAACCTTAAACTACAAACGTATACCAGAAATGGCAAACTACCTAGTCGAAAATCCAAGTAGCTACGTATTTTCGGCAATTACAGCTACCGTAGATACCTCCATAAAATTTGAACCGGCAGGGATTACTGACTCTCTTAAACAGGTTGGGACACTTCACATTCCAATGGATGCCAAATTGCTAATCAACGACGGTCAACACCGCCGAGCAGCTATTGAAATAGCACTAAAAGAGAGACCAGAGCTTGGCGACGAACACATACCTGTGTTGTTCTTCATCGACAAAGGTCTACAGCGTAGTCAACAAATTTTCGCAGACTTAAATAGACACGCTATTAGACCTAGCGATTCACTCAGTACACTCTACGATCAACGTGACCCATCATCCGAACTAGCACGTTATTTAGTCATGACAGTTGACGGCTTCAAAGGTATGACTGAAATGGAAAAATCTAGCGTTTCAAATCGAAGTCATAGATTATTTACGCTTAGCGGTATTAAGCATGCTTCTCGTGCATTACTTCGCAAAGGACGCAAAGATGATATAAGTAACGTTGAAATGAAATTTGCCTCTGACTTCTGGTCTGAAGTGTTTAAGAACATACCTGACTGGAAACTGGCCAAAAAACGAAAAATTGCACCTAGTGACCTCCGTCAAAATTTCATTCATGCCCATGGCGTAGCATTGCACGCCATCGGAATCGTGGGGGCATACATAGCATCTTCACATCCAACCGGTTGGGAACCCTACCTAAAAAAGTTGTCGACCATCGATTGGTCGAGAGCGAACCCATTATGGGAAAATCGTGCATTGGTACATGGAAGGATTAGCAAAGCTCGAAGCAACGTCCAGCTGACAGCTAATGCTATAAAGTTACATTTAGACCTACTACTGACGGAGTCAGAACAAGAACTCGAAAAACAGGTTTCCAATATTGATGACTGACCTCTTTCTGTATGAAACTCCCGAAGAACAAGCTTCCGATCTGTCATTTGCTGGGCGTCCACTCCGAAATTTAGTTGCAGAAATTCAAGATTTGTACCTTGAAGATGGACGGCCATGGGTTATAGGATATAGCGGAGGTAAGGATTCGACCACGGTAGTTCAGCTAATATACTTCGCACTTAAAGAGCTATCCAAGTCGAAGCGCAAGAAACCAATTTTTGTTGTTTCATCCAACACTTTGGTTGAAACTCCACTCGTTATAGACCTTCTCACCGAGACTCACAGTGAAATTAATGAAGCTGCATCGCGCGACTCATTACCAATCGCAGCTCACACAGTATCTCCTAAAGAAGACCAGACTTTCTGGGTTAACTTACTCGGAAAAGGTTATCCCGCACCAACTCGAAGTTTCCGGTGGTGTACAGAACGGATGAAAATTAACCCAGTCAGCACTTTTGTTCTTGATAGAGTCGCTGAATTTGGTGAAGTGATTATGGTTCTCGGTGCACGCAAGGCGGAAAGTGCATCCAGAGCGCAGGTATTAGCGAAACACCGCATTGATGGAACCCGCTTAGGACGGCACACGAATCTCCCAAACGCGTATGTATACACTCCTATTGAAGATTGGACCGCAGACGAGGTCTGGGAGTATTTGATGTCTGCGCCACGACCTTGGGGTGGAAGCAACCAAGCACTGTTTGAACTCTATAAAGGATCTAATGCTGGTGAATGTCCAATAGTCATTGATACTAGTACACCATCCTGTGGAAATTCTCGATTTGGCTGTTGGACTTGCACCGTGGTTACCAAAGACAAAGCAGTAGAGAGTCTCGTTAAACAAGGCGAGTCTTGGATGCAACCGTTGCTTAACTTTCGCAATATGCTCGCGGAAACTACCAAGCCTAATAAAAAAGCCACATATCGCAATGTTCGCCGTCGTACCGGAAAGATTTCGATCATGCGCGATAGTCTACAAGAAAGTTCGAAAGGTACCAATGCGGAAAAAAAGACGGTACCCGGTTCTTATTGGATGCGATACCGGCAAGAGTGGTTGAAACAACTTCTAAAAATACAAAGAGATTTTGAAGCTTCCGGTCGCGATTTGCAGTTAATCCGCGAGGATGAAATACACCGAATTCGTATGGAGTGGTTAAACGACCCCAACGAACCGGATCTCGAAGACAACTTACCCAAGATTTATCGAAAGGTGTTTGGAAGAGACTTGAACTGGGTGCAGAATGATGCAATAGCAGCCAACAGAGCTGACTTCAAGCTGGTTGAAACACTAAAAGAACAGTTTCAAGTACCCAGCGTCTTGGTCCACAAGTTACTGGACTTAGAAATTTCAATGGAAGGGCTCACACAAAGACGCGGAATCAGTCGAGAAATTAATAAACTTCTCAACCAAGATTGGGGTACCGTTGCGGAAGTAATCGAAAAAGACAGAATGATTCGCGACTGTGGCTACGCAGAAGAAGTCGAACAAATGCAGAAAGAACTTGTCGATTTCGGCGAAACGAATTCATGATTCTGACGACACTGAAAGTCTGTAATTTTCGCAGTTTTCGCGGGACTCATACTCTTACTCTTGGTCCGCGCGATGAGACAAATACCAAACGACCAATCGTATTGTTTGGCGGTCTCAATGGTACTGGGAAGACAACTCTTTTTCTTGCAATTAAGCTAGCACTTTATGGTCGCGCGAGTGGTGAAGGTGGTTATACGTCCGATAGTTATGCATCTTTCATACGATCGAGCATACATCGATTCCCAAGTGCTATCGTCAAGCCAAATACTGCTTCTGTGGAACTGGAATTTCATTACGGTAAACAAGGCAAACGTTACACATACATCGTCCGGCGTACTTGGGAGAGTGCGGGGCCAAATTTGAAAGAGACTTTGAAGATCTGGATTAATGGTGAAGAGCAGAAATCACTTGACCAGACGGATGTTCAAGGTTGCATAAACGAACTCGTACCGCAAGGAGTTGCCGATCTCTTCTTAATTGATGGTGAAAAAATTGGAAGTTTCGCAACGGACTCAACGGGCAACGTTTTACGCAACGCATTTGAGCGCTTATATGGTTTAGACCTCACAGAACGGTTACGAAACGATTTACAAACATATTTACGAAAAAACGCAACACCTTTTCTCAATGTAGCAGTCGATACCAACGAAATTCGAAAAGAGTATGAATTTGTAAAAAAAGAACTCGTCGATATCCGATCACAGCTTCAGTGCGTCGAGGAAAAACTTTTCGACGCCCAGACGCGAAAACACAAGCTAGAAACCAATCTCCGATGCTGTAGTGGTGAATGGGATAAGGAATATAGCGATCTCCAATTAGAAGCTAACATCCTCTCTCGCGTTCTACTTGAAAAGAAACACAAACTTCGAGACGAAATTGCAGGAGTGTTCCCCTTTTGTCTCGCACAAGAGACAATGCAACAACTCCACGATGATGTTGCTGTCGACTTAGAAGTGTTGATGCAACGACACGCCAACGGGACGCTACAACATTTTGCTGAGTCCGTTCGAAATGAACTTGACCAAAAGGGTAAGGAGTCAGTGGATGAAGTGCTTGCTAATTGGTTACATAAGCGTCGTGTGAAGGAGAATGTTTTCGATGTTACTCCGAAAATGCTGAGGAGAATTGAACAAGTCGTGAACGATGACCTCAACAACTCAATACTTCAGACCGAGAGACTTCTAGAAGAAATCGTTTCAGACTCGAACAAATTGCACAAGCTTGAGCAAGAATTGAGTCGGTCCCCCGAAGACGAAGCGCTAAAGACTGATTTTGATGACTTTTTGAGAGTCTGTGACCGAATTTCTGAGCTAAAGTCAAACATTGCTACTATTGAGCTCGAGATCAAAACGAAGCTCAAGCAAGCAATTAAACTGGGGACAACTCTAAGCGAGCGACATCGGGATTCGGTCGAGCATGGTAGTAGGAAGGAGTCTTTGGAATATGCTGAACGCATTCGGTATCTTCTGAAAGAGTACCGCGAGGCTTCTGTTCTCAAGCGCATCGGACAACTTGAAGAACAGTTCAACTACGAGTTTAACTTGTTGTCGCGAAAAGACCGGCGACACTGTACAGTCAAGATAGACCCAAAAAGCTTTCGGGTTCACTTTCAAAGCAAAAACAGAGGTAATTTTCACACGGCACAATTGTCTGCCGGAGAAAAACACATTTATGCAGTAGCCATGTTAGTGGCACTCTCAAAAACCTCTAACCGACCCTTACCCCTAATAATTGATTCACCCCTAGGTCGATTAGACTCCGACCACCATAGAAAATTGGTGAACCACTACTTTCCCTTTGCAAGTCACCAAGTCATTTTGTTCACAACCGATGAAGAAATTGACACTGACTCGTACGAGGTACTATCTGAAAAAATCAGCCGGTCCTACCTTATCAATTTTGACGAGACCGAAGAAGAGAGTCACATCGTAAACGGCTACTTCTCGACTGAACAGTTGGATGAACCATGATTCCGAATCGGGTTAGAGTTTCTCAACATGCGACTGGACGACTTAAATTCCTCAAGTCACAAACCGGATTGACCCCGAACATCCTCAGTCGTATCGCGTTCATGCTTGCGATTCGGGACATGCGTAAAGTACCAAAGCTCAACGAAGACGTTTTAGGACAGGAGTTCAATGCCCCTACCTTGTTTGGTGAGCACCAAGAAATTTATGATTTACTGCTTACAAAGTATTTTCATGTGACAGCAGATAAAGACGACCCAAACACCGTCATTTCTAACCTCATAGAAAACGGCCTCCACAAGATGGGACACATTAGGTCGCTTGAAGATGTCATGCGATTAAAGCATTCTCCGAGGCCTTGAGTACTTCCAACTTCACCAATTCCTGATTAAATTGGGGTTTGCGTACCTACTGTATTTTTGGTACCACGATTCCTAGCAATCAGTCAATTCACTGAATCAGTCTCACAACACAGTTACGACATTTCGGTAGCTAACCGAGATTACAGGCTCGATCGCTTGAGAGAGTCTATAGACCTAGAGTGAGTCAAGAATATCTGGGCTTTTGAAGACCTCTCTAATATGCCACAGTAAATATTCTGGGGCAGGTC
>CAZEFI010000066.1:0-8416 GCA_964511425.1 uncultured Pseudomonadales bacterium
GGCTCCGGAATAACGGATCTACGTTAGTGAGTCAGCTAATCGACACTACAGCTGTTGTGTTGATCGCACACTTTCTCTCCAAGGACGGTCTACCGTTAGATCCTGACCAAGGAATGTGGGGGCAGCTGATTGTGTTAATTGCCTCAGGGTACGTGTTCAAACTCGTCGTCGCTTTGGTAGACACGGGACCTGCGTATTTAGCCGTAAAGTTTTTGCGACCGTTCCTTGGACTCAAACAATACGAAGAGGTCGATTCCAGAGAATTTGATACTTCCGTCGATAATGTCGATACAAGTAGATAAACTCAACGCCGACGCTAGTTTGTGCAGAGACTCAACGTGGTTTGTTGGTTGCTCAGAGCGAAATGCTCTATACGGTTACTGTCATTCCAACTCTATCCCATCACTTTCTGCATGTCCATGTGTCATCAGTACTTAAAGTGCAGCCAAACACCGTAACAACTTCGACTACACGAAACCCCGGAAGAACCTCAACGTGAATTTACGCACCATTTGGGTTATAGCCTCCACAGAGATACGAACTTGTCGCAGATTAGTGCGCACTGGAGTATTTATCGGTGTGGCCCTTTTGTTGTGTGCAGCAATGTATATCCTTGACATAGTCAGTTTTGCATCAAATTCGTGGCCCTGGCCGGATCCTCCTGCGGGCTGGATCCACGGTTCTATGGCCCCGCAATATGCAATAAACGACACTGTGTTTGGATTTCTTGTCATTTTCCTAGTAGGAATCGTATTTATTTGTTTTGATATTCACGCACGCGATGTTCAAAACAGAATTAGTGAAGTCGTTGCATCTAAACCCGCAAGCAATCTCGAAATAACTGTCGGTCGAATCGCGGGGATACTGCTGCTCCTGTTAACGCCCATATTGTTGTTTCTTGTTGCCGTCATGTGCTACGAAACAATCGCGCATACGCTTGGCATGTCATCAAGCTTGGGCATTCTCTCGGTGACGGCTGCTTGGTCGAAGACGTTTGACGTTTTACTCTTCTTGCTGTTTTTCGGTAGCTTAGTGATGTGCACTGCATCCTTAATTCGCAGTCGACTACTTGTAGCAATTGTCTCTTTAGGGTTACTGTTCGGATTGATAGCACTATCCAATCAATCGTTTTTTCACTCGGAAGACACTGTAATATATTCGGATCTCGCTCCGGTGCTGTACACAGCCACAGGCTTAGTGAATCGCATTGCGTTATTTTTGTTCTCTATGGGTTTCTTAACGATAGCTTCTGCTTTCTTTGTTCGCATACAACCTCGACGTGGATTGTTCTATCTAGGGGGTAGTGTTTGCCTTGTAGCAGGAGTTGTGTGTGTATGTACGGGTTTGCTAGCTATAGAAAGACCCAAGACTCTCAGAAACGAGTGGATTACAGCGCACAATGCTCAACCTGTCGAAGCATTCCCCGATATCCAGCATCTTCACGGAAAGATAGACATTTGGCCTGGGGACTCCATCGTTTTCGATCTAACTTTGACCGTGCGGCCAGCTGCATCGAATTCCACGAATTCTGTGGTGTTTTCACTTAATCCAGGCTACAACATTCAAAACGTATTTGTCGACGGCGAGGAATTCCTTGATTACAGCTTTGGGAACGGAATACTCAAAGTCTCTACGTCTGTTTTAAACAACTACGAGCACAAATTACGAATCAAAGCCAAAGGAAAACCGAATCAACACTTTGCTTACTTGGATCAAGCAAGGAATCTACCCGCAACAAGGTCTTATTGGATTCCTCTACTGGGAACCAAGAGTTACATCTTTCATCCTAAATTTGTCGCGCTGATGCCGAGTATCAAATGGTATCCAACCTCTGGTTCAGCTGTACATGAAGACCTTTTGGAACGTCGCCCCAGGGATGTTTTCAAAACTGATCTCACTGTTTCGGTACCTAAAAACTGGAGTGTCGCAATGGTAGGGAGCCGGGAGCTTCAGGATGATGGAGAGCGTGTCACTTTTGGGTTTAAAACACATTCACCAGTTCCTGAAATCGCGTTAATAAGTTCAAATTTTGAACAACGTGGTAAGAACATTGAGGGAGTTGAATTTGAACTCATGCTCAATAAGAAACACCTAAAAAACTTAGCTACTTTTGCTCCCTTTGCAAGTCTGTTTGAAGATTGGGTGTCCGAACAAATTAGAGGTGCTCGAGAACTGTCGTTTGAATATCCTCACGAAAATTTTTATATCGTCGAAGTTCCGAGTACGCTGAGGATTTATGGTGGAAGCTGGCGTATGGATACTGTGTTACAACCTCCTGGAATGATGCTGACGCGAGAAACTACATTTCCTACCGTGAACTTTGAGAAGATGGTAGCAGAATGGGAAGATCGAGACCGGCAGCCTAATGACACATTACCGTTTAATGTGGCTATAAGGTACTTTGCAGACGACATGCAAGGAGGCAGTCCATTTGCTGGCATCTCACGCAATTTCGTAAATCACTTCAGTTCGCCCACTGGTCCCGGTAGTACCGCGATTAACTATCTGATCGAGCAATTAGCGACACAGTTGATTATGAAACGCGAGAGCGTTTTTGTCCCTAGTTTGTGGGAATACGGTAAGACCTCTGCTTCGGGCGACTGGTTCGATTTTGACTACCACTATAGTGATCCTGCAACAAAAAAACGATTGGATATCGCGCGCACACCATCTACATGGGACGAAATTGAGCGGACCCCTTTGGTCGATTTAGATTTCCAAACTAAACCGATTCTTTCGTTTCGTGCATTGTTAACTAAGGGCTATGCTTTAGCGCAATCCATGATCGAATACTATGGTGCAGAGAGAATTTCGGCTTTCCTTCATAGGCTACGTAGTACCTACAAAGGACAACATTACACACTCGATGACTTAGTCGAAGTAGCCTCTGCGACCGAGATAAATTTGAACGACTGGGTCCGTGACTGGCTGGTAGATTCCACACTTCCAGGGTTTGTAGTAGCGGATGTTTCAGTTTCGAAGCTAGATTCGACTGAGGAGAGTCCCTATCAATACACTCTGGTTCTTCACAACGCCGAATCGGTATCTGGATACGTTCAAGTTACTTGGGCTCGCAGCGCAGGCGGCTTTAAACCAGATCCGATTTTTCTCAAAGGACACCAAACCGTAGAAGTCGCGATTCAATCATCTGAGCCACTGTACGATGTCTGGATCAAACCGTACTTATCACACAATCGTGAAAAGTTTCCTGTACGAATGCCAAAATGGGATGGAACATCTATTTCGGAGGAGCCAACTAAACCGCTATTATCGATAGTAGATTGGTCTCCTTCCGATTCAAAGTCCATAATTGTTGATGATCTGGATTCTGGATTTAGTATCGTCGGTCAAGTAAAAGAGCAACGAAAAAGATTCACTTTCCCTTGGGTCGAGTTCCTTCCGAGACTCGAGGAGACTGAAGACCAAGGACTGCCCGTTCGACTAAATTCGATTATCGGAATATGGGAACGAAAAAGTGATCCCTACTCCTACAGTTTTGGACGCTACCGCCACACACTCGCACTGATCGCTCGGGGACCACAAACTTCGTACGCAAAATTTTCTGCTGCACTACCACACACGGGGCGTTGGATGTTGGAGTACTACGTACCAGGCAGAGGAATCTATGCCGAATCTTATAAATTTGTAGAGAATCCATTTTCTGGTCTCTCGCGGGGCGTATTGTCTCGGCCGCGCGCGAATCCTAATAACCCTAAGGAATACTATCGATTACAAATCGAAGACGGGCAGTCTACATGGAACGAAAAATTTGACATTGCGAATGCTGAAGCAGGGTGGAATTCTGTAGGAACGTTCGACCTTTCCACTAACAATGTCGAGGTTCGCGTAGCCGACTTTGCTGGGTATGCCGATATCATCGTTTATGCAGATGCGATCCGTTGGACTCCGATGGATTCAGACTAATACTGAGTCCAGTGAGGCGAAAAATCCACTCCTAGCAGCAAATTGGCTCGATTTGACCACGAAAGGAAGGTACTTTGCTTAATTGCTACGTACTCGCTCAGCAAGTTGCAAACTTTGGTTTAATCCCCCGCAATAAATGCCGATTGAAATCGGGCGATCATGTTCTTCAGTTCGACTGCTAATGACGAACGTCTCCGCAAACCGTCGTACAGTTGGCGAGTACTCTCCCCACTCTTTTCGCTGTCAAATTTCGAAGCTACCGAACGAGTCCTTAACGGCAATTAGCGATAAGTCTTTGGTACTCTGAAAAGCCATTGGAACCAATAGAGCAACGCTACGCTGATTCATGAAGCTTAGCCTCTCCCGTTAATGTTAGAGTAAAAGAGGGACCTCAATACCCAAGGTCCTAGGATGATCACTTATACTCTCTCATTTCGCAGTCCCTATCACGCTGTCCATCCGTTCGATAATTTGGCTTCTTTTGTAATACTATGAATTGAAGTAATAGGAAGAACACAAAGTGAACTTTCACAGAATTTGGACGTTGTCCAAACATGAGATGCTTTCAGCCGAAAGCTAGCACGTACTTGGGTATTTTTTTGTATCGTATTCTTAATCTCCGGAGCTTGCTACTTTCTTCTCGACTTTCGTAATACTTCACTTTGGCCAAGTCCACCCACTAGTTGGTTGCTTCGCGACAGTTTTGGTGCTAGGTACCTCTTCAACGACATAATCGCGATCATTGGATTCATTTTCATCGTTGGAGTTGTAATTCTCTGTTTCGACTTTCGCTACAGGAATATCCAAGCTCGAATCCATGATGTCCTTGACACCAAACCGGCGAACAATCTTGAGTTCATCGTTGGAAGAACTCTTGGAATTCTCAGCCTGATTCTCATACCGATATTGCTCTTTTTCTTGCTGGCTTCTTGTTACGAAATCGTAGCGCAGATTTTTAGCATCTCGCATCGATTCGGCATGCATCCCATCTCGGCCTTCTCTCGAACGATGTGGAGCGTTCTGCCTGTGGTTTTACTGTTCATTACCTTCGTGATGTGTATTGCGACTTTCGTACGCACTCGGCTCTTGGTCGCACTGATCACGATCGGAGCAGTATCTACCTATGTCTGTTCGTTTGCTCAACTACCTCATGGAGTTAAAGAAACTTTTACACTTTTCCCTGGCGCACTTCAAGTCCATTCCGATCTTGCTCCAGCATACTTTAGCACTTCCATACTAGTGAATCGACTGGGGGTAGTGATGATGTCAATAGCATTCATCGCTGTTACGACTTCGTCGCTACGGCATGTTCAACCTAATAAGGCTATATGTGCTACAACTTGTGTTGGTTGCCTATTAGGAAGTGCGTTGTGCGTGGTCAGTTTGTCGCTATCTTTGCACAGTGCTGAGATTCGTAAGAATGATTGGGTGAGAGCGCACTCAGAACAACAGATCGCTGCATTTCCTGACATTCAACACATTCAAGGGAGTGTCAATCTCTTACCAGGGCGTATGATTGATCTAGATTTGACGTTAAACGTCGTTCCTCCACCAAATAATCCTACTGATTCAGTGATTTTTTCATTGAATCCTGGTTATCGTATTCTGAACGTGTATATTGACGGTAGCGTAATCTCAGATTACGAATTTTCTAACGGACTATTGAAGATACCGACATCAAAACTTTCTGATGAAGAACACCGCTTAAATATAGTAGCTACTGGTAGACCTAACGAAAAGTTTGCATACTTAGATCAAGTTCGAGACTATCAGACCCAGTTGTTGCCCTTCGTGGAAGACATGGGAACACACAACTACGTATTTCATTCAGAATTCGTCGCCTTGGTACCGGCAGTGAAATGGTATCCGACCTCCGGCACAGCGTTGAATGAAGATTTATTAGAACAGCGACCACGGGACGTATTCACTACCGATATCAACGTCTCGGTCCCAAAAGAGTGGACCGTCGCAATGGTCGGTAGTCGCGAACCTCGCCCCTCCCAAAAGCGCGCTACGTTTCAATTCAACACAGTAACGCCGGTACCTGCATTGACACTCATTGCAGCAAATTTTGAATCGCGCTCGGCTAAGATTTCCGGAGTCAATTTTGAGCTTTTGTTCAGCAAGAAGCACCGACGCAATTTAACAGCACTTGCCCCCTACACCCAAGAATTGAAAGAGTGGGTATCAGAACACTTAAGAAAGGCGCGAGATTTATCCTTAGAGTACCCCTACGATACGTTCTATGTGGTCGAAGTTCCGAGCACTTTAAGGATTTTTGGCGGAGGTTGGCGAATGAATTCTGTTTTACAGCCTCCTGGCATGATGCTAATGCGAGAAACTAATTTTCCCACGGCAAGATTCGACTTAGCCCTACGATTTAATCAAATTGATCCGATCAATGACAGCCAGTTTGTGCTAAAGAAACTGTTAACCTACTTCGAAGATGATGTTTACGGAGGTAATCCGTTTTCTGGGATCTGTCGCAACTATTTGAACCACAGAAGTTCCCCCACGGGACGTGGGAGTACGGTTCTCGATTTTCTTGTAGAAGAATTAGCAACCGAACTCATTTTGGACCGAGACAGTCTATTTGTTCCAAGCTTCTGGGAATACGGAACGAGATCTTATGCCTCGGTCGTTCAGTGGGTTCATAGTGGTGGCCGCCGCTTCGGACCTGCGACAACTGGACGAAAAATCATCGCAAAATTACCTTCGACCTGGGAAGAAATTGAACACACTTCGCTTTTCGACTTAGAGTTTTCTTCAAAACCCATTCCAGCTTTTCGCGCACTCTTAACAAAGACCGACGTATTGGGTCGATCCATGGTTGAGCAATACGGAACCAAACAAATAGCTAATTTCCTACGAGAACTGACCAGTGAATTTCAGGGAAAATCTTATACACTACAAGATTTTTTTGCCACAGCCACGACTGTTGGCGTAGCCTTGGACGATTGGGTACGCGGATGGCTAGAAGAAGCCACGCTACCAGGCTACTTGGTAGACAACGCACATATTACCAAATTGAGTACTTCAGCAACCACCAACTATCAAACCAGTTTTGTACTTTACAATGCCGAATCCGTACCTGGGTTAGTCCGTGTTTTTTGGTCTGCGACCCCAGACGTAAACTTTAGCTTCAATTATGGTGATATTAGATTTTCGGATCCAATTTTCTTGAGAGGAAATCAATCCGTAAAGGTTTCAATTCAATCAGTGCAGCCGTTGATTGCGATCGAAATTGATCCGTATCTAGCACTCAACCGAGCTAACTTTAGTGTACCTCTTCCAAAAGTTGACGAGGAGTCGATCGTTCATAGCTCAGAGCAACCGTTCCTATCGGACATAGAATGGTCTCCGCGGGACGATCCGTCGGTAATCGTCGATGATCTGGATAAAGGATTTAGTATCCAAGGTCAATCTACAGGCCGCCAAAACAGCTTCATCAATCCTATTACAGTCTCAGTATTTAATGACGAAGAGGAGTTAGACTTTGGCCTCCCAGTAAAAGATGTTTGGTTTGTTCGCGGCGAATGGAGTCGAGTGTATGACGACAAGAGCTATGGTCGATATCGGCGTACGTACACTCTGGTAGAAGAGGGCAAACAAATCACTTCAGCGAAATTTTTCACTGCTTTACCTCATGCCGGTCGTTGGGATTTAGCGTACTATTTACCAGAGCCCGCGTTTTTGATGTCGAGACCAGACAATACCGTCGTCGCAGTACGTGGAGTTAGATCACCTTTGGACTATAACTACAAAAGAATTTCGGTACCGGACACACCTGAAGAACGCTACCTAATAACAATAAGAGACGGAAACAGTGAGTGGACCGAGGAATTCGACATCACGCAAGCAGATGTTGGCTGGAATAAAGTAGGATCGTACCAACTCGGTTCGACCGCGGCGGAAGTCTTGGTTAGCGACTTTGCCGGACACGAAGACATCAACGTTTTCGCCGACGCAATTCGATGGACTCCAGTCGATGCCAAGTGACTAGTGTACCGTCGAAGCATGTTTCAACTACTGAAATCACACCAGTTTTGAGAATTCATCGCCGGATGAATTGACTCGCGCTATCAGCTCACCTGATCACGAGTGATGGATGGGGATTTAATGGCCGTACGAACTGAGTGGAGTATCAATATGCTCTTCTCACTATGGTTTCTGGATTCATGGTGTCCGATCGTCTTCTTCAGGGACCTGATTAGAATCGTCGCTGTTACCGTAGTCGGACTGATTACGCTCTTTGTTCCCATTGGGACTCGCAATAAATCAATGGGACAGCGGTTTAAATCGACAACAACCTATATCTCGGTTGAATTCTGCAATTCTGTGTTCCTAGCTAAGAACAAGCTAATGGAATCCAATGTATCGGCAGAATTCTTGATGAATGCAATTAACTCAATACTCAAAAGCACCGGGATGATAGCTCAAACTCTCCTCTTTCGCTTTGCGCTAAGCCCAGCGATCCTCCTGTTGCTTTCTC
>CAZEFI010000067.1:0-7961 GCA_964511425.1 uncultured Pseudomonadales bacterium
ACACTGATTTAGACAAAGCGGTAGCGATGCTTCCTTTCGCCAGGAAAGGCGAGACCCAATTCAGAGCATATAACGAAGTCATCCAAAGTTCGTTATCCCACGGTGATGCGGAACGAGCAATGGAACTGTTTCTTGAACAAAGTGAGATAGGAGATGCGAATAGACTTGGTACTTGGGCTCTCGACTATCTAGTGTGGGATGCTCCGCGTCGGCTCTATGCATCTCTCGAAAAACTACCGCCCGGCGAATGGCAGGCTGAGTCGGCTCGAACTCTACTCCGATACCACCGAGGTAAGAACACGTTCACCAGCGATCAACTATCCAATCTGCGGGCAATTTTCCAAAGTCAGCGAGGCCAGCTAGATGCATCTCAACTCGAGTCAATTAGAAGGCGGGAACGTATAGAAGCATTTCGAGACATTCTCAATGAAGATTGAGCAGCTAAGTAGACAGAAGACCCTTCTGTTATATTCTTCAGTAAGACACCACAGCGGCGTCGATCAAACTAGGAGTGGTTAATCTGGGTGAACGATCCTAAACGTCTACAGTTGCCAAAGTCCAAAAATATACGATATAGAACATCATGAAAGCTCGTACAAACCCCACAAACTGGACACTTCTTTGTTTCTTTGGTCTCGTGATTGCCATGGGAACATTCGCGCTTTCATATCTGCTTTTTAAGACCGGCGTACTCGACCCTAACAATACTACGCGGAATTCAGATCCCCATGAGGGCTCAATCACTAATACGAGCGATGCTATTTACTTTACTCCTTCAGGTAAGCGGGTCAATAGCATTGATGATCTCGAGCATTTCAATCGATTCGATGCACACTTTGAGCGTTCGTTAGCATTGCAGATGTTAATAGCGGACGCGAACGAAAGTACGCTTCGACGCCACCTCAATAAGTCGAAAAATTTGCAATCGGAAAGCTTGATGGAAGAAGTGCAAGATACCGTCATTCAACGAATCGCGGTGATTAATCCTCGTTCCGCATTGACGCTTGTCGAAGAACTTCCTACCCGCCGCCGAAATGCACTAGTGTCGATCGTTTTCCTGGAATGGTCAATGTCCAATCTAGATCAAGCCATCGAACATGCGCAAACTCTTGGCGAAGAGACTAAGAACCAAGCCATTGCTAGCATTGTGAGAGCTCGAGATGATTTGTCTGTTGATGAACTTCGAGATGTCGCCCGTCGGCTTGATGGTGAGTGGATCGCATTGGAGGTAATGTCAGAAAATCGAAAGCACAATGAACTAATTCAGGATCCAGAGAGTGAATGGAATGCCTTCGTAAACGTGAATAGCGAAAACGTTCATAACTTTGATGATGCTCGCTCTAAGATGTTTGCATTCATCGTACGATCTTGGATCGAAAAAGACGGCCTAGAAGCGATAAATACGCTCTTAGAGTCGGTACCTCACCATTGGTTGATGACTCAACCATGGATCGAAGTGTTGGATGAGCTTGTGGAAACTGACACTCAGTTAGCACTCAATGTCGCGGTTCGTGTGAAGGAAATTACTTACCAAAGTCGCGAACTCGCAGAATATGTGATCGTTCAGTGGGCCGAGTCCAATCCGCAGGAAGCCTTAGATGCGACGTTACCCCTCGAGGCACGGATGTTGCGCAAAAATCTGCAGAGACGGGTCATGGAAACTTGGGCAGAAGCAGATCCTTACGCACTGTTAACCAGCGTCGAAATATTCACTGAAGACCTCCAGGACCTCGCCCGCGAGGTATCCGCAATTGCTATCGTAAAAACTGCGCCTCAAGACGCAATGGAAATCGTAGAACAAATTTCCGATCTTGACTTACACGATGAGGTCCGGGAACTCATTGTGGCAGAATGGGCTAAACATGACATCGTCCAAACACTCGAGTGGATTCAGTCGGACGCGCGCGTCGCCCACAACCAAGATACATTAAAGGATCGAGCGTTTCGTGAACTCGCACGACACGATCCTCAATTCGCACTTGAAACAGCCGCGAGTATGCCCGTTAATGCTGAAGGAGTGGGTATGGAAGCCCACGTGATCGAATGGCTCGCGCTCAGTGATATGGACACAGCCGTAGCCATGTTGCCGTTAGCCCGAAAAGGCGTGACACAATTCAAAGCTTATGACATGGTCATAACCATCTCCTTATTCGACTTGGACACCGACTCCGATCATGCGATGGAATTGTTTATTGAACAAGCCGAGCTGGGAAAATTCAATCGAGATGCGTGGAGTCTCAGCAATCTATCGATGGGTGCTCCCCATCGTCTCTTTGCATCGCTCGAAAAACTACCACTAGGCGAATGGCAAGCCGGGACAGCTCGAAGCCTACTTCGATACCACAAAAATAAGGATACGTTCACCGAAGATCAACGAACCTATCTGCAGGCGATCTACGATAGTCAACGCACGAAACGAGAATTATCTCAGGAGGAGAAAGAGAGACTGAAGAAAGCTAGAGAAGCAATACGCGACATCCTAGATGAAACTCGACCGGAAGAGTAGTTAAACGCCCTTGCTGTGTATTCGTCGTTTAAACACCTCAGATTCTTTCGACGGCAAACGAACAGCATGCCGGCACATTGCTTATTTTGAAACTTTGTTCAAAATAAGAAAATCCGAATCTCTTTCGTTGCTTGTTGGACCGCCCCTAGCATAAGTTTTCGTCATCTCGAGATTCATCAACACTAACACTCTTTCTCGAGAATGTCGTTGGGAAGATCGCTGATCGATTTGAGCTTGGGTTAGGCGAGACACTGCCCGAGCTCATGAGCGATCGGTTCCTCGAGCGTGTGATATCTTAGTCCAGCAAGACTCTGCTGAATTTGCGGGCGACTAGGGTCGCGTGTGTGGCTTCCTCGTGGGGCAGTTTCAGAATCACTATGGAAACAGGGAAAAAACTTCTACTTTTAGCTACTCTAGTTCTGTGGTCATCTTAGTAGCTGCTGGAGACCCGCAACAAAAAAACACTAAACACACACTCAGCGTAGCTCTTTTCACGAGATCAACCTCTTCACGCACTTGGAACTCCTAAGGGTTTAATTAGAACAACTCGCCCTGTACTTCTTGAAACACCTAATCCTTTTGTAGCTTCTGTAATGTTTCCCGACTTTTGTCTTCAATCTCAGCACGGGTAAAGGGAGCTATGAGCAAGCCGCCTTGCTCAATATATTCGATTTGTGTCGCTAACTCTTCCGGGTCGTATTCACGTCGCGCGAATTCTTCTCCCGCTTCTTCGACCAATAACAGGTACGCCTTTGCGCGATGGCGCGCGAGCTCTTTCTGAGAATAGTGGCGTGCGTACCCGCCACCGAGAAAACTATCGCCTATGGTACGATGCATCAACAAAGGATAGCGCTGTATCAAATCCTCCGCAAATTCGGCAACAACAGGACGGCCCAGATAGCCACTTCGAATCGCCCAATCATCGCCGCATTTCATTGCGATCTTCATGATGAATGAGTGCGTCGTACTAAGCACTGATGCTTTTTGTGTGCCTTTAAGACCCCTCCAAGGCAACTTTGCGTCTGTCGATATATAGGGTCCAGTGGTGACTCCCATAGTCGATGTGGCATCCCGAACGGTGACTCCAGGTCTCAGGACCAAACCATGTTGATTGCAGTGCGACGCGATCCAGGAAGCATGTAAATAGCCTTTCTCCAAAAGTCGCTTCCAAGCCGAATTTGGTTCTTCATCCGACTCATTTTCATCAAGCCGACGAACCATCATTTCAAATAGGTTTAAGCCACGATCCTCGGCATTCGTGGGGTCTTCGGCATCAGTTTCCTCGTACCGAGTGAGCAGCAGTTGGGTTGCAACAAAACACGCATTGAGATAAGCCGCATATTTATACATCTCGCGTGCCGCGCATTGCTCTGCCAAATGGTCGTGCATTCCCTTTTTTTGGCGACTCGCCAGTTCCTGGCATTTCGAATCATTGACCACTCGTAAGAATCGTTCCTGACGTTGCTCTATTTGGTCGTCAAAAATATGTCTCCAAAACGGAACATCTGTATTAAGAAAATCTGCCGGAGAATAGTATCTTCGCTCACTCAATCGATCGTAGTAGAGGGAGTACCAACCATCCCACTCAAACCAAACCGGTTCATTGGCAAAGTATTCACCGAGTGAGGTCATACAGCGAACACTCAAAGCAGTACGAGTATTCAAAGGCAAACAATCTTCAATAACTCGATTCCAAGCGACACGATGTTCTTCGGTAATAGGCAGGAATGGACCCCTCTCTAGAGGCTCCCTACCGGTATCCCCGAAACTTGCATGAGTGTGTGGTACTAAAACGAGCCCAAAAAGAATAAAGCCCGTAAAAACTCTGATGAGAATAGCGTTAATCATACTATCACCGTCAGAAACCTCTGTGTTGTACAACTCTTTAAGGGACATATGGGACTGATTACACAACGTGTAAGTATCCTACCTTCTGGACGGCGAGGAGCGTTGGTGTTAGACGCTTCGATGATCCGTCAAAAGGTGAGTAACATTCGCGTTGCGCATTTTGCTACATAAATCCCTTCTCCTATCTATGTCCTCTTCCTAATGCATTCTATCTACAGTATTCAGAAATAGTCAAGGTCTGCATCTCTAGTCGGCGCAATAGCGGTCTTGCCACAAGGCATTAAGAAACATTCCATAGGGAAGGATGTCGATTCCATCAAGCTGGCGCGGCCGGTCTTCCAGAGCTATGCATAGATAGTTTTTGAAGGATTCCTCCTCTCGTAGAGCTTGCAACCCTTTAAGATCCGCTCCGGTAACCCATTTTTTGACCTTGAGCTCGATCGCCGTGTGATCGCCAAGGAGAAAGTCTACTTCGAAACCGGACTGCGAACGCCAATGGTGCAGCTTATCGTCACGTTGGTTGTAGTCGACCCATGCTCGCAACTCGTGCAGGAACCACGTCTCGAACGCCTGACCGCGTTCCAAAGAGGCGAATCCCCTACCCACACTTCGCTGTAAAGCTCCAGCCACTCCGATGTCGAAGAAGTAGTATTTGGAGGAGACAATGGGTTTGCGAAATCTGCTTCGACGCCATGCAGGCAATTCATGGACTATAAGGGTGTCGCACAGCAGATCGAAGTACTCGTAGACTGTTGTTCGCGGTACCTGAGCATCGTTAGAGATTTTGGTGAAGTTGACGATGGTTGCATTACACAGCGCGGCAATGTCTAGAACCCGACGAAAGGGGTGGAGATTGCGCACAAATCCCTCCTCGAGAATATCTTGACGGAGATAGGTACCAAGGTAAGCCTCCAAATCGAGACTGGGGCGCGTGGATGAATAGATTGACGGGATCGTGCCGAACTTCAACGCTCTCTCTAGATTGAAGGAGTTTCCCAATTCTCTCTTCAACAAGGGATGAAAGTGCAGGATTCGTGCGCGCCCTCCGAGAAGATTAACTCCACCCTGTCTCAGCTTTTGAGCACTGGATCCCGTCAGAAGAAAGTGAACTCCCCGTGTTTCGATCAGGTCATGGACTTGATTCAGAACGTTGGGTGCTCTTTGGATTTCTTCGATCACTACCACTTTAATATCGTCTGTGATAAAACTGCTCAAGTTCTCTGGGTTCTGACCGATGCGAAAAAAGTCCCCCGCGTTATTGAGATCGAAAATCAGACCATCGAACCGACTCTGACTAATCAACATCGACTTCCCGGTTTGAAGAGGTCCGAGAAGGAAATGTGACTTTTCCTCCATGAGGGAGCAAAGATCCAGTGCCCGTGGAATGAACCGTGTTGTCATCGCTGTCGTCATTTAAAGCCTCATATGACGATTATCTTGACACTATTGAAATTCTTCCGCTTCCGGATTGAAGGTGCGATAAATCCCAAAGTAGTGAAGAACACTGGCAGAGAAATCCCCAAACTAACGTGCAGATCTCCGTTCAGCCCAATCAAGTTAAGCTGACTAGTTAAACCTAATTCGAGAATATTACTTCACATCTATTGCTTGTTTATCGTTGAGAAAACGTGCCCAATATTAAAAGCGCAATGCCTGTGGTACCCTATTCATCCTGTCATCTCCTTTGCTCGACCGTGCATCGCTTAAAGGTGTTGAAATGTCACAGTCAATTGAGTTGTTCTCAAGAAGAGATTGAGTACTTACAACGGTCATGGTGTAAGCGGCAAAGTATGCTAATTTGGCTTCATCTTCCTCTGGTTCTTCATCGAAGTACTCCTGAACCAAGTCCTTCAATATTGGAATCGAAGTGTCCTCACACATTAGTGTGGCCGTCTCGCTTCGAGAAATTTCTTTGACTCCAATGAGCATACCTATCTGCAACCCAAAACGATACGCAAAATCGGGAGATTTAGCTACTGGTAAATATTTGTTTGCCAGCGATTGTGGCACGGGTTCTGATTAATTGTCATTTGTGACGGTCTCAAGAGTACCTGTCATTACATTCGGGTCCTGTGTATCTGCGTCCGCCTTCAACGTGTCCATCTCAACATTGCATTGGTCAAACACCGGTTTCACAGCTTCCTCAATTCCCGTGATATCGATAGTGGTCGAAATCAGAGGATTGTCATCCTCGTTTCTGGGGCTCACGTAAATTGTCGATCGAAACTTATTCCCATCTTCATCTACTGGCCAAATCGAGAGTTCTTTTTTCGATAACAAACGTGAAAGGAAGTCAATAACCTTATTTCGTTCATCCAATTCCATAATTACACTCAACCCGATAGGGGATCGAACAGTCCAAGTCACTTCGTGAGTTGTTTGTTCTTGTCCTACGCGATATTTGACCCTAATTTCGTCGCCTTTTTTGGCGAAGGGTGAAAAACCAACACGTTTCCAGGCCATCGTCATGTACAAGACATCCGAGTCATCATTTTCGCAGCCAATGTGGAAGTCAGTAAAACTCTCGTCTTTGTCCCCGCCTGAATTGGTGAACACCGTGGCCGAGTCATACGTTTTTTGGCCGGACCATCGCTCATGTGTAAACCATTCCGAATCTTGTGATTGAGCGAGTGATTGAGGTAGTAATAGAAGGAGTAACAGAATACCAAGAAAGAATTTCATGCTAAATCAACATGTTCCGTCAAAGTGTATTGAAGTTCCATTTTAAGAGGCCTACGTACCGAGATGTGAAATAGTGCTTGGTTCTGCTGCAAACCCAAGATCAACTATCTTCCACACCAAAACAACTTCAAAATCTAATTTGACGATACGTAGAATCCGTTCAAACCAATGATTTCGGAATCAAATAAAACAACGCGAGCAGATCGGTGAGGCGCAATCTAAAACGTCTAGGGAAGGTACTCGGCCAGATTTATGTAGTAGTCTGTGCCGTCCTGTGGAGCATTCAGGGACTTTTCATCTTCCGTCCTGACACGTTTGAAAATCTTATACCGCCTCCATCGACAATCGAGTATGAGATTGTTGTTGATGAAGCAAAGGATATCAAGTCTCGGGGTTATCTCGTAAATCCAACACTGCCAGGTCCGGTGATCCTCTTTTTCGGCGGTAGAGGCGATGATGCTCTCGGCTACACCTACATGATGGAGGACTTGAACGTTCCTGTGGTGTTACCAAATTACCGGGGACACGGAAAAAGCGACGGCAGACCCACTGAAAGGACCACTATTGCCGATGCAATGATCACTTTACACATGGTTCGTGAACAATTTCCGAACCGTCCCGTGGTATTAATGGGAGATAGTGTGGGGAGTGCTGTCGCGATTCGGATCGTAGATTCGAACATTGCTGGCATGGTGCTTGTCAGTCCTTTTCGCTCACTGGCACACGTAGCAAATCGCAGTTTATTACGGATCGTTCCCTTGCAATTGATAATGCGGCACAAGTTTGACACTCGATCAAAACTTGACTCGCTACCCGACAAAGTCTTAGTGGTCTACTCGAAAAATGATGAGATAATACTCGCAAAAGAAACGGAACGTGTGCTTGAACGAATGCCACAGGCGGATCTTATTATTGACAACGAAGA
>CAZEFI010000068.1:0-7672 GCA_964511425.1 uncultured Pseudomonadales bacterium
GGGGTTTCATTACCGAGAACTTGGATTGCAAAACGTCCGGTTTTTTGCGAACTCCATAACACGACGCAAATACCATCTCATGTGGTTGGGACAAGCAATTAGTGCTGGGGAGTTTACCGTACTACCGACTCACGTTGAAGAAATGTACCGACCGATTATGTTTGGGAAATCTGAGCCATGGACATTCAAGGTCAAACCGTAGAGGCGATGCTAAAAACGTGTTTTTACCGTGTAGTGTGTTTTTTCGGTAATAATTAGTTCTTGATAGGCTACGGAGGTGGAATGTGACAGGTAGATCAGCTACTACATTGTTCTTGTGTCTTGTCTGTTTTGCGGGAATGACCGGTCACGGCAAGTCGCTAAACAAACCGTTAAACGTTCGAGCTATTTACCCAGTGGGCGAGGAAATCGCGACAACTGACCGCATTACAATCGAATTCAATCAAAACATCGTGTCGTTGGGCGGGTCGATGTTTGTCGAAGATGAAGTACCTGTAGATATTGAACCCGCAGTTGAGTGCGAATGGAACTGGGTCAAGTTAAATACGCTCCAGTGCGAACTTCCAATCGATTCCAATCTTAAAGGAGCTACACGCTACAAAGTCACTGTTCGAGCAGGGATCAAGGCATCGAATGGTCAAGAGCTATCAGAAGATTACGTTCACTCGTTTGCGACGATTCTGCCTGCAATCAGTAACACAAGCATAGTTTCTTGGATATCTCCTACCCAACCAATCGTCAACGTAGCCTTCAACCAGAATGTAGGGATCAAATCTTTGCGAGGTCGCCTAGTTTTCTACGACTCGGTATCCAACATTGCGATTCCTACTCGAGTGTGGCCACTAGTGAAAGATTTGACCTATCATCTGCGTCAAGATTTCTTTGGGCGTAAACAGCGATTTGAAAGCTACAGTTATCTCGATGAACGCAACACTACGGACTCGAGAAGAGATGTTGTCGTAGTCTTGCCGCAGGAACCACTACCTCCAGGTTCCCAAGTGTCTTTGCTCCTACTATCAGGCGTCGCAGTTACGCATGGAAATTTGACGACGAAAGAAAGTTCTGTGTTTGACACTGAAATTGAGACCTTTGAAGAGTTTCGTTTGCTCGGCCTTATGTGTCGAGATGCCAAGGGCAAACATGTCTTGCTGACAGCAACAGAACCAACCGATGTAGCTTGCCGTTCGCGCTCAACCTTTAGGTTGGTCTTTTCCTCTCTTTTCGATGACAGTGACATTAACCATTTTGTGCATACGGAACCAAAATTTGACCAAAGTGATGGGCAGTTTCACTATCGAGGGTTTCGTGTCGGACGTACTGAAGGCTTCACTTACCCAATTCGAACTGCATTCGAACCCAGCACGACTTACCGCATCATTGTCGCACCTCCAACTAATGTTTCCGATGAGTCCGATGCTATTCCACGAGTTCAAGATGGATTCGGACGTCCGTTGGTAGGTGTGAATGAAATCACATTTCGGACCGACCTTGCAGCACCATTCACTTTTGTTGATCAATCCAATATCGTCGTTAACTCCAACGGATCGTTCGATCCAAATTTCTTTCTTCAAAACGTCGCGGACGTGTCCATCACCTATGACGTATTCGACGAGAAAGGAGTTCTACGCAATCAGACTCGAACATTCCAGAGCCCTCAAGAAGACAATGTTCTACAAGAGTACGATCTCGGTCTTAGATCGGCGTTACGCACCTCATCGGGCGTAATGTATGGTAAGATCACTAGTCGATCCCGTTTTGAACATTCGATCGACCGCGTCAGTGACTACTTCTTTGCGCAAGCAAGTCCCTATTCCGTATTTCTCAAATTAGGAGCCGTCAATTCGTTAGCGTGGGTGGTCGATCTACAAACGGGCGAACCCGTTTCAAATGCTCAAGTCGACTTTTATTCAGGCACACCAAACGACCTAGCCGAAGTAAGTGAAACGATATTTTCGGGACTTACAAATCAGGATGGTTTAGCTACTCTACCTGGCTATGAAACCTTTGATCCTCATTGGAATCAATCAGACGATAACATTGTGCGGGACTGTACAGGCGACCGCGATTGTGAGATTTATTTTCTCAAAGTGAAAGCGGAAGCTGGATTAGCACTACTACCAGTGGACAGAAACTATGTGCTGAACGGAAATCTTGGTTCCATTTATGACAACCTTAACCACTGGGCTATGACGGCACAAAATTTGTATATGCCTGGCGACACCGTTCAAATCAAGGGATATGTAAGAACTCAGCGTGATGGGATCCGGGAAATTCCACGGGATGGAAATTATGCGCTATGCATATTCGGCCCGGATGAGCGAGAATACGATATCGATAGTGTCTCACTGAATGAGTTTGGTGCATATCAAGTTTCTCTAGAGTTGCATGAGAGTGCCGGATTTGGAAGCTACTTTATTAGTCTTGTGTATGAACCCAACAAACCAATAACAAACGCTTGCACACATCTTTGGCAAGAAGATCCATATGTCGTGTGGGGTGGTGAATTTCAGGTCTTCGAGTTTAAAACTAATCCCATTCGAGTCTCTCTCGATCTAAACGCCACAGAGTTCGAACGCGGGGACAACATGGCGATTACAACTACGGCAGAATTTCACGCTGGTGGAGCTTATGCAAATGCCAGCGGCCAAGTTGTTGTGAGACTACGGTCCCAGACCCCACCATTTGAGACCGAACAAGCACAAGACTATGTGTTTAGCACAAGCTATGACGATCAGTTCAAAGAACCAGTTTTCGATATCGAATTAAATGATCAAGGTAAAAGTACCGCCGTTGTAGAGGCACTCGACGCCGACGTTTACTTTGGTAATTTTCGAATAGAGAGCTCGGTCATGAGTGATCGAGGAAAATCTGTTTCCGTTCGCACTTCGGCTGTCTACTACGGAGTAGATGAATTTGTGGGTATTCGACGGCCCACGATGTATCCTTCAGACTGGAGATATTCAGAACGAATTAAATTCAACGAACCTTGGCCCATTCAGGTGATGGTAATGTCTAAGGATGATGAAATCGTCGTTGATAAAGAAGTTCAGATATATGTCTACGCAAGCGACGAAGATGACGAATACTCGATGTTTGAAAAGCACGAAATAGTATTTCAATGTAAAGTTGTTTCCAAAACCACTTCAGCGGCGTGTGATTTCACACCTCCTGCACCAATCAGGTATATTGTTGAAGCAAGAATAACAGATACGAAGGGGCATACTCAACGCTCTAGCATATACATCGAAGCCATTGTCGATGAAAGTCGCCCGTCGATTGTTGTAGAACCTGATTCTTTAGAACTAGATTGCAATTCCCAAGACGTTGATGTGGGCGAATGGGTTCAATGCCAAGTCAACAATCATGTAAGTACTGGACCACTACTTGTTACTATTGAACGCGCAGGAGTTGTCGATCAATGGATAGTTCGACCTAATCCTAAGAAACCCATAATAGAGTTTGATGTTCTTGACTCCTATGCGCCTCACTTTCAGTTCTCAGTTTTAGCTGTACCACCTCGATCGCCAACAATAGTAAGCGATGAGCCGACGTATCAAATCGCGTCGCAAAAATTCCAAACACCCAACCCGCGATTAATACCGCTCGCGATCGAAGTCTCCTCTAATCGTGCTTCCTACGCTCCTAGAGATAAGATCACATTGTCGATATCGTCAGAACAAAGGGGAGAGCAGAGGGTACCGGTAGAGTATGCGATAGCGGTGGTAGATGAAGCACTCTTAGACTTGAGTGCTTCAGGCGTTGAATACTACGATCCAACACTAAAAACTTGGAAACACGGGATTTACGGTTTACAGACCTTCGGTCTGATTGCTTCACTAATGGAGAAACCTCTCACACGATCATCGACCCAGACCAAAGAGTACCTCGATGCTGATACTGAAATGGAAGAGATCATTACTACGGGTACATATATGCCAATGAGTGACCCTATAGGTATTGCGCCCGAGGAACAATCTGATGCAAGTATTCGAAAAATTGATCGGTTCGTCGCGTATTGGAACCCGTCTTTGATCTCCTCAAAAGGACATACAAAGCTTGACTTTCACGTACCTGACAACCTCACGAGTTGGAAGGTCTTAGTGTTGGCAGTGTCTGCAGATGATCGATTTGGATTTAACACTACTACTTTTGCGACCGTGAAGGACACAGAAGTTCGGGCGGTCGCTCCGAATGTGGTCACAGAGGGGGACAAGTTTGAAATCGGTGCATCAATCCTCAATCGCTCCAAACGTAGTCGAAATATGACGGTGCGACTACAAGCAACAGGACCGCTAACGCTAGACTCCGATTTAAAGTACCAACAAAGGGTGAAATTCGCACCGTTTGAACGTAAAGTGATTTCGTGGAACGTCGAAGCAGGTGATCTGCCGAGACCATCGAATCTACAGCACGCAGCCAAGAAATTTGACATTCGAGTCGTGGCGAGTGCAGAGGGTCGAAGAGATAAAGATGCGCTCGATTTCCGTATTCCGGTACGGAGTAATCAGGTTCGAGTGTCGAGCGTAGTGTATGGTCCACTGTCAGAAGATACGACTAATATTCCCGTGGAAATCCCTCAGAAGTTTATCGGGAAAGACGGGCAGTTAGATTTCACGCTAGCCACAAACAAAGCAATCAATTTTGACGGTGTATTTCGCTACGCGATCGAATATCCCTACGCTTGCTGGGAACAAAAGCTGACGCAAGCCATTCTCGCTATGCAGTACCTACAACTTGAACACCGAGGTGCTAAGCATGGAGTGGAATGGCCCGATGCTGAAGACCTCATCACGCGGGTATTGAGCTCCGCGAGCGACTTTCAAGTGGACTACGGTGGTATGGCATACTTTGTTGCTCGTGACGGAAACGACGATCCTTATTTGTCGGCGTTCACCGCAATCGCATTTTCTTGGTTGGAGCAAGCAGGGTACGATGTTCCCCAGGATGTGAAGCAAAATCTAATAGAATACCTGCGGAACCCGGTGTTCGGTCTGACAGTTCCCGCCAATATCAATAACGACAACGATCGAACCTCGAATCACCACATAAAGATTGCAGTTGGCGCGGTCGTCGCTCATGCCCTCGCATCGTTAGGCGAACTCTCTCAAGAAGAATTTCTCATATACGCTGACTATATAAACCACATGGACTTATTTGGTTTATCACAATACCTTCTAGCGGCGGTCAAACTAGATCCAACCGACTCACTAACTGGAAAGATCTTTGATCGAATCATGAGTCACCGTTCCTTAGTAGACGGCGCGGTCGAGTTTGTCGAATCAGTACCGCGTGGATTCACTGAAATACTTCATTCAGACACTAGATCTCTTTGTTCTGTATTGGAATCACTTACCAGTTTGTCCAGTAGTTCTTCCTTTGGAATCGAACTCGGAGAGTTGAACGAGTTGTCCAATGCTGTTCGCTACGCGAGAGAGAATTTACCTCACTGGAGCAACACTCAGGACAACGTCTTTTGTACCAATGCTCTAATTACATATTTTGACTTTGTTGACTCGGACATCGAAGACCTAGTGGCAACAGTAGACTTGCAGAGCAAAGACACGGGCGTGGCAACTCAATTGGTGGCTGATTGGCAATTTAGTTCAGACGTAACGAGACTACATACTCAACATTCGTTAAAAGCGCAGCTATTTGGTTCTCATGGTGCCATTGAAATCAATCGCCGAGGTAGTGGAACTGCGTTTTACAACGTTGAATTGTCCTACCTAACTACTGTCGATGAGCAAATCAATCGGTTTTCTGGGTTTGAAGTTCATCGCGAATACGTTTCGTTACGAAACAATCAGTGGCAGATTCTTGAGCATGGAGACCACATTAATAAGGGAGAATACGTTCTGGTGAACCTATATCTGAACAACAGATTTGATCGTCACCATGTTGTGCTAGACGACTCTGTCCCAGGCGGCTTAGAGCCCGTAAATCTGAACTTAGGGACAGAATTTCTCCCCCCATACGACCGTCACGAATTGGCGGAGATTTTGTCGACAAGTAAGCTGTATAGAAGATTTGAAAAGGCGTCGTACTGGCGATTCCGATATCGTGAATTAGGTCTACAAAATGCGCGTTTTTATGCGGGATATTTAAATCGCGGTAAATACCATCTTATGTGGTTGGGACAAGCCATTAGTGCTGGTGAGTTTACAGTATTACCCACCCATGTCGAAGAAATGTATCGACCGATTATGTTTGGTAAATCGGAACCTTGGGTTCTCAAGATTGAACCGAATAAACAAGCAGTGGTTAATTTCGAATAATTGTTTGACCGTTTTCGATATCTAGGTTATCGCTGCTAATTCTGGCTTCGAGCAAATCTTAGTCTTTGCGGTAAGCTTAGGTATCCAAGCCATCGGAAAGATGCAATCTACGAGAGACCACATTTCAGTTTCAGTCTTCTCTCTCTGCTCTTGGTGAATCTTTCAGCAGTTTACGAACAGCGATCAAACTTTCTGAAAAGCCTGTTAGTGAAAGTTCTTCAACAAACACGTCTTCTTCGTCCTTGTCAATCAAAGAGACCGCAAGTGTTCTTCCATTTTCCATCTCTTTTACAAATTCCTCCGATACGTTCTGCCAAGAGTGATGCGGTACATAGCCGGAGCTAACAGCCCGATATTTGGATTGGAGCTCATGCTCATCGTCGATTGCAAGCCGATAAGCGATTTCTATATCATCTGTTGGTTTCCAATTTACAATAATGGTGGAAATTCGAGACTCACTCAAATCAACAGTTAGTAGTCCGTCAATGGACACGACCCATTCGCCGTCCGTACTCGCCACCAGTCCCCAATCTCCGTGCCGGAAAATTACTTTTGTATTCTCTGGACGTTTAAACTTATTCGGTAAGTTTGAAACATCAGTAATGAGATCACTCGAAGTTTCAATGAGTTCACGAGTTGCGCGCCATCCATGAGTTCTCTCCTGTTCACCCTCTTCATTCATTCGATATCCGTCCGAGTGAATAATAATGGTCTCATAAATGCCTTTACTTAAGGTATTGGATTCGGACTCATCTTCGGCAATGCCCAAACATTCCAGTATTGCCAACGCAACGATCAGTACAACGACTCGCAAGGCAAAACCCTTCATCTCATATCTCCAAGGATCAAGATTCTCTTTGGATTATATCGGGTTATTGGCTCGATTTTCATCGTCTACGAAACAAGACTCACACTCATACAGCTAAGCCGATTTGCCACGTATAGCGAACTCATTAACACGTTAAAAGTCTATTGTTTATGGATCAGTGGTCCGTAGCGGAAATTCAAGCTCGCTAGTTCGGTTGAACGAGTGTTAAATTCGCACCTTTCAAAAACCGATAGAGGACGGAAGCTGGGTAAATCTCGTGAACATCACTGCTTCGTCGGTCGAGCACTGCCTAGCACAGAATCTCTCATTAGTTTCGTGCTCGATATCCTCAAACAATTCGCACATCTCTCTAAGTTTTTTGTCATGAACCCCCCTCCCTTTTCTAAGCAATCGAGTCTTAGCTCATCCTGTACCCGTTCAAAACTACGATTTCCTCAGTGAGAACCTTCTTTCGATTTCTATTTTTGATAGCCAACTCTGTTAAACTATAAACTACTATCAAACGAGATGTTCGATGGTGGTTCAGTTTTTAAACGGATACTGAACCAAAACCCCTATTCAACACATA
>CAZEFI010000069.1:0-7504 GCA_964511425.1 uncultured Pseudomonadales bacterium
ATTGGCAGCAAAGAACATGCAATAAAGCAAGTCGAAGCTGGAGTCGATATTTTGGTAGTGTCTGGTTACGAAGCCGGCGGACATTGTGGTGAGGTTTCGACCCTAGTACTTGTACCCGAGATTTGCGCAGCATTGGGAGACAGCAACGTTCCCGTACTGGCTGCCGGTGGCATCGTAACCGGCCGACAGATGGCTGCGTGTATGGCAATGGGAGCAGACGGAGCTTGGACTGGTTCGGTTTGGCTCACTACGATAGAGTCAGAAACTCCACAGGCCATCAAAGAAAAGTACATCGAAGCAACATCGGGACACACGGTGCGGTCCAAACAACGTACCGGGAAGTACTCACGGCAATTACGTTCATCGTGGACCGAAGCTTGGGATGCTGAAGGAGCACCAGATCCATTACCGATGCCCATACAGTCTTTAGTGAGCGAGCCCCCACTCCATCGAATATCGCAAATGGCCGACAAAGGCCATCAGGGAGCTCGCGAACTCGCTACCTATTGGGTCGGGCAAGGAGTTGGGCTCATGAATTCCATACAAACCTCACGGCAAGTGGTGTACGACTTTATGGAAGACTTTCTTGAAGCCTACGAACGCCTCAATGAGAGTATCTCTGAGTAGCGCAAAGAAACTTATCTAACCAGCCCAGCGTTAAAAGCTCATCTGCTCCTGCACACGGGCTCGTGCAGTTGCACAATACTTCTCGGAACTGTCTATTCCGATGTAGCCTCGACCAAATTTCTTTGCCACTACGCAAGTCGTACCTACTCCTACGAAGGGATCAAGTACAGTGTCGCCTTTGAAGCTAAATAACTGAATCACACGACGAGCTAGTTCCTCGGGAAATACCGCAGGATGGTCGTAGGATTTCATGTTCCTCTCAGGTGCGATCGACCATTTTCCAACGACCCATTTCTTAAAGTCATCAGGACTAATGTCAGCATCGCTGCGACTACCGGCTTTGCGTAGAGAGCCCTTGCAGAAAACCTCAATAAATTCCCAGGTGTACTTCAAATACGGGTTAGACGGACTTTTCCAACTTCCCCATGCAGTGTACTTACAGTTATAGTTGTTCTTTTCCCACAAGATTTCACCTTTCCATATAAGTTTCGCATCCATGAGTTTATTTGAAATCAGGTGATGACTCGGAATGTAATCGGAGTACAAGGGTTGAATGTTGATCGCAAGACGACCGCCAAATTTGAGTACGCGAACACATTCATCTAAGATTGCGAACAGCTTGTCAAAGTACCGTTGCCACTGGTTTGCATCATCATGATCTAGATAAGTTAATCCGAAGTTATAAGGTGGAGAGGTGAATACCAGGTCTATGCAATTATCGGGTAGATTCTTAAGAACACTCTCACTATCACCACACAGAATGCGATTGGTGTAGTCTTCAGGCAAAACACTCGACTGTTCATCGAAGGACGCACCATTTGTATAAAAGTGACGTTCTCGGCGGGATTCTTTTTCTTTTCTTCCCTCAACTTTTCGTTCTCGGTTATAACCCACGTAGACACGCTTGTCTCCCTGTAGACCGTAGCTGCTTTGTTCCTTTATCACGGAAAGAAAACTCAACAGTATGCTAGGATCGTGCTCCCCATCCGATTGCAACTCAGCAACGACACTATCTAGCTGAGTCATCGCTATCTTCTGCAAATGGATTTCAAAGCGACTGTCATTCCAAACTACAGAGAGATCATTCGGGTTGAAGCGCGAATTAAGATCCTCAAACAAAGAGAGTGTGTCTTGGTCGCTGATTTGAGCAGCAGACAACGGAATCGGCACGATTCGATGCGACACTTACCTATTCAACCTCAGTGCGATTAGATTGCGCGAGCATTCGAATACAAACACTCGAAAGCTCGCGCTATCCCTTTAAACAATTAACTTTGTCTAAATCGTATGTCCAGATAGAAATACCTGCCGTAGTCACGGTGTGCGTCAGAAAAGTAACCATAGTAGCGATCAGCCAAAGGTGCTCGTTCTCTAGTGATGTTCTTAACACCGAATCGAAAACGGGTACGCTCACCAAAAACATCACGAGTATAGTCGAACGAGACGTTCCAAGTTGTGAAATTTGGAATAACGTACCGCAGGCCATCCGGTGAACCGTCGTCGAGGGTTAATGAGTCCTGGTAGAACTCTCCTAATCTATTTCCATAAAGCGTCGCGGCAAATGGGAAGTTTCGCCACCGAAGGAGGTACGTCTCTTCGTACTCTTGATTGCCGTCGAGACCAATTAAGTCAGCAAAGCCCGCAACTGGTATGTCGACAGGAATGATTCCAGCTTCTTTGGCGGATACAAGCTCTAATGATGGGCCGCCGGGTTCTTGAGAGAATTCGTCTGTATCAGCCCGGAGATATTTAAACGAAATATATCCAAAATCCGTTTCGAAGTCGAGATACACCCCAAAGTCAATTCCAGAAAGCGTTCGAGTATCTAAATTTGCGTAGTTATCAACGATATTGTGAATCAATCCAGCAGGGCAAATTCCTGCGTTAGTATAGATCTCAGCTTCATCATCTTCAATGTCGCTTAACCGATTCACAGCCGGATTTCCCGTGAATGAGTCACAATTATTCAACCCATTCTGCAACCGCAAAAGTAAGTCGTATACGGTGTGGTTCTCTTCCCCGAAAAGTCCTATGGTGTTCTCTTTCTCAATAGACCAGTAATCGATCGTGAAAGTGAACCAACGAGAAGGATCAACTACAATACCGTAGGTCAGGTTGACCGACTCTTCGGAGACCAAATCTTCGCTCCCCTGCGCTACTCGTTGAGTGGAATTTCGGCAATCCAATATGTCCTGTTCTGGATCTCCACCATTTAAAGCAGCATAAGTACAAGCCCAATCCGTTCTGGTGTTCTGCCGCGCGACAACGTCTTCGTTCACTGTGATTAAATTGGGTGCCCGAAATGCCTGCGACCATGCACCTCGGAATTGCAATGCATCGACAGGTCGAAAGCCCAATGCTATCCGACCAACAAACGTATCGCCAATGTCCGAAAAGTTCTCATATCTGAGTGCGATTAACGAATCTAATCTGGGGATGAGAGGAACGTGAAGTTCACCGAATAACGAGAACACTAAGCGATCTCCACTGCTATCGGGTGTTGGGCTTGAGTTGACGACATCAGACACGAACGGATAGGTATCGCCCTGATAGTCAGTGAACACGATCGTACCGTCAAGGCGTGGATCGCGATCATCTTCAAAAGATTCTGTTCTAATTTCCGACCCTATGAGTGCACCGACTGGACCTGCTGGGAGATCCATGAAAGTCTGGTTCGAGAGCTTTAAGTCGACCATGAACAGAGTCATCATGTTGTCTCGAGCCACATCCACTAATATACGTTCGATGTTACTATTCATTCCGCCGCTAAACGGGTTATAAGCTGCGTGTGTTGAATCAAACAGTGCTTCAGCGGCTAATGTGTTGGAGACCCTGTTCCGGGTCAAATCTTCGCGAGTTGCAATCGACCAAACACCGGCAGTCTCCCAATCCCATTCTCCTCTCGTACCACGAAATCCTTGTAATATTCGAAACACGTTTCCGTCATTGAGAACGATACGAGGTACTTGCGCAAATCGATAGTTATCAATCTCCAACTCCAAGCCTTCACATGGGACGTTGGGGATTAAGTCTTCTGGTAATCGATTAGGAGAACCACAGGGGCCGAAAGGGTTGTAGTAATTTTCGGCACCAACGCGGAGTTTTACCGATGAAAAAGGCGCAGATGGGTGCCGCCAAGATTCTGATTGGGAGGAGTAGAAAAGTACTTCTGTAAATGCGTCAACACCATTTCCCATTTCGTGATTCATAAATATAAACGTACTGAAGCGATTCAAGTCTGATGACAGCCATCGAAATTCGTTCAAGTTGTAGCGGTATGTTCCGTTCCCGTCTACTGCGCCGCAGGTGGTGTCGTTCAGTACCCAATCACAGTCTTCATGCCCTAAGGGGAAAGTCTCGAATTCACCACTACGATCAGTGATTCCGCTTAAGCCAAAGCGCGAGACACTACGCCGAATATCGTACTGTCCAAACAAGGAGTTCGCACTGGTGTTGCGGAAGTGGGTCGTTTCTCGCCAAGGGGAGTCAGCAGGAAGTAATCCCCGGATGTCCGAATGCGCCCATCGAGAGTCTTCGCTTGCGCGAATTGGGTCTCTGGTGTAGTAGTTAAAAGTCCAACCAATATGGGTTCTACCATCGTTGAAGTACTTGCCCCACTCTCCGGTAAATTCGTTGCTGTTCCGGTCTACAAGGTCGTACATGTACGTACGCCATCGGAACGTAACACCTTCGAAATCGTTACGAAGGACTGTATTTACTACACCAGCAACTGCATCTGCACCATACACGGCGGCGGCACCATCTCGAAGAATTTCGATTCGATCGACGCCAAATACTGGGATGGTGTTCGAGTTCACTGTGTTAACTGGAACAAAACTGCCACCTACCTCTTCGGTTTGATAGCTCGCAGCATTGACCAATCGTCGGCCGTTGAGTAAGACTAACGTGTTTCCAGTTCCTAGATTACGTAGATTGAATGCACCGACATCTCCACGTGCGGCATTTACGCCACCACTTATAGTCTCTTCTTCGTTGAAAAAATTCTGCCCTTGCTCGGGGATCAAATCCAATAATTCGTCGCCTGAGGAAATCCCTAAGGAATCCACCTCGTCAGCATCAAGAACCGTTACTGGCAAGACGCCGGTGACATCAGCACCTTTGATCTGAGTACCAGTGACCACGACCTCTTCCATCTCCTCGTTCGTACTCGCTTCGTCTTCTTCTTCATCCTGACCGAATGTATTACTCGCAGAAAGCGTTAGCAGAGCGGATAGCGTAAATGTCAAAAGTATGCGTTCGAACCAGAGTGAATGATCTGTTCCCATGAAGTGTTCTCCTAGTGATTACAAAATAGTCTGAGCGAAATATTCTTTCGAGTATTTGCTTGAAGTGATAGTTGAACGTGAATCTTGAATTTGAACTGTTAGTTCTTCTCTTTATTATCCACACACAACTCAAACGTCGCATCTTGCAACTTGATGTCAGCTAAATTGATGGCAGCAAGTGTGTGCCTTAGCCATACAGTCATTTGATCCAATTGTTGCTCCTGTTCTTGGAGCATCCGAGTGGTTTCTGTCGGTTGTGGTCCTCCCACGCCGGCGCGGTTCAGCACCATTTTGCGTGCGTCTAGTGCAGTGCGAACAATTGAAACGTCCAATTTCGAGGAATCTCCGATACTTTTCTCGTACAGCCCAGAAATCTCTTCGTCAGAGAGTTGTTGAATCGTTCTACCGGTGCTGCGCCCCAAATCGACCAGTTCGGCGGTAAATTCAAAAGCCTTACGGAAAGGTGTGTCTGTTTGCGTAACTAGGGCTTCAGATACTTGTGCTGACGTCGCGAAACTTCGGTCAATTTCCTCGATTGCTCTTTCTGGATCTACGACAATTTGTGCTAATAGTTTTTGAAATTTGGTGAGCATGGTCGCGCCGGTTTCAACCAAGTTACTCACGTTGCTCGCCATACGGTAGTCGTGCATACCAGCATCTACGTTGTGCACGTTTAGCGATACTCGGTCCACCATCGCGAGCACATCGTTTGCTGCAGTTCGTAATCTATCTAAATCCCGCGGGTTCCGTTTCTGTGGCATGGAAGTACTCCGACTATCACTAGCGTCGATCGGCTGAATCCAAATCCAGGGCCAAGGATTGCGTTGCTGTGAATGAATGTTTTCGACGAACTGATTTACCACCAACGCAGTGTTCTTCAGTAGCGATGCTAATTCCACCGCGTAATCGAGACTACTGACAAAATTAGCGTCAAAGCTGTTTTCAACGATTTCGGAAAAACCTAAGAGATTCGCCAATCGTCGCCGGTCGAGTCTTACACCGCTCGTATTTCCCACACTGGCACCATAAGGACTTTGGTTCACTCGTTGAAAACCTTCCTTGAATCGTTGAGAAATACGATCAACAGACTCACCGTATGCTAATATCAGGTGCGCATAAGTGGTCGGTTCAGCAGGTACTCCGTGTGTATAGGTGGGCACTACGGTCTCTCGGTGTTGCGACGCAACACGTAGTAAATCCCGTCGAAGATCCAGTACTTGACTCAGTAGTTTAAGCCAATGTTGACGAGCCAACATCCGACGTACAGTGCCGTGCAAGTCCTGTCGTGAACGACCAATGTGCAACACTGAAATTTCGTTCCCAGCTAATTCGATCAGTCTTGGTTCCAACGCGGCGTAGTTGGATGTACGGAAGTTAATATCTACGGAAGCTTTAGTGCTGTCTTGCAATAGGGCTCTTGCGAAAATGGGCGCGTTCTCACGCTCAATAATTCCGTCTCGAGTAGAAGAAATCAATGTCGCTTTATTCGCTTCAATCATGAAGCAGTAAAAATCCTTACACGGTTCCATACGATCATAAACACTTTCACACAAACCTGTTCCGCGTTGTTGTGTTGTTAAAGACCGCTCGTTAACAAAAAAATCAATCAATGCATGCGAAAAGTACGACAATCGTTCAGGAAGTGTATGTCGATCGGTGGTATCACCAGTCTCAAATGTGATCGAAGGTACGCCGTACGTTCGGTAGAAGTAATTTTTGGAGGTTCCAACATCCGTTAAAGGGCGTTCTGCTGGCTCGAAGCCAGCGGGCCAATCGTTATCGGATTGTCCGTCCGCACGAACACGTACCAAATCCAACCATTCAGCGATGAAATTTTCTGGGTTTAAGGGTTCATTTGCTTCTTGGATGTACAACACATCACGATTCGTTGAGTGGAAGTCTAACATCAACCTCAACGAAGAAGTTTCGTCTAATCGGTCAAGAAAGTCTCTCACTGCCGAAGTCTCTGGTTGGGAAAATTCGCCCCAATCGCGATTGAGATCCACAGAGCCAGCATTGTGTCGCCAATGACCGAAAGCGACCCCGTCGGGATTGAGGAACGGAATTAACACTAAATTGTGGCGAGCGAAGAATCCACATTCTCGAGAAAGACCAACCGAACATTCCTCAAGGCGAATCGAACTCAATTCATTCAGAAAAGCACGCATTGCCATCGCTCCGGGGACTTCTGGTGGATGGGCTCGACCTAAAAACAACAAATGCGTTGTTGCGTGCGGATTCGTTTCAAAGACTTCGATGGGGCGGTACTCGTGGGAATAACCAATAACTTGAGGAGTACCAATATTCCACCTCAATTGCAGGTCTGCGAACCATTCTTGGTACCAATCGACCGCTAAATTTTCTTGCGCGGACACGTATAGTGGTTCGTCAGTTACGGTAACCGAAAATATTGCAGAGCCATTTTCCAATACAGATATGGTTCGAGGATCCACGGACTCCCAATCGACACCGTTTTTGCTTAGCTTAGGAACATAGCGATGAGCAACATCTTTAGGATAGTTCAACACAACATTGAGTTCAAAAGGACCGACTTCTGGTTTTGGCTCGATTCTAAATCCGTACCAAGGACT
>CAZEFI010000070.1:0-7409 GCA_964511425.1 uncultured Pseudomonadales bacterium
GCGGCGTGCTCTATCAAACCGAAGATCACTCGTGGATGGATGTGCTAGAACCCGGATTATCTGATCACCTCAAAGATGTTAGTGAAGAAACGGACAATGGTCATTATTTGACCTACGAGGAAGTCTTCGGAGAACCTCTATCAGGAGAAGAACCTACAGAATCACGCGATAAATGCACGTCAGAACGTTCGTAAAATCTGCGATCCAGTAAATTTAAACCGTTGGTATGGAATTGTGAAATGATTAATAAATGGGTTGATCTAACTAGGGAAAAGCAAGTTGAAATACTCGAATATTATCATGCCCACGAAGAAGTTGATAAGAAAAATGTCTTTCAGGAATGTGCAAGGTTGCGCCAATCTCTCTGGAGGGAAAAGCTTGGATTTAAGCCTGTGCTGTATCAAGGTAAACTCCGCGGAAGCCGACTCGCTATGCCTGATACACAAGACGCCCTCTCAAACTTCCTGACCGAGACAATTGGAGATGTAGTACGAGAGGAACTGACTTCTAACAGCAAAGGTCTTATTAACCAAGAAAGGCTATTAACCAATCTACTGTCCAGTCAAGCACTGTGCTTCAATCTCTTTGGAGAACTCAAACGCGATCCTGATTATTTAGCGACTACTGTGTTTGCTGAATTGACCGACGGTCGGGTCAAAGCAGTAGAAAGGATTGAGTTTGAGTATTCTCCAGGGCGTAGCGATAGTAAATACACCGGAGACAAGTCAGCATTCGATGTGTATGTAACGTACCGATCACACAACGGCAAAAAGGGCTTCGTCGGTATTGAGATGAAATACCACGAGAATCCATACGACCAGAGCAAAGAACAAGAACATTACAACGCTCATCGTGGTCGTTATGAAGAAATCGCGAGAGACATGAAGTGTTTTTTAATTGAGAAATTAGACATCGTTCGAGGAAAATCGATTCAACAATTCTGGCGCGACCATCTCCTTGCAGGAGCTCACAGGATCGCAGATGCAAATTACTTCGACGATGCTTTCTTTGTGTGTATGTATCCAGATGATAATGTTGATTGTAAAAAAGCTGTGGCGGAGTATCGGGAGTGTTTGGTCCCCAATTGCACTTCGTTTGAAGATTGGACGCTGGAACATTTTGTCAAGAGCTTAAAGCGGTGTTCGTCTGCCGATTGGATCCAGAGTTTCAGTTCCCGATATTTAGATTTCGAGCTACTTCCGACGAGCGTACCTTCAAACCATTGAAGAGTACACTCGGTGAATTAGAACAGGAGCATTCGGTAATGAAATTGTAGAATGACAATATTTGTTTACAGAAGACAAGATACAGGTCACCTTAGCCATCTTAGTTCGCGATTACGAAGAAGTATCGGCGGTTTTGCTCGGAAGTGGAATTGGGTAAAAATTGGCATCACAAATGACCCGGAACAAAGGGCAAATCAACATTTCAAGAATGACCCTGAATGGAGCGAACTGGTGGTGTTGTGGAAAACTGCTTCTAGAAGACGGATTGAAGATGCAGAACGATTGTTGATCGATTGGAAATGGAACGACGAAAGACTTGTTAATTTACGAACAGGCGGTGGCGGTCGAAAATCGGGAGGACCTTTCTACCTTTACATTTTGCTTGCATAACTCGGTGCGATAAAAGATTTCAGTTTTGAGATATTTCGGTCAACTCCTTTCAAAACAAATGGAACTTCGTAATAGAGTTCCTCGGCAGTGTCATTACCATCGCGAGAGCTGTAAAGTTTTCACAAGTCATTCCCGTGAGACTAGTTTGTGCCGATACAAACACTGTACAACAGATAGAATCGAATCAAAGATAGTACTTACGAATGGCATTAGTCTCTTGTAGAGTGGATTAGCCCAAGTTAGTCGAATTGGTGGGAATAACCGCTGTTACGGCACCGTTCAAACGTTTAGATAGCTTTGCTTGCTAGTCCACCTTTAGCGGGAGTCCGCGTTATGAGTTTAGGGACCAAACACTCAACATACATCGCGTTTCGTCTTTCCACTCTATAAGGAAGTTTCGTCGTTCAATCAATGGCTGTTTCGATGTAGTCGTTAGATGGTTTGTCGTTTGTGAAAAATATCAAACTCTATTCGACTATCTGTTACGCTTTCAACGACAAGATTGTCCAACGAAAACGTACTCAGCTAGTTGAATCCACACACAAGTTTGCATTCACATTCAAAAGGAAAAAATATGGCAATCATTGATCTTCCCGCTGCGAAAGTTCAACAGGGAGCACTCACTCTTTATTCCACAGCGATAAAAGTATCGGTGTTATTAGAAAACAACTTCTTTTCGGTAGAGACTTTGGATCCAAGTGAGGCGACCCCGTCTGGATTTCAGAGGTTATTAAGCGAAGCTAGAGCGAAACGGTTAGCAGAGTACATTGTCAACGGACAAGACAGTAAAGACGCTTTTCTACCTACATCGTTGTTTTTGGCTACTGACAAGCCACTAGACTTTAACTCTTCGCAGAATTCAATATCTTTCGATACGCAAGCCGTGTGCCCATTTAGCGTTGTAGATGGCCAGCACCGATTGGAGGGATTGAAAATTGCTGCTCATAGAGATGATCGAGTGTTGGAATTTGAGATACCGGTAAATATCGCTGCTAGTCTACCTCAGCTTGATCAGATGTGCCATTTCTTAATCGTAAATACAACGCAAAAAAGCGTAGATAAGGCCGTAGAGCAACGTATTGTCGCGAGACTTACGGCTGCTTTAACGGTCGAAAAAATACCAAGCTTACCAAAGTGGATTCTCAACTTAGTTGAGAAGGGTGAAGTAGACAAAGCCATAAAAGTCGTTGATTTTCTCAATTCTGAAGCAGATTCACCTTGGAAAAACAAAGTTAGAATGGCTAATGATCCACCGTCGAGATTGTTAAACCAACACTCGTTTGTCAAGGCAATAGTCAAATACGTTCTCACGGCAAATAATCCGATTTCTTCGTTTGGTGATTTTGACAAGGAAAAGCGAATATTTTTGAATTACTGGAAAGCCGTTTGCACGATTATTGACGATGGAAACGCGTCCGTTTTGTACAGATACAACGGGGTAGAGTTATTTTGTAGGTTTTCCATTCCATTTTTAAACAAGCTATTTCATGACAACGACTTCACGGTAGCCCGCATGGTTGAGTTACTCGTTGAATGCTTTGACAATATTGAGGGTGAATATGCGGGCGTGAAGTACCCACAGTGGTGGGCTCCGGGGGACAAGGCTAGTGGCCTCAATTCGGGCGCGATAGCACAAGTAGTACAGGTAATGACAAGAGCACTTCATCAACAGTCTAGACCCGAGGGAATCGTAATATGAATGTCGCTTTGTTGATTCCTAGTCCAGAAAATCGAACAAATTTTCGTCGTGACCGCCAGCGTTTTATACCATATTTGCCAGGATGTTATGCACTGAGTTCGTTCAATGGCGAAGTGCTATATGTAGGTCTTACTAAAAATTTACGGCGTCGGTTTGGGGAACATTTGGATGATCGAAGTAAATCGGTTAGTACTAACTTTGGTGTCGCATTCTTCTTTTACTGGATAGTGTGTGACGAAGTTGAAAAAATTGAGCGCACATGGCTAAATGAATGTGAAATAGCTGATGGGATATTGCCTTCACTCAATCAAATTCGGTCCCCGTGTCCTGGCTAGTTTAGTAAAGTATGGTTTGAGTGGTGTGTTTGACAACCTAGATGTTGTAGTCCCGCTAGATGAGATATTGATAACCATGAGGTACTGCAATGCTTGAACTTCCCAAGACTTTGTCAACACCAACCATACATGAGTATTCTGACCGTTCTGCACGGCGACAGACTATCGTCAATTTCGAATACGCAGGGGCACATCGCGTAGCCGGTGAAACGCTACTATTACGTTGACGTTTAAATGGAGGTAGATGGGGATTTCATGAATATTGGCGTGGTTATAATCGTACCGCAGCTGAACGATCTAAATCGTATTCCAACATCCTAGAATTTCGTCGCCTCAAACAAACACGGACTTAAAGTTTCCATTTTCGGTTGAGGTGCTGCGGCATCGCGGGAAAGTACGACCACTTCGGTCATTGGGTTGCGCAACGTTTCAGTCGGTCCCACATGGTAGAAATGAGCCATAGTGCGTTGTGGAAAATTCGTAAACCATCGTCCTACGTATTCGTTTTTTCGATATCTATTCTCCAACCACATTGACATCGCGAATTTTGCTAGCGTAGAGCGTAACGCTACAGCCAATTCGTCGGCTTCTTCTTCGGTGAATCCGTTGTAGTAATCGGTATGTCGTCCTATATACGGTGGGTCACAGTAGATCATATCACCTTGTGATGCCTCTGAGACTGTCTGCCGCCAGTCTTGCACAACGAATGTCCAGTCTTTGCCTTGCATAACTTCGCCGGCCCACTCGACTTGATTGACGATTTTGGTTACGAGGGCCGGCCGAAACCGCTCTGGTTTACGACAAAAGGGAACGTTGAAATGTCCCTGGCGATTGAACCGTACCATACCGTTGAAACAGGATCGATTCAGGAATACAAAGTCTAAGGGATTCTTGGTGTCATTGAAACGATCTCGAACTGAGTAGTAATGGTCCTCACCTTTTTCAAACAGTAACCGACCCTCGCGTTCGAGATGAATACGCACTCGACGACCATCGATTATGCCATCCCGTATCCCCCGGTATAAGTTAATGACATGCTCATTCGTGTCAGCTAGGAGGGCTCTCTTTGGAGCAATATTGAGGGCGACTACCCCAGTCCCCAGAAAGGGTTCTACCCACTTTCCATTTTCCTCCCAAGCAATCGATTGTGCGATCAATGGGACTAACTTAGTCTTGATACCTTGCATTTTTATAGGCGGAGCTTTCGGCGTAATGACACGTGGCAGAACTCTTCCGTTGATTTGTTCCTTCATGGCCATGATATTTTTTTGAAAGCTGAGATTCGAGACTATAGATTAAGTGAATTGTATTACAACAGACGTACTATTCAAATATGCACTTGTTATAAATTAATGAAGCTTTTCGCGAAACCTCGTGCTGTGTGTGCGATTCGATGTCAGACCAGGTGCTTGTGGAAGTTTGTTCCAATCTTCATTCATAGAGAAGAAACAGTACCCTGAATTCAATAACTCAGTAATCCGATGCTTTAGTTGTTTGCGATATACGTAGCAAAAAATATAGGTATCCATTGATCACTTGAAGATCCTCTTCAAGACGATTTTGATCAAATCTATGTCGGTTCTTTGATATCTTCAACTATTTGTTTTAATTGGTTTAAGATCGCTGGGTCATCCAAAAGTCGCAGGAGCCGATCATGAGCGACATTCTGAATGTTGATGCCGTTTTCCAATTTCTTCAAATATGTTTCGTCAAGTCCCGTTAATCCAGCAAAAGCTTTACGTGACATGTGGTGTTTTTTACGCAGTTGCTGAATTTGAGTGGGATTCAGGACTCCAAAGTGTTGACACAGAGCATTGTGTTTGATCTCCGCGGCTACCCAGTCGGTAAACTGAATCTCACATTGTTTGCACTCGTAAACAGGAATTTCAATACGTAGCTTTACTTCCGATTCTCCGGTACCGTAGATGTAGTCTTCCTCTTGAATCGTCGTAGACACTCCCTTCGCTCCACATCGAGGACAGGCATCATGATATGTTGGTGTCGATTGTGTTGCTTCTGGAGTTTTATTCGTACGCAAGTTCCTTTCCATGTTAATGAGAATGATAGAGTTTAAGGCGGCGACTTGGAGCATATTCAGATTGTAAGTCGTTCTAATACGTTCATTATATTCTCATAATGTTCAATATATACACAATAATATGACTTATAGTCGATACAATATTCACTATCTAGTACTTTTAGTTCAAAATGAAATATCTTGTAGAGACATTAAAGATCATTGATGGTGCAGTCAATGCTGATCCTTCCACGGTGGTATCCTATGTAGAGCTACTAGCCTCTAAGTTAGATTCGGATGGAGAAGAAAAGGCCGCATCGCGAATCCGACGCACTCTTGCTCAAGGAAAATTACAAAAACTAGGTTTAATTGATACTTCCAGCCAGAAAAACATTCCAGTCGATACCGATTCGAGAATCGCTTTAGCTGACGAAGAACACTTCGATGATAACCAGAGTGTAGAAGTGTTTTTCGATTCAGACGTTCATATCCAAGTTGAAGAATTTCTAACATGTGTGCGTAGTGCGGACCGACTCCTTGCAGCTGGCGTTGGAATATCGCCATCGTTGTTGATGTATGGCCCGCCTGGTTGTGGTAAGACTGAACTAGGTCGGTATATCGCACAGAGTTTAAATCTACCTTTACTCACCGCACGCACAGATAGTCTAATCTCCTCTTTCTTGGGCAACACGGCAAAGAATGTTCGCCGCCTCTTCGAACATGCTATGAAACGTCCCTGTGTTTTGTTTTTGGACGAATTTGATGCGCTTGCGAAATTGCGAGATGATCAGTATGAAGTTGGAGAATTGAAACGAGTGGTAGTGAGCTTGCTTCAGAACATCGACGCGCTGGACAACGAAACAATCGTACTTGCCGCCACTAATCACGAACATCTATTGGATTCAGCGATTTGGCGTCGTTTTGCGTACCACATTCATATTGAATTACCGGATCTTATCAACCGATCGAAACTATTTCAGAAGTTTCTCGGGGACTTTGTGACGAAAAGAGAATTAGATCTGTTGAGTTCGGCTTCCTGTCAAATGAGTGGTTCTCAGATTCGTCAAGTCTCTGAAGATACCAAACGGTTAGCTATATTATCAGATCGGTCTCGAGTCGATCTATCGAATTTACTCTATCGAATCGCGCGAATTCGAAAACCTGAAATATGTTCGAACGACATTGACCTACCATCAGCGTTACAGTTAGTACGAAGTATCGATCAAAAGGCATATACCTACCGACGATTGTCAGAAATGTTCAATGTATCCCTTGGCCAGGTTTCGAATCTGATGAATCTATCGGACAGTGTCCAGAGCATGGACGACAGAGATAGTCGCTAGTTCAAATTGGTCATTCCCGCAGACAGAGATTTGCGACGACCGAACTAAAGAGGACGGAGTCCAGCAAACACTCTCCTCAAAGTCCGCACTCCACCGTTCGACATTCGTAAAGAAAATCGCCCTCACAGTGTAAAAAAGTTAAAGTGTAGTGCCTACTCATTTTGGCAAATACATATATACCAACCAGTTAATATTTTAGACCGTCGAAGTTAGGAAGGCTTCCGCCTGATTAGCATCGAAGACGGCCAAAAACAGTGCAGGAGAAACCGACCAAAAAATCGTCGTCAAATCAAACTTCCTTCGTTCAGTTGTGAAACGAACTCGGTGTAGGGCATAACCTCAATAGAGTCTATGCGTCTTCGGTCATCCTCAGCAGTAACGACAATCGCCTTTTCAGGC
>CAZEFI010000071.1:0-7351 GCA_964511425.1 uncultured Pseudomonadales bacterium
ACTGCACCGAAAATCGCAGAACTACTCGATTCAGCTAAAGAAGAAGCTACCTCAAACTGGGATCGAGCCAACCTTCGAGTAATTGAACGCCGCTGGAAACGGACTACCGCATTGCCAGTTGATCTAGTTGTAGCGTCCTCGCTAGCTTCCTCTCGTTGCGAGCAATCCTGGCGTCGCAATCGCAAAGCCAATAACTGGGACGAAGTCAAACCGCTACTCAAAGAAGTGTTCAATCTCACTCGCCAGAAAGCTGAAATTCTCGGCGAAAGACTTGGTCTTGCTCCCTACGATGCATTACTTGACGGGTATGAAGCGGGGCTTACCCGTGCGTATATCGATCCAATCTTTTCAGAATTGTCTGACTTTCTCCCCGATTTTGTGAATAGAGTGATTGCAAATCAAAAGTCTCATATTTCGTTGAAAGGGGAGTATCCAGCTGACCGACAAATGGACTTAGCTAAGAAATTGATGCCGCCTCTCGGTTTCAATTTCGAACGTGGTCGTGTCGATACAAGTGATCACCCCTTTACGTGTGGCGATCTGTGGGACACGCGAATTACGACGCGATTTGGAACCAACGACTTCTTAGAGTCAATGTACGCGGTTCTCCATGAAACTGGGCACGCTCTCTACCAACAAGGACTACCGGAAGATCGCTACGACCAACCTGTCGGCGGTTCTTTGGGGATGATGATTCACGAAAGCCAATCACTGTTCATGGAGCAGCAAGTGTGTCGTAGCGAAGGATATCTGTCCTATGTGCTACCCATTCTCACCGTGGCATTGAAAGTAGACACACGGGATGAGAAGTGGTCTGCAACAAATTTAATTCGAAACGTACATCACGTGGAAAAAGGGTACATACGAGTTGAAGCGGATGAGTGTACCTATCCGCTACATGTCATATTACGATATCAGTTGGAGAACGCGTTATTCGATGACTCCCTTTCGATTGACGAGCTTCCAGACGCTTGGAATGAGCTCATGGATCGATTCTTCGGCTTAGACACTCGTGGCGACTTTGCCAACGGCGTGATGCAAGATGTACATTGGTATGCTGGATTGATGGGATACTTCCCTTGTTATACATTGGGAGCATTAACAGCCGCACAGCTTTACCAAACCTTCACTGCCACTCATCCGAATGCTGAAGAACAGTTTGCTATTGGAAATTTCGAAACAGTTTTAAGTTGGTTGCGAGAAAATGTTCACAGTAAAGCACAACTCACGTCAGGATTTGATCGGATCCTTGAGATAACGGGCAAACCTTTGACTACTGAGGCATTCGTTTCGCATGTATCCCAGCGTTATATTTCCTGACCAGTTCGTAAACAGGCCCCGCAGAATTCAACTACTCTCCTCCGAGTTCCTTAACGCACTTCACGGTGCTTGAATATCAGTATTTGTTGCTGGTGCGCGACGCTGCATCCCCATTATGAGTGATTCGCTTAAGTCCAAGATAGCAAGGACACGAAATTTCTCCATTATCGCTCACATTGATCACGGTAAGTCGACTCTAGCGGATCGCTTTATTCAGCATTGCGAAGCCCTTCCAGAACGGGAGATGGCAGATCAAGTTTTGGATTCGATGGAGCTAGAACGAGAACGTGGCATCACAATAAAGTCCCAAAGTGTTGCACTTCGCTATCGTGCACGGGACGGCGAACTTTACTATCTAAACTTCATAGATACCCCTGGACATGTGGACTTTAGTTACGAAGTCTCACGCTCCTTAGCAGCCTGTGAGGGCGCGTTGTTGATTGTCGATGCAACTCAAGGGGTTGAAGCCCAATCTGTTGCAAACTGCTACACTGCCATTGAGATGGGTATTGAAATCCTACCCGTGCTAAACAAGATGGATTTACCGCAAGCAGACGCTGAACGGACTGTGGAAGAAATCGAAGCGTTAATCGGCTTGCAGACTGAAGATGTCGTGAAAATCAGTGCTAAGAAGGGCACAGGGATCGAAGAATTGCTCGAGGCAATCGTGTACAAAATACCACCTCCTGCGATCGACGGTTTTGACACATTTCGAGCTCTCATTATTGACTCATGGTTCGACCGCTACGTCGGAGTTGTTTCGTTAGTTCGAGTGTGGGGTGGTAGTGTTCAACGGCGCGATCGCATTGTCTCACATAGTGTGGGAAAAGAGCACGTTGTTGAGGAACTCGGAGTGTTCACCCCTCGTCGTGAAACACGCGAGCAACTCTACGCAGGCGATGTCGGTTACATCAATGCAGGAATCAAGGACATCAACGGTGCTCCCGTCGGTGACAGTCTGATGCACGCTCGGCATATCACTGAACCCCTACCAGGTTTTGAACGCGTAAAACCGCAAGTCTACGCTGGTCTCTACCCAAGCGACGCTGACGATTATGTCGCGTTGGGGGACGCGTTGGAAAAACTCGGCCTGAACGACGCTGCGCTTCACTATGAAGTAGAGAATTCAGATGCTCTCGGTTTTGGTTATCGTTGTGGTTTTCTGGGCATGTTGCATATGGAAATCGTACAGGAACGATTAGAACGTGAGTATGAACTTGATCTAGTGGTTACCGCGCCTTCTGTCGTATACCAAGTACTGCAGCGAAATCAGGAAACTGTTTTAATTCACAATCCCTCGCATCTTGATGAACTTACTGATATTGAGGAGATTCGTGAACCCATTGCAACAGTGAATATTTTGGTGCCACAAGCGTACATTGGAAACGTAATCGAACTTTGTGTTGAACGTCGCGGTAACCAACAAAGTATGCAAGTCACGCAAACCCAAGTATCACTAGTCTACGACATTCCAATGAGCGAGGTTGTTGTAGATTTCTTCGACCGATTGAAGTCCGCTAGTCGAGGTTATGCGAGCTTAGACTATAGCTTTACTCGATTTGAGTCTGCGCCTCTGGTTCGTCTTGACATTTTGATTAATGAGGAACGCATCGACAGTCTCGCGGTAATCGTTCACAAAGATACGGCAATGTCAAGAGGGCGTGCCGTAACCGTGAAGTTAAAGGAAGTGATCCCTCGTCAAATGTTCGATGTCGCTATTCAAGCTGCTATTGGTCGAAAAGTTCTCGCTCGAACTACTGTGAAAGCACTCCGCAAAAATGTAACCGCAAAATGCTATGGTGGGGATGTAACTCGCAAACGGAAGTTGTTGGAAAAACAGAAAGCGGGAAAGAAACGTATGAAACAGATTGGCCGGGTGGAAGTACCTCAACAAGCGTTCATGGCCGCGTTGACGATCGATCGCTCGAAATAGTTTGACTAAAAGAGAACTCAGGCAGTGACAGAATTTTGCAAGTTATCAACCAGCAATCGTGTTTTAACAGTGACACTCAATCGACCAGAACGACTGAATGCGCTACATCCACCAGCACATGAAGAATTGACTAAAGTCTTTGACGATTTTGCCAAAGATGACGATTTATGGATAGCAGTCGTCACGGGAGAAGGCCGAGCATTTTGCGCTGGCAACGACTTGCGAGAACAAGCTGAGTTTGGCGCGATTGTGTTTCCCGAGCAAGGATTTGGGGGACTGACCTCTAGATTTAATCTCACGAAACCAATAATCGCAGCGGTCAATGGACCTGCGATGGGAGGCGGTTTTGAAATCGCGTTAGCATGTGATTTGATAATCGCTTCCGAACGAGCAATTTTTGCCTTACCCGAACCAAGAGTTGGACTTGCTGCACTTGCTGGTGGTTTACAAAGATTGCCTCAGCAAATCGGTCTAAAACGCGCGTTAGGCATGATTCTCACGGGCAAGACAGTATCAGCGGAGGAGGGTAAAACACTAGGCTTTGTCAATGAAGTCGTGCCGCATGAGGATCTCATGAGCGTTGTCGGAGAGTGGGTGAATCTGATTTTGGAATGTGCTCCTCTGTCGGTTCGCGCGAGCAAGGATGTAGTCTATAGGAGTGTTTCCACAGGTTCATTGGAGCGATCGATGAATACACGCTACGAATCGGTAGAGGAATTGATGAAAAGCGAGGATTTCAAGGAGGGGCCGCGAGCATTTGCAGCAAAACGATCCCCGCAGTGGCAAGGGCGATAGATTACAGTGGCACAGTATGATCATCTGCGTTGGGATCTACCTTATCCCTCTGGCAGAGATCCAGTCATCGCGAAGAATGTCGTCGCTACTTCGCAACCTCTAGCGACGCAAGCGGGTATAGAAATACTGCGCCTAGGTGGTAATGCCATTGATGCCGCGCTAGCCGCCGCGATTACTTTAACAGTGGTCGAACCATGCTCTAACGGCGTTGGTAGTGATGCGTTCGCGATACTCTGGGACGGAAACCAACTCATCGGGCTCAACGCTTCGGGTCGCTCTCCGAGTCGATGGGATCGTGAACACTTTCGACCGCATTCGACGATGCCAAGGACTGGGTGGGATTCGGTAACCGTACCGGGTGCTGTGAGTGCTTGGGTCGCACTTTCAGAACGTTTTGGAAAGTTGCCTTTTAGCGATCTATTTAAACCTGCGATTGAGTATGCTGAACAGGGGTTTCACGTGGGAAGACGGACCGCGTATCACTGGTCTCGTGCTGCCCTTCACCTAAAACACTTTGAAGGATTCTGTGAGCACTTTTTGATCGATGGGCGCGCCCCTCGGGTTGGGGAATTGTTCAGAAGACCTGATTTCGCGTCAACGCTTGCATTGATTGCAGAAAGTAAAGGGGACTCCTTTTATCACGGTGCTCTGCTCGATCAGATCTTACAACAATCAAAGACCGAAAGGGGATTATTCGAGCGAGCAGATTTCGAACATCACGCAGCTACATGGTGTGATCCCATCGCACAATCGTACGGTGAAATCGTAGCCCATGAAATTCCACCTAATGGTCAAGGATTAGCCGCGCTGATTGCGTTGGGGATTTTGGAACGAAATACGACACGAGATTTAGAACCTCTTTCTCCCGATTGGACGCATCGACAATTAGAGGCAATGAAGATCGCTGTCCGCACTTCGTTCGAGTACTTCGCGGACCCGGCGTATATGAGAGTAGTTCCAACACAACTGCTCAGCAATTCTGTACTCGACAATCTCGCAGATCAAATCGTCGATGATTCAGCGGCAGTAATTCCGAACGTACCAAGTTTTGGTAGTGATACGGTTTACCTCACGGCTGCAGATGCGAGTGGAAAGATGGTGTCCTTTATTCAATCAAACTTCCAAGGATTTGGTTCCGGTGTGGTCATAAAAGGGACCGGCATTGCATTGCAGAATCGCGGTGCCGGATTTACGCTTGAACCGAACCATGCGAACGAAGTCGGTCCGAAAAAACGTCCTTTCCACACGATTATTCCTGGGTTTGTTTCACGTTCAGGTATCCCCGAACTAGCCTTTGGGGTTATGGGTGGCCACATGCAACATCAAGGACACGTACAGATGATCTCTCGCATTTTTGACCACAAAGAAAATCCGCAAGCTGCATCGGATGCACCTCGTTGGTACGTCGCACCAAATTTAGAGATATTTCTTGAACGAGGTTTCCCTGAGTCGACTTTGCGCGATCTCCGCCGAAGAGGGCATACGGTTCACTTTAGCAACGATATCGATTTATTTGGTGGTGCGCAATTAATTTTGCGTTTAGAAGATGGCTACTGTGGTGCGTCAGACCACCGAAAGGAAGGCTCAGCCGCAGGCTTTTAGTTAGTTCTCGGAGTCCGAATTGTTTTCCACGAGAGTTAATGATGCTGAATTGATACAGTACCGCAAGCCAGTAGGTTGCGGGCCGTCTTCAAATACATGCCCGAGATGACCCTTACAATGAGCACAATGCACTTCAGTACGTGTCATGAATAAGGATCGATCATTTTGTGTTCCGACAGCATCAGCTTCGATCGGTGCGTAAAAACTAGGCCAACCCGTACCAGAATCGTACTTTGTTTCCGATGAAAATAAAGGTTGATTACAACCCTTACAAATATAGGTCCCGGCTGACTTTGTTTTCCAATATTCACCGGAAAATGCTCGTTCGGTATGTTGTTTTCGCAACACCTTGTACTCCAGATCGGTAAGTTTCTTGGTGGGAGTATCTTCTTTTTTTGGAGTGTCGGCCATATATGTGTATGTCAAATAACGGATATGAATGATTCGGTTTCAAAGTAACGTACTAAAACCATTTTAGCAACAAAAGAACGCTCGCATGCAACGTCTAGAAAATTCAAACTCTGACAATCAATCGACCGAGGAGAGAAATTCCCGCGCCCAAGTCTTGAAAGCAGAGAAACTGAGAAATGTCCGTTACGAAATTCGTGGAAAGGTACTCCAGAAAGCGCGTCGCTTAGAACAAGAAGGTCATCGTGTGCTCAAACTGAATATCGGAAACACCGCACCGTTTGGATTTGAAGCGCCAGAATCCATATTGCGTTCGGTAATTCACGAGTTGCCGCGCTCTCAAGGATACGAAGACGCGAAGGGCATTTACACCGCTCGTAATGCGGTTGTCCACGAGTGTCAACGAATTGGGATTCCAAATGTTGATGTCGACGACGTGTACCTTGGTAACGGTGTTAGTGAGTTGATCGTGTTGGCGACGCAAGCGTTACTCAATCCTGGGGACGAAGTACTGGTACCTGCACCGGATTACCCACTCTGGACCGCTGCAGTGTTGTTAGCCGGTGGTACTCCCGTACATTATCGATGTGACGAGAAGGCTGACTGGTACCCAGATTTGCGAGACATTCAAGCAAGAACCTCATCTCGAACAAAAGCCATCGTGGTGATCAACCCGAACAATCCGACTGGTGCAGTCTATGAACGCGACCTGTTGGCTTCTTTGGCAGATTGGGCTCGACAGAGTAACCTGGTCGTCTTTGCTGACGAAATTTACTCAAAGGTGTTGTATGACGATGCCGAATACATACCTATGGCTTCGATCGATGAAGATGTGCTCACGCTGTCGTTCGATGGTTTGTCAAAAGCGTACCATGTCCCCGGCTTCCGCGTCGGTTGGATGGTGGTTAGCGGTGCTTTAGTGCGTGCTCGAAGTTTTATCGACGGTTTGGATACTCTCGCATCTATGCGGTTGTGTCCGAATGTGCCCGTTCAACATGCAGTTCCGGCAGCTTTAGGTGGATTTCAATCGATCTATGAATACACACGACCGGGCGGTTTACTTTACGAACAACGCGACGCTGCCCATGAGTCCCTTATATCGATACCGGGTATCTCTTGCTTTAAACCGAAAGGTTCAATATTTCTTTTTCCTCGCATCGACACCAAAAAGTACAAAATTGACGACGATGAAAAATTTGTTTATGACTTGCTTATGGATAAGAAAATTCTCGTCGTACAGGGTACGGGCTTTAACTATCCTACACCGGATCATTTTCGCATCGTGTTCTTGTC
>CAZEFI010000072.1:0-5739 GCA_964511425.1 uncultured Pseudomonadales bacterium
GGTATGGAAATGGGCTCTGTGTGGGGGCACGGATCTTATCTCGCACCGGATTGGACCGCGGACGTTCTTCATCGTGAAGCACAGTTCTTAGCTGACCGTGGTGGCGCACTCGATCAATTGTCCGAACCAGATCAGGCGAAGCGGATCGCTGAGGTCTCTTTGGAAATGCGTACGAACACCTACGACGAAGCCACTGGTGTGATCACTGTCAGTCAAGAAAGATCGGAAGCTATTGAGTCGGTAGTCGACCATTATCTCTCACTCTTTAGCGATAGCGACGAAGGAGAACACTTAAGAGAAGCATACGCCTTACCAAACAGCCTTTTGGCTCACATTACTGATCAGGACGTTCGTGCACTAACAGCATGGTGGTGGTGGACTGCGTGGGCGGCTGGTACAAATCGACCGAATTTAGACATTACGTATACGAGTAACTGGCCTCACGAGCCCTTGATCGGAAACACTCCAACCACTGCGGCATTCATTTGGACCTTCATCTCCGTAATACTGCTGATCGCTGGTGTAGGTTTACTCTGTTGGTTCTTTCTCCGCGAGCGGGAAGAGTGGGTGCGCGATAGTCAACCTGTAGAAGGCTTCAGCGGAACAAATCCCCTAGACAAGGTGCAACCGACTGCATCGATGATGGCAGTCAAGAAGTACTTCTGGGTAGTTGCTGGACTGTTGGGTCTGCAGATTATTCTTGGCGCAGTGACCGCACACTATCAAGTAGAGGGACACGACTTTTATGGAATACCTATATCTGAAATCGCACCCTATGCCCTGACCCGAACGTGGCACATTCAGTTAGCGATCTTGTGGATCGCAACCGCATGGCTCGGAGCCGGTCTCTATCTTGGACCTTTAATAGCGCGTAGAGAACCTAAGTTCCAAGCACTTGGCGTGAATGTTCTCTGGGGAGCACTCGTTTTTGCGGTAATCGGATCTTTGGTTGGGGAAGCTCTGGCACTCAACGGCGTTATGACCGATCCAGCTCTGGTATATTGGTTTGGTCACCAAGGCTACGAGTATTTGGACATGGGGAGATTCTGGCAAATCTTGATCTTCGCGGGATTGTTGATTTGGCTCGTGCTCATGGCGCGCTGTGTGATCCCTGCGATTCAAGAGAAACGACCCGATCGCTCGTTGCTCCTGATTCTGTTGTTATCGACCGCGGGTGTCGCGCTGTTATTTGGCGCGGGTCTACTCTACGACCGTTCGAGCCATCTGACGATCGTCGAATATTGGCGCTGGTGGGTGGTTCACCTGTGGGTTGAAGGGGTATTTGAAGTCTTTGCAACAGCTTGGGTTGCGTGGATTTTCGTGCACATGCGCCTACTACGGGCCGAAACGGCTGCGGTGTACACGATGTTCTCTGCGATGATCTTCCTTGGTGGTGGAGTGTTAGGTACCTTCCACCACTTGTACTTTGCAGGAACTCCACAATCCGTACTGGCGTTAGGTGCGGTCTTTTCCGCGTTAGAAGTGGTACCACTGGCATTGATCGCTTTCGATGCGCACGACCATTGGAAAGTCGAGAAGTACTCACCTTGGGTGAGTCGCTACAAAATGCCCCTAAAGTTTTTCCTAGCCGTAGCGTTTTGGAACTTGGTTGGTGCCGGTGTGCTAGGATTTCTCATCAATCCACCGCTATCGTTGTACTTCATGCAAGGTTTAATGACGACCCCGACGCATGGTCATGCTGCATTGTTCGGCGTGTATGGTATGCTGGGAATTGGCTTACTCCTGCTGTGCATGCGCGATCTTCAAGCTCTACAAGCAAAATGGCCCGAACGGGCACTCAACTGGGTGTTCTGGTTGTTCAACATTGGTTTAGCACTGATGGTGTTTATTTCGCTCCTTCCACAGGGTATCTTGCAAGGATTGCGAGCATTTACCGAGGGGTATTGGCATGCTCGTACTGCTGAATTCATGCACTCTCCAATCATGGAATTGTTGGTATGGCTCCGTGTGCCGGGAGATGTTGTATTTGCGGTCGGCGCGATACTGTTTGTAGGCTTAGTGTTGATGATGTCGTTCGCCAGAGGTAAAGTTGCGAATGTGGAAGAGAACGATTCGTCGATTACCGATGAAAGCACGGCTTAGCTGAACCACAGCTCCTCGTTTGCAGCCATAAGGCTGTGAGGCACAGGTGATTAGGCCGCCATGAGGCCAGCGCGATCTCGCATAACAAACTTCAAGGTATAGTGCTCAACCCACTTCTATCCATGTTTATTCCGAATGTGTATTGTGATCGATCGACTAATATACAATAATACGATCCAGTTACCGAGTTGATACATTGTCTTAGATTGACACTGCGAAGATAGATGAGAATTAAAAGACGAATGATGCTATGGCCACTAACAGTGGTCGCTGGTATCGCACTTATTCCTGCTTGGTATGTCTTGGATGATCCGTTTATGCGTCTTCAGAAACCACATTTTCTTGTGATCTACATAATCGGTACGTCGATTTTTTTGATCTGCTTGCCTGTCCTCATCTCTTGGTTTCGCTCCGAATACTTCGAAAAATCCAGAGCATCGAAGCGTGTCTCTAGACAGGAACCGGAAAAACACACACACAATCAATCTGAAACTTCCTCGGTTCCAACGACGATCAAACTGAAAGAATATCGTTGAATTTCTTGACTTCTCGGCTGTGATAAACTTCATTTCGATGTTGTTGAGAAGCGCGTATTGCTTTATTTGATAAGGTCTTCTCACATTGCTCACGACCAAATCGCTGAGCAAAAATCAGGCATAAGGCTTTTGATTTGATTTAAAGGCGGAGCTTTGATTCAACCAAAACTTTAGGAACGTAGGTACACCTGCAAAGAAGCTAACCGTCAATCAAATTGGTTTGACGTTGCACTTCGACACTTGATCAGATCGAGTAATCGTACTTCAGTTATACAGGCCTAGTTCGATCGCTTTTCTTTCGAATTGATCAAGTGCTTTTAGTTTTCGATCTTCGGTTGGGGCTAATTTCTTGAGCAAGTCAGAAATCAGAGTTTGTCAACTTGGGAATGAAGACACTCCTTGAACTAAGTCCGAAATGCAAACGCGTTTCACTAAACCTTCCCAACCCAGTTTCACATTTGTCTCGGCAACGGCAGCTATCAGATCTATTGCTTTGAGTAATTGAGATTCGCTTGGTGGGGTATCTTGTGTTGGTTGTACCCCATTTTCTCGCCAGGGATTTTTGGTTTGGAGAATCGGCCTCCAAATCACGAGACGCTCTGTCTGTCACCTAGCTCATTTCATGATAAAGACCATGCCTACCTGGTCCGGTTCTCCAATGAATTCGAACTAGGTCAAGTCAGTTGAAAGGGCTAACATATGAGCAGTCTTATATTTCAACCCTACGAGGTGACCTAAATGGAAGCAATCAGTGAATTCTTTCATGTAATCAACAATGCCGATTGGATGCGGTGGTTCTGGCTGGGACTTCATGTCTTTCTAATCGTTCTTGCTACTGCGATCATGCGCGCAATTGCAAAAGGACTATTAAACAAGTACGTTAACAAAGTTTCTGACACCAAGAGACGGTGGAAAGAAGCTCTGAGCCGCGCTGCAAGTAAACCACTTGATTTGGGCATTTGGGTCATCGGTCTAAGCTTTGCTGGTAACAGAATCTACGATGACGTACTCACAAAACAGACTCTTTCCGCGTTAGCAGAAACGGATCTAATAATAAACGAAGCCATACGCGACATGCTCACTCATGAAAGTGCTGACTCTATCTATAAACGCGTTGGTACCTTGCGTAGTGCAACGCTCGTGGTCTTGGTGGCTTGGTTCGCGAATCGATTCATCAAGGAGTTTCAAGAAGTCGTTGTGTTACCACGTCGCGACGGGACAGAATCACGCTGGGATCCCGCCGACCTCCGGCGCAGTGGGAAGAGTTCTCAGGGCATCTGTAATCATTTCAACAGGTTTTTTGATTCTGCAAGCTTATGGACTTCCGATCGAAGGGGTCTTGGCTTTCGGAGGAATTGGTGGAATAGCTGTTGGGTTTGCCGCGAAAGATTTGTTGGCAAATTTTTTTGGTACGCTCATGCTTCTCATTGACAAACCGTTTATCGTAGGAGACTGGATTCGTTCTCCAGATCGAGAAATCGAAGGGACGGTCGAAGACGTCGGTTGGCGGACAACTCGAATACGGACGTTCGATCGACGACCGCTGTATGTTCCCAATGCAAACTTTACTAGTCTCACGGTAGAAAATCCACAGAGGATGGAATACCGACGAATTTTTGAGACGTTTCGCGTTCGTTTCGAGGACATTACGAACGTGAAGAAAGTAATTGATGAAGTTCGCGAGATGTTGCGGAATCACTCCGCGATCGACACGACTCGAACCCTAATGGTCCATTTGGATGCTTACACCGAGTTTTCGGTGAATTTTTTCGTGGACACGTTTACGAAGACGACGGTGTGGACAGAGTTTCACGAGATCAAGGAGGAAATTCTCCTCACGATCTCAGATATCGTCCGTAAACACGGCGCTGACTTTGCGTTCCCAACACAAACCGTGTACGTAGAGAACGAGATAGCACCCGAGAGCGGATGAGAGTACGTTGCTTGGTGTACTGCTGTCGTTCCGCGACTCTGTGGTGACTATTTCTCAGGTTGCGTCCAATTCCCTCGTCGCTTCAACAAATCTAGAACCAATTTGGTGTCTCCGGTTACCGATTCGAAGTAGTAAACAGCTTCAAACAACACTGCCCAAGCAACATCAATGGGATCTGTGGGATACTTTATGTTCCCATCTTTATCCCGAATGATGAGGGTACCTGGAGGATCAGTCCAGCGAGGGTGTGGTTTATCGGATTTCTTTTTAGTCATGTAAGTGAGTGTACTATTGAGTTATGCGTTGGCCTTGTACTAATGCTGTTGGAGACGAAACTACGTATACATGATGTCTTCGACGTTTTCATTTTTTGACGGCGACATCGTTTTTTCTGCCCTTTTGTAAAACGGTTAAAGACCTTTGAATCTTGGTTAATCTATCGCACGCGGTCCCAATTCCAATTGCCATACAGAACAGCAGAATTGCGATGATAACCAACATCACGAGACATGCAATAATGTAATTGTTCCCGTCCGTCATCAGCCAGTACATTTGTTGAAAAATAGTGTCTGTTTGTCTCATTTCAATTTTCCTTTTATCTTTCTCAAAGATTTAATACGTCGAGAATTGACGTTTCCTCTGTGTGATTTCCTATTCAAACCGACTCAATCGTTTTAAGCGAATTAGCAGGTAACTCGAAGCGAATATGTGCTTACGTAATTTTCAAACTGTGGTCGTAACAGTACTTCTTAATACTTGGGATTGTAGACGTCGTCAGTTATACACGCCGAGTTCGATCGCTTTTCTTTCAAACTGATCAAGTGCTTGTATTTTCCGATCTTCGGCCGGGTCTAATTTCTTGAGCAAGTCAGAAATCAGAGTTTGACAACTCGGGTGTGAAGACACTCCTTGAACTAGGTCTGGTTTGCAAACTCGTTTCACCAAACCATCCCAATCCAGCTTCACATCTGTGTCGGCGACGGAATCGATGATATTGAGAGCTTTCAACAATTGGGATTCACTCGGAATCCTGTTCCGATCTGGTTCATCCCAATTCTCGAGCCACGGCTGATGTTCTATGAAATAGGCAGCTAGTTTTTCATCAAAGTGTGAGGTTAACCTAAACGTCGTATCTACATCGCCTAACCTAGCTCCGAAAAGTAGCAG
>CAZEFI010000072.1:5839-7273 GCA_964511425.1 uncultured Pseudomonadales bacterium
AGTGGGCACCGTAGAAAGCTGCGTAGTTAGTAAAAGCTTCCGCATGGCAGGAGTCTTTGAGTTCCCAATTCGCAACGACGCCATCTTCCAACAAACACTCTGGTCGCGAGAGTGCGTCCATAATCTTTTCGAGATCGCCCGCAGGAACCGAAAAAACTCTGTAATACGTCATTGGATTGTCTTGGAGCACAAAAGAAAACTCGTCAGAGCTAAAGACTAAAGGATTACTTTTAAGAATGTGTTCTTCCAATGCAATCTTGCACTCTTCAGACAATTCAAACTTCTCGATCACGCTACGGCCGTTTTCATAGTCTTTGGGCCACGCATCGCGACCACAGAGTTCCCAAACATCGTCGGGAATGTCGCGTGAGCTAACCGCAAGACCAATTCCCTCTACTTTAACTTCTTCAGGTTCATCTTGGACACGCGTCGCATTCTCAGCCACGGTTTGGACTTCCGTTTGAGGTACTTCAGACTCATTCAAATCGGGTGCGGATGTGGTAACGAAACCTCGATCGATTAAGACCAGAGCTAAGACAATTAACAAGGATACCACGCCGGCACCTACCCATAGCACGTATCGCAGGGATCTAGTCTTTAGTTCTGAGGTGCGCATCGGAGAATTACTGTGTTGTTATTCAACAGTGCGTATGGAACTTTACCTATTTCGTACATCTCTGGTGTCTGCAAACTGCAATCAGTCTCACGATGATTACGACGAAACTTCAATCTTTTCGTCCTGTGCCCATGTTTCTTTGCTTTCATTCACGATACCCTTTAACTTTCTGGTAAAGAAATACGAAATCGCGAATCCCAATCATTAACAGCCCAGTCCAAGCCAAAACCAGCTGCCGGGTCGCCAAGTAGGTCCCAAATTCGTCGTTGAAGCATCCAAAGTTCGAAATAAAGGCAGATACAGGCTACGCCTAAAATGTGTGCCCCACCTATAGTCCGATTACTGTATTTCACGAGGTGACCCAGTCTTCGGTACAACCCTTTCACTTCGCAGTTACTACTCATCGTTGTGCCTCCTCTCCATGTTTCTACGCGCTCCCTCTAACAGCAGACTTTAACTTCGCGGAATCCAAGGGACGTAACGGTTGATTCTTCTGGTGTATTCTTCATACGCGCTACCAAAGACGCGCTTTAAGTGCGGCTCTTCAATTTTGCGCACTTGTAGGTCAATACCAATATACGCAAGGACACAGCAAATGAGCATCGCAACGTGAGGGACCAGTGCTAAGAAACCGAGACCGACCACCAGCATACCAAAGTAGATGGGATTCCGAGATAGCGAGAACAATCCGTGCATGACGAGCTCGGTTTTCTCGGAGTCGTCAACACCAATTCGCCACGACTTCCCCATCTGGTACTGCGAAACCATGGTTGTCGTAGCTCCTACCGCACACAGTACCAGTCCGACTGACGTTCCAA
>CAZEFI010000073.1:0-6718 GCA_964511425.1 uncultured Pseudomonadales bacterium
TGCTGACAATGCTTCGGCCGAGAGTGTGTTTGCGCAGTTGAAACGAGAGTTGGTGTATCGCTGCCGATTTCGCACGCGGCAGGAAGCCACTGAAAGAATCAATCAGTACTTCTTAAAGACCTACAATCCGTGGCGACGAATGCCAATTTCAACCCAAAAACCAAACACAAAAGAAGCACTCAATGAGAGGACGAACAGTGCAGTTTGTTGATCAAAAAGTGACTAAAAAGTTGTCCCCTAAACCGTGCTCAGACCCAGCCGTTCATATTCGGCACACTTGTATACTACAAGTTCAATATTTTTAACTCAGACACTTTTGCATTGTCAGCAATCGTAATTAGGCTAGTGAACATGTTGAGTAAACAATTCACGCATTACAACATCTCTTTTGGACGAGTTTAACGCATCGTCGCTTGAACACGCATTGGAGGAAAGAAAAAAAATGAAGAATCATCAATCGATCCTTATTGCGCTGTTTTGCGTAGTATCGATGTCTTCTTATGTTGCTGAAGTCCTCGAAGGACCTTGGGGACCGGTGGAATTCATATGATTAGAAGAGTGGACCGCTTCCGATTTGATTGAAGCTATTAAAGAGACAGAACCTTACAAGACAGATCCTTACAAACCATTCCATGCATGCGCGGATGTCATGAAAGAAGTTCTGAAATTCCCTGATGCGGCCGCGTTTAGATTCTTCGAAAACCAGGACGATGGATCACCGACGTACACCGTTGTGGTCGGCGTTGAGAACAGTGCCCACATACAGTATCGCACTGTAGGGAGTGAATCTCTGGAAATACCCCTGAGATGGGAGCAGTTTCGGCCAATCGTCGAAGAGACTTTCCAAACGCACTCTGCCGCTGCTTACTCTCGTTTCTTTGAACAGCTATACAGTCCTAATGAGAAGATTTTTGATACAGTATTTACATTTGTCGAGGGCCTTTGGGCCGAGGGATTTGACGAAGAGATTGAACGTAGTATGGCACTCAAAGCACTAGCGCATGATGAAAGATGGTCCGTACGATTTATTGCGACATTGGTTCTCACGCAATCCCCTGAAAACGACACATCTTGGCATGCTCTGGTTGAATCACTCATCGACCCCGCACCGCAAGTGAGAGGCATTGCGATCAAGCTACTGCAATTATTGGTTCTTCAAGAACAAGCAGATTCTGTACGGTGGTTGGGTGCTCGCGACACGCTTGTAGCTCTTTTGGGTGGTACAAATCCGTTCGCGTTTACGGAAATCCTTAATGTACTTGTCGCGACTGAAATAGACCCTCATCTCGGGAAGGAGTTAGTACTGGAAAGACCTCAGTTACTACTAGCACATCTAGCGGCAGAACATGAGAGAACTAGGGAGAGTGCATCAACCTTTCTCCAATTCATATCAGGCGAGGATTTTGAACAAGATGTGGAAGCATGGGAAGAATGGATCAACAAAGATGATCCATCTTCGATTCCGTGACAGGAACGTACTTCGATTCTGACTCCTCTTGGAGCATCGCTTCATTGGTTGAACATGAATAACCAGGAAGTCTTTGTTGTGTCGTATCATCACGATGTGAGCTACAAAGAAGTTGTTTTTACCAAAGTTGTGTTAGCGTATTGTCTTGTTCCCATGAAATGGCTTCTACAACTCTTTCTAAATGTCGGTGTGGACAAATCTACGGCGACTTTATCTATATCGAGCAAAATACTTAATTAAATCCTTTCTCCGAACTGTTGCGGTAGAGGATGAAGAATAGTCGGGATTATCGGTCTTACTAGCAGTTGGCTCGCGTCACTCGGGTACATAAATCCTTATTTTGCGATGGTCGTAGACACGCAACTTCACTAGTTCCCTTTTAGGTTCTCGAGTAAAAGTTGTCCGATGAATTCAAGGCATTAAATTCAATTATTGCCTATTGATTGGTTGTTGGATTCAAGAGAATATCGACGTCTGATGTAGTTCGTTCTAGCATTATGCTTTGCGATTTCTCTTCGTAGTCTGGATGATTTACGCGAATCGTATATCTGCCGCTTGGTAGCCCCTGAAACCGGTACGAACCGATTGAGTCTACGGACATCTGTAATGAGATTGATCGTACAGTTTTGTCGCTGCCAATTACCCTCACTTGAGCTCCACGAACAGAACCCGAAGCATTCACTCGCCCTGATAACGAAAGTGAGCCCAATTGAATGTCGAAGTTCGTGTCACTATCAACAACCACGTCCTCGGTGAAGCTGCGAGTTTGAACCTCGATTCGGTAGGTGCCTTCAATGAGACCTTCCAAACGATATGAGCCGTCTCTTTCGGAATTGGTTCGCACTTCGAAGCTGTAGATGTGTTTGTCTAGTTCGTCCAACAAATAGAGTTCGGCTTGCTTGAGTTCCCTAAGTGGGGTTTTGTTTTCCAAAAAGGCAACTACTTCCACGGACGCTAAAGGATGACCCCCGGCGAACACATGACCATCGAGTGTAAAGTCGCCGGACAAGTCCAGATCATACTTGGTTTCTCTGGTCAAATTTACTAGTACGGTGTCGGTGAAATAACGATTGAGACTCGTTTTAGCGGAAACCGTGTGTTCACCTGCTGATACCCTGACCAACTCGTAGGGACCATTAGATTCGACAAACGTCGATGATCGCTGTGAGTAGTCACCAATACGTATGCTCACGGTTTCGCCTTCAGCTAATCCTTTCACGGTACCGGTCACTCGACCGGTGATGTCTATTTCCAATTGTACGTCAGTGATGGACTCCCCATTCTCGACGATTACTTCTTCTGTAGACGACCGACCCGAAGCGGTCGTGGCATAAAGTGTATAGGTACCGTCATTCACTTCAAAGTGGAAGTTTCCGTCTTTGGAAGGTCGACCAATACCCCCCATCGAGTCCTCAAGATAGATTCTACCAGCTGTCGGTTCACCGTCAACGGAAACTATCTGACCGCTAATATTACCACTCGGTTCCATTTCGATCTCTAAGTAGGTGTCGACGTTTTCGAATGTGTGGTGAACAGTTTGGTACCCTTTTACGGCGACCTGCACCGAACCACCCTCCGGGGGAAATCCTTTCAATTCAAACTCGCCATCAGTGTCCGTAGTAGTGGCAACATCGTTATAGTACCAATTCGTAGCGAAGGGGGTTTCGTATTCGAGCCTTCGAAGCGAAACATCCGCGATTGGCTCACGCGTAGCGCGGTCAAGGACTATTCCTCTCACCAGACGTGCAGGAACTAGCTCGATAACACCAAAGTCAAACGAACTCTTGCCGACGAGATTTATATCGCCCGATGTCCAAAACAGAAAGCCATCGGCTTGAATCGAAAATATCTTGGAGAGGTCGTCAATTTCTAGATCCAGAATTCCATTCGGTGCGACGTGTTTGAAGGTATTTAGGGCACGACCCTTTAGAGAAATCATTAGCTGAACCTCTTCAATGGCTTCCCCTGAGTCGTGGTTTTGTAGCCTTCCTTGGACCCGAACCCAATAACCCACTTGCAACTTCACATTCTCACTCAGAGCATTCACCGTAATTGGGCGAGATCGCCGACCATCTGGTAATCTTGCGGTCAGTTCAATCGAAGCTTCTTCGGCAAACGGACCAATTTGAAAATGTGAGTCTTCATCGAAATGCGTACGGATCGGTGTAGTTTGGCTTTCCTCAGGCGAGACCATCGCATCTAAGACACCTTGGATTAGTTCGTTTTCACTATTTTTTATTGAACCATCAATGTAGAAAGCGTTAGACAACTGAAAGTTGCGCTCGAGCAGATCTGAATCCTCGTCGACGATAAATGTTTCTTTGGCGGGCATGAATCCGTGCGAGGATGCAGTCACGACAAATTTACCCGGTGGTATCCCGTGCAATTCGTAGGTACCATCAGAGTTGATCGGCCATGAACACCACGACGGGTCAGGCAAAGGAAATTGGAACTCTTCGTCAAATACGATTGATACCGTTCCTTCCGTAACCAAAGTGCCGAATTTTTTCGTAGAGACACTGCCTTTAATGGACGATCCTGCTGCGAACTCGATGTCTAGTGGGGTTGAGACTAAATCTGTTGTCAATGATCGCATCACTGGGACCGCGTCCCGTTTCAGAAATATTAACACAGGTAGTTGCTGGGTGTCTGGAATCTCTACTGAAAATTTACTAGTACTAACTTGCTCCCATTGAACAGAGCTGGACTCCTGTTCTTGCTCTACCACTCCGACCCAAATCTCGTCTCCTTCGACCCAATTAGTCACAGTAACCTCGATCTCATCGGAGTTCTCTGCGGACATCGTGGAACACCACAGAATCAAGAACAGTGTCAGGGAGAATGACTTAACGACTCGAAAATCTAACATCAATCAATACCTCAAACGTACTTTGATAAATTTAGCAACTGCTCAAAACATTGTATCCGCTTGCTGTGTACCGCTAAGAAACATCCGTGCGAATAAAGCTGTTCGGTATCAGACGACGTTGTTCATCCTGCCGACTCTGAATTCCAACCATTTAGAATTACATTTGCTCAACAGAGTTACGAACCGTGAACGAATCGAGACCTGATTCACTTGGTCGAATTCTATCTCTTATCGACCGAAGATACTCCTACTTAGAAAATACGACAAACTTCATCGCCGGTATTCTCATCTTTGCTTTGATGTGTTTTGGCGGCATTCGGATTCTGTCTCGTGTATTCGATGCATCGTTATACGGGTTTATCGACATCGTGCAAGTGTCGATGGTGGGATTTGCGGTACTGTCAATTGCGTACGTGCAGCGACTAGGCGGACATGTCAGAATGGAGTTAATCTTGACCTCGTTGAAGGGTCGTTGGCTCTGGTTTGTCGAAACGGTAGGAAGTCTTCTCGCATTGTTCATCGTCGGTATTTTGATTCCGTCGTCATACAGCCACTTTCAAAGAGCGTTTGAATACGGCGATAGTACGATGGATATTGAACTTGTGACTTGGCCTGCGAAGCTGGTTGTTCCCATTGCACTATCAATCCTATTTGGACGTTTTCTGATACAGACTGTGGGCTACCTCCGGATGTTGTACCGACCAAGTTTAAATCCAATCGCCATTCCAGTGGTTCAGACCCTTGAAGACAAAGCGAAATCTGAAGCCGCAGTGACCGAACGTCAGATAGGATGAATGAGTGATGCTATTTGACGACTTAACGATCGGTATTTTTGGAATCGTACTCTTAATAGCATTAGTGCTTGCCGGAGTTCGGGTCTTTGTCGCGGCTGCGCTTGCAGGCTTTGTGGGACTTTTGCTGTTACGTGGTTGGAGTACCGCTGTCGGTATCGTTGGGACCATTCCCCACTCCAAGACAGTGACCTATGCGTTATCGGTATTGCCTCTGTTTATCTTGATCGGCTTCTTGGCATTTCATGCGGGTTTTACCAAGCGATTGTTCGAAACAGCTCGTAGGTGGGTAGGCTGGGTTCCCGGTGGCTTAGCTGTTTCTACGGTCTTTGCAAGTGCTGGATTTGCAGCGGTGTCGGGGGCTTCGACGGCGACTGCGGCGGTGTTTTCTCGAGTGGCGATTCCAGACATGGTTAGGAATGGTTATCACCGTCGACTTATCGCTGGTGTGGTCGCCGCTGGGGGAACGCTTGCGTCATTAATCCCACCTTCGGCGATTTTGGTTATTTACGCGATTATTGTCGAACAGTCCGTGGGTAAATTGCTTCTAGCTGGATTGTTGCCCGGTTTGGTGTCGGTATTGATTTACACAGTATTGATCGTCGGAATGTGCAAGGTGAAACCGGAACTAGGCAGTTCTGTGTCTGGCATATCTTGGAAGGCGCGATTTCAGAGTCTCCCTGGGGCACTGCCAGTTCTCCTAGTTGTGGGAGCGATTTTTGGTGCTCTGTATACCGGGTATGCCTCGCCCACCGAAGCGGGTGCCCTCGGAGCCGCGATGATCTTTTTGCTGTACTTCGGTCGTGCGCTAATACAAAAGTCATTCCCGTCTTTTCGCAAGAACATCTTCGAAGCTCTTATGGAAACAGCGAAATTAACGGTCATGATTTTCACCCTCATTTGGGGCGTATTTATTTTCGTACGATTTCTAGGGTTTGCGGGGCTACCAAGCGCGTTCGCGGACTGGGTAGTAACTTTAGCGGTACCTCCCCTAGTCATCATGATCTGCATTCTGCTCGCATATGCAATTCTGGGTATGTTTATGGATGCCATCGGAATGTTGATACTGACATTACCTGTGGTCTTTCCAGCCGTGATCGCTTTAGGATACGATCCGATCTGGTTTGGTGTGATTGTTGTCAAGATGGCCGAGATCTGTTTGATCACACCTCCGATTGGATTGAACTGTTTTGTGGTGGCAGGAGTCTCGCGAGAATTGCAAACGGAAACAGTAGGCTCACTTGCTATTCCACTTCAGGATGTGTTTCGAGGTGTAGGTCCGTTTTTTGTCGCGGATGTGGTCACTGTCGCTATATTGTTGGTGTTTCCCGACATAGTACTTTGGCTGCCAAACACGATGGCTGATTTCTAGCGAATGTCTCGAAATTTGTAGGAAGACAACGGCACTCCGGACGCTAAGAAGCTGGTAGTGTATCAGTTTGAAATTATAACTATAATAAAGTACATGTTAAAAGCTTACTACTATCGAATCTACCCCACAAACGTCCAGCAACGGATTCTGCGGAGGTAGTTCAGTGCAGTACGGTTCGTGTACAACTATTTCTTAGCAGAGCAGCAAGACCGGTATGA
>CAZEFI010000074.1:0-4855 GCA_964511425.1 uncultured Pseudomonadales bacterium
GGTGTATTCGGATCCGTAGCCGCACGTTGACAAAACTGCAAAAACACACCATCGCGTATGGTGAATCCGCCTGCTTCTGTTGGTCTCCATCCTTGTACGAAGTCTTCGTACGCGTAGGACTGATGGAATTGCACCATATCGACACAACTCGAATCTTCACGTCCCATCAGGCAATAAGCTAGTCGTTTAGCGATAAACGTCTTACCTACACCGGGAGGCCCTTGAAGTATCAAATTTTTTCGAATCGCCAGTGCGTCTAGAATACGTTGAAATTGGGTTTGGTCCAGAAACAGCCCCTCGAGTGCTTGCCCAATTTCAAAGGGTTTGTTACCGTTAATGATTTGATTTCCATCCATCACGTCAAACGCATATTTCAACCAGTTTGACCACGTTGGTCTGTGGGCGAGAGTCAAAGTTTTCGTGTTGAGCTGCCGTTCTTTTCCGATTGATACTGGCTGTTCGAGTGCAGTCCATTCCGCCGTGCGTCTGTGCGGCTCAGCAACTTCATAAGACTCAAAGAAATATTCACCAGTAACTTTACCCCAACCGACGAGTTTTCTCTGGCCTTGTTTTGCAACTAAATAATCACCGACTTCTACTTCATGTAAGAACTGCCAAAGGGCTAAGGATTGATTGACTGGATTGTTACCTTGGCCAAGTTCGATCAATTTATCGTGCACATCTTGACGTGTTTCATAAGCGCGAATATCACCGATGTACTTGTCATAACCTATACATACAACCCCGCTTTTCAAGAAACTATTCCAATTTTGTGCACCTGCGCCTGGAGCGACAATCCACACTTTCGCGTCTCCAAACCGTTTCCGACACCAATCTTCAAAATCTTCATCAGGGGGCTTAGTATCACCATTTTCGAACCATCGTTCTCGTAGAGGAGAATTGAAGTAGTCGATGGTTTGTGTGGATTCTTGCCGACGAAGCCTCTCTGTGATCTTCAGAATTCTTTTATCAAGTTCAATTAATTCCATGCGAGTGATCTCGGACGGGTCCAAAGTCTCCTCGTCGAGTGCTTTGACTATCGATCTTTTATATTTGTGCGACATACAATCGATAAAAACCGAAGGGTATAGAAGATGTAGTAGTGCATGCCTGAACTGTCGTTTTTCTGCTTCCGGCTGAGACTCCAACCACATGGCAAATTTCCAGGGATCGTCCAACAAAGAAGATCGCTCGTGGATAGAAAAACGCGTCCATTCGCACATTGAAATGACGATGAAACTGATTTCACGCCACACTAGATTTAGGTATGCTTGGCCTGTATTTACGATTCCTTGTTCTAGAACTTCGCACAGAGTCCAATGGTCGTCTGGAAATACCTTCCCTGACAACGACCACGCGACCTTTATACTTTCGAGCTTTTTCGGTTTGTGTACGTTGGCCGCAATTAAATAGTACAACCACCGCACTTCGGCACTGAGACACTGAACTTCCATCGAAGCAGAGCTTAGCTGCAACTTGAGCTTTTCATCGAATGTTCGTGTAGTCCAGTCTGGTTTCTCAATGACTTGTTTTCGAATCTCTTCAAAATTTTCGTGTGTCCAAAGTGGAAGGTCGCTAAAAACCGATCCCTCATTTAGAAGACAACGTTCTTTCCAATATTCCGCTGCTTTGAGTACTGGTGAAGTCTCGACGGTATGAATCATTAAGAGTTTCCGCGTAGGTGATTAAAGTGTAGAACGAAGCTCTGTTCGGAGCACAGAAATTTTATTCCTCAAGAGAGCAGGTTTTGAACCTACGAATTGATGCTTTTTATGCTCTATTCAGACGCTGAGGAATTAGGTGTCGACAATGCCTCTTCCTGCGATCCATATTTCACAATCCAAGCGGTATTTTCTTGTTCGTCCGACCAGTTCATCCAAGATGTACGAAGTTTGTCGAAATCCAGAATTCCAGCATCTTTTGGATTATGTCCTATTATTTTTCGCAGAGCATAGAACCAATGATTGCTTCCAATAGATACTTCACTCAAGATAAAAGGAACCATGACTTCCCCCATTTCGATTATCAGTTGGTAGGCGGGGTGCGAGACTATTTTCGTTGCAGAAGATTCGTATCTGGTGTCAAACTTCCATGCTTCGTTGAGGACTTTAAAGAGGTACTCGAATCGATCAAACTCCAGATCGGGAACAGAGACTTTGTTTGAAGTTTTCTCAATCATGTGATGTGGAGCGTTAACTCTTTTTGTCTATTGTAGCTCCGGTGAAACTCGTCATTTCCAGCTACGGTGCTTTACCCATTTTGAAAAAACTTATACTCGGCGATTATCGAATCGGTAGGAATCACTACGCTTTTCCTATTTGTGCCATAGTGTCTCTGCCAAGCACTTTGCTTTTGATGTGTAACAGCAACTAGACGGGCACCATTGCCAGGTGGGAATGCGTTTGCCGCATCATCCAACCATGCAGATTCCGACCCAGTTTCAATGTCTTCGATGAACTTGAACAGACCAAAAGTTTTAGGGACTGCGTGTGCGCCAAATATTTTGAGCAGGTGATAAACATCGGGATGTACTGGACCGTAAGGCCAAGCTTCAAAGTTGCCGAAAACCAGTGGTTCGTGTTCTGCTCCAAGATGAAACATGTGAGCGATGTAGATTAACTTTTGATACTCGAGATTGGAGTATTTCCAATTCGATTTCTGAGCTAGGTGTTTAGCTGCTTGAATTGCCAGAACAGTCATCTTTCATCTCAAAGTTAAATGCATTAATAGTGCTTTCTTAGGACACACTGGTTTGTACTTTATTCTGTAAGACACGAGTCTCTCGTGCCGTTTTTGAGAAACCGAACCTTCCGGAAATAGGATTGCGTCGAACATCGTACGGAATTGTACGGTAGTCTTCGAGCAATCGATTGAGAACGTTCTCCGTTGATACGCAATTGTGAAGAAACCACCGCGCGATTTCGTTATCGATAGATGTGGATCAAGTTGGTGGATGATCCGCTTTGTAAAAACGTTCAGAGTAGTTGTCTAGTTTGTAACGAATAAACAGGCATAGGATTGGAAACACGATAAAGAAGATACCCGACGCCCGCATAAAGGTAGCACTAAAGTATTCGGCGTTGCTGAGTTGGTGGTATAGGTAGGCAGGTTGCCCGTCGGGTACGTGTAGGCAAATTTTCGCGTTGCCGAGGAAAGAGATACCTCTTGCGCAAACGTTTATGGCGTGGGTCTTTAGAACAAAGGCGAGTAGGGCGACGATACCTATTTTGATGAGGTAGTACCAAATTATGGTGTAGAAGACGGAGGAAACATAGTGTCGAAGTTCCATCCGTTTGAGGGTTTCGAAGATGCTGTAACTGGGTACGACATAATCATCATCGTCAACATGTTGGTCTTTTGAACGATTAGAAGTCACTTACAACATAGAAGCCCAATAAATAATCGATGTTTTTGTTCATCACTATTTAGCACAAAAAATTATAGTGTGGTATAAATTCGCGAGACAACGTCCGTCCAAAGTGGGTGAGTACCCAATCGTCAATTGTTCCATCGAGTATGTGTCTTGCGATGAGACGTTTGCGGTCATGGTAGCTAGTGAACGAGTAGATGCACCACTTGAACGTTACGAAATCGTATGTAGCAGAAGCGGACGTAGTGTTTGAGTCCTGCTGCGTGGTTGTACAGAATAGGAACAAGAGGTTTTGAAAGGCAGTGGGATTTACCGGTCTACCGAGTGCACCGAGGAGGGCGACAAGCGTCTTTTCTCGTTGAATTAAGAAAGCTAGTTTAGATCGTTCCACAACGCGTAAGATGGTAGTGATTTGATTGCAACTTATTACTTTGTAAAACGGTCGAAAACGCCAGATCAAACCAAACAGACTATTATCGGGTCTGTCTGTTGACGAGTTCGCTTCTGAATTCATGCTAAATTCATCCACCAACGTCGGTCAACAATACTCCAACGACTAGTTCGCATTCGTCACCATGAACCACTCACAAGCAAAATCCTGGTCGCCCATTCGAGACTACGAAGACACCCCAGACATTCTCGCAATAGATGAGCTACGCGTATTAGAGCGTGAGTGGCAAGAGCAAAAAGACCAGATACGAAGTAAAGCAGCCTTTGCCCAATTCGAGATCGAACTCAAGAGAGAGTGGGTAATCGAGACTGGTCTCATCGAGAAGCTCTACACTTTCAATGATGAAGTGACGCAGTTTCTTATTCGAAACGGGATCACCGCAAAGTTCATTCCTAGCAGTGAACAGCAAGATTCCAAGTTAGTCGAGCTTATCCTCAAAGACCAAGAGTCAGCACTGGACGATCTGTTCGAGTTCGTTGCACGAGAACGTGAGTTGTCAACGAGCTACATCAAGGAGTTGCACAGTCTAATCACCAGACATCAGGAGACATGTGCAGCACGCGATCAGTTCGGTCGACCAGTAGAAGTACGATTGCGGAGAGGAGAGTACAAATCCTTGTCGAATAATCCCACATTACCCAATGGAGTCGTACACCAATATTGTCCGCCCGAACACGTAGCTTCAGAAATGGATCGCATGTGTGATTTACACAGAAGACACATCGAAGCAGAGGTAGCCCCAGAGGTTGAAGCTGCTTGGTTACATCACAGATTTTCCAGTATACATCCATTCCAAGACGGAAACGGTAGAGTGTCGCGTGCGATCGCCTCCTTGGTTTTTATTCAGAAGGACTGGTTTCCTCTTTTGGTGCGGGATAGAGATCGAACTCGATACATTGATGCTCTCGAGAGAGCAGATGTCGGTCAACTCAAGCCGTTAGTAGACTTTTTCGGCGATATGCAGCACGAAAACTTCACTAGAGCGTTATCGATTTAGCGGACAATTGCGCGAATTTGCCAGGTCACCTACCAAC
>CAZEFI010000074.1:4955-6519 GCA_964511425.1 uncultured Pseudomonadales bacterium
TCGTACGAAGAACTCTTTGGAAAGCCGCCGCCAGGAGAACGAGGTAGGCACACGCAACATTGGGAAGTCGATTCCGATGATGAATTTAAAGACGACTTAGAAGAACTACAGCTGGCAAACTCGAGAATTTTCACAAGATTGAATGATCTTGTCGACGAAATAGTCATACGTCGCGATCGTAATCCTGCCGCCCACCAAGCCGTGAAAAAAATAAAAAAACTCGGAAACACCTATCGACTCAAGGCACAGACTTGTAGTGCTTTCTTTGATATCGTGAAGTCCGCAGACGAGAAGAAGCTCATTTTCGCCAAATTAAAAATTAGGCGAGATGCATACGAACGGGCACTTAAGAGCATTAACTATTGTGCCAACTGTGGAACTTCCATTTCCCCAAACGGAGTTCACACATGACGACATTGAATTTCTGTTACCATTGCGGAACGCAGACAAAGACCAGCGAAGAGTTGTTGGGCGAACAACAAAACTACTGCATCAATTGTGGTACTCGATTGCAATTTTATCTGCCTTACGACTCAGTGGAATCGTGGATGGACAACCTTTCGTCAGAAGAGGAGCAGATCGTTGATGAAATCGAACAAGAGATGGACTCAGGGTACGTCATTTCTCATAACCGACTGTTTGAGCATGAGAAATGCAGGATATCGGAAAGACGATGGAAGATTGAGTACTTCCACAGTGAATTCGATAAACAGTTCGACAGACTAAAACTGGGAGATCGTGAACAGTTCAAATCCTACGTGAAACAACTTGCGCGACGAATGGATCCGACAACCCACAAGCAGGTTAAACAACTCCGCGCTGCTAAATGGAAGACGTATCGGTTAAGAGTGAGTTATGACGTACGTGCGATCTTTCGGCTACTGAAGCGAGAAGATCAGAAATACATCAGATTTATCCTGATTGGAAAACAAGACCACTTCTTCGATCTCTACAAACGAAAAATTTCTTCAAGTATCAAAGAGAGCGATAAATACTGTTCTCACTGTGGACACGAGGTTGTTCACTACGTTAAAGACGGTAGTTGGATCGATGAACTAGATCCCGAAGAAGAGGAGGAGAAACTACTTGAAGAAATCGAACTAGAAATCGACAATGGACACTTCCTCACCCATCAGCGACTATTTGGATGTCCTCCATCATTGAAAGAACCACAGTTAATTTGGGGAATCAAGTACAGCGAATGTTGGAACGAACGGCATCTATTTCACAATCTCTATGTTCAGGATCAGAAAAGATTTTTGGAATATGTTGAGGAGCTAGTGGTAATGGAATCCCCTTTGGAACACATCGCCGTGAAAGAACTCACCAACAGACGAAATAGTTATCGGCTCAAACTCAGTTCATTCGCCCGAGTGATCTTTAGTTTGGAGCAAGATGGCGACAGTCGATACATTAGATTTCTCAAATCAGGAAAAGAAGGCGACGAATATCAGACTATCAACGGAAAATTTTGGCATACCCTTTCAAACTTCGACTATTGTTTGAAGTGCGGCGTGCTCTATCAAACCGAAGATCACTCGTGGATGGATGTGCTAGAACCCGG
>CAZEFI010000075.1:0-1525 GCA_964511425.1 uncultured Pseudomonadales bacterium
GGTCCGTGAACATTCATGTATCTTGGTACCAGATTGAACTCTGAAGGTTCCGAGCACAGAATTGTGGCTAGTCAAAGATTAAAGCCCACAACACCGAAAGACCGACCATCGACAATCCAACTAAGAATCCCCATCGAAATGACTTTTGTAATGACGGAGGCAAGCGAGCCAATACCCACGGAGGCAAAGGCAAGAAAGACGGGGATGTTGTCCCTGCCCACTCAAGAGTTTCAGGAGGGTGTGTAGTCTCAGCTTTCGATGAGCCCGCAGTTTCCACGGCGGTTTCTGAAACGGTTGTGTGGATTGGTGCTGTGTTCGGTCCCTGTACAACAGGGTTGTGCACCGATGCGCAGCCCGATGCGATCAACGATACCGCCAGCACTAACAAGATTGGTACTCTCACGTGAATATCTCCTGTTCAACAAAACAAATCAAAATTGTGCTCTGACAAGTTTGAAGACTTTCTATTTTATCTTACACTTTGAAGATTTAAACGCTAGCAGTTCAGCACTCATATAGCGATCGAACAAACACCGCGACGCATTTGCTCGATTGAAGCAAACATCACGGTGTCACCATGTGTTGAACTACATGACCCGATAGCGGTCGCAACGGGACATCAATCGCTCAACCCCTATTACAACACACTTCCAAGAAATACCAGAAAGAGTGCTCCTATAGCCACTCCCACCACAAAGCCGTACAAAAAGAACAGTGGATTGAGTGGATTGAATCCCACCATCTGGTTGCTGAGGTTGTTCTGGATCTCAACGCCGGAGAAAGAGAGCATTGGATTGAATGGACTCTCTTCCTCTTCGTTTGGTGGTTGTGATCGTTTTTCGGTCTCAGCTGTCTCGGCAAGAGATTCAGTTGATTCAAGAATGGTTGTTTCATTTCCCGCGGTTTCGGTTTCTGGAACGGAGTGATTTACGCTCGCGCAACCTGAAATCAGAAACGCCAGTATCAGTACTGATAAAGATAGCTCTTTCATTCTCATTGTTCCTCACTCGATAGAAAGTCACAGTCAATCCTCAGTCTAACTAGTCTGAAGTAACCTGATTTTAGAGATGATGATCTTTGCTACTCGACATAGGTGTGACGGTGCGTGCGTTAATTTAACTGTTCACGCTGTGATAACTCCAAGAACTACTTTACTCCTAGGTGTGCATAAACATTTCTACGATACTTCGAGCATAAGCCAATATTACAACCAAATATGGTAGTACGCTTACGCCGAGGGAAAAAACCCACCCTCTTTCGGTCCAAATTCGTAGCCCCTGTGCAGAGAGACTTACAGTCCATACGATCGGTAGCAAAAAACACAGTCCCACCACAATTAAACTCACGCCAAGCGATGGATCTACCGTGATTGAATACACATCAATGAATCTAGCCGCACCCAGGACCAAGATTAGAGGCACATGAGTCCACCAAGCGAAAGCGAACCAATGTTCCCACCAGATGTCGTCGATCCGAAATAATCGAGCTATACCGAAATAGTACGTGCCAAGTAAGACCATGCCTA
>CAZEFI010000075.1:1625-6496 GCA_964511425.1 uncultured Pseudomonadales bacterium
GCGCAACCAATTGGTCTCGTTCAATAGATCTAGTTTACGCTTGCTTGGTTCAGGTGTCTGCATATGCGTCGATTACCAATTTCGTCATGCACCAAGGACTCGTTCGTATGTCACCGAATCACAAACCGCGTTAACTGATTGCAGATGACGTCCAAAAAGAAGGTGATAGAGCCACTGTTTATTCAACATGCAACCTGTCACTTGATTTATCACGAGAAAATTTGGCTGAATAAATCAAACACGTCAGGTACCGACATCAATACCAGAATCACATAGGGCAGTATGCAAAAGCCCATGTGTGCGCGTTTTGTATCTTCGGTCCAATCGAGTAATCCACTGACTGTGAGATAACCCGCCCAAACGATAGGGAGTACAAAACCAAACACCAACACGACCAAGCACAGAATGAATGACGGGTTCTGCGTCTTCTCATAACCATCGAAGAACAATCAAGTACTGGGTACCATGAACATCGGTATCAGAGTCCAGCAAGCAAAGCCCACCCAATACTCCCACCGGATGTCATCGATTCGAAAATACCGCGCTATAGCATACAAGTAAGTCCCAAGAATAATTACCGCCCCAGCGACCATAACAACCATCGTCAGTGCAAGGAAACCAAATACTAGAAGTTGACGCCCGAACGAAACTTCAGAAAACCATTCGGGCAGTTTAAACGCAGCGAAAGGTTCGTCTCCAAACGACGAAGTAGCCACGAATAACATCAAAACGAATACTGACGATACCAGCAAAAATAGCAATGGTACTAGATTGGGGTAATGGGTGCTCGAATCTCTTCAAACAGCTGTGTGGACGAGCCGGTGAAGAGTTTCAGAATTCGCTTACAGTCTTCTTTCTTAGCGTGACTCAATGCAAGCTCGTTCTCATGTAATGGGAGCTAAAACGTTAGACAAAATTCGCATCTCACGTAAGCGTCTTTGTTCCGATGCGAAAATCATGCGAGCTAAAGCACAATAGCGTTAGCCGTCGCTCAGGCGATTATTCAAATAGCAAAAGGACGTTGCTCACTCAGTTTCAATGAGGATTGCAAACAAATGTTGGTAGGATACTACCCAGAATTGTGTGCCATGCGGTACGTTTTTTATGAGATTCTGAAACCCTTGGGATGTTATAGCATACGACCGAAAGCGAGAGTAAAGCCGTATCCCGTGACATCGTCGGCTACTGGGAATGAAAAAGTACCTTCCATAACGATGTCGTTTTCAAATTTTCGCTGGAAACCAGCACCGAACGCTAGTTTGTCGCTATCACGCAATCCATTGATATTTAACTTCATTCTTATGTGATCAACGGTTCTGTAATACATCCCAATTCCGATGTCTAATTCCGCATCAGTATCTGATTCACTAGGAGCATCGGACTCAGTATCAGACCGTTCGAACTCCACAAATGGGGTCCAGCCGTTGGCCGACGACCAACCAAGTTCAATATTCAGATCGTTAACCGTTTGAGTGATACCAATGCAATCTTCCTGTATACAGCGGTCGTAGTCTCCGTCGGCACGTTCAAAACCCACGCCAAAGTAGACTCCTTCGTCCTCAAAGGTCTGATAGAAAACTCGTAAACCAACTTGAGATCCTTCCGTTGAGGTAGTAATTTCTTCTTCTTCTTCACCAGGTTCGCTTGGTTCACCATCAGGAGGTACTTCAACAAGCTGTTGTTTTACTGTTTCTGTTTGTAGGTACGAGAGACCGCCAAAAATAACGTGTTCCCGTGCACTAGTTGACAGTGAAAACGCAAGCATGCTCACTATCAAAGTGGTGGATAAAAAACGCTTCATTCAAATCGCCTTGGTTCTGTTAAAAAAGTGTCTGAAAATGCAGTATACGCAAAACAGGTTGAGAGTAAGTTTGCTTGCTTAGCTAGTACCAATGGTATAAGTACGAATAAGCGAGACAATCCTCATCAAGAGTAATGTTTACGAGTCTTAGCACCAGACCTGCTGCATGGCACTGTACACACCGTCTTCTTGTAACTGTGTAAGCCCAGCTCAAGGCCAACACGACGCACCGAGAAGATGATTGAAGCCAGAAGTATTGTTGAGATCGTGAGGTGTCAACAACAAATTATCGTCGAAAAGACTGTAAATCTTCTTGGTCCAAAGAAGCGACTCCTCGCGTTGCGTGCCAAAAGTTGTAGAGATGTTCAATCTCAAATATACCTTTCAGCCAATCTGATACTGGACCTTTTTTGGTCATTGCAAAGATGAAAAGGTGTAGTAAACCTAACTCCTCTTCTGAAATAGGCTCTTGACCATCGGTAACAAGCACAAAAGCAATGCGAAACTCCTTCTGGGAGTGTTCAAAATCGGGTAAACGTGGACCCAACCTTTCGATGATTTGCTCAATGCTCCAAGTCGAGATCTTGCTAGCGGTAAAAATCCTATTTCCATGCAAGTCTCGCTCGAAGTCCCGGCGTCCGTCAGTCGGTTTACTCTTCAACCATGAACCATCCTCTGCTACCCAAACATCGGGAACTTCACTCGGAGGTAGCCACCCCGCTAAATACAGTTCCAATGGGCTGTAAGGAATCGACGCTAATGCTCGTTGCGGTACGAAGTTTCCTGCAGAGTACTTCCCGTTTCCTAAGGATTTCAAGTTTTCTAATTGAAACCCTCCAAGTTGACCACCTACGCTACTGAACCCCCAATGTCCGTCATAGGCGGATGGAATCACCTCGATATCGCTCATCCAAAGATGCATGATCTCATGCAACAATACTCCGTCGAAAATATGATCTGGGTGCGTTAAACTTACGATTCCCTTGAGTCTGTGACCTGATCCAAACACTCTCCCTAGGTCTCGTGTCGTTACGCCGGTACCTGAGTCACTGCTCCTTACCACTTTGATTTTGCCTACCGTACCATCTCCCCATAGATTCAACTTTCCTGAGGGATTGTGAGCCATCAAAACTAGTAAATCAAACTCATCTTCATAGTGTCGGTAGAACTCTTTACAAATGCTCATCGATCGGACCACGTTGACGCCGAAGTCTGTCTTAGCCGTCTCCATCACGACAAAATTTTCCAAGTGTTGCGTAATCTTAGCTGGAGGTAAGATATACACATAGACGCACCCACTCAGAAGTGCTATGTAAATCAACACGAGGACAGCACGTGAAATCGTACTGCCAAATATCGGTTTCAATAATCGTCTCATCACGAAATCATTCTAAATATCGCAAAGTAGTTGATTGGTACTCAGAACGTGATTTTCTAAAGAGCCGAGCCTATGACTCTGTCTAAATCGCGAAAAAAGCTAATACTCAAGTCCACCTTAGCTACTGTAACTTTCGTGATGATCGTTGGGGTCGTGTACGACGTGGACTTGATTATTCAGGTTGGGGTCTGGTTCCTGTATGTAGTTGGTGGGATCGTGTTTTTTGTTCCAGCAGTATTAACACTGCTAATGTTTGGGTTCAAAGCACCCGCACACATTGGTCTCTCAAGTCTTGTGGGTTGGTGTATCGTGTTGTACGGGCTCATTCCGGGCGCTATTATTCTGATTCGGAAACGACGAAGACGTAAGGCAGAGTAAAACTGCGTCACCAAACTTGTCTTATGTTGCGAGCTATCTCCCCGATCACAAAGTCAGGGATAAATTCGCGTCGTCTGACCTATCAAAAACTACGGTGTTAACGAGAGATTCGTTGCTTTCAATCAACTCATAAATCTTTGAAAAGCGAATGTGGTATAATGGTATATAAGTAAATCTCAATCAACCACAACGCAACTAAACGCTCAATTGATGAGCAAAGGAGGTGCCCAACAAACCTAACTTAATTCAATTCTTACTATCCATTTCTTTACTTTTATTATTACTAGGATACCTACATTGAATACTACTATATCCCCTTTCCCCTCCGAGTTACAAATTGGCAATCCGATGATTAGCAATAATCTTGCAATCGTTCCATTGTTGAACTCCAAGAACTCCGATCCAAACTACTTCACTTTAGAGGAAGGCATGAATGCCTCGCTGTTCCAAGTCGAGGAGTTAGACGAAGGTGCTAGCGTAAACGACATACTGTTTCGAAACCTGTCTGATAAATTTGCGTTGTTGTTCGAAGGAGAAGAATTTCTTGGCGCGATGCAAAACCGAATCCTGAACGTTTCAATTTTCGTAACTCCGAAGACCAAACAAAAAATTCCCGTTTCTTGCGTCGAAGCCGGTCGTTGGCACCACCAACACAGAGACCGCGGTAAGCGTCGGTTTCGTGCTGCCAATCGGATGCATTACGCACGCGGGCGTGCGATGGAGAACGCTGCGGTTTCCGCAAACCTCGCATCCTCTCAGGAATACCGAAGTGACCAATCCGAGATTTGGTCCGATATTGATCGAAAATCTCGCCGTATGAATGCTAGCTCGCCCTCTTCTGCATCCGATGCGATGTATGTTTCATCGGAATCAAGGATTGACGAATTTCTCAATTCTTTCAAACACGTGCCGAGCCAAGTAGGTTCGGTCTTCTTGGTCGACGGAGTAGTCTCAGGGTTAGAGGTCTTCGCAAATGAATCTACTCACGAAAGGATGCTCCAGAAATTAATCCGAAGCTATGCACTTGATGCTATTGATTCCTCGTTGTCTCGAGAAGCGGTTGAAATTAAATCGACTCGCAAGTTAACGAAGAAGCGGTGCGTCGAAGTTACTGAAGAATTTACTAACAGACTCAAGTCGTCGTGGACCAAACGGTTTGACGGAGTGTGTGTTGGTGAGAACTACCGATTCAAAGACGAACGACTTACGGGTGGCGCGTTGGTACATGAGGACCGACTCCTCCATCTCTGTGCGTTTGCACTCACAAAGGAAGATTCAGAGCCGGCACCGCAACCTCTCTACTGATCTTTAACT
>CAZEFI010000076.1:0-6248 GCA_964511425.1 uncultured Pseudomonadales bacterium
GGCCAAGATTTGCCTCTAGTCACGGTGCTGTTAATCACGACAAGCGAGTTTCTGCAGCGTTGGGTTTGGGCTCTTTTAATAGGAATCTTGATCGGTTTGTTTCTGATTCGGTATTCGCTTTCAATTGGACCGATTCGAACGGCATGGCATCGGCTCAAACTATCCTTACCATCATTTGGTTGGTTCGCCCGAAGTTTAAACGCAGCGCGCTATGCTAATACCTTAGCGATTCTTGGCTCCAGCGGAGTCCCGTTGGTAGAAGGTATGAAGATTGCGTCGAACGTTGTAAATAACCTTTGGATTCGTAAACTCTTAGAACAAGCGTACACGCACGTTAGCGAAGGAACTAGCTTAAATAAAGCATTAGATACGACGAAACAGTTTCCGCCGATCTTCATACACATGATTGCGAGCGGCGAAATGAGTGGCTCACTCGACAAGATGCTGTTTAAATCTGCTGAATACCAACAACAAGATTTACAACGAATTATCGACACGATGGTCGAACTCTTTCGCCCAACGATGTTATTGTTCATGGCGGGGATGGTATTCTTTATCATGATCGCCGTTCTTTTACCAATTCTTAGTATGACCCAATTGGCAATTTAACATGAAACTTATACAACGAAAATCAAACAAAAAATCCAAAACAAAAGGTTTCACTTTGTTGGAAATGCTGGTGGTGGTGTTGATTATCGGGCTACTCGTTACGATCGTAGTTGTCAATATCGCACACCGTCCAGATGAAGCTCGAGTAAAGGCTGCAAAAGCGCAAATTGCGCAATTCTCACAAGCATTAGACATGTACAACCTCGATAACTCCCATTACCCGTCAACAGATCAGGGATTGGACGCGTTATTCAATGAACCGTCAGGTTTTCCACAACCTCCAGCTTGGGGTCCAAAACCCTATATGAGAGGGAAGAAAGCACCACTAGATCCGTGGGGAGAAGAGTACCAGTACGTGCTAGACGATGATGGAGAGTTTTTGATCACGTCTTTAGGCGCGGATCGAGAGGAAGGTGGTACTGAACTCGGCGCGGATATTAAATCCGACGAACTGTAGCTTAATCTCTTCCTAGCTTGGACCGATCCCGGTTGTGTACAAGAACAAGCAGCGCGGCTTTACGCTCCTTGAGTTACTCGTTACTCTTGTTATTGTCGGAATTCTCATAACTTTCGTTGCAGTTTCGTTCACCACCAATACGCACAAGCACGAAATTCGCGCCGAGGCAACACAGCTTGCTCGAAAAATCGAACTAATTCGTCGCGTGGCTACAACACACAATGAGACGTGGGGAGTGCGTATTAGTCGAGGCAGTTACCAGTTTTTGAAATTTGACCAAGATGAAAAACTATGGCGTGAATCAAGTGACCGACGCCACAGAAATCATGATCTACCTGACAACATGTTTTTGCAGTTTGATGGCAATCAGGATATTCCAGCGTTGACTGACAAACTTGACGAACTTGAACCCGAAATGATGGTGGTACCGGGCGGGGAAATGACACCGTTCATCCTGTACTGTAAGCATGAATACAGTGAACATGTACGTGTCCTTGAGTCGGACGGACTAAACCAAGTGGAGGTGTTTACCAGCGACGAATTTACGAATCGAGATCCCGACGATGAGTAAATTATTTAAACGCGGCTTCACGCTTGTCGAAATGATGGTTGCGATTGCTATTCTCGCAATTTCTGCTATGCTCATCTACTCGAGTAATAGCAACGCTATCCGGCATCAGTTAATGTTGGAAGAGACCACGATCGGACATTGGTTGCTGTTGAACGCAATCGAAGAAGAAAAAATCAATCGAGTCGTTTCTCCCGAGTTAGCAACCGAGCCTATCGAAAGCAAAACTGTAGATTTTGGACATAAAAGATACCTCATCACTAGAAATTCATTAGAAACCGACAACGACGATGTTGAATTGGTGGACTTTTCGATCGAGCTTATCGATCCAGACACCGGTGATCATCTAATCGATCACATCACGACCATGATGCCCAAGAGCGAATGAAAAAGAAAGGTTTTACGCTCATGGAAATGCTAGTGACGCTCGCGTTGTTTGCAATGATAGGTTTAATTTCGAGTCAGTTGCTCTACCAAACAGCCGACCTGTCTTTAACTATGGTTGGACGGAGCGACTATATCACGGATATTCATCGCGCGATGAGCGTGATTGATCGCGATATGCGGCAGATCGTGAACCGAGGAATTCGGGATGAACTAGGAGAGTTAATGGATCCGTTAACGCTAGATGACGGTCGACTGTTACAGTTCAGTCGTATGGGTTGGTTAAATCCGTTCGAAGAATCTCGTGCTAGCGTGCAACGCGTGGAGTACAGTTTCGACCAAGATACCCTTAAAAGACGGTATTGGCACGTATTGGATCGTGGGCAAGCAGCGGTTGCGGTAACCCAAACAGTATTGCGAGGAGCCAATGTGCAGTTTGAATTGATAGACTCGCAAAACGAAACGCTTACTACCTATCCAGAGTATCTCGACGTGGAAGAACTAGTTCCGGAGATTGGTGACCCTGGGCTTGGTGAGGAAGATGAAGAGACTCGTCCCATCGCTATCAAACTAACATTTTCACTACCTGATATCGGATCAATGGAACGCGTTTGGTTGATACCGAACGTCCCGACGATTCCAGAAGTAGAAACTGAAACACCCGAAGAGGGTGGCGTACCTCCAGCTCCCAACTCGTAAAGTGATGGAAAAGAAAACAAAATCTCGAAATAAAGGCGTAGCGTTATTAGGTGTTCTGGCTATTGTCGGTGTTTCTGGGATGCTTACTGCCCAGCTAGTGACGTTGCAGTCTGTGTCTATTTCGCATGTTCAACTTACAAAAGATTACGATCAATTGCTAGCTTACGCTGCAGGGATTGAAGAGTTGTTCGCTACTCGGCTCTTAAATGATTGGTTGGAAGCTGATCAACGCCCATTTGATAACCTTGAGGAAGACTGGGCATCAACCGATCTTGATATCGAAATTCCTGAGAGCGAGATCAATATTCGCGTATTCGATTTACAATCACAATTCAATGCCAATGCTCTCAACGACCCAGATAGTCTGATAGCAGCAGAGGCATTCGATAAACTTTGTTCTGAGTTTAGACTACCGTACGATACATCTGCTAAATTTCGAGACTGGGTCGACGAAGATGAAAGTAACGAGCCAAGCGGCGGCGAAGATTTTGAATACTCACGTTATGACCCGCCTTTTCGAACTCCAAACCAATTTGCTGTAGACATATCGGAAGTAAACTATTTTCTCAGACTAAACAAAGAAGAAATGCAGGATTTAGTTGATCACGTAGCCTTGCTACCGACGAATCATTTGATATTGAATATCAATACCGTATCGGAACCAGTACTTGAAGCTATGTTGGAAAGCGTTAATGTTCAGGAAAATGTGAGTTCCCTAGTCGGAAGTAAAAGAAGCCATTCGGATATTGAGAACTTAATTGCTGACAATCCTTTCTTGGAAGCATTACGTCCAAATCTAACCGTGAGCAGTAATTTTTTTAAACTTGAGGGAACAGTCGATATTCCAAATTTAGGACGACTAGATTTCACCTCAGAATTTTTCAGACACCCCGATTCTGGAGATGTTACGATTTACAAACGGGACTTTGGAAAGCGTCACGAGTGGGACGACGTAGCCATTTATTGAAGGAGCGAATTATTTGAAAACACTTTACCTGTATCTTCACGATTTTTCTTGGGACGAGACCGACGAAGAAGTCATTTGCTCAGGAACCGTTGAGTGGCTGATAGACGGTGACGAAGATACTGAGAAGAGAGTAGGGGAGTGCCAAATCCTAGATTTAAAAACAGAGTTAGAGGAACTCAATGACGATATGCGATTCAATTCGACTGTCTTGTTCCTCGACGACTCCTACACGCTATTCGTCCGAGAGAAAATACCTGGCCGAAACGTACCACAAATACGTCGCGCTCTTCCGTTTGCGGTTGAAAACTATCTCTCTCAAGATTTAGAGCACACACACATAGCACATGGACCGATTTCGCGACTGAACGCTATAGACTGTGTCGCCATCGATAGTGAAACTTTCAACAACATACTTCAGGCACTCAAACTATCGGATGTGTACCCAACCACTTGCACAACTTTTGGTTTGCAGATTCCAAGTCCTCTAGAAGAGCACGATGTACATGTAGTAAAAAATGACAAAAACGCCTGGATTCGTACTGCGGAGCACTTAGCTTTGGTTGGAATTGACACACTGCCTGAAGTCATGACAACACTAGAAGGCCACCGAGAACCTTTGCCAAGTATCCGAATATGGAGCTTTGGTGAAAATAACGATGAGACTAAATTTTTCAATGAAAGTATGTATGAACCGGAAATCTTCGACAATCGCGACCAAAACTTGATCTCTTTCGCCGTTGAACAATTTGACCCGAGCAATTGCATAAATCTGTTACAAGGAAAGTACTCTGCTAGGGAAAACGCGACAGTAAACGTTCGACGTTGGGTTACGACTGCGGTCTTCGGAGTTGTCTGTTTGTACGCGTACATCGCGTTACAGGCCTCCGAGGGATTGTGGGCAACCTTTAAAGTGAATGCCGTGCAGAATCAAATGAAAGCCCAGTACATAGAAATTTATCAAGAGGAACCAAGAAGCGGCGACATTGCGAAACAAATGCGTAATCGATTAGGGGTATCCGGAGATACCTCGAGAGAATTTGATCAATTAGTCGAGCGTCTTGCTGAAATCGTAGCACTGCCCGAACATTCTCCTCAGATAAAGGTTGTTAATTATTTGGCTGGCCGTCGGGAACTTGACGTTCAATTTGACATATCTAACCTCGAAGCGATGGAAGCATTCATACGGTCTTTAGCGAATGACGAAATTGAAGTTGAACGTGGAGCTATAGTTACCAAAGAAAGTTCCGTCCGCGCAAACGTTACCCTAACTCTACGCTCATGAATACTCTAGTTCGTCAACTTTCCGATTCGTCGATTGCTCGATGGTTTCGAACACTATCAAAACGAGAACAAGTTCTAGTCTATGTCGCGCTGATCCTAGTGGGGATCGTGCTCAGCTTTGTACTTTTGTCGTCTGTCCAGAACTTCCGAAATGACATCGTTGAAGAATATCAGCAGAAACTCGGCGACTTAGACTGGATGAAAGCCAACGTCGAACAAGCAAAGCTGAAAGCTGCGATGAGTGGTGCTCGTGATCAAGAAGATTGGCGTCCTATTTACCGTATTGCGTCATTACACAACATCGACATAAAGCGCATAGAACCAGGATCGAATGGTGCTGCTATTGATTTAGAACCTCAAGCATTCCAAGATGTATTAAACTGGATATTTGCATTGCAAGAGGATGCTGGCATGCGCATTGCTGAAGTGCGACTCACCGAAGTTGACCTTGGCATGGTTAATACGAACCTGGTAATTCAATAAACCTTTAAAATTCTGAGCTTACTTTTCACCGGTTTCGGCACTTTTTTTACTTTGAGGAATTTCTATGTCAGAATGTAATGTTTACTTAACCTTTAATGGGAATTGTCGAGAAGCTTTCGACTTTTATCGTAGTGTTTTCGGTGGCGAGTTCGAATATGTAGCAACGTTCGCCGAACTACCTGATAAGTATCCGAAAAGTGTGGAAGACGAAAATCGCATCATGCACGTTTCGCTTCGAGTCAAGGATGGGGTGTTAATGGGTAGCGACACAAGCAGTACCACGCCTCCAGTCGATACCGGTAATAACTTTTCGATATCGATCACCACGTCCAGTGTTGAAGAAACAGATACTTTCATTGAGAAGATGGCGACCAACGGAACGGTGACTATGTCAGCAGAACACACCTTTTGGGGAGCATATTTTGGTATGTGCCGAGACCAATTTGGAATCAACTGGATGTTTAGTACTGCGTCCGAAGAATGAATTTTCGGTGCGAGCGTGAATTTCTTCGCCTAAATTAAATTACAATAAATAGAAAAGAGTGATACTGGTTGATCACTTCTTCAACACAGACATGAACGTAGATTAAGGCACCAGTTCTCGCGAACGCGATCTCTGATATCGAGAAAGTTCTTCCAATGCATGCTGGGCTCACATTAGGCGTAGATTGGCAGATAAGAACTCACTCGGTAAGATTTTCATTGCTTCGAATGCAATCGTATATAGTCTATATATGACACGTTAGGGCACCTCTACTAATCGGTCGATTTTCTGATTTTCAAGACTCAGTATGACCTTG
>CAZEFI010000077.1:0-6217 GCA_964511425.1 uncultured Pseudomonadales bacterium
TAATGGGATTTTGGTGGGGTCTGATTGCTGCCGCGACGACAGCTTCAGTTCTGCAAATAGCACGAGTGCGTTGGGTACTTGGAAACGCACAAATGCCTGTCCCAACGCGCGATCCAGCACAAAATGTTGCGTGCGACAATACGAAATCGTAGTTTACAATTCAAGACGTAGATTTTGTGTCGCCGCGCGAAAGTGTGGTAAAATACTTTTTACTATTCAATCAATTAGGGCACCCGACGTCGGGTTGCCTGTGAATACAACAGCCTGACAAAACGACAAGAGTAATTAACTTGTCTTAGGTGAATAAGCAGGGATTTAATACCTCAATTGATTGATTAGTCAAACCCGACACTTTGTCGGATTAACCAAAAACTAATCAAGAGGTATTAATGAAAGCATTTCACAAACTTTGGGCAGGAATGTTCGTAGTCGTATTGACCGTGTTCGGACTGACTGCTCTATCTTCATCTTCAACCAATTCCGGTCCGGTTTGGGGTTATACCGATACAAGCTGTACCAGTCCAAACTATATGTGGTTTAATAGTCTGGATGCTTTGATGGATTACAGTGGTACGGTTTCAAGTGGCATAGTCTGGACATTCCGTTCCTACTACGTTAACTCAGAACTATACTCTTCACCAGGAGACCCCCCATGCCACAAGATTGATATTGGTACTGGGAATTCTGGAACAGTCATAGGCTACGGTACTCCTTGGCTTCCTGCCGACACTAATCCCGGCGGCGGTAGCGGTGGAGGATCTGGCGGCGGAAGCCGATTTGGTGACCCTCAAACACAACCAAAGACCGAAGCTGACACGCTGACTCAGAAAAAATTCAATAAACTCAAAACGTGTTGGGAAGACAAGGTAAAAAACGCTGAATTAGATGGTTGGGATACAGACGAGCAATCCGCGGCATGGACTCTCATAACAGGCGAAACAGAAGAGGATGGCTATGGAAAAACCAAATACACAGAATACAAACCTGAGGATGAAGACGAGGAGAATTATCTTGGGATGACTGTAGAAATCTATCCGGACAAGATCAAAGAAATGAAGAGAATCCGATTCAACCATCTAGTGACGTTCGCTTCAATGACTGAAAAAGTGCATGTCTTCCAAGGACTAATAGAAGCCGACGACGATGACGGACGGCTCACACCCTCACCGTATGAGTTGTATGAAATGGAAGTGGAAGCTCATAACACGGCGGTTGATTGGTGGAATGCGATTTATCCGAACAGTTCTCCGTTCCCTAAGTACTCCAAAAGTGTAATGGAAAAGTACAAGAAAAATGGCAAGTATCTCGGAGAGTTTAAGACAAAAAGAGATGAATACATTTCGTATGAAAAAAAGAAAGCAGACGGTACTCTTACTGAGCCAGAGAAATCGTTGATGGAAGATCTGGAAGACTGGTTTAGAGCCCGCCTTCCTGAGAACCCTCATCCCACCGGTCGGGCAGCTTATGCCTTTAACATGAGCTTAGATTGCAAAGGCGTAGACGAGTGAACGAGAACTCTCGCCTAAAGAGTTGGGTCTGGGGTGGTATTGCCGGACTCGCATTCGTTTCGGCAGTGGTCGTGTTGGTTGTTGTGAACCTGAATAAGCGGGTCGCAGATGAAAGTCAGCTGTCCGTAGGGGAACATAAACCGAGTTCGATCATACCCTCGTCGTTTCGTACCGACAGCGAGTCATTAGTTCAAACAGTTCAAGAATATGTACCGCTACCGGCTTTGGATTTTCCACCAGGCTCGGTTGAAGAAGCATGTGGCTTAAATGAGTACGTGCCGTACCATTACCGTGATCCAGATGTCCGAAATCCTTGGCCTAAGAGTCCTTACAATGCAAAAGGTGAGTTAGTAGCCCTACAAGAATCCCAAGAATGCATGGACGCACTCGAAGCCCACATCAGTGACATCAACCCCTATCTCTGGGGGGAACGTGAGTCCAAGCAAAACCTCCAATTTGCTTTTGTTGTGTTAGATGAACCGTTGACATTTGGTCGGATATTTTCCGATCCGATGGGTGATTTTCATCGGGTACAAGAAGCACTATCCAATCCTGAGTGTCTGTTGAAAGGAGACGAAACCAACTGGGAACTGAAAGAAACCTGCCATGCGGACGCGTTCCTAAACTACGCCCTCATCAATCGGTTTTGTTTCAAAGTTGTAAACGGAAACACCGGTGTTCGGAACCGGGATCGGAAGTATTATTGGCCGGAGGATAACCCGACTCCAGAGCAGGATCGGTTCATGTGGAAACAAAGCTTAGAGAGTGCTTGGGTTGAGCACAAATGCGAGACCTTAGATCCGTCACTACATCTGATGGAACACCAGTCGTTTTATCAGTTAGTTAAGACCTTCGGTGATCCAGCAGATATGTACCCACAAGCGAAGTGGGACGAATATCTGATTAATCTCGCGGCCCGATTGGGCGACGACGCGGCAGGGCTCACGAAAAGAACCTCTCTGTATAACTACTCTTACGAGGAACAGGGGGAAAAGTTCGGGCGTTATGCCGACCTGTTGGCAAGCGACCAATGGCGGGAATTTGTTGACAAAGAACCCCCCAGTGTTGATCGCTTTCTCCAAGTGTTCCACATGCTAGCAATAGCTGGCGCGCGCCGAGCCGATCGGCGCGACGAGATCGAGTTTGATTGGGAAGTAGTGGCTCAGCAACTATGTGTACCACCCTACCCTTGGAGTGAGATAGAACTCGCAAGCTTGGAATCTGATGAAAGCTTCGCGGATGATTTATTAGCATTCCGCGAAAAATACGAGAATCCCAAGAGTTGTCAGGAAGTCGTTCACGAGATCCGACAACGTAATATTCAATTCCGGCCACTATTGGACGTGCTGGACAAGCTTGAGCAGGTCGCCCTAGAACTGGAAGTCTATGACTAGCGACATCTAGGTTTGAAACCAACCGATAGTACAAACAACTTCATAATGACAGTACGCCTCCATTTCGCTTGTACGACTTAGAGACCATCAATAAACATAGGGATAAAGACTGCAATCTCACAGGTAAGTTTTTGACTGAGAAGCAGAACTAACAAGCTTTGGAGAAACAATATGCTGATAAAAACAAAACAGCAAAAGAGAAAGCGGATATAAAAACAAAAATGGAGAAATTAGCACTTTGGTTTGATAGAGAGATGACCCACGAATTCACACTTCATGGAATGTTGTACGACGAAACAGCGGATTTAGGATGTACCGAGAAGGACAAAAAAGACTGAACCAAAGCCCACGCATGAAGAGTTGGTTCTGGCGTGGCATTACCGGACTCGTCTTAGTTTCGGTAGTGGTCGTGTTGGTTTTTGTGAACCTAAACAAGCCGAGCGCGGATGAAAGCCCATCGTCTGTTGGAGAGCACTAACCGAGTGCGATCGTACCCTCATTGCCCCAGGTCGTTAGCGAACCCTTAGTTCAAACAGTTCAAGAAGAGACACCGCTACCAGCCTTGGATTTTCCACCAGGCTCGGTCGAAGAGGCCTGTGGTTTTAATGAGTTACCGACCTATTGGGTTGGTGACCCAAGTTTAACAAGCTTAAGCAATCCATCCTACGGGCACAGCATTGAAATTCTCGAATCTAACGGAGCATGTCGCGCGGCTTTGGAAGCCCATATCAACGGCATCAATCCCTATCTCTGGAGTAAAGGAGCAAAGCACTTCCCATTTGCTTTTGTTGTGTTAGATGAGCCGTTGACCTTCGGGCGAATCTTCGCCGACCCTAATGGAGATCTAATCAGGGTGCAAGACGCACTATCCAATCCTGAGTGTCTGTTGAAAGGAGACGAAACCAACTGGGAGCTGAAAGAAACCTGCCATGCGGACGCCTTCCTAAACTACGCGCTCCTCAATCGTTTTTGTTTTGATGAAGGTTATTGGAACCAGAACCGGACGCTACACTGGCCGGAGGACAACCCGACTCCCGAGCAAGACCGGTTCATGTGGAAACAAAGTTTGGAACGCCATTGGGTCATAATGCAATGCGAGACATTGAGCCCAACGCTCGAACTGACGTCAGAACAGAATCCAATCCTCTATGAGTTGGTGATGTCCCTTGCCCCTTCCGATCCAAACTCTCGGTCAAAAGACTCTCGTGAGCTTTTAATTGAACTAGCGGCGCGCTTAGGGGACAACGCGGCCGGGCTCACCCAGTCGACCACTGTTCCGTATAGTCACTCTTACAAGGAAAATGGAAGTCAGTACGGCCGTTTATCTTGGCTGTTGAAGAGCGACCAATGGGGAGAGTTTATTTACAAGGACCCACCCAGTGTCGATCGCTTTATCCAAGTGTTCCGAATGCTCGCATTGGCTAGTGCACGGAGACCCGATCCCCGCGATGAATTTCAGTTTGATTGGAAGATGGTGGCTCAGCATCTTTGCGCACGGCCCTACTATTCTAGCTGGGACAAGTCGTGGCATGACGCGACACTCGAAGACTTAAAATCGGATGAACGATACGCGGATGATTTAGTCGCATTTCGAGAAGAGCACGATAGGAGTTGCAAGGAAGTCGTCCATGAAATTCGACAGCGAGAGTTTACGATCGCACCGGTGGTAACCGCGTTAGACAAGTTCGAGCAGGTTGCACTCAAACTCGATGTCTATGAGTGACACCTTTTCTCGACATTGTTCATCCGCGCCATTGTGAGTAAGTTCAAGAGCACACTCGCAGGTAACACTTGTTACTGCTGCAATCTGTTCAAAGCAATGTGCATCTGCGAATAGAGCAATTCGCACAGACTGCTTGTTACTTATTGGAATTACATTGCTGATTAAAAGTTAGTTATCTGATTTAAATCACATCCACTTTATCGGATTTTTCTTTTTCCTCGCGATGGATCTTTTCGGAGGCTCGAAATAGTTTCCCTACGGTCTCTTGCAGTTCGTTCAGTATGCGCGCCGCATCATCTCGACGAGTAGTTTCGGTGTCGTCTTTTTTCATAAATCCTCCTTTTCTGTGCTAAAATCTAGATATTTCTAACAAGTTGTCCCCGACAGGTACCAACTACCGGGGACGATTCGTTCAACCAACAAAGCCAACGGAGGTTTTTATGTTGATTAAACCAGTATTGTTAAGCAGATACTTCAAACCGTTCATTGACTTGTCAGGTCGCGTTTTGGTCTCTGAGGTCACTGATATCCATCCGCTTGCACGAAATCGCCTGCTAGACCACGACATGCGTGAAGCCGCAAAATTGGTCGAAAAACGTGGCCGCGATGACTATCTCGCGTTGCTCTGTTCCTAACTTTTTCATTTCATCAATTAAACGCACTGGATAGGTATGCAGTTATTTGACTATACTAGTATTTTCAACTAACATTGAATAAAATTATCAATTCCAAGAGATAAAGAGATGAAATTTTGTGTCGCTTATGACATCCACATAGATGTAAAGAATCAAACTCTCTACGATGACGCTTATGATGCTCTTTCCAATACCGTTCTATGCGTGTTAGGGTTTTTACACGCTTTTAATAGCGACGAGGATAAAGTGTTGAAATCGATTCTTAACACAACCTACATCATAGTGGAGTTGTCACATGTTAGCCCAGACACTCGGCTGGACCGAGTTCGTATTCAGGAAGGAAACAAGCGCAATGGCTAAGTTTCTGATATCATAGATTACTTGGCTCGGTTAAAGACCGTACCCACAGTGGTGTCGCTTGCGACCCGCATGTTAGCTTGGTATGACGCGCATTCGGCGTTGCTCGCTGATGGCGTAGCGAGGAAGGTAGTCCTTTCTCGTCTCGACCTCGAATGAAAGATTGAACCGTTCGCCGGCGCGTCCCGAGCCTACTTGCTCGACCATCGCTAAGGCGATGCTCATGGCCGAAGCGTTGTTTCATGAAAGCCCAGACACTCGGCTCGGCCGAGTTCGTATTCGAGAAGGGAACAACCATAATCGCCGAGTTTCAAGTATCATAGACAATCTGGCTCGGTGAAGACCGTATCCACAGTGGTGTCGATTGTGACCCACATGTTAGCTTGGTACGACGCGCTTTTGGCGTTGCTCGCTGATGGCGTTGCGAGGTGGGTAGCCCCCTCTCGTCTCGACCTCGAATGGAAGATTAAATTTTCCGCCCGCGCGTCCTGAGCCTCATTGTCCAACTGTCGTGACGGCGATGCCGGTGCACTTGTTGTTCCATGGAAGTGGACACCCTAGGTAATTAATTTGGGTGCCTCGATCGGTGAGTCGTTCTCG
>CAZEFI010000078.1:0-4988 GCA_964511425.1 uncultured Pseudomonadales bacterium
AAAAATGGAACTACCTCATGGTGCATGCGCCCGTCTTCTTTAATTGTCCAATTGTCCGAACTTTCTGTTGTTGCCTCTTTTAGTTGTTCATGTCGAGAAGTCTCTGTATAAGAACTCAACGGAATACCAACGAACGCTTTAGCTAATGCATTCGCGATTAAATCTTGGTGTTCGGCAGAGAGACTCGATAGCTCAAGTGACTCCTCAAGTTCTGCTTTCCGTTCAGTTCGATAAGAAACCATTGCGTCTAAATCCATTAGGGTAAACGTCTCACCTTTCGAATTGGTTAGAGTTCCGACTTTTGCTTCATTTTCATCTTCGCCGTAGTTGTAGGTAATCCAACCTACGGAAATAAGAAGAACTAAGAATGCGTTCCGTTTTCGACATTTCTGGATCCGGCTTCTATTACCAGTCATTTTCGTTCAGAGCCGTTTCTCAGACCACGTCGAACAGTTTGAGTTGTAAAAAAGTATGCACCACTACTCACCCTTAACGAACGGTAGTTCAAGATCTGGTAAAAGAAACTGCAATGGCTCAACACACTTTATGTTGGAATAAGTTGACTGGGTTGATCTGACTCCGGGTTCGATCAATTCTTCATATCCTTCTGGTGCTTCCAATTCTGCTTTTGCCTTGATCACAGCGAAACAACCACAACTCTCAACGAATGAATAGTGAAACTCATAGGATTGGGATACGAGTCGAGGCTCAGGAGTTTCGAACTCTGGAGGTACGACTTTCAATACTAAGGATTTAGGAGATTGATCTCCTTTCGCTACGGTAATCTCCATCACCCAATCCGAATTACTGTCCAACCAATACAGTTCTTCAATCACATTCAAACTTTTACCCCGTTTGTCGAGCTGAAAGACAAACTTAGCGGTGGTATCGGACTCTCCGAGCAACTGACCCGAGTCTGGTACAAATAAAGGAGTTGGAAGGGAGATAAACACAGGATTGAAACGTAAATCTATCGGTGATGATTGAGTTTCGTTCTGTAGATAACCCGCGTCAGTAACTCGCCAATTCTCTGTTATTTCAGAGTCTGTTTCACTCGACTTTGGATCGATGTACGTCTCTGAAAATGAACTCACTGGAACACCTACATACAGCTTAGCCAACACATTAGCGAGTAATTCTTGATGTTCTGTTGAAAGTTCCGACCGTGCTAATGATCCAGCAAATTTAACTTGTCGACTATGTCTATATTCTCCCATTGCCTGTACGTCCATACGGACATGAAGGTCATCTGGCGAGTCGATTGACTCGTTGGAAGATTGGTCTGCCACATCTGCAACATCTGCCGTGCAACCAATCGAAATCCAGATAGTGACGAGCAGTGTCGTGAAAAACACGATGCTCGATGAGCAGCGTTTGTTACTTGTTCGCATAAATGACCTCGTGCTCGTAACAGTAAGGTAGATCGCAAGTGAAAGTTCATATCACTACTACAAAGGTGTTCGAACGTTTACAAGTTTATACCAATTTTAAAACAGTTGGCAGATACAGCACGCTCGTTCAACATCAAACTTTACCGTGCGAAACGAGTCTACTAGTCGTACAATTCATTGACAGGTTTAACAAATCAAAAATTTAGAAATTGACAAACTCAGTTGAACATTTGGTGCGATCGATTGCAATCACCACTACGATTATCTGTTGCTTACTGTTTGGCACATCTCTGTCAACAAGCTTTTCACAAATAGAAATCACTCTCGAAGAAGCGGAACAGTTAGCTCTTGATCTGGATCCAGACATCCAAGCTTTTCTTGCACGTGCTGACGCGTATGAACACTTGGCTGCCTCCGTTGTCGATTTACCAGACGCACTCGTCCGTCTTGGATTGATGAATTACCCGTTAGAACACGGAAACTTTCGAACAGAAGGTATGACCCATTCGGTCATTGGAATACGCCAATCGATCCCGCCACGCGGTCTCCGGCCGGCACTGTACGACATGAACGAATACTTAGCCAAGGAACAAGACTATAACAGTGTTAACCACGCGCTAGAAATAACTCACAAAGTACGGCACGCTTGGCTGGATGCACACTACCACCAACGTAGATTGGAACTGATCAAAAAATCGGAGAAATTGTTCGGAGACCTTCTGCATTTAGCCCGCACGCTATACTCCACCGGAGATGGCAATCAACGCGACATCTTGCAGATTGAACTTGAACAATTCAAAATCGAGGACCGTATTCTTGAAGCCGAGCAAGATCGAGACCATGCATATATTTCTCTGAGCGGGTACATCGACCGACCCAGTTTCATCAAAGTTTCATCGACATTGCCTAATTGGAATTCAGTTCCAACGCTGCAATTGTTACGTCCTGTGCTTGCTGAACATCCACGAATGATTGCGTTATCAGCCCGTGCTGATGCTATGCAAGCGCAACGTCGAGTTGAAGAGTCTGAACTCAATCGCAAATGGATGGTAGATCTCAGCTATGCCTACCGAGATGGAGGCTTGTTATCGGGAGAATCACGTTCCGATCTCATTTCGGCAACCGTGTCCTTCAACCTTCCAATATGGGGAAAAGAGAAATTCCATCAGAAAATTGTTCAAGTGTCAAAATTGCACAACGCAACTTTGCTCGAACAACAAAGCACGCTACGGGAACTTGAGACAGAGCTCGAGACGGCATATGCGCACTGGACTACACTGAATGCACGAGTAACCAACTACGAGGAACTGATTATTCCGAAAGCGGAGGAACATGTTTCTGTGACTCTTGAATCTTACGAAAACCAAGCCAATGATCTTTCCGAAGTCGTGCAGAGCCACATCAACCAAATCGATGCTGAATTGAAACATTTACAGTTAACTATCGCCCGGTTAAAGGCTTGGGCTGATATTGATAAGTTAGTAGGTCTGGAGAAATTATGAAACGATTGCTATTGATATTGGCACTACTCGTTCTTGGTGCTGGTGTCGGTTTTGTCGCTGCGTGGTTCTTCCTTAACTCGCAGCAATCTGATACCGCTACCGCAGATTCCGATGAACCTGAGATCTTGTATTGGGTGGCACCTATGGACGCCAACTTCCGACGCGACAAACCAGGTAAGTCGCCGATGGGTATGGACTTAGTCCCGGTGTACGCAGGGGAAGGCAATTTATCCGAAGACGAAGTACAGATTAACCCCCTAGTGGAACAAAACATGGGTGTGAGAACCGCTTTGGTTAAGAAAGGAACGCTCGACCGCAAGATTCAGGCAGTTGGATACGTCGAGTATGACGAAAACGCTTTGCACCATATTCATACAAGAGTAGAAGGATGGATTGAAAAATTGAGTGTCAAGGCGACCGGTGATCCCGTTGAGGCTGGTCAAGTTCTATTTGAAATCTACTCTCCTGAACTAGTCAATGCTCAAGAAGAGTATCTCTTAGCGAAATCGAACAACAACCAAGAAATGTTGGACGCCGCGGCTGGTAGACTTGAGTCTCTGGGGCTATCTGACAAGCAAATCCAAGAACTTAGCGATTCCGAGAGTACCAGCCATCGCGTACGTGTTTACGCTAAATCAGACGGCGTTGTAGGTATGTTAGGGGTACGTGAAGGTGTTCACATTACGCCTGCGACACACACGATGTCCATCGCAGAACTAGACAAAGTTTGGATCGTCGCAGAAATTTTGGAGCGACAATCAGCGTATGTAGAAATTGGCCAAAAGGTACAGTTTGAGCTCGAAGCTAATCCAGGCCGCACTTACAACGGATCCGTTGATTACATCTATCCAGAACTCGATCCGGTTACTCGAAGCTTGCAAGTCCGCATTATGTTTGATAGCAAGAACGAGGTATTGCGACCAAACATGTTTGCTCGAGTTACCATTCTTGCGGAAGGTACCGAAGAAGTTCTTCATGTCCCAGCTGAAGCGGTCATTCGTGGTGGCATGTCCGACCGCGTGGTTTTGGCTGCCGAGGCTAGTATCTACCGGTCCGTCCCGGTAGTAGTGGGCATGGGAGTCGATGCCCGAGTACAAATTCTAGAAGGCTTGAAAGAAGGCGACAAAATCGTCACATCGGGGCAATTTCTGATCGACTCTGAATCAAATATTGAAGTAGCGATAGCACGATACGAAGAAGAGAAGAAAGAAGCTGAGCGACCCACTAATGTCAAAGTTGGAGCAACCATACGAAGCACCAATCGTGAAGAAATGAAGTTGCGTGTTAAACACGACCGCGTTCCAGAATGGGGTTGGGGTTCTATGACGATGAACCTAACGGTCGCGAATGAAGCACTTTTTGAAGGGTTGGAGAGTGGACAAGAAGTCATACTAGAACTCGAAAAGAAACCTGAAGACACCCGCACCAAAATTATTGCCATTCAGCAAGTCTCAGAAGAAGAGTAAAACTCCATGATAGCCCGCATCATTGGTTGGTCGATAGACAATCGAAAGCTCGTCCTCATCGCGACTGCATTTCTCATAGTCGGCGGTGTCATAGCTTTGTACCGCACGCCGATTGATGCTATACCAGATCTGTCCGACGTGCAGGTTATCGTAAAGACCACTTACCACGGTCAAGCACCACAAGTGGTCGAGAATCAGGTCACTTATCCACTGTCAGTTGCGATGCTTTCGGTGCCGAAAGCGGTTGACGTCCGAGGTTATTCGTTTTTCGGAGATTCTTACGTTTATGTCATTTTCGAAGATGGAACTGATCTCTATTGGGCTCGGACAAGAGTCTTGGAATATCTAAATCAAGCTCGCGATCAATTGCCTGATGGTGTTGACCCCGCAATCGGACCAGACGCGACCGGCGTAGGTTGGATCTATCAATACGCATTGGTGGACAATTCGGGGAGTCTAGATCTGAGTCAGCTTCGAAGCTTTCAAGACTGGTTCCTGAAGTACGAATTGAAGACTGTCCCAGGTGTAGCAGAAGTCGCGACTGTTGGCGGTATGGTACGACAGTATCAGGTTGTCGTGGACCCTGATCGGCTTTATTCCTATGGACTGACGCTCAAACAAATCCGCTC
>CAZEFI010000078.1:5088-6179 GCA_964511425.1 uncultured Pseudomonadales bacterium
AACCTGCGCGATACTTTGATCGAAGAATTCTTAATCGTAGCTTTGGTATGTGCCCTATTCCTCTTCCATTTACGTTCCTCGCTGGTCATTATTGTGAGCCTTCCGATTGCGATCTTAGGAGCTTTTTTGGTGATGCGCGTGCAGGGTATCAATGCCAACATCATGTCTCTGGGCGGTATCGCGATTGCGATTGGAGCGATGGTGGATGGTGCGATCGTTATTGTGGAGAACGCACATAAGAGAATTGAACACTATGCTCCGCCGGGTACGGCTATTTCGGTGGAACAACGATGGAAAGCGATTCGCGAGGCAGCGACTCAGCTCGGGCCTCCGATATTTTTCTGTCTGCTCATCATCACGCTGAGCTTTCTACCGGTATTCACACTCGAAGCACAGGAAGGTAGGTTGTTCAAACCCCTGGCATTCACGAAGACCTACTCGATGGCGGTGGCTGCGATTCTTGCCATCACATTGATTCCAGTATTAACTGGATATTTGGTTCGAGGCAAGATATTTTCAGAACAAAGGAACCCTCTCAACAAACTTCTAATTGCAGTATACCGTCCGGTTCTCGGTGTGATTCTTCGTTTTCCCAAATCGACCATTATTGCAAGCGTTGTCGTTCTCGCTTGTGGATTCTGGCCATTAACGAAGTTGGGGAACGAATTTATGCCGCCTTTAGACGAGGGCGACTTAATGTACATGCCGACGACACATCCTGGAATTTCCGTTGATAAAGCGCGGGAATTACTACAACAAACAGACAAACTCATCCGCGGTGTACCGGAAGTAGAGAATGTTTTTGGGAAAGTTGGTCGAGCGGAAACTGCGACAGACCCTGCACCTCTAACCATGATCGAAACATCAATCCAACTCAAACCTCGAGAGGAGTGGCGACCTGGAGTGACGATGGACGACATTCGAGATGAACTGAACCGTCGCGTGGACTTTCCCGGTTTAAACAATGCGTGGGTAATGCCTATCAAAACACGTATTGACATGCTTGCAACAGGAATCAAGACGCCTGTTGGAATCAAAGTATTGGGTCCAGACTTGACAGTCGTTGAGTCCATCGGAACCGCGATCGAAGA
>CAZEFI010000079.1:0-5831 GCA_964511425.1 uncultured Pseudomonadales bacterium
TCGCCGCGCTCCGTCGCGGACATTAAAATTCGCTTGCTCATGTGCTTCACTCCTCTGTGATTCTATACTAAACATGGGGTTTTTTAGTTCCATATTTCGTGAGCAAGACATCCATGCCTTGAATGTCTTTTGATTACTCAACAGTTTTCTCCACGGCAACCAGACATTAGTACTAGATTGCAACTTTAAAATTGATAGTAAGTTGAAAAGATAACAACGTACGAAAATATTTTTTATTTCTTTTGGACTGCTCGGATTTACGAGTACTTTGCTTGTTTTGAGAGGATTTAGTAGGAAGGGACAGATAGCAGCGGTATTTTCCGTCTAACTCTGTTGCCACCTCGATGACAATACTTTAGCAAAAATTTCTAGCTAAGGCGAAAGAGTGCTAGTATGAGTCTACATATTTTGGATATATGCATGATAGAGCAGAGCAAACTTGTACCTCTAAATGGGAGGGTGTTGTAGTGTCTCCCGTCATGTATCACAAAGGACTGTTTCCTCCGAGCAATATTCGGTGGTCTGAGCTCATTCCATTTCTCGGTCCTACCGCCGCTTCTGTTGCTCGATACGATAGCATGCTTCGAGCCATCCCTAATCCAGATATTCTTATCGCTCCCTTAGCGACGCATGAAGCCGTATTGTCATCTCGCATTGAAGGCACTATCGCATCAATGAGTGAAGTGCTTGAATTTGACGCGGGTCACAATTCTCCCCCTGCGCCAGGAGGGCGTCGAGAAGAATATCGGGAAATTTTAAATTACCGGCGAGCGCTATACACAGCGGAACGACACTTAGAAACTATACCCTTATCACAACGGGTCATTCTTGAAGCGCATCGTACTTTGCTAAGCGGAACGCGAAGTCAAGATAAAGAGCCTGGTTCATATCGTCGAATTTCCAATTGGATTGGTCGCCCTGGTTGTAGTGTGGAAGAGGCTAGATTCGTTCCAATATCTGCTGCTTGCCTCCCCGATGCGATGTCTGCTTGGGAGAAGTACCTGCACAGTGACGCTACACCAGATCAATTTGTCAAGCTTGCTGTTCTACATGCTGAGTTTGAAGCCATCCATCCATTCTTGGATGGAAACGGTAGGGTCGGGCGAATGATAATACCATTGACAATGTGGCAATGGGGAATCATCCATCAGCCTCGCTTTTACATCAGTGCTTATTTTGAGGTCAACCGTGAAGAATATTTCGATGGCTTGTTGTCCGTGTCTCGAGATGGCGACTGGATGGCTTGGATAAAGTTTTTTCTCAAAGCGATCACGAGACAAGCAGAGGAGAACTTCAAACAAGTCGAGGAAATACTAACACTATACGAAACATTGAAACGACGATTTCCTCAGCTAACGAGATCGTCCTATGCAATACACAGTCTCGATTGGATCTTCGAGAATCCAATATTCTATAGTTCGGATTTCATTAAAGGATCAGATATGTCTTCCGCTACAGCACGAAGGTTAATTAGTACGCTACGTGACCAAGACATAATCAAACAACTGCGGAGCGGAAGTGGTCGCCGACCTGATCTATTCGTGTTTCCAAAATTACTTGACATTGTTAAAGTATAGATCTAGAATGCGAGAAATGAGCGGTTTGTGCGTCACTTTTAGCAAAAAATGATCAACAAACTGGTTTGTGCTTCATAAGTGATCTACAAACGGTGATAGGTTGGCAATACTCCCGTTTTCTTCAACGCGAGCACCGTCTCGTGCGATTGCCGCCAAATGCGCCGTGAATTTACATTTCATCGATTATGTAGGATTCACGGCGATTGCAAAATCAACAATCTATTGTGTGATCTCGACAGTGGTGAAGTTTTTCGGATTGTTGAAAAGAAGCCATAAATCAAGTTAGGGACATTGGGTTAATCTGAACCGTGTATAAGTTGTCGAGAAGGTCGCGTGGGTAGGTACACTACGCAGAAGCCGTTTAAGTGATCACTGGTTTGACGGCGACAGTTCGCGGGAGTGAATCAGGAGTCTTTTTGTATAGTCTCGACCCTAAAATCATCCCTCAGTATCAAATTTCTCCTACCCACAAACCAAAAATTAGAATGGGTTCATGGCTAGCAAGACTTATCCCAAAGAGCTTCGAGAAAAGATAGTTGCGTTAGCGCGAACAGGGCGAAGTCCATCATCGTTAGCCCGTGAATTTGAACCTTCGAAGCAGACGATATAGAAGTGGGTGGAACAGGCTCGACGCGACGATCGACGAGAAAATCTAGACATCAGACGACGAATTCGACAATTAGAACGAGAAGTGGCTCGGACTAGAGAAGAAAGAGACATCTTACTAAAGTACAAGGAATGGGTCGAGAAACAGGACAAGCTAAAAGGTCCGTGATTCTGATCCACGAGGTCATATACCCACCCTTGGCTGAGTTCTAAATTAGATAGGTATTCAGACTCACCGGTTAGATTTTTAAAACTTCAACTAGGTGCGCCCGCTTTTGGCTTTATGGCCGGCGGAATACGAGGATCTTTGTCATCCAACAAGCCTAACGGTAGTGTCTCGCCATCATCATTTCTCAATATCAAGGATGGGCGAAAGCCGCACGGAAAAAACTTGAAGAACAGTTACAAATTACGAACGGAGAGCGGCAAGTAGCATGATCTGCAACTACCAAATCTCTCTATTTAAATTATTCCCACGATTTTTGATAGCAAGACAATTCACCCTCTTGTCTCGCTACCAGTCTTAACACGTAGACATCTTTAAGTCTTAGAGCTGAAAGTATTGATCTGAGGCTGCAAACAGTGCTCCGATTTAACTAATGACGTGCTCGTACGCGATGCGCGAGTGTTATGTCTGCAAGCTGATTACCCAAACGTAGAACCTCATTTCGTACTTCTTCATATATTTGTGCTTTCTGGGTGGGATCCGAAATCGTCATAATTATGGTGAACGGAATACCAGTATCGGGGATCGTTTCTCCGGCTCGGGTGGAAGACTTCAAACCCAGCCTCCAATTAAGAGAGGTACCGCGACCTTTTGGCATGTCTAATCGGTATCTTTTCACAGGTGTCCATTTGAGGCCGGTCTCAAGGAGATACCGTTCTGTGAGTGCCAATCCCGTCGGTACAGCACAGTCATATCTGCTCATTCGGGATTGAGGATTGTCTTCGCCGGTATCGGAGTTGACTTCGAGTTGATAGAGATAGGTTTCTAACTGTACACGAAGGCATTCTGCACCAAAGTCTGCGTCGATTGGAGAAGTGAATGCGAGTGTGATATCAACTTGGCCGCGACATTTTCCGAGTGAAGAAACTAGAGAACGAGGCCACGAGAACTTAAACTGAAGTTCTTGGCGATTTTCAAGTGTTTCGGAGAAAACAAGAGTTATGGAGTGTGCATTATCTGAAAGGCACTGGTCTGCGGGTTGAGTCATACCGTATCCCACAAAATCACGAGCGATAGGACGAAGTACCGGGTGTTGCATTTGAGTGCATCGTTCAGCTCGGTGTACGATAAGTGCAATCAGTGTTTCGCGGCGTGCTGAACTTTCGAGCCGATGATCGAGGGTTGAAAGCGTCGAGGCTACCAAAGGTGCAGCAAAGCTTGTTCCACTCTCTTCAATAACAGTCCCGTTATAGGCGAGGGAAGAGAGTCCTGTTCTGTTTTGAACCCCGGATGATACGCCTCCGTAGTGACAGACATCTGGCTTACGCGCTCGTCCGACGCCAGGACCTCTGCGAGTGTAGGTTGTTGGAAGATTGGCATTATGTCCTGAAACACCAGTTGGATTAACAGCTCCCACTGTTAGTCCGAGCAGGTGTTCTGAAGGCGCGACAATTCGTTCATCCGCTATCGTTCCAGTTGCTAACAATTGCACAGCTTCATTAGGATCGTTAGGCCAAGGTTGACGAGACTCGGTACTCTGAAGGTTACCTGCGGAAACGACGAATATGACATCGTGTTTAACAGCTATATCATCAATGGTTTTCGCGAACGGAGAATATCGAAAACCTCGGCGCATATTCTCTGCACCGAGGCTAAGATTAAAAATGCGAACCGACGCTTCGGTCTTCGCTCGTATCACTTCCTCTTCCAATTGATCAAAAAAATCAGACCACTCGGGGAAGTAAATTGGAGTCAGACCGTTTCGAGGCAATATACAAACGTCGTAATAACTACAACCTTCGGGTTCAAGCGTTGTAGAAAGGTGAGGGTTGAGAGTCGTCGCACCTGCGACGAGACCAGCTATAAACGTGCCATGTCGCAAATCTCGATCAACCACACTGACTGGTGAAGAACCGCCAGTACGCCACACAGAAAGTTCTGGAATGTCTACGACTCCCCCGTCGATGATTCCGACTACAGGCATTTCATTCCGAGGTGGGGCTGGTAGGTTAGCTGGTTCTGATACGTTAAACTGCTCTATTGGATTGATCGTGAGTGAAGGAGGTAAACTGACGCGTCTCACCAATGGTTCTTGTCCTATGAGGTCTAAGAATTCCTGGTGTCGTTCAACCGTGAGATCCTGCACTTTCAGACTAGGTGCCAATAGGTCTAAGTGTTCTCGAACACGAGAGAGATCGTCCATCGGTAGGGCAACATACGATTGACTTCGGTCAGATGTCAACCGAATGGACAGTGCATTGAGACTCTTTGAAGAATTTACACTCAGTCTAGAAAACAAAGGTGTCGCTACTATTCCTCCAAAGAGAGCAAGACGTTTTCGAAAGCTGTTAATCATTGCTGCGACTGCTTCACGGTCGATCTTCAAGTTAGGACTAAACAACTCGACAACGTATCCTCCAATAGAATCTTGTCGATTGAACCACTCGACGGCTTCGCGTGCGGAAAACTCAATTCGATCCGCTGGAGTCGGAAGACGAATATCTTCTATGCCCCCTAGTTCCATACGATAGGTGGATACACGAGGTTCTAAATTTCCAGTGTTCTTGTTTCTCGTGAGTTTGGGTACTCGTTCGGCTCGTGCTTTTATTCGTTCGTCCAATTGATCTAATGCCTTAGGCGTACATTGGAAAAAATTCTCACCGATGTTTCCTCCTCCAACGAGTGGAAGCGATTTTGCTGGTGCGAATAGAACATTTATGGGCCGATATGATTTCGCTAAAGCCTCGTTGCGCATCTGTACGATCACATATCCGGCATTGTGATCCTCGAGACGTAACGCCTCAGAGGCACTCTGGATTTTCTGACGCATCGTCGCTTTGTGTATTTCGAACGCTTCGTCTTCATCGGCGAAGAAATCTTTAGTACCTCCTCCTTGGCGAGGAGTGCGAGATGTAAGGAACTGATCTGTGTTCAAGAAAACCTGAACAGGATGGGACGGATTAATTTGCTCGTTCATCGGTTACGCTATTGACTTGAAGCTCTTTTTCTTGTTCATGTTCTGTTAAACGTCTTGATACGGTACTTTGGGATATTCCGAGAACGCGTGCAACCTCGGTTTGTGTCAGACCTGCGTTTTCAATCAAAGCTACAGGTAGAGCTGCATCGTTGCGAAGTAACAATTCTCTTTGGTGGTCGTTAAAAAGAAGCCCGTTTAAAGTGACTTGACGTCTTAGCGCGGGGAAGAGACCGTGAATACGAAAACTACCTTCGTTTCGTGATTCGTCTTGCTCGCGTTCATGCATAACTAAGTATCGCTTGCCACCCGTGATTAAGGATTCAAGGTCTGAACCGCTCATACCATCAGTTAGCCATACTAACATGCGAATATAACTGTCGGGTAAACGAACTGGTTCTAGAAATCGTTTAAGCATGACAGCTCTTGTGTTAGAGTTCGGTTTGGGTATTTGGATGCGAGCATCAAATCTCCGCCATACTGCTGGATCAAGCAAGTGTTCGTGGTT
>CAZEFI010000080.1:0-5807 GCA_964511425.1 uncultured Pseudomonadales bacterium
CTGACACCGATGGATTCCATCCAGGAACGTCTACGAATCTGGAAAAACGTCTCTGGCCGGACGATACGTTTTGAACTTCTCGACATCGCCGAAGAGTACACTCGTGTCAAACTTTGGCTAGATCAATATCGGCCAGATGCACTGATCCATTTAGCGCAACAGCGTGCGGCACCATATTCGATGAAGACCGATCGGTCGAAAACCTACACGGTCAATAATAACGTTGCCGCCACGCACAATCTTCTTAGTGCGTTAGTTGAACTCGAGCTTGACACGCACTTTGTACATTTAGGAACTATGGGCGTTTATGGTTACAGCGATGTTGGAGCAACCATTCCCGAGGGATATCTGGATGTCAAAGTTCCAACTGACGATGGTTCCGACGTTCAAAAACAAATACTCTATCCCACCAATCCGAACAGCGTGTATCACTTAACGAAGTGTCTCGACCAATTGATGTTCGCATTCTATGCGAATAACGATCTACTACGCATCACCGACTTACATCAAGGAGTAGTGTGGGGCACACACACAGATCAGACTCGACGACACGAACAACTCGTGAATAGATTTGATTACGACGGGGACTACGGAACTGTTCTTAATCGATTTTTGATTCAGGCAGCTGTGAAACACCCACTGACCGTTCACGGAACCGGCGGACAGACGCGAGCATTTATCCACATTCAAGACTCTGTTCGATGTATTGAATTAGCGGTTAACAATCCACCTGCTCGAGGTGATCGTCCAAAAATATTCAATCAAATGACTGAAACCTTCAGAATTCGAGATCTTGCTAAGCTCGTATCTGAGATGAGTGGAGTAGAAATTGTCTACTTACCGAATCCGCGAAAAGAAGCAGATGAGAATGATCTGAAGGTGAGTAACAAACAACTGTTGGATCTCGGACTCGAGCCAGTGACTCTCCGTGTGGGGATGCTTGAGGAATTGGTACATGTCGCAGAGAAATACGCACATCGCATCGATCAGTCAAAAATTCCAGCTCAGTCTGCGTGGACTCACGAGATTCAATCGACGATTTCGTCCGTTGTAGATATCGCGACGGCGAAACGAAAACGGTAGCTTGAGCAATACTGCGTTTGTGACTTTGGTCACAAACGACGACTATGCACTTGGTGCGCTTGCATTGGTGCGGTCGTTAAAGTTGTCCAACCCTGACCGCCACGTCGTTGTCATGGCCACTAGTGCTGACTTACCGTTAGATCGACTAGAAAGTGAAGGATGCGACGTCCGAATTGTGTCGCGACCCGATTTTTCTTCAGACTTTGTGTCGCGACATTCGAGAGAACGACAACATTCCGTCGCTCCATTTACCAAGGGTACAAAGCCGATATTCCACGATCCTTTAGACAATTTTTGCAAGTTACGAATATGGGAGTTCGAAGAGTTTGATCGCGTGGTATTTCTAGACGCGGACACGATCGTCGTTCGCAACATTGAAAGACTATTTGGTTATCCCGAATTCTCTGCCGCACCGAACTTGTACGAAACGCTAAACGACATGCATCGATTAAATTCAGGTGTGTTTGTCGCAGAACCATCTCGGGCGACATATGACGACATGTTGGAACAATTGGTTGTACCAGAAAAGTTTTGGAAGCGTACGGACCAGACGTTCTTGGAAACATACTTTCCAGATTGGCATGGATTGCCATATGTATACAACGTGCTTCAGTATGTTTACTTTAATTTACCGCCGTTATGGCAGTGGGAGTCGATCAGGGTAGTGCACTATCAGTACGAGAAACCTTGGGAACACGATCACGTGCGTAGCGCACAACTAAAACCGCTTATTGATTTGTGGTATTCGGTGTTAGACGATCGAAAAATACCCAGAGACGTTCCACGCTACCAACCACCACCGTGAGAGTCGCAGTAACAGGGACTACCGGCTACCTTGGTCGTTTTGTTGTTGAGACCCTGTTGGGTGAGGGGTACACTGTAGTTGCACAAAGACGAAGCCAACTAGACACGTCAGATCCGTTAACGAAGTTCCATAGCAGACTTAAACTCATTAACGGCACCATGGAAGACTCCGCCTCACTTGATAGACTAGTCCAGCAGTGCGATGCCGTAGTTCACATGGCGTTCATGTCAGCTACCGGTACCTACCGTGGAGGTGAAGGGGAAGATCCTGCTTGGTTTTGGGAACAGAATTTTGGCGGTACGTTGCGCTTAATTCAATCCTGTCGTGGAGCAACTGTAGAGAAGTTCATTTTCCTATCTTCGCGAGCAGTGTTTGATGGTTGTAATATCACCGACAGACTGGTACAGGACACAGACACACCAATTGCAGTCAACCACTACGGTTTGCTCAAGTTGACGAGTGAAAAACTTTCGGCACTCTATCAGGACATGACATTTTGTTCGTTGCGACCCACAGGAATTTACGGCCTCACGTGGCCGTGTGAACGCACGAAGTGGTGGAACCTTGTTAGCGATTCAAAGGGCGAAAAGCGAGATTTATCAGCGTGGTCTGATTCGGTTTCAACAGAGGTACACGGGGCAGACGTTGCTACCGCCATACAGTTGCTCTTACAGCAAGAACACAGCGAAGTGCAGGGATGTGCGTTTAATTGTTCAGATATTTTGGTAAGTGACCGTTACCTAGCACAAGTGTGTCAGAACCTAAGAAACGGTCTGCCCGTTGATTTGAACCAATCTCCACTTCAACCACCGAACAACGTAATGGGGACCGAGGGACTCGCCCGTTTAGGTTGGCGTGCTGGGGGCGTTAAAACGCTTCACAACACGTTGCAAAAGATGATTGAAATGTCAGACCAGCTCGAGTAAGGCACTTAAAGTTTTTACTTGCGGTACCCGTAGTTCACCAACCGATTCTGCACCATGTTGGTTTAGCCATACTGGATGCATTCCAACATTACTAGAACCTTCGACATCGTTTATAAAGGAATCTCCAACAAAGACGATTTCTTGTGGCGAAACACCGACGGCTTCGTAGGCCTGAGTAAAGATCGAAGCGTCCGGTTTGCACGATTGTGCAGTTTCAGAACTAAGTATGTAGTCGACATAGCTATCGAGTTTCCAAATCTCAATTAAGGGATCTAACCAGTCGTCGTCGATATTTGACACTATTGCAAGCTTAAACTTTCGTAAACGGAGTTCTTTCAGTACCTCAAAACAATCGGACTGTGGTTTCAAGTAACGAACCACGGCATCTCGTTGTGCGTAGGCAAAGTCTTCGATGGCTTTTTTTGCGTCTTCGAGCTCATAGTGTTCAAACAATCTGCTCATCGCTTCGTTGACAAAGTTCTTGTGCAAATAGAATGAACGCTTTGCAAAATCTAGAGTGACTTCTTCCCTTAGTTTACGGTATTGTGCGATGAGCTCATTTCCACCGACCGGGATTTTGATAGTACCTGCAAGCTTTGCGATATTCCCAGAAGTGACCCAGTTATCTAATGGTTGGAATAGAGTTTCCCCGAGATCGAAGAATACTGCACTAATAGAGTTTGGCAAAGTGGTCATATACAGTTAGATTGGTTGATGGAAAAAAGAAGTAGAAAACTTCCTATCATATCGTTATTAAGAGTTACAAATGCTGCCCGTGCCTGCGAGGAAAACGGCTCGAAACAATTCGATCACAATGATCGTAGATTTAGGAGATTAATCAATGAGTAAAGTTGCAATAATTACCGGTGCTGGTACTGGTGTTGGGAAACACACCACACTCGCGCTCCTGAAAAGAGAGTATTATGTTGTAGCCGTAGGTCGACGGAAGAGCAAACTCGACGAGTTAGAGGAGATTGCCGGAGCCGACGATCGACTTTTTACTATTCCAACGGATATCGGCAAAGAGAGCGAAGTGATTCGACTCTTTGACGTAACGGTGTCCCGCTTTGGCCGCTTGGATCTCCTGTTTAATAATGCCGGAGTCGGTGCTCCAGCGGTACCGATAGAGGAACTCACTCTCTCACAATGGAATCGCGTGGTACAAACCAATCTCACGGGCGCATTTCTGTGTACTCGGGCGGCCATGAAGATCATGAAGTTTCAAACCCCCCGTGGCGGAAGAATCATTAACAATGGATCCATTGCGGCTCAACACTCGCCCCGACCTTTATCCGCACCATATACTGCTACGAAACATGCGCTCACAGGATTGACAAAGTCTACTGCGCTCGATGGTCGAAACCACAACGTCGTATGTTGTCAAATCGACATAGGAAATGCGGCTACGGAGATGACATCCTTAATGGAAGACGGTGTTTTGCAGCCGGATGGCACGCGAAAACCAGAACCTACTTTCGATGTTGAACACGCCGCAGAAGCCATAGCGTACATGGACAGTCTGCCGTTAGATGCGAACGTTCAGTTTTTAACAATCCTCGCATCTGAAATGCCGTTTATGGGGAGAGGTTAACCTCGACTAACGGGAACGTAATGTACGTTCTTGTTCACGTTTAGTTTCTCGTTCGCGTAGTAGATGACGTTTATCTACTTTCTTGCGACCAGTGGCTAATCCAATTTCACATTTCACGAGATGTGCGCGCCAATAAATCGACAGTGCGATACATGTACGTCCCTTGGTTTGAACAGCAGAATAAATTTGTCCTAGTTCGTGTGTGTGTAAAAGCAGTTTTCTAGTTCGGTCTGCTGTTGCAATGACGTGGGTTGAAGTGCTTGCCAAAGGTTCGATTCTCAGTCCCTTAAGAAACGCTTCTCCGTTCTCCATTATGACGTAGGAATCAGTGAGATTAGCTTTACCGGCTCGGAGACTCTTTACTTCCCAACCTTCTAGTGCGATACCCGCTTCAAAAAAACGATCGAACGCGTAATCGAATCGGGCTTTTCGATTGCGAGCGATGATGCGTTCTTTGTTAGTCTTTGACATAAGTAAACAAATTTAGCTTGGATAAAACCAATAACTGACTACTTAGGTTATAAGAAAGATTGATCGGTTTTGATTATTCTTACTACCTAGCCGTGGTAATTTAAGCGACTTATTGCTGTAGGAGAGGTCAACATGAGCGAGAACAACGTAACGAAAAACGTCAATGATCGATCACAACATGGGATGTGGTCAAGCAAGATGCTTTTTGTGCTAGCCGCGGTGGGTTCTGCGGTTGGCCTGGGGAATATCTGGAAGTTTCCGTATATGATGGCTGAGCAAGGTGGTGGTGCTTTTTTCCTCATCTACCTAATCTGCATTGCATTGATCGGTTTTCCCGTGATGGCAGCAGAAATTTTGATCGGTCGCGAGGGTCGTATGAGCCCGGTCAATTCGATCCTCAATCTGGCGCGGGAACACAATCGATCCAAGAGTTGGGCCGTTATGGGTTGGGCTGGTGTTGTCGGAGGTGTTGTGATACTTTCGTTTTACGCAGTAATCGCAGGTTGGATCATGTTCTACGCGTGGCGTATGTTTAGTGGAGAATTCAACGGCATCGAAGCAGCTGATTCAGGAACAAAATTAGGTGAACTTTTGGCAAACCCGGGTCAAATACTGCTCTGGTTCTCACTATTTCTGGCGATTACCGTCTTCTTTGTCGCGAGAGGTGTAAACAAAGGTTTGGAATTGGCGATAAGATTCTGCATGCCGATATTGTTCGTACTACTCGTTGTCATGCTCGTTTACGGTGTTGCACAAGGTGGCTTTTTCGACGCGGTTCGCTACATGTTCGACTTTGACTTCTCTAGCATGACATGGCAAACAGCAATAGCGGCGATGGGACACGCATTCTTCACATTATCCATTGGTATGGGTGCTATTATGGCCTACGGTGCCTATATGCCTCGTGAGGGATCAGTGAAGTCGGCGGTAG
>CAZEFI010000081.1:0-5752 GCA_964511425.1 uncultured Pseudomonadales bacterium
CCATCATTCTTTGGTTTTCCGCCAAAAAGTAATTCCACACGAACCGAGTCGCCCCTAGACACTGTTTCAGACGATTGGCTTTATCTTGTGTCTTGGGATATAGTCGGTAACGTATTGAACGGTTATACATACTGTTATTATATATAACTACATATTAAATTTACTTGTCAAGTTATCTACGGAATTCCCCTAAAAGTCTTTATCGTTTTGTCCAGAAAGTCCCCTGAAAACAACGATGTTCCTTCAAAATGACGAAGTTTCGAATAAACCTCGTGGTACTGGCAACTTTCGTTGTATTGGTAAAGGTACTCAACTCTCGCAACGTCAAAGGTGACAAGGGGAGAGTGTGCGCGTTCCCCGTCGGTGTCGAGAGTCAACAATAGTCTTTTCGGTGCCTTGTTCTAGGTGTCGACAGTCAAATCGGCGATCCAGTCCAGTTTAAGAAGAACTCGAAGGGCGTCGCTGTCTAGGTTAGGAGCTGTTAATCGAGGAACGAAAGGGAATCGAAACGTCACGGAGGACTTTCTTTCGGTCACGACGGTACCGTGTTCCATATTGAACGGATTGTTCGGAATGAATGAAATCGGGGTGTCTCTGAAGTGTCGCCTAGCCTGACTGTGTTCGTGTTCGGCACCACCTGATTTCAACACTATCCAGCTTGCTTCTTCTTCACTTGGAATCGCTTCGTTCCCCTTGGAGTCGAGAGCAAAGTCAAACGAACACACTGGAATCCCCGAGTACGCTTTGCTCAATGCTTCCGCTATGAGTTCTCGATTCTCTTTCGAAAATTGAGTATCAGATAATCGGTCAATGAACGTGATATACCGACTTTCACGAAACTCTTGGATGTCTTCCGTAGAGAAGATAGTCTTGTTCGCGGGCTGAGATTCAACTGATGATTCCCTATCCTTGGACACTCCGCTGTTGCTGCTTAGTACGCAAAGTACTAGCAACGAAATTAAACAACCTTTAATCAAAGGGAAATGGTCCGCAAACGAGCTTTGCATTTTTAAAGCCTAGGCATTCTCTCAACATTTCGTTCAATCTTACACGTGAACTAATCTCTGCCGCATTGAATGTAATGGAAATTGACTTTCTTATACGGTTCGGTTATTTCTTCACGATTGACATCGTCTCATTGAGTATTAGTGATTTTCTCGGTTGAAGGCGATGGTTCTCGGCCAGTCTTGAAAAACTTCGCAAACACGCCCACTGACTCACCGGATGCCCACAAAACGGGCGTTTTGAGTGTCTGCCACCAAATTCGCAACCACTTCAACAATGCAAACACAAGCCACATCGCCCAAAGAAGAATCAACACCGAGTAAGTCCACTTAGGTAAGGACAAAACCCACGGCGTCGTTAACGATTCGGTAATCTCATCGGAGAACCAAACAAAGTAGTCAGCAGTGGCCTGATAGCCCATGACGTACATGTTTGGATCATTCGTCAAAGCAGAAGGAATCGCGAATATCACCGTGATTACCGCGGCGAAAGTAACAACACATAGGAGGATCTGCCCGACTTGATATAACCAACGCCTTGATACTTCGTCGGGTACTCGAGATTTGAGCCAAATTGCCAGAAACCAAATGCCTACGTACACAAGCAACGAGAGATTGACGAGCGTGGCACCCACGGCGAGAATTACGGCGTCTCTTGTAGTTAGAACAACGCCTGGAATCTTGGAAAAAGCTATTGCCGCGAAGAGTACTCCAATTAAGATAGACCAGAATGCTACTGTACCTCCGAGCGAAGACCCCGCTAGCCACAATATCCATCGATTATCGGTAAAACGAATGCTAGTTTTTGCGTTTATAGCACTTTGGCTGAGCGAAACTGTATCGGGTTTGTATAGGATGGACGCTCCGTTGTTTGTTTCCCAATCGAGCGAATATGTATGGCGACCAGATTGAACTGGTAGCAGTACTTTATTGCTTGATGGTAGTGCCTGAAATACTCCAGCAAAAACAAATCCTTCTATACTCGCGTCATCTGGTAGTGTTAAGCTCAAATCTCCTGGCTGAGAAGCAAGAATGTTCAAATTTAACTGGGTAGTTGTAGTTTGATCGTTAACTGAATGAGATGTGGTAATGCGCTCGACGGTAATGGATTTCCCCGGCACTGGGGTTTGTTGCTGAAGCTCGACCTGTAATACCTCGTTCGATAGGGGTATAAACGTAGTGTGGTTGTCTCCTGTATCGATCGGGACAATTCCATCATGGTTGAAACTCCAAAAATCAGATCCTTGAATTGACCAGCGTTCCGAACGTTCGGCGATCGATGGCGCAGTTAGTGTGAGAGTTGGGCCTAAATTTAATTTACTTTCCCACAAAAAAGTTTGTGCCGACGATTTTAGATTCACCACCATGTGTGTGTCTTCGACCAGTAATCCACTAGTAGATACGAGCTCTTCCGGCAATAATGGAATTCGGACAGTGAGTTCGCCTGTATATGGTGCGACTCGTGTAACTCGAGTTATTACTGTTGGTTCATAGGTCAAATTAATTTGTCGCACTACCGCAACATAAGGAGTAATTTCAAGCTGCGAAGGGATTGATTGTGTGATGCTCGGTGGGGCAGTCGAAGTGTCACCGTTCCCGATGGTATTGACGCGGGAAAAAGTTAGTTTCCGGTCGCCTACTTGGCCGTGAACTAGACCTTCAACGCGCCAATCAGGTGCAACAATTTCCAAGTGCCCTGGTATGAGGTCGAACTCAATGTCGAGCTGATCGAGTCCTGTGATATTCGCTGAAATGACTATGTCGTGCACTCCGTCGTCAAGCAGGGTGTACAGTCTCGACCTTTCCCTTAGAATCGGAAGTTGATTTGCTCCGCGACGGACATCTACCAGATTCCAAGTGCCGTTTTCGGAAGGCAATGGTATAGCAACACGATCTTCGGCATGGATTTGCATTGCAATCGACAACGCACCGTCGGATAGGGTCACTCTAGCCTCTTCTAAATACGCACATTCCGGTAAACAGTCGGGAAGTGCAAGTAATCGCTTTTCCAACTCCTCTAAAAGATTTTCGTCAGGTATATCGGCATGAGTGTCCTGTGGGTTCAGAAACACACCTAGCAAGATGAGCGAGGCTATACCCGGTATGCCTGGGAGAGTTCTTTTAATGCAGTTTTTGACTTCTGGTGCTTTCAGATTCAAAAAGTAACCCAACACAAGCAAAGTTGATATTGCTGACAACCCATAAATCAATCTTGTAAACCAAGGCGGTAGCAACACCAACTGCATCTTTCGATCTTGTGCAACAGGTCCATCCCAGCTTAGAGTCGTTCTCTGCCACATCCAAGTTGGTATACCAGGTCCGGTTTGAACTTCGACCGGTAACGATGATAAGGTCGAATTAAATTGGGAGGGCAAGCTACGAAAAAAGTCTGCTAGGTCCGAAGTTCCCATTGCTTCAATATCTTCCACAGTGTATCCATCAGCGATGAAAGTTGGATCCTCAATTGGCATGCGGCTTCCAGTAGTAATGACTTCTTCCATTTCATTTTCGGTTCCAGATCTCGATCTTGACAGGCTTGCTTGCGGCTGAGATTGCTGTGTGAAGGATACAATCCTCGCCGCACCGGAACCCGGTTTTCCTGGAAGGATTCTCGATAACGTCCTAACTGCCTCATTGTTGAACGTGGTATCGTTGGCTGCAAGTTGAGGATGCAGAGCGTTGCGAGCGGATATCGTCGCGTGGAAGAAACATGCTGACGCGACTACAACAAACACGACCCAAAAACTAATATTTGCAACCTTACTGAGCGTCGACTGTTTAATCGCTTTTACCGCATACATCGTTCCCGCTAGTATGATCCAACCAATGGTTGGTGCGTGATCAAACTGATAACTAATGAGTACTGCACCGGCAACGACGGCGGTCCACTTCCATCCTCCTAAGCCCCACACTAAGCAAAGTAAGAGCAACACAATGAAGATGTCCCAAATGCCCCATTTTGAAAGCCAAGAGTATTCGACATTGTCAATTCCATGCGACCATAGGAACAACCAACCAGGTGGGATATTCAATCGGGCTATTAAATTATTTGCTTCGACACTCCAAGTATTAGCCGCTAGAGATTGTTCTCTAGATATTTTTGAGACGGCAGTGAGATGCGAGTCTTCTGGACGAAGATAGATACTCGACATCTGTTCTCCGGAAGAGTCGTCGTACGATATCATTCGGGGAACGCCGTTAATTCGTACTGTACCCAACGGAATACTAGAAGTCACTCTCTCAGAAGTGGCAACATCAGCTCTAATCGAATCTACAACCGTATAGGAATTACCACGAAAATTCAACCAAATGCCTCGAGACATAGCAAACGAAGATGTATAGGGTTCGGAACTTCCACGTTGTTCCTCAATAATGTTTAATTCATCATCAGCTACAAGTACAAAACCACTCAGATCTCGCATGCCCCATGGGGCATTGATTTGCGAAAGGTCTGTGCGTTGTGCACCTTCCATTCTGATGATTCGAAGGTCGTGTCGGGGTTGTATACCCCAATACTCAACATCTGGCCACAGCTGTGATGCTTTGTGGTATCGAAATGAGTTCAATTGCGTGATTGCACGAGCATCAATCTGAATTTCATTGGACCCAGGTGTTACTTGAACTGCCAAATTCCCTTCATTTGATAGGATCGCAGGCCATTGGGACTTGAGATGGGTTATCTCATATTCGTCGCTGATTACTTGGCCAAATTCGAGAGTGCGAGCATTTCCAGTTATGGTGACCTGGATGTGTGTTGTTAGAGTCTGCGGTACATCGTCGGTGAAGTGGCGAAAGACGCGAACAATCTCTGAATCAGGTGTGTTCACCGATTTAGGGGGTGTGGAAATTTCATTCGAGAACCACAGTCTGCCACCTCCGGCCTGTAGGGAAGGATGTTCAACCGGTTGACCATCGATCGCTAATCGCACAATCCCTGAGCGTGGAATATCAAGAAATCTAGGCTCCGATTCTTCGGTCCAAATCAGTTCACCCTTCAAGGTGTGAGAACCTTCGGGTACGAGCACTTCAGGAGCGTTATTACCTCCACCTAGAGCTAACTCTTGACCGTCTAGAGTAAAGTTTTGTGGTTTAAATGACTCGCTATAGGGAAGTTGGAGCATAGACTCTGCGAATGCGTGTACCTTGAGCTCAAATGTCGCTCCGAATGTTGTACCACGCATGACATTGATATTGGTTTCTCTAACCCAGATGCAATTGAGTCGGACACCGTCGGTTGCTCGAACAGGGCATGATACATGAGGATGTTCTTCAAGAACCCAATCAACCCAGGGTTCTAAGCTTTCTGGGATGTAAATGTCCTCCGTTGCGAGTACCAAGGAGGAACACAGTACTGTTGAAACAGTGGTAAGAATTAAGGACAGTCGTCGCAGCATAATGACACCTCTTTCGTAGTCGATTTTGCTATTATGCTACGATTCGGTTGTATTACAAAGCACGTAGTGTAATAAACTAACTTTCGTTGGTTCGAGTGTCTTTAATTGGAGATGGAGATACTGGTTAATTGTTCGAAAATCACGTTGTGTTCTTGTACGAACTACTTTTCAATTCAGCTCGAATCGTTTCACTTAATCGCTTAGTTTTGAAGTTTTCGGTTCTTTTTGTTTGGATTTCACGGGTTGCACGAAAACATCGAAATCTTGTAAGGAATTTTCAATTTCGACCTTGCGAGTCACTCTTTTAATGCTATCGTGATCGACTATTACTTCATACCGTCCGCGCGCCAGCCC
>CAZEFI010000082.1:0-5599 GCA_964511425.1 uncultured Pseudomonadales bacterium
GATCTCAAACTTGAGGAACTGGATGTTTGATCTTCGCAACGCGAATCTTCATCTTCTTACTCGGTGATAGATTAGAAAACGGATTGATCCGCAACTTATAGTTTGCAGGAGACAGCTCTAAGTCAAAGTGATACGCGATAAAGAGCAGGTTGACGATGCACTGCAACTCAAGGTATCGATGTCCCATGCAATGGTGCGTGCCTAGTCCGTAAGGAACGTAAACTCCAGTTGGCAATTGTTCTTCGCGTTCTGGTAGAAACCGATCGATGTCGAATTCTAGCGGATTAGTGAAGAATTCCTCCATGTAATGTGTGCCCGTATGTCCGACCATCACGAGTGTGTGTGGCTCTAGTTCTACTCCAGCGACCACGCAGCGATTCATCACAGTTCGAAGTTGCACGGGAATCACGGGATAGAGACGTTCTGATTCGAGAAAGGCACGCCTTGTAACATCAATCTTATCGCCATCAAATTCTTCAGGGGCTGGCTGCCGACCGTTCCCGAACAGAGCTTCACCCTCTGCAGCCACTTGTGCGTACACGTCAGGGTGCTTGAGCAAGTTGTACAACGTGAACGCCAAGGCATTTCCAATATAGAGACTTGCAACCAGAGCAGCGGCGAAGGGAAACGATAAATCCGTCTCCGGCATAAACTGTGGGTCTTGGCGGTGGAGTTCCAAGTATGCATCCGCCGGCTCTTGAGTTTTTCCTTCTCGAAGAACCGGTGTGTGCGCTGCTTTAATCGAATTGATGAGTTCTGTGACAAGTTTTTCTGCACGTTTCATTCTCGGCGTTCTGAGTGTCCATTGGGGTAGTGCTTTTTGTACGTGTACAGTTAGCGCACGATCTTTGTACGCTAATAGTTCATCAATGTAGTGTGCGCAGTCTACACTGACGAGTAAATTGGAGACTTGACTGCTCACATGGTTGCAACACTTTGTTGCCGCGACAAACACGTCGTTTGCCTTCCACGTACCTAATGACTTCCGATTCCAATGGAATAAATCCGGAAGCATCTGCACTAAAGCATTGCGAGAATATGCTCTACTTGTGGCTTTTCTTAGGCGATAGTGTTCTGCACCGTCCATCCCGGGCATGACTCGTGCTGCTCCGAACACCGCTGCAAAGTCACTGATATAGTCTCTCGTTCGTAGATAGAGTCGTCCGTATTTGTTGACCCATCTGTTGACTTCTGGCCCCGTTATCAACACGGCTCGAGATTTTCCAATTTTTAGAGGAGATTGGATCACCGGTCCGAACTTCTTGTGCACGCTGCATAACGCACGAGGAAGATTCCCATCATAAAATTCCTTCACGCGCGCAAAGTCACGCCATGTTACCTTTGGTAGTGCCGCCATTCCTATTTTCGCTCGAGGTCTTGGTAGAAGCGACGTCTGTTGAATGGAACTGGCTATGGACTGACCAATCAAGTCGGCTTGTGCGAGGAATTCGATCCGCTCCAACTTTTCTAGGTAGTCTTCCTCCATAAGTAGCAATTTCATGAATTGGCAACTGTGCAGCAACGAAATCAAAAGCACATCTCGAGGAGATGGAATTTCTTCGTTTAAGACAACGTTCAAAATTCTTGACTTCGCTTCTTGAAGGTTAGTGCCTTCCGAACTCGTATAGGACTGTGTCCGCGATACAGAACTAGAGAGTTCCCAAAAGCCTCCCGTTTCATACTGAAGAATGTCATTCTCAACAAGTCTCTGCAGTACTTCGTCAACGACTTTTTCCGTACGACTAGTGCTCTTTTCAATCCAGTATTGAGTATTGAATTCTCGTTCTTCACCAGCGATTTCACTAAGAAGCTCGTCGAGTATGGGGTCGCCTGTAGGTGTCGAATCAATTACTCGCAGTTTTTCCAAATCGGTATCAATGCGATAGGCTAACGCTAGGTCAGCGATAACTGATCCGGCTACCACGCACGCGAAATCCCAACTATCGGATAGTTCGATGAATCCACTCTGTTCATCGAGCACCAGCAGCATTAGTTCTTCTGTTAATCTAATGGTGTCTTCCTCCGATCAACCATTACATTGCCGACAATATGCGGAAACTTGTGCACAACTAGGTAGCGGATCGTGAGCCGTCCGCGACATTGTAGACCCACTGTTCTCCAACGAACTCTGTTTACCGCATGATTGGACAATCAGCTTCATCGTCCCATACCCAGCTACAAATGCTATCTCAAAATAGTGAAAAACTACTGAGTTGGATTAAACCAGCAGAACTCTAATACTCATCATGGACTTCGAATATTCCACAAGCAAGACGCGCTCCACCAGCACAACCCGCTTCCTCACCGCCTGGACAATACGTGTCTGGGTCAACGTGAATGATCAATGAAGCGCCATCCTCGTCAAATATTGAGAGTGGCCCTGGCGATAGTGTGATTCGGGAAGTAGTCGTTATGAGCTCACCGTTCCCCGAATCGTCGACTCTAATGTTCACCAAATCTCCGGAATGGAACGGGTGATTTCCGTCCGGATTTGAATGACCATGTGGCCCCGGATCAAAGTGCCCTCCTGCAGACCCACAAGGATCGCATGACCCAGTTTCATGAATGTGTACAGCGTGCAGTCCCGCCTCGTCCGCAAGACCTTCTACGCGAATGTACACATCTACAACTTTAACTCCTTCATCAGACGCACGCTCCACTAGTTCAACCGCGCCAATTTCGTGAGACAAATCTTCACAGAATGCCAAAGTCGCGCGAGCAACCATTGAAATATCCACAGTCTGCTCACTACTATCTTCCGTCCCAACAGGAGCACCAATCGAAAAAAAGATCAGCACGAGGAGAATCGAAAGCAATGGCTTTGCACTACCCGCCTCTTTCGGAGCGGAATTCTCGTGGTCGTTCGTGTTAAAAATTCCAGACATTTAAACCTCCTATCTCGCCAAGAGTACCACTTCATTTTATAGGAAATTTCTTAGTTCAGTGGTCTTCTACTCTCATGAACTAAATGCAAGCAGTCTGGTAAAAGTTGTACTAGACTCAAACAACGGACGGTTTCTATTTCGAACATTTGCGTTCGCCGGTACTGGTGAATTTGGTGAACGATTTATCGGAGCAGTTGGAAATATTAAAAGGTTTTTGGTCGTACTTTACAACGTGTACGCCTTTTAAAACTGATCGCGATGGCTAGTTACTTTGAATGCTATACTCTTGTGTAGTGCGTTCTTTGGAAACGGATCTACTTTCAACTTTTGACTGGCTTTGGGCAATTCTAAATTTAGGTAATGTGAAATCATTAGCGTATTAACAATGAGCTGTAGTTGCGCCCAATATTTTCCTAGACAGACGTGAGTTCCAATACCCCAAGGATTAAATGTACCAGATGCTCGATGCTCTTCGCGGGGCGGGGCGAAACGATCTGTGTCAAACTCTTTTGGATTCATGAAATGTGCATCTGAATAATGCGGTGCGGAGATCGCCCAAAACGTTCGTAATCCAACGGGTAACGTGAAGCCTGCGACGCGACACTCTTTGGTGACGTGTCGAATCTGTCCAGGAATTGTTGGATACAGCCGTAAACACTCAAGCACCAAGTTAAGTGTATTTGAAATGTGTGGCTCTTGGAAGTCGGAAGCATCTGGTTCGCGCCGATTAGCAAAAATTCTCTCTGCCTCTCCCCTTACCTGAGCTAATAGATTGGGATTCATCAACATGTGCCAAATAACAAAGCCTAGTAGCGCTCCCATATTAGCGGATGCCATGATTGGCGATGCGATTGAGAAGAATAAATCAGATGCCGGTAATAAATTCGTGTCTGTCCGATGAATCTCTAATACATGATCGATTAGACTTTTCTGTTCACCATGTCGAGGTGCTATTTTGTGATTGTTTTGGATCATGTTGACCTTGTCGATGGATTTTCGCAACTTTCGTCTCATCGCAGATGTGCGATGCATGAAATGAGGTAAACTCCTCTGAAGTTCCGTCATGATGCATCTCTTTTCAAAGTCTAGAAGATCTTGATGCCACGTCGTATCGCCGCTCGCTAACATGACCTGAGAGACTTGTGCGGACAAGAGCAATGTAATCATCTGGGTTAATGGGTATCGCTTTCCGATTTCCCATGAACGCACACTTCGCTTCGCAACTTCTATCACATGGGGAAGTTCTGCTTCTAAAGAATTTCTCGAATAGCCATGCTTGAGTAGCTTGCGCAACCGATAGTGCTCACGTTCATCCATGCTTGTCAGAGATTGTTGAGCTCCAAACGCGCTTTCAAAATCTCTTATGTACTCTTTGCTGCGAAAAAAGAACCGACCATTTCTATTAAGCCAATTATTGGTTTCTGCACCGATGAGCATCACCGTACGTTGGCGAATCGTGGGAAACCAGATTTCGACGACTGGACCGTATTTTTCGTAGATTTCGTAAAAAAATAGCGGTATGTTTTTTTCTTGCATGGATTTCCGAAGTAGCTCGCGAAGCGGCATTCTTGGAATCGTCCTCTCGCTGTACTGCGTTCGTTGAGAGGTAAGTGCTACATAACCGTTGGAAACGGCTGCTCTCAACGATTGCGCTACCAAATCGCGATCGACTAAATTTGCAATCCTTTCTTGAAATTGAGCATGTTCGTCCGATTCAAAGAGTAATTGCGTTGCATCACATGCATCTAAAAGAGCTACCAAGAGTGTGTCACGCAGGGTTGGACATTCATGGCTTTTAATGACTTCTTTGACTCGGTTGCGCGACTCTTCAGCGTAATTTACTGGTAGTTCGCCAATGTTTTGAGTCGCTTCGTTGTTGACTGCAGCGTAAAACCCTCCATCGGATTCCGTGAGACAATTTTTCTGAACTAGACGATCAAAGATGGCGTCGCGGTAAGCATCCACTTTAACCGCGAATTTTTCAATCCAAACACCAGGTGTTTGAGTAGACTCACCTCGTGCTCCTTCTGCGATCTCGGTCAAGAACGAATCGAGAATTGTGTCCCCAGTTAGCTTTTCATCAACTAGGTAGACCGTCTTTAGGTCGACAGTGATTCTCCCTAGGAGGGAAAGTTCGCCGAGGATCGCGCCAGCAATCGCGCAATCGAGGTTCCAATAGTCGGCGGTGTATAGATACCCATAGTTTTCGTTGAAGAGAATGAGCGTCAACTCTTCGACGATCAGTAACTCTTTAGGTGAATCTTCTATGATTTTCCCTTGGTCCAGGTCTTCTCCAATCTGTGGATAATCTCTTCAAAACAACACGACTACTGAGATGAAAGTAATTTTCACTCAGAATCTTCGCCTCGTTCAATCTCCTGTAGAAGTTCAGTGGGGTTAACTGTCATGACACTACTGAACGAAATTCACCACGCGACGCGGTGGAAACGGCTGAGTCCATACTCAAAGTTGCTTGACTCAGGTGATGAATATACCATTTCTAAAACAAGATGGTTATACAGCATCTAAAACCACACCTTGAAAGTATCGAACGAAGTAACCCACTGGGCTAAATACCGCACAGGTTGCTCGCAAGCTATTTCGGAATATGTTTCTGTAGATATGTGAACGAGTCGACCCACGAAGATCAGTGATCCTGCCGCTTCAATTCTCCGTTCTTTTACACCAACGCAGTTACAGTTTTCAAAATATTC
>CAZEFI010000083.1:0-5497 GCA_964511425.1 uncultured Pseudomonadales bacterium
ACCGAGAGACTGTATCGATCCGAAAGAGACCAAGTACGAATTAAGTTAACGCCCACGAGGAGAACACATCAGCAAAACACCTGCAAGCTCTAAATTTGAGCGTGCAACTCTCAATGAGGAAATAGACGCTCCACAGGTGCGTTTGATTGACAAGGACGGCGAACAAATAGGAATCGTTCCACGTTCGCGGGCCTTAGCAGAAGCGAAAAAGGACGGACTCGATCTGGTAATGATAGCACCGCAATCGAATCCTCCGGTCGTGAAAGTACTCGACTATAGCAAACATCTTTTTGAACAGAAAAAGTATGTCTCTGCAAACAAGAAAAAGCAAAGAAACACTCAAATCAAGGAAGTTAGGTTTCGCGTAAATACTGGCGAGCGTGATTACCAGACTAAGATTCGAAACATCGGACGATTTTTAGCCGACGGGGACAAAGCTAAGGTAAGTCTGCGCTTTAAAGGTCGTGAGAGTCTTCATCCCGAAATAGGACTCAAGGTACTTGACCGGCTGCAGAGCGATTTGAGCGAAAAAGCAACCGTAGAGCTACAACCGAAATTTGAAGGACCACAATTGGTGATGGTGTTCGCGCCCATCAATACAAAGAAGAAAAAGTAACAACATATGCCAAAAATCAAGACTCACAGTGGTGCGGCAAAGCGCTTTCGTCGTACCTCTAACGGTTATAAACACAAGCGCACTGGCAAGAATCATCTGCAGACGAAGAAGTCTCAGCAGCGCAAGCGTCAATTACGAGGATTTAAGAATCTGTCTGAAAGTGATGTCCGTAAAGTCGATGATTTACTTCCGTACGACGCGAGATAAACAGAGGAAATTTAGTGACCCGAGCAACTAACAGTGTAGCATCCCGTACCCGACGTAAAAAAATCTTGAAGCAATCCCGCGGCTATTACGGTGCTCGTAGTCGAACTTTTAAAGTCGCAAAGCAAGCCGTGATTAAGGCGGGTCAGTACGCGTATCGGGATCGGCGACAACGTAAACGACAATTTCGCTCGTTGTGGATTATCCGTATCAATGCTGCGGCACGCGAAAATGGAATGACCTACGGGCAGTTCATGCACGGACTCAAAAAAGCGAATATCAATTTGGATAGAAAGGTACTGGCAGATCTAGCATATCACGAGTCTGAGTCTTTTGCACATTTAGTTTCGCTGGCCAAACAAGCAGTCGCAAACTAATCCTCGCGGTAGATGCGCGGTACGCATTTCTCTATGCGTCCTCTCCAAACCACCGCGCATAGTTGCTCATTTCAGTTTTTGACCTGCGGTTAACCAGAGAATCGTATATGGGATCACTAGACGATTTACTCAATAACGCACTGCAATTGATTGCAGAAGCCCAATCACACCAAGTTCTGGAGGAAGTTCGAGTTCGGTGTTTAGGGCGTAAGGGATTTGTTACGACAGCCCTTCGCGAAATTAAAAATTTACCTCCTGAGCAACGTCCGGGTGCGGGTCAAGAGATTAACCGGCACAAGAAGACAATAGAAACGGCCTTAGCAGATCGCCGTATTGAGCTAGAGGACGATGAACGAGTAAAGAGTTCTCGGAAGCAGGGAATTGATGTCTCGCTACCGAGTCGAGCGAGACATAAAGGAAGCATTCACCCCGTTTCCCAAACCTTAACCCGAATCGAGGACATATTTATCAATGCTGGATACGACGTAGTTCTTGGTCCGGAAATTGAAGACGAATACCACAATTTTGAAGCACTAAACATACCTGCAGAGCACCCAGCTCGCGCCATGCACGATACCTTCTATCTTGAAGATGGTCAGGTTCTCAGAACACATACTTCGCCCGTACAAATTCGAACGATGGAAGCTCAAGAACCACCGATTTACATCATTTGCCCGGGTCGTGTGTATCGATGCGACTATGACCGAACGCATACACCTATGTTCCATCAGGTAGAAGGTTTAGTAGTAGACCGAGAGGTTAGTTTCGCGCACCTAAAACACACCGTGATCGAATTCATACACACTTTCTTCGAAGAAAAAGTGGAAATTCGTTTTAGGCCATCGTACTTTCCATTCACAGAACCGTCTGCGGAAGTCGATGTAAAAGGCGCGCACGGTTGGAGTGAAGTAATGGGTTGTGGAATGGTGCATCCGCGAGTGCTCAGTATGTCCAGTGTCGATCCCGATCAATTTAGTGGCTTCGCATTTGGGTTCGGTGCAGATCGTCTTGCCATGTTAAAGTACGGAATACAGGACCTGCGGATGATGTTCGAAAATGACCTTCGTTTTCTTAATCAATTCCGTTGAATTAGACTATGAAAGTTACCACTAGTTGGCTCAAAAACTTAATTGAATACGACTGCGAAGACACAGAACTAGTCGAGATTTTCAATTCACTTGGACTTGAAGTAGACGCGTGCTACCAAGCTCCAGTACCGTTTTCCAACGTCGTCGTCGGTCGAGTAGAAAAGCTGGAACGCCATCCCCAAAGAACCGATTTGTTTGTTTGTAATATTCTCGTAGATCGAGAGCGCAATAAGTCAGTACAGGTGGTTTGCGGTGACCAGACTCTGAAAGAAAATGACCGAGTAGTGGTAGCACGCGACGGAGCGAAACTTCCGGATGGTCGGATCATTAAGAAAACCACGATTCAAGGGGTTGAATCCAACGGAATGTTGTGCTCCGGTAAGGAATTAGCAATTTCTTCTAACGAGGAAACGGTGTGGCGCATGGAACGCAACGTTGGGAGGATTGGAGAATGCCCAGGCAAGACTATGCTTTGGGACGACAGTGTGCTCGACTTAGACCTTACTCCGAATCGCGGAGACTGTTTTTCGGTGCTTGGGCTAGCTCGAGAGCTGCAGCTAATAACGAATACGAAGTATCAAAACTTTCTTGCAGACGGTACATTACACGTTCCACAGGGGCACGACGAAGAAATTCCGATCGAAGTTCACGCACCAGAGGCGTGTCCAATTTACCACGGTATAGTGATCAAGAATGTACCGCAGAATGATGCTCATTTACATCGACTGAGAAAAGATCTCATTTGCTGTGGTTTGCGACCGGTGAACTATGTCGTCGACTGTCTTAACTATGAACTGTTGGAAACGGGGCAACCTACGCATGCGTTTGACCTCGAGAAGGTAAAAGACGGTATCGTGGTCCGATATGCTCGGCAAGGAGAGAAAATTCTTCTCCTAGACGGTACGAATGTGAAACTCGATCCTTCCGTGTTAATCATCGCTAGTGGTGAAAAACCTGTGGCAATTGCAGGAGTAATGGGTAGTTTGGACAGTGCGGTTACGGAACACACGAAAGACATCCTCCTAGAGGTCGCGTATTTCACGCCCGCTGCAGTGCGTGGTACCGCACGTATGTACGGTCTTCAGTCTGAAGCATCGGTACGATTCGAGCGTGGCGTAGATTATTCGATTCAAGCAGCAGCACTGAAGTGCGCTTGCCAGAGATTAGCCTATGAAGTACCGTTAAATTCACAATCGAATGGTGGATTGGTGCAATTTGGTCCCGTCATAAGTGTTATCTCGGAAGAACATCTTCCGGTGCGTCCTGAGATTTTTCTACCCAAGGATCTGCCAGAGAAAAGAATTGGACATCCCCAGGACTTGAACAAGATCAATCGTATGTTTGACCAGTTAGAGTTTAAGTTCAGAGAAGAGAAAAAGGGATGGTGGATCACTCCACCACCGCATCGATACGATATCGAAATTCCCGAAGACTTTGTAGAAGAAATTTGTCGCGTAGTTGGTTATGACAATATCCCCAGTACGCCACTACAAACAACCGTCAATCTAAGGGAACCCAAAAGAATACGAGGAGATGCTCGCGAACTTCGAATAAGTCTCAGTGGTTTAGGTTATAACGAAGTCATTACTTACAGTTTTGTACCGAAGAATACGAACGATATATTCAGTAATTCCAAGAATATATTAGAATTAGTTAATCCAATATCTGTTGATCGAGCGGTGATGCGCAGTTCCATCATTCCAGGTTTATTGACGACTGTTGCTTACAACGTCGCACGTCAAGAAAGTGCATTGCGCTTGTTTGAATACGGTCAATGTTTCCAATACGATGCAAAAGGAAGATTGCAACAGCGTGATCAAGTTGCTGGAGTCTTGTTGGGAGCAAGAAATCCCGAATCGTGGGCTCATGATCAGCGCGAAGTCGATTTCTTTGATATTAAAGCCGATCTAGAGTCGTTATTGTGTTTTGCGACGATTGAGTTTGAACCTGTTGAATCTAAAGGTTATGAACCGAATCAATGTGCATCCGTAAAACTAGGGAATCAAGTAGTCGGAGTAGTGGGTAAAGTTCGATCCAATGCTACAAGACACTTTGAAATCGATCAAGATGTTTATGCATTCGAACTTGATGCGGTAAATCTGCTCGGCTCCACACATCCACGATTTGTCGAATTTAGTTCGTATCCGTCTGTGCGGAGAGATCTAGCCCTTGTCCTAGATAAGTCCGTGACCATCAGACAAATTGAAGATGTTGTAAAAGAGACACTCGACGATTTGCTAGGGGAGTTTGTAGTTTTTGATGTGTTTGGTGGATCGCAGTTTGAAGAAAATCAACACAGTATTGCCATCGGAATTACATTACGCCACCCGTCAAGAACTTTACAAGACGAGGAAGTGAACGCGGTAATGAATGAAGTAGTGCAAAAACTTTCGACGCAATTTCATGCAAAATTAAGGACTTAGTCCAGTTCGACGGTAATACATTGACCACGAAGAAAAGAGAGGTAGTAACTCGAGCAACGCTGGCGCAGCACCTGCACGACGAACTCGGAATCCCTTTTACTGAAGCAAGTTCCATCGTAGATGACTTTTTCGATGCAATTACGGATGGTTTAGAATCTCGGGACTCAGTACAGTTGAAGGGATTCGGCAAGTTTGAAGTGCGCGAGTGGAAAGAGCGCTTGGGTCGAAACATCAAGACAGGCGAAACGGTCAAAATTGCACCGAGTACCAAAGTTCACTTCAAACCAAGTCGGACGTTAACGAAACGAATCGCGAAGTATGCCGGTCCAGGAATCGAGTAAGACTTCACATGATCGTTATTACACGATTGGCGAAGTCAGCACCCTTTGCGAAGTCAAGCAGCATGTTTTACGCTATTGGGAAACTCAGTTTGCACAACTGCAAAAACTGACTCGATTGAATGGACGGCGCTACTACACTAAAGCTGATATCGACTTCATTCACGAGCTTAAAGATTTGTTGTACGCGCGTGGATTCACGATCAGTGGCGCTCAAAAGCATTTAGCGACGAAACAAGAAGGTCTCAAGACAGAGGAGTCTGTTCGTCCATCTCGATCGAAGATCAAAGCAGCGATCGAAGATCTGCAAGATGCCAAGCAGATCTTGAAAGAAATTACAATAGAGTAGTCCGATAGGACGGATGATTCAATCCGTCGATATTGTGATGTAGAAATCGGGACGTGGCGCAGTTTGGTAGCGCACATGACTGGGGGTCATGTGGTCGCCGGT
>CAZEFI010000084.1:0-2812 GCA_964511425.1 uncultured Pseudomonadales bacterium
GAGTGATGCTAGAAGGTACTGAGATAAACCAAACAAGTCCATTTGGTTGATGTGAGCCGAATAGTGAGCAAGCTCGTTTTCGGTCAATTCACCCGAGACTGCTAACGCGTGTACGACCACCGCACCAACGGTAGCTTCTAAGTGCTCTAGGACAAAATCGTCCGATTGGTAAACTCCAAAAGTTAGAACCTCTTCCTCGTTCTTAATAAATTTCTGTAAGTACTCTATTAACTTTCGTTTAACTTTCACCGGGACTGAATATCCGGCGTCTTCTAGCCACGAGAATGCAATTGCCGTGTAGGCGGACAGATATGGATCCTCAAATTGATAATTTGGTGTGAAATACGCCATACCTCCATTAGGTACTTGGTAGTCGACTGCAATGGCGAGCACTCGCGCAATTAAGCCTTCTGGATCTCTCCACTCTGTTCCATGTTTAACGCCTCTTGTTTCGAGTTGCACGTATTGCATCGCAAGAATTGCTTTCGTTAGTTCTTGCTCCCAGCAGGAATATGGATACTCGATCGCGTACTGGAACACACCATCGAAATTAACAGCTTCATTGGTGGTCAAGGTAACATCTAAGAGCCCGTTCTCGTTTGCTAACTTGCCAGGGATTCCAATGGGGATCTTGGTTTTTTCTGCCTCCAGGGTGCCATACACAACACTGGATACGCGGACTCGATTGCTACGCACGGGAATTCGTACCGCTAGTGCATCTTGGTCTCTGCGATCACCTGCGCTTGCAACGACTTGGATTTCTGAGGTCCTGAGAGGTTGGCGAGGATCACGGGATTGAGGTAGGGCACCAGCAATGACGTCCCACATCACTACCTTGCGTTCATTCGGTTCAAACTCTACGACTTGCTTGTACTCTCTACTGGACCCGTCTCCTAGCAACCCTGATCTTCGCAGTTCGACCTTAATTTTTCGTCTACGATCTGCTCGATTCAGAATCGAAGCTCCTATTTGAAACTTATCGCCTTCCGTCACCACATTGGGTACGACTGCCCTTACTTCAGTGTCTTTCAATGTCGAAAACGTCGAACTCGTAAATCCTAACCTATCGTCAGATGAAACTGCCATTACTAGAACTTTCCAACTTGTAAGGTTGTCAGGTAAGACAAAATCTAGTTTTAGTCGCCCGTTATCGGACACCACAGATGGGTTCCAATAAGCTACAAATCGATCGATGTCACGAATACTAGGATCTGAATCGCCGTCTACGCCGAACAGCGAGGTAATATCAGATACGGGCATGTATGTGCCCGTAGAAAAACTGCTATAACTACTCGATCGAAAAGGATTGGGACTTCGATCCCAATAGGGCGATGGCGTTGAAGGACGTAAAACAGATTTCTCCATCAGTGCTTTTATCAAGCTGTAGGTATATACCCAACTTTGGTCCAAAACCCATATCTTTTGAGTTGGATCAAAATAGGAGTCCTTTGTTGGGCTCAAATCAAGGAGTGCTTCATCGACGACCGCCACAGCAAACTCAATTGGTTGGGTGCGATTTTTATGTTGGTCGACTGTGATCGACAACTTGACTGTGTCTCTCGGACTATAGACTTCACGATTGGAAACAACGGCCAGTTCAAGAGGAGTCAACCGAGTATTCCCCAAGGTGAACTCCTTTCTTGCTATCCGATACAAGGTGTCGCTCGGTTCATTTGATTCCTTGAGGGGCGACACAGCGAGCACCGATAACTCAAACCGAGGTTGATAGTCTTCAAGGACGGTAAACTCAATGATAGGGTTATCGGCGTCGAGTCGAACTACCCATTTGTCAATGACGCTTGTGCGTTCAATCGTAATTAACATCGGTGAACTACCAAGATGGTTTTCTACTTCACATCGTATGGTGTCTCCAACGCTAACTTGCTTTGAACCACAAATCAACTCCATTTGAACCCGTTTCGGAGATTCCTTAGGGTCCTGTTCGGGACGGTTGTCGATATATGACTGCATTAGAATGCTCGATCGCTGAATATTTCCTTTGGTATCCACGATCTGTGCTTCAACTCGATAAGTGTTTTCTTCGGGTGGGATAAACTCACAGAATATTGGATCTGCTTCAGATACTACCTCACAATTAAATATTTCCTCCCACTCACCGTCGAAAGAGGGACGGGCATCTGGGTCACCTTGACGAGCATAGACAGTGATTTGTACTTCTTTACCAATGACAATTTGGTCATCCTTAGATACCGTCATCACGGTGATCGGCCAAAGCTCTCCAACTTTAACTCGACCGTAGCTGCGACTGAAATGTGAGTTGTAAATCTCTGGATAACGAATGCCTACAAATTGGTCTACACCCCAAAAGGGGACCGAGGATCTCGTAGCGACGGATTTGCCCCGATCACTTACTACCGAGCTCTCGACTAGGAGCTCGGCACGGTACGCATTGCTGTCAAGAGACTCTGTGGTGGAGGAATTTGAACCTTGATCATCCAACTCGAATCCAGTCTGGTAAAGCAATCTAGAATATGGTTCATCAGGGTTGCTGCTAATTGCGAAGTCATCATCGGGCAAACTCTCGAATGTTGGCTTGACTTTTTTAATCTCAACGTTAACCCAGCCATTTGCGTGTGCGTAGGATCCACCTGCGTGTAGGTTTGCTTGAGTTGTTATGGTCATGCGATCCCCATGCTCGTAAAATTTCGCATCAAGGTGATGAGTCACTCGAATAGGGTTTGTTTTGAATTGAAACACGACGAACGACCCACCAGTAACCCAGTATGTGTATTCACGTTGGTATCTATCCGTGCATGGTGCTGATAAGGGCTCGTGTGCGTCGAAAACGAGC
>CAZEFI010000084.1:2822-4900 GCA_964511425.1 uncultured Pseudomonadales bacterium
AATTCGATGCGTTTATTGAGCTTGAAGGAAGCCTGATACGAACCGAATTCATTCAAAGATATTGGATTTACTTCAAAAGTTCTCCCACGCGGTCCCGATATACAGAGACCAAAATGACCTTCATCAGGAATTACACGTACTTCGTTGCGTCTAGTTCGGACGAAACCCTTGATATGCACCGTGTCACCCGGTAAGTACAAGTTTTGCGGTGTCGTTGCCCAATGATCAAGATTTTCGAATATTGAATCGGGCCATATAGAACCAGTTAGTTTGTAGTCATAGTCTAGCGGCAACAACGCGATTCCAGCTTCTCCCTTAACTCGAAGCAAATACATGGGACAGTCGCGAGTTTCTTGACACTCATCATAAAAGTCGTACTCGGTACGATTCCAATTTGGGTCAAACGACTCGTAGCCAGGTAAGGAAACTAAACCAGAGGTATCGGTCGTTCCCGAGAAGATAGATTCGCTATTTTCAGCGAGGTTTCTGGGATTTCCGAGATAGAACTCGACATCAGCATTGGCAATAGGTTCGCCCGTTTGTAAGTCCACCACCCACACCAACGTATTAGTAGTTCCTAGTTTTAGATAGACAGAATAGGGTGTTGCTTGGGCAAAAAAGATGCTCTCGAGAGTTTCTTCCGGATGCTCAAATCTCGGGTTGCTTACAACCGTACCGGTCATGATTCCAGATGGAGTCCGAAGTACGTTTCTGAGATCTAAAGATTCAGTGAGTAAAACATCGTCCTGCTCAGGACTATGCCACAATCGTTTTTGATTATGTTGTACTCCTAGTTCGTCTAAGATATCGTAAACGATTGTCACGTCGTCAACGTTTCCCACAGAAATCTGCGGTTCGACAGTCCTGTTGGAGTCTACGACCACTTTAGGGTTGTTCACTCTTGCTCTTGGTAAGGGACGATCTGTTCGAAATGTGATTTCGGTTGGCCCAACTAGAGACCGACCAAAAGCATCTTGAAGTTGTGGTGGGTTCGCCGACTCGTCGTTCGACTGTTCAGAAACAGATAGATAAGCTCGATACGAAGTATTTGATTGTAGTTCACCGCGAAACCGATACCGGAACCCATCATATTCTCGTGAAAAGTACACACCTGCAGACCAAAAGCTAACCGCTAGCAGAGTTTGTGGTTGCTCTTGACTTAATTTGATGGTTGTATCTTCACCGATAGGAGAAGAAAAATAAACCAAAAAATCTGAAAGAACTGCACAAGTCTTTTTGGGTAGTTGACCTGCGGTAAGTAACACATCCTGCCCATGCACATCTTGGCAGACCAAACCGAGTAAACGGAAATCATCAAAAGTGGTTATTTCAGTATCAAAGAGCACTCGTTCAGTCGACGTTAAATTACCGTTTGCCCCTTCGAGTCCTGGTAATAACAGTACAGCTACTTTAGAATTTTGTGATAGGGGTGCTTGTGGTAGTACTAGGACGCTATCATCGTGTTTACCAACAATGTCACAGTCGGCACTGTCAAAAATTTGATACGCCTTCTGTCTACCAAAGCGATCGGCGCGGAGATCGGAACTACGGCTCCAATGATCTGGGCAAATTTTGATGGGAATTTCCCTACCAGAGGCTGAGTCGTAAAGGAACAGTCGATTCTTTAGCGAATCGAGGCTCACTTTTTGATTGAAGTTTACTTCTACGATGGGTTCAGTATGGGACTTCCACGATTCTAACCCCGCGTATGTAATCATCGGTGAGATGGTTTCAAAGGTGTGAACGTAAACTTTATCCATCAATTGCCCATTTGGAGCTTTGATTCCACGACGAACAGTTACCGTATAGCTAGTAGCAACATCGAGATCCGAATCGATGGGTAAATCACATTGCAGTGTGTTTAACTTAACCCAATTCCATTCGCAATCAACTGCTGGTTCAATGTCAATCGGTACAACATCATCCACAAACATGGATGCTCCGAGTGCAACTACGTTTTGATTGAATTCGACTGTGATTCTGTCACTTGTAGCCACCTCACTCCCTGCAGGATATATTGCTCGAACCTTCAATGGTTTTCCTGGAGAATTACCTTGACCAAGCACTCCAAGGCAACC
>CAZEFI010000084.1:4944-5423 GCA_964511425.1 uncultured Pseudomonadales bacterium
GTACCGCCTCCTACAGTTGTTCAGAATAATGATTCTTCAACTACGCGAATCCAAACGTGCGCAGAATGTCCAATCGAATACCTAATTTACCATTCTATTCGAAAATAGTTTAGTACTCCTGACCAAATTTCGTAGCACAATCCTAGTTTTGCACTAAAAAATTTCTCACACCACAGACCGACTTCTCAAATACCCAAAGGCATAAATTTTTGGAGTGGACATTCACAATTTTACCTATACAATACAACATATCACAATACTAACACGGTAGGTAGAAAACTAATACCCAAACTAGGAGCATGTTGCTCAAATGAGAGTCGTCTGTTTGGTGCGGTGACCTTTCAACAGCTAAGTGTGTGTTTGACGTCTTATAAGCACACTCTAAACCTCGTATGTAGCTACGTTTTTGGTAAAAGTTCCAAACGCAGTTGCGATCATCACGAAGTCGATTCTTCCCTGGTGCTTACGTGTCGTAGATC
>CAZEFI010000085.1:0-5409 GCA_964511425.1 uncultured Pseudomonadales bacterium
GAGTGATGCTAGAAGGTACTGAGATAAACCAAACAAGTCCATTTGGTTGATGTGACCTGAATAGTGTGAAAGCTCTTTTTCGGTCAATTCACCCGAGACTGCTAACGCGCGCACGACAACCGCACCAACGGTAGCTTCTAAGTGATTAAGTAAGATTTCGTTTCGTTGGTACAATCCATTAGTTAGAACCTGTTCCTCTCTATTAATGAATTTTCGCAAGTACTCGATTAACTTGCGTTTAACGTCCTGAGGCACCGTGTACCCGGCGTCTTCCAACCATGAGAAAGCAATTGCAGTGTACGCCGATAGATAGGGATCATCGAAGCGTCGTTTGGGCGTGAAATAAGCCATACCGCCATTAGACACTTGATAATCTACTGCTGAGGCGAGTACTCGCTTGATCAATCCTTTTGGATCACGCCACTGAGTTCCGTGTTTCGCACGTCTCTGTTCTAGCTGTACATATTGCATTGCAAGAATGGCTTTCGTTAGTTCTTGCTCCCAGCAAGAGTATGGATATTCGATTGCGTACCGGAACACGCCATCAAAGTTGACAGCTTCATTGGTGGTCAAAGTAACGTCTAAGAGCCCGTTCAGGTTTGCTAACTTGCCAGGGATTCCAATGGGGATCTTGGTTTTTTCTGCCTCCAGCGTGCCATATACCGCACTGGAAACGCGAACTCGATTGCTACGTACAGGAATTCGTACTGCTAGTGCATCTTTCTCTCTGCGATCACCTGCACTTGCGATGACTTGGATATCTGAGGTTCTGAGAGGGTGCCCAGGATCAAGTGAATGAGGCAGAGCACCAGCAATTACGTCCCACAACACTACCTTACGTTCATTCGGTTGAAACTCTAACTGCTGTCTGTATGTTTTATTGGACTCTTGCACTAGTAGCCCTGACGCTTGCAGTTCGACTTTAAGATTTCGGCGACGACTTGCTCGATTTAGAATCGAAGCTCCAATTTGAAATGAGTCACCTTCAGTCACCACATTCGGTACGACTGCTCGAATTTCCGTGTATTTTGTTGTACTGAAAGAAGTACTGGCGTGTCCAAATCTGTCATCCGCAGAAACTGCCATCACCAATACTTTCCACCTCGTAAGGTTATCGGGCAAATTAAATTTGAGCTTTATTCGACCATTGGATGACGACACTGACGGGTTCCAATAAGCCACAAACCTATTCACATCTCGGACATTGGGATCTGTTGTCCTTTCGCTTTCGAAGGTCATCTCAGGTGCACTCATAAACATAGCTGAGCTACTAAGGCTACGATATGGTTTGATTGTCGTGTCTTCGTAGGGAGTCGGTTCTATGGATCTTAATTCTGAATTTTCCATCAAGGACCCAATCAAACCGTAGGTTCGTACTCCACCATCGTCGCGTTTCCATTCTTTTTTAGTTGGATCAAAAAAAGTGTCCCTTGTTTTGTTCAAGTCTAGAATTGCTTCGTCGACCACAGCTACAGCGTACTCTAAAGAATCTGCACGCCCTCGATGCGCTGAGATTGACAATGTGACCATATCCCGAGGAACGTAATTGTCTCGATTAGACGAAACATTGATTTCGAGCGGATGTAATCGTGGGTCATCCAATGTGAACTTTTCGGTAGCGATTTGATAGCGCGTATCGCCTATGGGATTCTCTATCGCCATGGGAGCGACGGCGAGTACTGACAATTCAAAATGTGGCACATATGAATCGAGTATCGGAAACTCGAACATAGGATTCTCCGGGTCGAGTCTAACCAACCACTGATCAATAACACTTGCACGTTCTACAGTAACTAGCATCGGGGTGTGGTTTATTTGGTTTTTGACTTCACATTGAATTAAATCTCCAACATTTACTCTTTCTGAATTACAGTGCAGTTCGAGTTCGACTTGCTCGGGACTTTCGACGAAATAGTTTTGAGGACGATCATTTAAATAAGCGGTCAGCCACAGGCTCGATCTCTGCGTATTTCCATTGGTATCCTTAATTTGGGCGTCAATTCGATAGTATGTCTCTTCTGTGGGAGTGAAATCACAAGATGCCGGTTCTTTCGCAGAGACAACATTACAAGAGAAAACTTCTTCCCACACGATGTCGGAAGACGGAGACGAGAATAAAGGTGGTTTATTATTAGAGTCTACTTGGCCGACATAGACCGCGATTTGGACATCTTTTTCGCTGACAATCGAATCCTCTTTGGATATGACTAACACTTGAATCGGCCATAATTCGCCGACTGGTATGTTCCCGCGATTGATCCTAGTATCGTAAAACATGGGTTGGCGGAGAGCAACAAATTGATCTACACCGAAATAAGTTGCAGTGGTACGCACCGCAACGGATTTTCCTCGATCGTCTAGAACAGAACTTTCGAATTGAAGTTCTCCGAAATACGTTTCGTTATCGAAGGATTCAATAGTGGTTGTGTTTTTCCCGTCGCTATTCAACTCAATCAGGTGGTCATGTACAGGCGCACCATACATATATGTACTTGGATTCTTGCTGATCGAGTAGTCATACTTTGACACGGATTCAAAAGGTGGATTTTTTGGTTTTAAGCGCACAACTACTTGACCGTTCTCGTGTGCATAGGGTCCACCCGCGTGAAATTTTGCTTGAGTTGTAATGATTAAGTCATCACCATACTCGAATTCTGTCGCGTTAAGATTCTGAGTTACCTTAACTGAATTAGTCTTAAATTCAAACACCTCAAATGACCCGCCGGATTCGTAGACACCATACGAACATGGATCAATCACAGGACGTTCGAGATCAAACACTAAGGATATGCGATATTCACCGAATTCGGTTCGATTCGTCAATTTGACCGATGTGTGATAAGCACCAAATTGATTCAATTCAATCGGTGCGATTTCGTAAGCACGAAATTCGTGGGGACCCCGGACACATAGTCCAAAGTTTCCTTCGTCAGGAATCACTCGTATTCCGTTGCGTCTGGTCCGCACATAACCTTTGATATCGACTGTGTCCCCTGGGCGGTACAAGTGTTGTGATGTTGTTGCAAAGTGATCAAGGTTTTCATCAATCGGCGGCAGATAATAGGGACCGTGAAGTTCGTAGTCATCGTCCAATGGCAGCAGTGCCATTCCTGCTTCGCCCTCAACTCGAAGAAAATACATCGGACAGTCTGTTTGGTCGCGACAGTCCCAGTACATGTCGTCGAAGGCGCGATCCCAATCGCGATCAAACTCTTCATATCCAGGTAACACTACGAATCCATCTTTGTCGGTCACACCTGAGAACACGGACTCTTGGGATTCAGCGACGGATAGCGGGTCACCAAGATAGAATTCGACATCTGCATGCACAACAGGTTCACCCGTTTGTAGGTCAACTACCCATGCCAATGTATCAACTGTTCCTAATTTAACATAGACTGCATATGGTGTTGCTTGAGCGAAAAAGCGACTCTCGATTGTGTCCTCTGGATGTTCAAATCTAGGTCGAGCGACAACTTTTCCAGCCATTACTCCAGACGGAGAGCGTAGGGAATCTCTGAGCTGCAGAAATTGATCTTGTATGAAATCATTCTGCATCGGGCTCGGTCTGTGTTGTGTCTGATTGCTCAGAACTCCTTCTTCGTCCAGAATGTCGTAGATGATCGTCGTATTGTCAACATTTCCAAGGGTAATTATGGGATCGATCGCACTACCAGAATCGACGACAACGTTTCTTTGACTTACACTCGTTCTCGCTAAGGGACGATCGGTCCGAAATGAGATTTCACGTGGCCCTTTGAGGAGCCGGCCGAAACCATCCTGGACGGGTGTTAATTGCCCCGATTCGTCGTATGTAGTTTCGGCGGACCCGACGGACACCCTGTAGCTCGAATTTGAACGAAAGTCGCCAAGGAACGAGTATTTATAGCCCTCGAACTCTCCTAGGGTAAACGCTCCGAGAGTTGCGTTTACGCTTTCACTCGTGTTCTGTGTTCGTATATGCACTAAGTCACTAATATTGCGTTCCGAAAACCGAGACGAAAATACCAAACTAAAATGGGATCGAACTTTACACGTCTGTTCGTGGGATTGACCTACCGCAAGAAATAAGTCTGTACCTTGGACGTCCTGACATATTAGACCCAATATTCGAAATTCATCAGTATAGGTGGTCACCTTCACATCGAAACGGACTCGTTCCTGTAATGTCAAGTTACCTTTTGCCCCTGCTACTCCCGGCAATAAAAGCACGGACACTTTGGAACTGGGACTCAGTGGTTCTTGTGGTAATACAACCATCCGATCTGTTCTCGTAGTTGACTCTTCTAAGTCGTGCAGATTACTGTGTTTCTTATGTGTTTGTTTTTGACCAAAATAATCGTTTTCGAGCTCATTAGTGACATCCCATATTCGAGGCCAAATTTTGGTCGAAATCTCTTTACCGGAAACCGAGTCGAATAAGAACACTCGATTCTGCATCGATTTGAGACTTACGTCTTGATTAAATCGAACCATGATGATCGGTTGAGTTGGAGACATCCAAGATACCAAATCTGTGTACCTAATCGCAGGTAAGAGCGTGTCAAATGTGTGAACGTGGTCTTCGGTCGTAGTTTGGCCATCCGGTGCTTTGATGCCAGGTCTCACCGTCACCGTGTACCTAGTAGATTCATCGAGGTCCGAATCGATGGGTAAATCACATTGCAACGTGTTTAACTTAACCCAATTCCATTCGCATTCGACTGCTGGCTCAATGTCAATAGGTACGACATCATCCACAAACATGGATGCCCCCAGCGCGACTACGTTTTGATTGAATTCGACCGTGATTCGGTCATCAGTTGTTACCTCCGTACCAGCAGGATATATTGCTCGAACCTTTAATGGTTTTCCTGAAGAATTGCTTTGACCAAGCAACCCATGACTACCAATGAGTCCCAATAACAGCGTTATGATCGTTCGTTTGACCAATTTCCGCCTCCTTAAGTTGTTCAGAATAATGATTCTTGAACTACGCACATTCAAGCATGTGCCGAATGTCCAATCGAATATCTAATTTACCATTCTATTCGAAATTAGTTGCGTATTCCTGACCAAATTTCGTAGCACAATCCTAGTTTTGCCCTCAAAATTTATCCACAATAGACGGACTCCTTCGAACATCCAAAGGCAACCACTAGTTCGAGTGGACATTGACACCTTTACCTATACAATACAACATAACTATCTGCAAACACGGTAGGTACAAAACTAATACCCAAACCAGGAGCATGTTGGTCAAATTAGTGTCGTCTGTTTGGCGCGGTAATCTTTCAATGGCTAAGTGTGTTTGACTTCTTATACGCACACTCTAAACCACGTATATAGTTGCGTTTGAGGTTAAAGTACCAACTGCAGTTGCGATCATCACGAAGTCGATTCTTCCCTGGTGCTTACGTGTCGTAGATC
>CAZEFI010000086.1:0-5378 GCA_964511425.1 uncultured Pseudomonadales bacterium
CCAATTGGACCCAAGCTCGACACGGTGAACGTCGCTCCTGCCAAATCGTCCGGTACAAGCTTTTTATCAATTGCAGCCCTAGCTAAGCGTTTAGCATCATCGGCTATATCACGGACTCCTTTCTTGTCCACATCGCGCACCACGGGTACTACCAACCCTTCTGGAGTGTCGACTGCCATGCCTAAATGAATGTACTTCTTGACGATGAGGTGGTCAAAGTTGGGATCTAAGGACGAGTTGAAATTTGGAAATTCTCTCAGTGTGTTAGCGCAAGCCTTCAAGATGAACGGTAACGGAGACAGTCGCTCGCTTCGATCCTTTGCTTGTGCGTTTAAATCGCTTCGAAAATCCTCGAGATCAGTTATGTCGAATTCGTCAAACTGAGTGACATGCGGTAAGTTGATCCAACTCTTGTGAAGATTCTTCGCCCCTTTCTTTCGCATGCGCGACAAGGGTACCGTTTCAACTTCTCCAAATCTCGTGAAGTCCGGTAGTTCGATGGGTTCAATCCCCATTCCGTCTGTCGGTCTGACACCCGTGGTAATTCGCTGCTTTACAAACACTTTGACATCATCTTTGAGAATTCTGCCTTTCGCACCGCTTCCGGAGACGTTGGTCAGATTCACGCCTAATTCGCGTGCTAACTTGCGAACCGCCGGACCCGCATAGACAAGCGTGGTATCCGTTTCCACCGTCGTCTCCTGACCCGCGGGCTGTGGCGGTGTTGGAGGTGTCGGAGGAGTTGGAGGTGTCGGAGGCGTAGGGGGAGTTGGGATCTCAACTTCTTCAGTTTGGGAAGTTTGATCGCGTTCAGTCGTCGTATCGGTTTCAGGTTTGGCCTGCTCAGTCTCTGCAGGTCGGTCTCGCTCCTCAGAACTAACCGTGTCGATACTCTCACTGTCTGCTTCTAATACTACGATGTGATCGCCAGTATTCACCACCGCCTCTAGCGCGACAAGTACTTCCTTGACCTGTCCGGCTACCGGTGTCGGTACTTCCATAGAAGCCTTATCGGATTCAATCACGATCAGAGCATCGCCGACCCCTACGGAATCACCCTCGTTAACACATACTTCTATTACTTCTACATCGGCAGCGTCACCGATGTCGGGTATTTCAACTTTAATCGTGGTCATGCTAACCTTGGATCTTCCTTTTGTACATCAATTGCTAAGTCCTTAATTGCTTTTTGCACTTCCTTGGCCGGTACTACTTGTGCATCCATCAGTTCTTTCAAAGCCGCTAAGACAATGTAGTTCTGGTCGACTTCGAAATGACGCCGTAGATTCGCGCGCGTATCGCTTCGACCAAATCCATCAGTACCCAGCACGCGGTAGGGTGCGTCAAAGAATCCTCGAATTGAGTCAGCATGGGACTTTATATAGTCTGTAGCAGCAACGGTCGGAATGGTCCCATCCAAAACAGTACCAACATACGGTCGTTTTGGTTCCTTCGTGGGATTCAACAAGTTCAACCGTTCTGTGGAAGCCCCGTCTCGTGCTAACTCGGTAAAGCTCGTGACACTAAAGACACGCGCCGAAATGTCATATTCCTCAGCTAATCGTTCACCAGCTTGCAACACTTGCTGAAGAATCGTCCCACTACCGAGTAGATTCACCACACGCCCACTCTTCCTACTCTCGTCGCCAAACGTTTTGAAGGGGTAGATGCCCCTCAATATTCCCTCGTCCACTCCCTTAGGCATCGGTGGTTGTTCGTAGTTTTCGTTCATCAAAGTGATGTAATAGAACACTTGCTCGCGTTCCTCGAACATACGTCTCATCCCTTCGTTGATGATGACTGCGAGTTCGAAGGCGAAGCATGGATCGTATGAAATACAACATGGAATGGTGCTGGCGAGTACATGACTGTGACCGTCTTGATGTTGAAGTCCCTCACCGTTTAGTGTAGTTCGACCAGCAGTAGCACCCAATAAAAATCCGCGAGCCTGCATGTCGCCGGCTAACCATGAAAGATCGCCAACACGCTGAAACCCAAACATCGAATAAAAAATGTAAAACGGAATCAGAGTGAATCGATGGGTGCTATACGAGGTCGCCGACGCCAGCCATGCGGAAAAAGCACCGGCTTCGTTGATTCCTTCTTCCAAAACCTGACCGGTTCGTGATTCGCGATATGCGGCAAGCTCACCAGAGTCGACAGGCTCATACAGTTGACCTTCCGAGGAGTAAATTCCCAGTTGTTGGAACATGCCTTCCATTCCAAAGGTACGAGCTTCGTCGGGAATAATTGGAACGATTCGATCTTTAATTTCTTTGTTGCGCAACAAGGTCGCCAAAATACGGACGAATGCCATGGTCGTGGAAATTTCGCGACCACGAGACCCGTCAATCTGTGCTTTGAAAGCACTCAACCCCGGTGCCTTAAAACGTTCATCGATTTCAACTCGATGAGGAATCGGACCACCTAACTTTTCTCGTCGAGACTGCAGGTAAACCATTTCGGGACTACCTTCTGCGGGACGATAATAAGGCACGTCAACAAGGTCTTCGTCACTAATTGGGATGTTGAATCGATCACGAAAGTGTTTGAGTTCCTCGAAGTTCAACTTCTTGACTTGATGAGTCTTGTTCTCGGCTTCGCCCGCATCGCCCATCCCGTAGCCTTTGACGGTTTTAACCAATATAGCAGTCGGTTGACCTCGGTGTTGAAGTGCTCGTTCGTATGCAGCATAGACTTTATACGGGTCGTGTCCGCCGCGATTGAGTTGCTCAATAGCTTCATCGGACATGTCCTTGACTAGTTCTTTGGTTTCGGGATATTTCCCGAAGAACTCTTCGCGAGTGTAAGTAGATCCTTTTGCTTTGCAGTTCTGGTACACACCGTCAACAGTTTCGTCCATGAGTTGTTGTAAGACTCCGGTACTGTCCCTCGAGATCAACGGATCCCAATACCGACCCCAAATGACCTTGATGACATTCCAACCTGAACCGCGAAATTCACCTTCGAGTTCTTGAATGATCTTACCGTTTCCTCGTACGGGTCCATCGAGCCTTTGAAGATTGCAGTTCACGACGAAAATGAGGTTGTCTAAGCTTTCTTGACCCGCGAGGGAAAGAGCACCTAGAGATTCAGGTTCATCACACTCACCATCGCCAAGAAATGCCCACACTTTACGATCGCCCATTGGAACGAGTCCACGAGCATCAAGGTATTTCATCACGTGAGCTTGATAAATCGCTTGGATCGGTCCTAGCCCCATTGAAACTGTAGGAAATTGCCAATATTCAGGCATCAATCGAGGATGGGGGTAAGAAGATAAGCCATCGCCGCCCGTTTCTTGCCGGAAAAGGTCTAATTGTTTTTCATCGATGCGACCTTCAAGGTAGGAGCGCGCATAGATTCCCGGTGAACTATGTCCTTGGTAGTAGACTAAGTCGCCCGCACTTTCGTCCGTTGGACCACGAAATACATGGTTAAAACCCACATCGTACAAAGTTGCGGCTGAAGCGAACGTCGATATATGGCCTCCTAAATCTCCATCTTTTCGATTGGCGCGTACTACCATCGCGAGTGCATTCCATCTCGTCATACTGCGGATTCTTCGTTCGATGTAAGGGTCTCCCGGTAGAGGAACCTGTTGCTCAATGGGGATCGTATTACGGTACGGTGTCGTTAAATTGGGTAATGGTGTACCCGCTTGTGCAGCACGTGCAGACAATTGTTTGAGCAAATAGTGAGCACGTTCTTGACCACCGAACTCCAAGACGTTCTCCAACGCACTGAGCCACTCCCTTGTCTCCTCCGGATTCTGATCTCTGTGTTGTGTGTTGTCTGCCATTGAAGTTGTAAAAAACTAATCAGCGTGCATTATAGAATGTAGTAAGTACGAGGCTGCCCGATTTCAAAAGGAGACTTGGATCCCAACAAAGACTATTCGTAACGGAGTTGCATCGATTGCGTGAACCAAGAAACTACTACTGGTGCTACTATTCTTGCTTAGAACGCAGTTTTAATAGTCGGTCCATAAACAATTGCCAGTCAAACTGCGGTCCGGGATCCCATTTTCGATCCGGTGCAATTTCGTTATGCCCAACGATCCTATGGGGTTGGATTCGAGGATAGTGCACCATCAGAGTGCGCGCAATAGCAATGAGTGCAGAATACTGACTTTCGGTAAAAGGAACGTGTTCCGTCCCCTCTAGCTCGACGCCAATTCCAAAATTGTTACACTCTGACTGACCCTGAAAAGAAGACTCCCCTGCATGCCAAGCACGTCGATCAAAAGGTACAAATTGAGTGGTTTTTCCGTCGCGTTCGATCAGTACATGACTAGATACATGGACTCCATCCAACGATAAGTAACTTGGATGGGCTCCACAGTCTAGGGAATTAGTGAATAACTTCTCGACTGCACCTGTTCCGAATTCTCCAGGTGGCAAAGAAATTGCATGAATTACAAGCAAAGTAATATCATATCCTCTTGGTCGCGCGTCCTGATTAGGACTCACAACCCGGTGCACGGGTTCCATCCAATGATCTGCTGTAATTTTTAAATCGAATTTAGCTAGTGTTTCTTCCATATGCGATAAGTACGTGAGAGTACCTCAAGAAGTTGTATCCGCCAACGTCCGCGCGGCACTCGAAGAAGATATTGGTACCGGCGACCTGCACGCGGTACTAGTCGATACTACAAAACTTAGTACAGCCCATGTGATCACCCGATCTCAAGGAATTTTATGTGGTCAGGATTGGGTTGATGAAACGCTACGGCAGAGTTCCGACGAAATCTCCTGTTTATGGCATCTCGACGACGGTGCTTCATTGGCTCGCAGCGATAAGATTCTGACTTTAAAAGGACCCTGTCATATTCTGTTACGCGTAGAACGGACGATGCTGAATTTTCTCCAACTACTTTCCGGAACCGCCACTCGAGTCCACGAGTTTACTACGTTTATTCAACACACTTCTGCTCGCATTTTGGACACCCGCAAAACTCTCCCAGGATTAAGATACGCGCAAAAATATGCGGTGCTCACCGGCGGTGGTTCAAACCATCGTTTTGGACTCTTTGACGCGTTCCTCATCAAGGAAAATCACATTCTCAGCGCAGGCAGTATTACGACCGCACTCCAACTAGCTCGAAGAGGACACCCCAACAGATTCTTGGAGATTGAAGTCGAGACTTTGTCAGAATTAAACGAAGCACTGCAGGGATTCCCTGATCGAATCATGTTGGACAACTTTTCTTTGCCACAACTCAGGGAAGCGATTCAAATCGCGAGAGATTTTGACCGCGTACATGACAAACACACGGAATTGGAGGCATCCGGTCAAATCAATCTGGCGAACATTGTCGAAATCGCAGAAACTGGTATTGACTGCATCTCGCTAGGCACGCTGACAAAAGACATTAA
>CAZEFI010000087.1:0-5173 GCA_964511425.1 uncultured Pseudomonadales bacterium
AAACCCAAATCTTGTACCCCTTGTTCGTGATCAACTAGCGAGGGTTTTGTTCGAGAGTGTAGCGAGTGATCCACAACGTGACGATGCTCGTTTTGCGACTCGTAGAATCTACTATTTCTGAAATCGGCTTGAATAAGATTTCACTCTGTTCACGTTGTTTCCCAAGCATTACTCTATCACACTAATAGGAATTTTATGAGTACCGACCCTCACTTATGGCTAGAACAAATCGATGATGAAGAAGCACTCAATTGGGTGCGTTCACGTAATGATCTCACCGTTGCTCAATTCACGCAGAACGACCGCTTTCGAGGGTTCCAAGAGCGCATCCGTACCATTCTCGATTCCGACGATCGAATCCCGATGTTCCAAGCTTGTGGGGAAATTCTCTACAACCTTTGGCAAGACAAAGACCATCCAAAGGGTCTATGGCGGCGGACGACTCTGGAAGAGTATCGCAAGGCCAGACCGGACTGGGAAGTCGTGCTGGATCTTGATGCGTTAGCAAAAGTTGAAGATGAAAACTGGGTCTGGGGTGGTGCGATAATCTGTCGTCCCGAGTATACAAAAGCACTCATCCAGCTTTCACGAGGCGGAGGCGATGCGATAGAGATTCGCGAGTTCGATTTACGAACCAACGAGTTTGTCTCTGATGGCTTTTTCGTCGCTGAAGCGAAGACTCATTTGACTTGGGCAGGTCCTAATCGCTTGTTGATCGGTACCGATTTTGGTGAAGGTACTCTTACAGATTCAGGATATCCTATGACGATGCGCGAGTGGAATCGAGGGAGTCGATTACAAGACGCGAACGAATTTTATCGTGGTAAAACCTCGGACGTATTTGTCCATTCATGGGCAGACCCGTTTACCGACTTTCGCGACTACTACATATCCCGGGCAACTGACTTTTTTAATAATGAATTCTTTGTGTACCGAAATGCTGAACTGATCAAATTACACAAACAAGATAGTGCTACCGCGAACATCCACAGAGGATTGTTGCTTCTTCATCTCAAACATGATTGGGAGCACAATGGCACGAAATATAAAGCAGGTAGCCTGCTGGTAGGTCAGCTAGATGAAATTCTCTCCGGAATTGGAGACTACCAAGTTCTCTTTGCACCCACGGAGCATTCCGTTTTGATCAATCATAGCGAGACCAAGGACTCGGTTATTCTTAATATTTCCGAGAATGTCTGCACTAAAACCTATGTCGCATCGAAAGACGAAAGCGATAGATGGAGTCTGCAACAAGTACAAAAATCGAATGGTTTTCTGAACGAGATAGGCTTTGCTTATGACTCCGAGGAAAGCAATCGAACACTTATCCTTTCAGAGAGCTTCCTAGAACCTTCCAGCCTTTCTTTGAGTAGTCCAAAGGAACCGTTGCGAGTCTTAAAAAGAACACGATCGTTCTTCGACAGTGAGACGTTAGAGACTACACAGCACTGGGCGGTGTCCAAAGATGGAACCAAAATTCCATATTATCAGATCGACCAGAGAGACTCTAAGGGTGTTCGACCCACGTTACTCTACGGTTATGGCGGCTTTTCCGTTTCCCTACTTCCTGCCTATACGCCAGTAGCAGCAAACACTTGGTTGAATCGTGGTGGTACTTATGTGATCGCGAACATCCGCGGCGGTGGCGAGTTTGGTCCGGACTGGCATCATCAAGCATTGAAAGAGAATCGTAATCGTGCATACGAGGACTTCATTGCTGTTGCAGAAGACTTGATTCGGCGCGGTATCACCGAACCCAAGCACCTAGGTATTCAAGGTGGTAGTAATGGCGGCTTGCTGATGGGGAACATGTACGTTCAACGCCCCGATTTATTTGGTGCAGTAGTTTGCCAGGTACCGCTATTAGATATGAAACGATATCACTTGCTCTTGGCTGGAGCAAGTTGGATGGCCGAGTACGGAGATCCTGAAAAGCCAGAAGAATGGGCATATCTCCAGAAATTCTCTGCTTATCAAAATGTACGAGCTGACGAGAAATACCCAACTATACTCATCACCACTTCTACTCGAGATGATCGAGTTCATCCTGGTCATGCGCGCAAAATGGTTGCGAAGTTAGAAGAAATGGGTCACCAAGTTCACTACTACGAAAACATGGAGGGTGGTCACGCTGGTGCGGCGGACAATTCGCAACGTGCGTTCATGCAAGCATTAGTTTGGGAGTTTCTGTGGTCGACTCTCGCAACCCTGTAAAACTCTCAGACATAGTACGAGACTCGCTATGTGTTGCCTAGCGAGTTTGTGTACCTAAATACGTACCTTTCTAAGGAACCAATTGTTCCAAAACTATGCTTTTCTGAAACACTGTCGATTATTCGTGTCGGTATGACTTGATCTTTAGAGTACCGACCTAACAACAAAGCCTATCGTTCAGGTCTGAGAATTTTGTCAAATGAAGTTATTCATCGACTACTTTTTCAATTTTCCCAACCCAGCTTGTTTTAAAACTCCATTTGCAGTATGTCGCTTCCGGATCTTAGCGGGAACAATCACTCGGTGCCCACTGGTATTACCCCAAACTTCGTGGCTTCCTCGTTGTCGAATAAATTTATAACCTGCGGACTTTAATTTTGGTTTGACTAACCTAGCAAAATCGGTCAAGCGTTTTTACGCCGCAATTAGACATTCTTGTTTTGAATCCAGCAAAATTCGCGGTCCTTTGCTCACGCTTTCTTCTTGAATGATTGAAACGTGGATCAGGACACTCTCGAGCTCTTCAGCAGAGATGTGAAGATTACTCTCTAGAAGTTCAGGACCAAGAATACACAAAGATTCCATGAGTTCTTGAAAAGATTCAGTTTCTAATACCAAGCCGGGGATGTCAGTGCTCTTCGTTATAAATACACCGTCTAGACAACGTTCAAATTCCACATGGAATTCTCGCTTATCGGTTGTAGTCATGATCGCTCCTCCTTGCATTTGCGATGGTAACGTACTGATAGACACGTGTCAACCCTTTTTTCAATCGACCAATCTCCGGTAGATAAACGCGCTAGGTTGAGTACGACCTGTTGGTAGTGTATCTGTTTGAAAACTGAGCCATTTCGGCACTAGACTTGTGCGTTTTTTTTTCTGGTACCGGTCTTGTTGCTCTGCTAAGAAATAGTAGTACGCGAACCGTACTGCATCCGCAGAAATCGTTGCTGGACGTTTGTGGGGTAGATTCGGTAGCGGTAGGCTTTTAGGATGTACTATATTATAGTTATGCTTTCAAACTGATACACTACCAGAGTCTTACCGTTCAACTGGCGTCCATCTAATCGCATCAGCAATCGCGACACCATCGGTCACTTCGACGAGGGTAACTCGCACCTCTTGCGAACTTGTTTCGAAGATGCCGAGTTCGTGCCATCCCGATCGTGCTCCAGAGAGGTCGAGTTCCATTAACTCTGTTGTGTCCCCCGCATTGATCTCAAATATATGCTTTCCTAGTGCTCGCCTATCTAGGGAGTACGACGGACCAAACCCAACAAATGTGCTTTCTTGGGGTAAGGGGTAGAACCTCTCCCTAGTCGCCGGCACATGGAATTCAAGGCGCCAATGTCCTGCCGATGGTAGCTTCGCAGCAAACTGCGGTTGAGCTTCCTTCGTTCCCATGGGATTCGAAGTATAAGTGCGGAAATATTTACCGTGACTGGTGTCTTCAGTTTCTCGGTACCAGAGGGAGAACTCCCCACGCGAGGCGAATGATTGTGCATTTCGCAAGGACGGAAGCCCGTGATTTAGTTTGGGTTTGAACAAATCTGGCCCGAAAAAGTACGCGAAGAAGGATGGTTTATCGGGAGGTAGGTCATGTTCGCGCCCGTTCACTATCGCAAAACCCTCGCTCAAGTCGTCGACGATAATGCTTGGATCGTCTTCACTCGGATTCCAGTCGTATTCTTCTGTATAGGGCAAAGGCGATCCGTGAGGAGTAGTGGAAAACGGATCGTCCCTCCAATCGGAAAGCTCGTCGCGATTCAGTGCGAGATGTGGATGTAGGGTTAAATGTTGGATCGACCGCGGAGTGCGCAACGCGACTCGCAATGTGGTGTTGCCTGGGACATGGATCGTATCAGCCCAAAATCCTTCGTAACTACCAACCCGCTGCCCAACCAACTCATACTCAATTCCCACCGCGCCCGGTGCTGATTCGTTGTTTCTCAATACGAAGGACGTTTGATATTCGAACACGCCCTCTGACTCGGTCGGCACTAGCTCTACGACTGGGTGCGGTTCTCGCAAGAGAAATCCGGGTAGTTCTGTACTGTGCAGCCAATCTCCAACCAACATGTTGAAGTCAATGTCCATGTCTCGCGCAATATCGAAAAAATCTTCCGGAGAGTAGGTTTGACCGCGATGTTCGGTTATGAGCTTACCTAAGAACGCGCTGATTTTTATGGGTGGCACTAGCTCCCGTACCGTCCAAGAAAGGGCATGGCTCTTGAGCAAGATCACGTCGAATGCGATTTTGGGTTGTGTCTCGAAGTTTAGATCTGAGAGCGCCGTGCGCAACGCGGGCTCCCACACCCGTGCCCGCTGGATTTGACCTCCGCGTGTCATTGTGATGAAGTTTCTCGCGAACCAGTCGTTTGGATCAGCTGTTATATGTAACACAACACCGCCGTCGAGTATGAAATAGATCGAAAACATGCCAACTCCGTCCAAGGCTAAGTTGCCCGCGAGTTCGTTGACGAATGTGTGCAGTGCTGTGGCTCCTTTACCGTGAGGCACTGCCTGATAGCCTAGCAACTGTTCACCGAGGTTCATCATGGGGCTTCCGCCATGAAGGTCGTTCTGAAAATAGTACTTGAGGTACTCAAACAAATAGTTTCTCACACGCTCGGCATTGTCGAGATAGTGTTCTTCGGCATCTGCTCTGACGCGTTCAAATTGAGCAATTGGAAATCCTGACTCGCGGATCATGTGGATACCAGGCGGAGAATATGCACTACCCATATTCCAACCGCCACCGTACACTCGAAGATGAGTTGGCACCTCGACGAAAGACAGAGTACCCAAAGGATAACTCAAGCCGCCTGCTTTTAGCCAATCGATCTGATTTTCAACCCAGGTTTGCAACACGGGTGCCACCGACTCCAACGCGGCGAGGTTCTCTGTGTGCTTGGGACTCAGCAACAGTTCGAATTCGATACCGCGCGTTTCGAACGAC
>CAZEFI010000088.1:0-5104 GCA_964511425.1 uncultured Pseudomonadales bacterium
CCATCACCGTCGCCCTCTGCTGCTTGTGCGACATCTTGGGAACCACCAGGAAGTTTCGAACTAAAAAATCCTGGGATCATGGTCATAAAGACTACACCTAGGAACACTAACATCCTTCGAAAAAAAGACAGAACTTTCATCTTGTTAACTAATCAATCGAACTCAGTAAATCTGCTAGTGTGGAATGACAAACATGCTCGGGGAGAAATCGTGCAGACTAAGCAATATTTCAACAAAATAATCGAGTATCGATTACAGTCTAAATGCACCGAATTGGGACTAATGTAAGTATCACGCACCTATTCTTTCTCTAGAAGAACGCAACGTTTTAGGCACTTGTTTTGACTGGAGTGCTCCGCCCTACTCTTATCAACTATACCCGTATTGGTTTGAACGATCCGCCCAGAGACTCTTGTCATATGAATGATCCACAAACGTCAGATAATTTATTATATTTGTAATTTTTCGTAGTGAATAGCTGTTGCCAGAGAGTTTTAGGCAGGACGAATCGTATCTGTTCGTGTCATGTTATTTGAGCTGGTCAATCCTGTTCGGAGCATGAAATATTGTCTTTCTGTCAAGTACGGGCAAGCCTCTTGAGTGCTTCCGGGCCACTCAACTCAGCAAGGTGCGGAAGTCTTTGAATAAACTGTTCTACTCAGTCGGAATCAGCCATGGAATACCCACCGATTCCCTTGTATAAACAGAATGCAGGATAGCTGATGTGATGGGTGGACTGATTTAATCAGGTAAAAGTTCCGCTTCCTTGATTGACTTAGTGTTGAGTTGCGAAACGATTGCAATGCGACGTTTCCAAATATTCGTACACCCAACCCACTGGTACATCTCTTGTTCCCAGAAGTCAGAATAATGGGTGAACTTGGTCCCCAGAAATGTGTCTTTTTGCGTGGTTAACGTTGCCGTTGTATGGCAGACCGATCAAGCACTAGAGGTTTCGCTATTCAACTGGTGTCCATCGGACCGCATCGGCAATCGCCATACCGTCGGTCACTTCGACGATGGTTACCTGTGCATCGCGTGAAGTTGTATCGAACGTGCCAATCCGGTGCCATCCTGGATACGCGTTGAAGAGGTCAAGTTCCGCAATCTCAGTTGTGTCCCCGGCATTGATCTCAAAGCTATGGATCCCAGGCCAGCGTATCCACCAAAAGTGTTCCTCTTGTCTTTCTTTCAGTCTGTATCGCAACTCGTCTCCGACCTCTGGTAGATGGAATTCAAGTAGCCAACGTCCTCCCGATGGAAGCTTAGCAGCGAACCGTGGTTGAGAATCCTTAGTGCCCATAACGTTCGAAACATACGTATGGTCGTACTTACCGTGACTCGTGCGATCGTACTGACGATACCAGACGGAATATTCCCCGCGCTTGGCAAAATGGTGCCCATTTCCAATGTCTGGTAGTCCGTAGTATAAATTGGGAGTGAACTCGTTGGGGCCGAAGAAATACGCAAATAAGGGTGGTTTGTCGCGCTGACTTGAATAATCCGGACCGTTCACCATGGAAAAACCGGCACTTATGTCGTCGACTACAATGGTGTCGTCTTCGACGGGAACCCAATCGTAATTTTCTAAGTAGGGAACAGACTCTCCCCGTTGGAAATAAGTGAAACGCTCTTGTGAAACCCGACGGCTAATCGTTCCCGAATTGAGAGAGAGATGCGGATGCAACGTCAAGCGTTCGATCGGAGTTTCGGTACGCAAAGTGACCCGAAACGTGGTGTTTCCCGGGAAATGGACCGTATCAGCCCACGTTACTTCGTCTTGGTCCTCTAACCTGTAGTCGATGCTGACCGCACCTGGGACTGGTTCGTCGTTTCTCACTACGACCACTGTGCGATACTCTAATGTACCCTCTGCATCGTTCTGGACCCGCTGGAAAAACGGCTCACGCACGAGGAACCCCGGCAGTTCCGTACTGTTCAGCCAATCTCCAACTAACGACTCAAAGTCAATGCCGGTCTCAGAAGCAATCTCGAAAAAATCTTGCTCTGTATAGGACCGACCGCGGTGTTCGGAAATGAGCCTTGCCAAGAACGCGCTGACTTTCTCTCGAGGTACGAGTTCCCGCACCGTCCTAGAAATCGCATGGCTTTTGAGCAAAAGTACTTCGAGTGAATTTCTTGGTTGCGTCTCAAAGTTCAGATCCGTTAACGCAGTGTACATGCCCGGTTTCCAAACACGGGCTCGGTTGAAGCGTCCGTCGCGAAATAAGCTGAGGTAGTCTCTTTCAAACTTTACGCTTGGTACGACCGTAGTCTCCCTCCTAGTATTGTCCTCGAGCATGAAGTAGACCGAAAACACACCATCCCCCTCCAAGGCTAAGTTGCCAGCAAGTTCGTTCACGAACGCATGGAGTGCCGTGCCCCCTTTTCCATGGGGCGTTGCCTGGTAGCCAAGAAACTGTTCGCCGAGGTTGACCATGGGACTACCTCCGTGAAAGTCGTACTGAAAATAGTCCTTGAGGTGTTCGAATAGATAGCTACCAATGCTTGTGATATCGTCACCAAACTCCTTTTCGGCCTCGGTTTTGAGTCGTTGGAACTGGGCAATGGGAAATCCCGATTCTCTGATCATGTGGATACCGGGCGGAGAGTATGCGCTACCCATATTCCAGCCGCCGCCGTACACACGTAGATGAGTCGGTACCTCGACGAATGACAGTGTTCCAAACGGATAACGTAAGCCACTTCTCTCCAGACTATCTATCTGTTTTGCGACCCAGTCCCGCAAAGCTGGCACCGTTGATGCCAGTGCGGACAGGTTTTTCGTGTGCTTGGGACTGAGCAACAGTTCGAATTCGATGCCATTCGTTTCAAAAGCTCGGCGCACAAACTTGGAACCTATCAGCGCGAATTCGGGTACCGGTTGGCGTGGATTGAACCGAAATCCCGTGTTCGGTGCTTCCAGACTCTGTCGAGTTCCCGGACCTGCTACGATCCATTTCTTGGGTACCTTGACCTCGATGTCCAAATCAAAAAAGTCTCTCTTATGAGTCTCGAAGACGTGTCTTCCGTAGGCAGAACCCGAAGTGGGAAACCATCTGACGCCCGAGAGCAATGCAAAGTACTGCGACTGAAACACGTAAGGTCGATGACCCAACAACAGGAGCCGCTTGGCCTTCGTTGGTTCCATGGCTTTCCAATCCAATTCGCTATCGAGGTACGCAAACAAGGGGTTGGGGACTCCCTGTGCCACGAGCTGCACGGTGCCTCCTGCATCCATCCTGTTAACCGTCGGTATGCGGAGGATGCCATTTTTGAACTCATAATCGTTTTCGTCAATGACTTCGTCGTCGACGGCGATACTGTCTATTCGATATCCGGGATTTAGCGAGAATAACCAGGCATCGAGATTCTCGTCGGTGTTGGGTGCCATGACCAACGTGAGATCAAGCTTGATCGATCGTCCTGGACGAATCTCTACAGTTCCCTTGATCGATTGGATATCGGTTTGTTGAACTGATTGATGTTCTTTGTGGACGGTAGCCCAACGTTCTACGTCCTGCAAGTCCAGAATCTTCGAGTAGCCCAATCCACCGATAGTTAAAACTCCGATAAGAAACACACTGAGTCCCGCACCTATCCATTGTGGTCGCACGGGACGATTGAACATTCTCGGATACAGACCTGTCGCGAGCAACAAAAAGGAACTAGCTAGTATCAACACGCCAGTTCGATTGAGAAAGATGTCCCACGTTACAAACTTTGGAGCTATGTCGGAAGTAAGAAACGCGGTACTGGTATACGTTGCCAATCCGGTCTCGAGATACAACGGCATGGCCGCGAGAAGTAGGAAGAAGAACGACATGACTCCCAGCGAAGCAATGGCTACTGCAACTCGAAACCGTAGCACCATGGACAGTAGTAACGTCAAAGTTCCCCACAAAAGTACGTTGGGCAGAACGTCCCAAGTGAGAAAAGACAATACACTGATCGGGTCGAGTACACCTGCCAATTCCCCACCGAGAACTTGGACCGTAAAACCCGCGACCAAGGTCATCGCTATTATGAATACCACTGGAATTAGCAGCAGAATCGCAGGTCCCAACAACCGCCCCACGAGGTGTTCCAAATTTGTTACAGGTCGAGAATCCACCGCTTCGAAAATGCGATCTCGAACATCACGAGACCTTGCGTCGAACGCAAAACAGAGCATACCCAATGCAATCCACATGACGATAGGCTGAGTCAATTGAAAGATCATGTAACGGGGTCCAAATACACCTGCAGCAGGAGAGTTCAGCGAGGTGTACGTATAGAGTCCTGCTTGTGAGCTCCAATAACCAACTTGAACAAGGCAAACACCTAGTGCAAGGGTCATAAGCAGCCAGGTCCGAACCATTCTGGTACAACTTCGAATCTCGCAAATAGTGAGATGCCAAATGTTCATCGCGTGCGTAGAGATTTTGGGCATGTTAGATCTGGTGCTCTAGCCATGACGTGAAAATTGATTGAACATCAAAAAAAGAGGGTTCTCGACACTTTTACAGGTACATGTCATAGATCGCGCTTGATCACTATTGAAGAAACTTTGTCAATGTGACCGTATTCGGGTTAGTAGCTGCTAGGTGCTGGATGGATAAGTCATTGCAATCACAGTGCGACACCATGGATGCACCTTTCTTTCTTCTTACCTCTTACGGAACAAATTTTATGCCTTTGCGTCAGTTCAGATTCTGAGTGTTGACGTTCTCAGATCAGAGCACTATTTGCGTTTCTTGTTTGCTATTCGAGTGGACGGATACCACGAGTCAATCGGTTGGAATTCGAAATCGTTGGACATCAAAGAATTTTGCAGTGCATAAACTGAAACGATATTCTGATCCTACAAACTCATCCATAAGCACCATCCCAAAGTCGGTCGAGAAACACCCTATACGGCAGAATATCGATCCCGTCCTGGTGTCGGGGACGAGACTCCCTGCAGACACACAGGTATTTTTGGAATGTTTCTTCTTCGCGCAGCATCCGTAGCGAGCGGAAGTCGCGGTTTCCAACGTGGGGTTTGTTTTTAACTTCTATAGCAGTGTGGTCACCAATCAGGAAATCCACTTCGAATCCCGATTGTGATTTCCAGTAGTGCAAG
>CAZEFI010000089.1:0-5094 GCA_964511425.1 uncultured Pseudomonadales bacterium
TCCAGCCACTGGTCAACTTCATGGTAGGCGAAAGCGGAAACGCCCCTGAATTTCCTAGCCAAGTTTCGTCATAGCGAAATGCAGAACGTGGATGTGTAGAACTATCATCGAAAATGAGCTCACCCACATTGTGGATGCTCTCACCTAGTACGACTTGTACTCGTCGCATCTGATTAACTAAAAGGAAATTACGTCTGAATCGCTACCGGTGGGTAACTTTGTCTTCTCTGGAATGCGCGTAGAACGAACCCGTTGCGGCATTAGTACCATGTCCATAGTCGCGCCTATTTCATCCTCGGAAGGAGATAGCATGTTTTGGAGTTTTGCAAGGCAATTCAATACCAAAAACGCCATGGCAATGTTGCCAAATGAAACTCCAGGATCTCCGGCTTCAATTCGCTGCACAGTCCCTATAGACACACCCATGTTCATTGCTAGATCTTTCTGCGACAACCGGCGACGTATGCGCGCCGTTCTCACATCACTACCTACTCTCGCGAGGGCACGTGTAATGGATCTAGAGTACTTCTTCATGCCACTGCATCTCCATTTAATAACCTATATATTATGTATTATACTAATTAATATATTGTATATAGTATATTAACAGTGCCTGGTATGAAGCCGTGAAAAATGCCGAAAATCTATTAAAGTAGGTTGGGACAGAAGTTGCTTCTGAAATTGCAGTAATCGCAGAGTAGCTCATCGAACCAATGCTCACTTCTGAACAAGTTGGGCGATTCAAAGTACTATGCTGAGCACCTAAGGTGCACTTCATACTGGCACCTATACTGCATTTCAATAAGTCAACCTAATCAATAGGTTTGGTATCGAATAGGAAGCTTGATTGCTCGCAATCAGGTTTGGCGTCCTCTACTCTTGGGAGTTTATATAAATACAAAGAATATTGTTATGAATTTCGAGAGCACATTACTACACGTACTCGATTGTACTTGCGACTATTGCGACAAATTGACAGCCGCAAACCATCAATGTCGTAAACTACACAATGTTAAAAAAGGACCTCGAACAGATTCCATGAAGGTGTTATGAAGAAGTCACCAACTACACTCATTAATAATCAACAACGAGACAAACAAATCTGGTTTTGTGTCCGACATGACGGACTTGCAAAGCGTAGTGGATGGAAAACAAATGCTTGTTTAGAGGATGTCCCCCATCTGGTTCAAGCACGTCAAGATGATGTTGTCGAAGTAAATGACTTGCGAGTCTCAGAGATTGTGTTGCCATCAGATTTTCATAAGAAATTCCAAAATCGCCAAAGGGGAGTACTGGGAGTGGAGTTTTATCTTCACGGCAAGTGTTCTCGATTTGCTCCTAGCTACATGATCACTTCAAATTTGAGCTTCGCAAGAGCATTGGAGCGATTCATAGAAGAGAGTCGGGCGACATCCGAAGAATTCGCGCAACATGGCAATATCCGTGTGCTCACTGGCGATCAATTTCTGGTTGAGATCGGTCGCGATAGCACAACTGAACTAACACGTGGTTCCACTGTTGTCAGTGAAACACCTGAGATAAATGAAAATCGGTCTGAAGACATTGCTCGGGGGATCGAGCATTGGTTGCTAAACAATCTGTCGAACAAGTCCGAGCTACCATACAAGTATTGGCCTAGTCGTGGTCAAGAGTCCCCAGCGGACAACGCTATTCGTCGTTTTCTTGGCTCGCTCGCATTAGCGCGTCTGGCCGAGTATCGAAACAGTGCTCGACTCAGAGAAGCGGCTCGAGATAACCTGCGATATAACTTGACACGCTATTTCCAGTCCATCGGTGGCGGACTCGGTGCGATTGTTGAGTCTACAGGAGCGAAACTGGGATCAGCCGCAATCGCCGGACTCGCCATTCTAGAAAATTTCTACCATCATGAATTCACGGACGAATTGAACATGTTAGCCAAAGGTATACGGAGTCTTGCGGAGCGAAATAATAAGTTCAGTACCTTTTTCTTCCCTGAAGAACGCCAGGGGCAAAACTGGAACTTCTATAGCGGAGAAGCACTTCTATTTTGGGCGGAGGCAATAAGACGAAACCTTCCTTTCGCGCCATCGCTCACGCAATGTGTTGCTACATTTCGACAATGTCGTCGTCGTCATCGCAGCAACCGAAATCCGGCGTTTGTTCCATGGCACTCGCAAGTTTGTACATTGTTATATTCAATTACAGGAAAACGCGAATTTGTGAATTTCTTATTTGAAATGAATGATTGGTTATTGTCTATGCAACAGTGGGAAGAAGTGCCCGTAGACATGCGTGGAAGATTCTTCTCCCCTAACCATCGTCGGGACTGGGGGCCACCGCACGCGGCATCCACGGGAGTTTATTGTGAAGGTTTAGCCGACGCGACCACGGTCGCGAAAGAAGTGGGGGACTCGTCGCGTGCCATAATCTACCAACGGACCTTGGAACGCGGACTGAGATCGCTACGTCAATTACAATTTCGAGACGCAACAGATGCGTTCTATATTTCACAAAAAGATCGAGTTATGGGTGCTCTTCGCACCGAGGTATACGATAACTCGGTTCGTATAGATTCCGTAGCCCATGCGTTAATCGCCGTGTTGAAGGTGTTGCAACCTACAACACTCAATCGCTAAGCGTCACACTATTGTCTGATTAATCAGATTCGCAGGTAAGGCCTAGACTTGTTTCGATGTGAACTGGGTATCGTGTTTCTCAATGTTTGGGAGGACAAAATAACCACGACCAGACTGAGGAAGAATATCGAAGATCAAATGCACTCTACTTTGATCAAATTCATTCTCAGCACTATGTCGTACCTTGTTGTTAAACACCCAAAGTTCTCCCTCTCGCATGACTACCGTTTCGTCATTAGCAGTCAGTTTACTACCATGAGGACTCACCAAAACAAGATGATAGCGATCGCGAATCGCGTAGTATTCTCCAGTGTCTACGTGAGGATAAACTCTACTCTGAGATCGTAATGCGACTAATGTTGCTCTGCCCAAACTTCCTCCTCGATCTTCAGCTACGCGTTCGCAGAACGAAATAGTTTCTGGAAATTTCCGACTATATTTCATCAAGCGCGATTCGTGGACATCATTCGCGTTTTTCGCACCTTGGGGTAATGGTTTCACGGCTGCTCGTAAAAAAATATTCTGCGTGTGTCTTTGACATTGGACTTTGCGTTGTCGGCTAGTGTCTACTTCCCACAAGTGCGAAGCATCGTTAAGTTCTTGTAGGAATGAGCTAGTATCGATTTCGCTACTGACCTTCACGAAGTACCGAAACTGATTATCTAACACAGAAGAGGATGATCAGAAACGCGGAATACTCAGTCGTCTGCTTTAGGTACGTGCGTACGAGACGACTTTGAAACGTTAGAAAACACGCCGTCGGAACTTTCGCAAAAACTATATACTTTGATGGGATAGTCAGCCGATATAGTTAGTCTCCAGAGTCCTTGGCTATATCCTAATGCGCCAGATTGTATACTCTCGGCTTCGCCGGTTTCAAGTTCGGCCGCGGTTAGCTCGACAGCGTTCTGTGCGGGTAGGGTCAACTGGACTGAGTGTGTTGAAGAGGTCGACCAACCCCAATCATCCGTTCCAGAAATTTCTACGAATACATCGTTGTTTGACGGATTTACGATTCGTAAAAGACTGTTTTCACTCGCATCACTACTAGGGCTAAACAGTGCGACCTTGTGGATATTTTTATATTCGGGTGCGATTTCATGTACCGGTGTGATGTATTCACCATTGGACAGTACGTATGAGAATACGTCGAATTCCAATTCACTCGTAAGGGTTAGATACCACGCACCTTGACCTGAGCCCGTGCTGCCGCTTAAACCGATGTTCGAGTTTCCCAACTCTAAGTCGTTGGAATTAAACTGTGCGGCACCATTTGCTTTGAGTTCCAAACTAACCCTGTCATAGATGGTTCCCGATTCGTCTCGAGCAGTAATGTATACAACACCCGATTGATCTGAATGATTCACAACTCGAACCAAACCTTCCCGCGAATGTTCATCATTAGCAGCTGGAAATAAAGGTACTGCTATCGAGTTAGACTCTTGATCTATTAACCTTTCGGACGTAGAAACATTGGAAATGAAACCATCAGGACTTTCGATCAAGCTCTGTACCGAGAGATTGTCTGATGAAGACACTGTAAGCCGCCATTTTCCAACTCCTTTACCTAAAGCTCCGGTTACTCCAATTCCCGCCTCAAGGTCTGCAGCACTCAGATCTACGATGGAATAGGCACTCAAACTGACTTCGACATTACTCGTGCGCGTACCTTCATCGTCTATACCTTTAATTATGGCTTGGGTTCGAGAAGCATTGGGATTTATTAATCGTAACGTACTCTTTTGGTTCCTGTTTCTGCCGGGATTAAAAAAGTATACGTGATGTTCACCCTCTAGTGTCGGAGGAACTCTGTGGTGCATCGGAGTCACGTACCCGTCAAGTACCCTCGCGTAAGTCAACAGTTCCACATCCTCATCTCCCGTCAATTCCAATCGATACGTCCTTTCTTCATCGGTGACGAGTGCGGAATCTAATCCTTTCGATGAATTTCCATGTGTGAGATCGTTCGAGTTAAAGTTTACCGCTGTTTGAGAGTTCAAGTTTAACTCTGCTTGACCTTCAAGTTTACCCTGTTCGTCGTACGCAGAGATTTGAAACTTACTCGTATCTTTAGAGTGATTTATAACACGAACAAGGGGTTGATGTGTCGAGTTGCCCATTTCGATGATCAACGCTTCACGACCCATTGGGGTACGTAAAGGTAAGCTCTTAATCATGCCTGCCGCGTCGCCATCGTTCTCCGTGAGAATTGGGCTTACGCCCGGTGTATATGAAACTGTAGCTTTCTCGTTTTCGAGCAATTCGCGGTCAAGAGTCAGCGTCACCGATCGATCCGCTACTTCAACTTCTTGAATACCAATTTCTGCAGCTTCGGATTCAGATTGGTTAGTGCTGATGTTGGAGTCAGCAGTGTTTGTGGTCGAAGATTGCATCTGACTGCTGACGTCGAAGTCTTCTGTATCCGGGACAGACTCCTCGTCTAATTTTCGATTAAATACGAAAGTTGCTTTGTCAG
>CAZEFI010000090.1:0-3193 GCA_964511425.1 uncultured Pseudomonadales bacterium
TGAGTGCAAGCAACAAACTCGATTTATTGATGTCCTCGCCAGAACTTGATCTGGGCAGTAAATTGGAGAACATCTGGAACTCCTACACGCCACGAGAACAGTTTATCGCACAGCGGAGAATTGTCGATTCATCCAAATGCACCCTTCAAGAATTGGGTGAGCAATTAGACCTCACGCGTGAAAGAATTCGCCAACTCGAAGCAAAAATAGTCGAGCGATGCGATAAAGCTGTCGGCCAACAAATTCGGGATTTAAGAAAACAGCTTGTTGATAAGTACGGAGCGATGATTCCGAAAGACGTAGTTGCACAAACAATCGACGATGTATTAGCAGGAGTTATCGACCGAAATAAGGCATTATTTACAAATATTTTTCTGCGATATTTAAAGTATAACTTTAAGAACGGTTTTTATCTTTCTCCAGCAGGAGAAATCGTAATTTCAAACTATTTGCACTACATTAACACTCATAATTTGCTTTTAGTAGACGAACTCACGTTAGCTCGTATTAATCTTGAATTTTGGTACAAATATCGAGAAGAAATCAAGCAATGCCTCGGACTAGTGCGTTTGCCATACGGTTCGTTCGCGCGCAAAGATAGTGTTTCCACACGCGTGCTCGATACATTGAAACATTTAGGAATTCCAGCAACTAAAGAACAAATTGCAGAATACTCAGCCATTCCGGTAGAAAAACTTACCAATCGACTTCGACTGATTCACGGCGTTGTGAAGGTCTCCAACAACATGTGGGCACTCGGTAGTTCTAAAAGTTCACAATATGTAGGAGTAGTCGACGAGATGCTTGGAATCATTGAACAACACGGGGGTCAAGTCGCCGTTCAGACCCTCAAATCTGAAATCAAAAGGCGATGTAACGTCAAAGACTCGACGATAACTGCGTATCTTTACACATCACAATTCGTCATCGAGAATAAAAAGGTCCGATTAAGCACAGAAAACGATGTTAGATTAAGGCCACTCGCACAGACCATTGACGGCAGAACCGGAAGTGGTGCACCGTATTGGCTCATTAACGTTAAAGCACGCCACCTAAAAGGACATTCAGTTGTTGGGCTTCCCCCGGAATTGGCTTACTATCTTAAGTGTGAGCCTAATACACGAGTTCGAATACCAATTCACTATCCCCACGACTGCCGAGATATGAGCATCACTTGGCGTTTAGCCTCTACGACGGGATTACAAATTGGTTACTTAGCAGACGTAATGAAAAAACTACGCGTTCGTACAGGAGATCGAGTCAGATTGATTGTGCAGGACGGATCGAAAGTAGGTTTTGAACGTCACTCGGCAATAGATTGAACAGAACTGGCACGACGATTTGATAATCGATCCCCTTGGCCGTCGATTCAAAAATCTTCGGGTTAGTTTGACAGCTGCATGCAATTACGCATGCACCTATTGCGTTCCAAACGGAAAGAAACTCCAAGCTCTCAGTGCCGAACTATCGGAAACAGAGTTAATTTATGCGGTTCGTTTATTAGTGGACGCTGCAGGGATTGACAAACTCCGAATCACCGGAGGCGAACCCCTAATTTCCAAAAAGTTTGACGCGCTTCTTCGAAGTTTGCCCGAGCTACAGTTAAAAGACATTGCCATTACTACCAACGGGCAGTTTCTCAAACAGAAACTTCCTGTTATTCGAAACGCTGGAGTATCCCGACTCAACGTAAGTCTTGACACACTCGACCCAAAGGCGTTCAAGAGTATCGCCCGGAGTGGAGATCTCGCGTCTGTACTCCAAGGAATTGAAGAAGCACTAGTTGCTAAACTCCGAGTAAAGGTCAATTGCGTACCTATCCGAACTTCTAATCTTGACCAATTGCTACCGATACTCGAATATTGTTTAGATCGAAAAATAGAACTGCGTTATATCGAACTCATGAATATGGGGCATCTCAAGCATAACCAGTCGTATGAAACAGAATTTATCGGCATGGACGAGTTACTTGAAATAATCGGAAGTAAGTATGAATATTACAAAATAGATGCCCCCGTTGACTCAACTTCAGTTCGATTTGAAATCCCAGGGTTCGGTAGATTCGGCATCATTGCAAACGAAAGCGAACCTTTCTGTAGAACGTGCACGAGATTGCGACTTTCTTCCAATGGTCAGATATTTGGGTGCCTCTCTAACGCACAAGCTTTTTCGATTCGACAGCTTTTTGAAAAAACGTACCCAACAGCGATCACCGAGCTTCAGGGCATACTCAGATCTGCTATGCGACTAAAACAACGTTTAGCATTCACCGGTGAAACCACAGTCATGAAGTTCATCGGTGGTTAGCTTCGCGGAATCTGAAAGGCGTTCTTTTGCGATCCTGTTCGAAACTTGTAACGCGCAACAGGTAAAGCAATTTTTCCGAATATAGTCGTCGATGACTCTTCGGGTGCTATACGAACCTAAGTTCCTTCAACTTCTTCACTTACATATTAGGATAGTTCGGTCCGCCGGATCCTTCCGGTGCAATCCAGGTGATATTCTGCGCGGGATCTTTAATGTCACAAGTCTTGCAATGCACACAATTCTGCGCATTGATTTGAAACTCTTCCTTTCCTTCTTCGCCAACGACTTCATAAACGCCAGCAGGACAATATCGTTGTGCTGGCTCCGCAAAATCCCGAAAGTTCTTTCGAATTGGAACTTCTGAGTCTTCGAGTACTAAGTGGCAGGGTTGATCTTCTTCGTGGTTTGTATTAGACAAATAGACGCTGGAATTTTTGTCGAAGGAATAAACACCATCCGGTTTTGAGTAACTAATTCTCCTACTCACTTTTGTAAATCGCAAACGTTTATGATCTGGAACCGTGTCGCGTAAGCGAATCGGATTCCATCCCTTGAGGATGTTTTGCTCAAAAAATGACCATGCGGAACCACCCAACATACCAAATTGATGCCACGCTGGACCAACATTTCGAGCTTGATGGAGTTCATGGTGCAGCCAAGACTTTTCATAACGATGTTGAAGGTCGACAACATCGTGTTGACGTTCACCTTGAAGTGCCTCCATTATTGCTTCGGCACCTAACTTTCCCGACTTCATGGCGGTATGAGTGCCTTTGATTTTCAATGGATTTAGAAATCCTGCATCGTCTCCTACCAAAATTGCTCCGTCGACCGCCAAGCTCGGTAATGAATCGTAGCCGCCTTTTGTTATCGCTCGCGCACCATA
>CAZEFI010000090.1:3293-5016 GCA_964511425.1 uncultured Pseudomonadales bacterium
TGGGGAGGTATCTCCCAGAGCTCTTTTAGACCAATGGCGTAGTGCTGGGGGCATTCGGGTTTCGCGAGATCAAATTTCGAAATAAGTTGCTTCCCTAAATGTCCTCGACAACCTTCAGCGAATACGGTATAGGATGCGTGAAGTTCTAAACCGGGTTCGTGAGAGGGTTTTTCCTTACCATCACGGTCGATCCCCATGTCTCCTGTGGCCACACCGATCACTCTATTCTTGTCATCGTATAAGATCTCAGTAGCCGCAAAACCCGGAAACAACATGACACCCAGTTCTTCAGCATGTTTCCCTAGCCACCTGCACAAACTTCCGAGTGACGTCACGTAATTTCCATCATTCCTACTCGGATGCGGGATGAACATTTTTGGCACCACCAGAGAGCGGTGATCGTTTACGAGACAATGAAAAGTGTCGTCGGTGACGCGAGTGAGAGGTGGTTCCAAATCCTTCCAACTTGGAAAAAGTTCATCCAAACCTCGTGTATCGATAACCGCACCAGACAATATGTGCGCGCCGATTTCACTACCTTTTTCTAGGACACAGACACTGGTTTCTCGACCTTTTTCCTTCGCTAACTGCAACACGCGGATCGCGGTACTTAAACCTGCTGGTCCAGCACCTACAATTACGACATCAAATGTCATGGAATCCCGTGTTTGTTTAGTCATGCATGCCGTTCATCGGTTAATTTCCAAAAATTATAGAAGGGCGAATCAGTGAAAATTCTCGTTCCAGTGAGAAATTTTGTCGACAAATTCTGGAAAATTTTACAATCTGCACCAGACCAACACTTGAAAGAAAGAATTCAAAAATGAAAGTCCTATGCGCGATTAAACGTGTCGTTGACGCCAATGTCAATGTCGTCGTAAAGAATGATGGCTCTGGAGTTGATTTAACCAATGTAAAGATGTCCGTAAATCCATTTTGCGAAATCGGGGTTGAACAAGCCATTCAGCTAAAAGAAGCTGGCATTGCTAATGAAATCATTGCAGTCTCTGTTGGTTCAGCGAAAACACAAGAACAGATTCGGGTGTGTTTAGCCCTAGGTGCGGATCGCGGCATCTTAGTAGATGCTCCAGACGATCTAGAGCCTCTAATGATTGCAAAAGTGCTGCACGCAGTATATACCAAGGAACAACCGCAAATGGTAATATTCGGAAAGCAAAGTATCGACGGAGATAATGGCCAAACCGGACAAATGTTTGCCGCTTTGACAAACCTTCCTCAAGCAACATTCGCGTCAAACCTAGAGATCACCGATAACGTCGCCACCGTCGTGCGTGAAGTTGATGGCGGACTACAGACATTAAAAGTCCCACTTCCTATGGTACTTACGACCGATTTACGTTTAAATACACCACGATTCGCCTCATTAAAGAACATTATGTTGTCCAAACGTAAGCAGATCGACACGACATCTCTCGATGAACTCGGCATTAAGCTAAAGCAACACACGGAAACTCTACGCGTCGATAGACCACCGACTCGATCGGCAGGGATCATTGTCGATTCGGTCGATGAACTGGTCTCGAAACTCCGAAATGAAGCCAAGGTACTTTCATGAGTGTTTTAGTTGTTGCCGACCATGACAATAAGAAATTAAAACCCGTCTCTCTCAACACGTTACGTGCTGCTTCTGAAATAAACTCTAAATTTGACGTACTCGTTGCCGGCTATCACTGCGACTCGGTAGTCGAATCTGTCGCCGGTC
>CAZEFI010000091.1:0-4994 GCA_964511425.1 uncultured Pseudomonadales bacterium
TCGCAGAAACTGGTATTGACTGCATCTCGCTAGGCACGCTGACAAAAGACATTAAGGCCCTGGACTTTTCGATGCGCATTGAGTAATGGATTGAATCGCGTTTCCTCACGGCTCTATTGAGCCGCGAAATAACTGCAAGCTTTTTAACAACCTACAACTCACCACGCACGCGTCGAAGTTCTTCCTCCCACTCCTCGTTGGACAGTCGCTCAACCGTTGGCTTCACATCCTAATTTTCTCGTTCCCAACGATAGGTTATGACTCAGACACTCCCAACTCCTCGCTCACATGAACTACAGAAAGACCAGTGATCCGAAACAGTTCAACAGCCTCGTGTTTAAAGTCGTCGCTACGTCGCCACCGCGATCGCTTCTTCATAGAATCTATCATCTCATGCGCCTTCCTTTGAACTATCTTCACCACTGTCTCCTGATAAAGCGCGGGCAGACCCCCTTATTAAATTCCAACCATGTATCAACTTAAACCAGTCGGTAGAAGAAAGTGAAAATGAACGTTGGTAAATTTTGGACATTGGTTCACAACGAAATGCGTGTATGTCGACAGCTCTCTCGATGGTCTTTGTATTGTTGGCTCATACTGCTCGTCTGTACGTTTAATTTTGTTGTTCTGACTTGGTACCACATGTATTTGTCGGGTTCCAATCCAATGCTTGGATTTATTAGCCCACGATATTTTGCGAGCATCTTGGGTGAAACATTTGTATTTTTGTCTTGCCTAGGAGTTTTATTGTTTGCTTTTGATGTGCACACACGTGATCAAACTGAGCGGATTGGTGAGGTGATTTACTGTAAGCCAATTAGCGATTTGGAATGGTGGGCCGGTCGTCTTTTAAGTCTCATCATAGTAGCTAGCGTACCTATTCTGCTGCTCTTAGCTGTGTTTATGGTGTACGGTCTAATGTCGCAAATCTTTCCAATTCCGTTTGGCGAACCTATCGAACCTTGGAGTATGGTCTCACTGATGATGTTCGATCTAATCCCCAACCTAGTGTTTTTTGGTAGCCTAACGTTATTCTTTGCGGTGGTGTTGAAATCACGTTTGTTAGCACTAATCATTTCTCTGCTTTGCCTCATTGGGTTATTTTGGATCAATAACCGTCTTCCAGTATCGCTTGCGGAACTTTTTCAAACGGTTACTGGCAATGTGATCATCCCATCTGAATTGGTACCTACTCTGACAACGCCGGAGATATTGTTCAATAGAATAGCACTAATAGCCGTATCGTGCGGCTTACTACTGTTCGTTTGCGTTGCCTTTCCAAGATCTGTACCGGACCGAGCGGCATATAAGCTTGGTGGCATCGGATCACTCGCCGCAGGAGTTGTTGTTTTTCTTGCGATGTTTGGGTTTCACTCGTTGGAACGTGGTCATATTGCTCGTTGGGTGGATGTCCATAACGCTCATTTCGAAGCAGTCGTGTTTCCAGATATTCATCACCTTGACGGAACAGTTGATATCAAACCGGGCCGGACTATGACCATGGACTTTACTCTGCAGGTCTCGATTCCTGAGAGTACCGACGAACAAGAGTTTGTAGCGTTTTCATTCAACCCGGGGTTTCGCATCACGCACTTAAGCGTAGCAGAAGAAGCAATTGAGGGCGAGGTCTTTCGACATGGATTGTTGCGGATTCCAAAAAAATACTTTTCCTCGAGTGTTGTTGATTTGCGGGTTCAAGCTCGAGGCCACCCCGATCAACGATTCGCTTACCTTGATACGGTTGATCGAGTAGAGTCTGTTGCTGGGTCGAGTGTTAGCCAGTTACGCATGCTCGGAACCGAAAATTCAATTTTTCGATCTAATTTTGTAGCACTAACACCAGGTATTAAATGGTACCCAACAGCGGGAACCGCAACGAGAGAAGACGATTGGGTCCATCGGCGTAAAGACTTCTTTACCGTTGATCTCGAGGTTGTCGTACCACGAGATTGGGTTGTCGCCGGTCCTTCAAAACGACGCTTGAGCACTCAGACAACACGCGCTGTTTATCAATTTGAGCGATCAAATCCGTTACCAGAACTTGCATTGGTGGGATCGAATTTCGAGGTATCTATGATGGAAATCGACGGTATCGAATTTGAGCTGCTGTATAGCAATTTGCATCGACGAGCGGTGGAACAGCTAGGTAAAAACATAGCCAATATAAGGCAGGAAATTCAATCTGAGTTGACCATGCTACGCTCAAAAGGTTTCGAATTACCTAGCGAAACGGTGAGCATGGTGGAGGTACCATCCGTATTCCGAGTTTATGGCGGTGGTCGCAGGATGGATACCTCGATGTTTCCTCCAGGAATGTTGATGGTGCGAGAGAACTCACTTCCAACAATGAATGTTGCCTCGCTCGTCACAGCAACTCATATAGATCAAGAGCACCTACCGGAGTATGCCGGTGCGGAAGCCGCTTCGCTTCTAGCTTTGTATTTCACGAAACACCCTAATTACGAGAGCAATGCAACCCATTACTTGAGAAATCTTGCGGCTCATCAGACTAGTGCAACCGGCGAGCGCGCAGTATCGATGAATAGCGTACTAGAACTGGTAGTTCCTCAATTACTCATGGGTGGTGAAGCATATTTCGATTTCAACATAGCGATTAATCCCAACATTGTAAATAAAAGAAAGTTGTCACTACTAGACATCGTGAACTCATTCTTCCTATTAAAAAATGAATATCAAAAAGATATTCAACGGCGTGAGAGAACTCTAACCTCAGCATCGGTCATGAGTGCAGTAGAAACGGTTTCCGAAGACTGGGCAGACCGATCTACGCGATCACCTGTGACTATACGAGCAATAAGACTACGCGCAATAGCCTTTAATGAATTAGTGTTCGACTTTCTTGGGGAAGAAGCGATTAGTGCCAGTTTGGTTGAATTAATTCGCCGACACCGAGGCACAAATTTCAATTATTCGGATTTTTTCAATGTGTTAAACACTGAGGATTCCAACATTGCAAATTCACTAGGAGATTGGTTCTCTTCGTCTAAGCTACCCGGATTTGATGCATCGCTCTTGGCACATCCGAAATTGATCAGTCCAGACACAGATATTCCGTTATTTGAAGTGGAAATACTTCTTCGAAATGGCGAACCAGTAACTGGTCCAGTGCGAATATGGACTGCAGAGTCTGAAAGAGTACGGTCCTTAGGTCCCAAAGTTCCTATCTTTCTCGAAGGGGACTCTGCTAAAGAAGTTGTGTTGAGAAGCAACTATCCGATCCAATATGTTTGGATTGAACCCTACCTTTCCTTAAATCGTGACAGCCTTCGAGTTGATGTATCATCGGAACGTCCCAATGAAGACTTAGATCACCGGGGTCGTGGTCGTAGATCCACTACGATCCATGCGATAACGGACCTGTCCCCTGACCAAGCTAAGATCGAAGAACATGCTATTGATTCATCCATTGTTATTGACGATCTCGACGCGGGATTTTCTGTGCCGCAGAAGTTTAGGATCCCGTCAGTGATCGATTGGGTGAGAGTTGTAATCGATGACACCGACGAACAAGAACTTGATAGAGGCTTACCAGTGTTTGAAATTTTCCCACTGTTCCCAACACAAGGAAAGTGGGAACGCAAAACAGATCCTACCGCGTATGGTAAATACAGAAGAACGTTTGCTATCAGTCGAACGGAGTGGGGCGGTGATCAAGTTTTCGCCAAGTTTACGGCGACGCTACCAAAAACTGGCAGATGGCAACTCGAATATTTTCTAGCTAAAGGAGTCTTTGAAGAAGTGTTTGAATTTCAGAGCATAAGAAAGACAGAAGCGTGGGATCTTTGGATAAGTCCTGTTGATCTGATGATCGAAAATGCAAACTGGATCGAAACGGAGACGCTAAGACCTGATGACACTGAATCTGGTTGGCAAGTTGTAGGTCAATATGACTTCACCCATACCGATGTGTCGGTTCTGGTATCAAACAAACCCCATAAAAACTATGACGCCGTCATCGCGGACGCAATTCGTTGGACTCCCGTAGAAGCAACTAAATAGTACGCATAACCCAATCGTGTGATTTCCGCCGCAGTTTTCCGACACTTCTTCGAACTCACTGTGCGAGAAAGGTCGTAATGTATAGAAGCACGCTTAAACGCACTTTCACAGTTGCCTCATGTGCTTGAAGTGAGTATAGATTGCATGCTCATATAGATGCGGAGTGTACTGTAAAGGCACCTTGGGCAAACATTGCCGACCAGAGGAAACATTCAATCACTGAATCTTATAACGAATGACTCTAGAAACCACTCAGCAAGGGGGGTAAACAGGACACGAAAACTTTGCTTAGTTAATCCGGAGTGTTTTCGGCACCGGCTAATGTCGAGATGGGTGTATGCCCGACGTTTTCATACCACTGGGCACATTAGTTAATGCTATGTTCACCCTGTTCAGGCTTAAGGCGAATCTCAATTCGTCATGCATGAAAGCAGATTCATAGTTTAATATGTCGTGTTCGGTCATTCCTACATCCACGCACTTTTGTCTCCAAGTCTTACAAATCTTTGTCGCCATTTCAAATGCCATAGTCGATGCTACTTGTTCATCGACTTCAAACAATGATGCCGCCTCTATCGCAGCTTCAATAGACGCCTGTAAACCACTCAACTCGCTAATACCGGTCTTAAGATGGCTTCGACCAAATGGTTGAGGGTTTATGTCGAATGCTGGGGACAATCCCCACCGGCCTGGTTGCATCCACAAGAAGCCGTGGTTCTTCATGTGATCGTCAGTGTTCGATACCAAGATCGTAAACAAGATTCTGCGGTAAAGTTCAATGAGTTCCACCTGCGTCTGCACCCCATTACCACAGTGCCCGCGCATCACATCCGCCAAATCAGTGTAAAAAACCGGTTCTGAGTCATCCACAACATTGATAAAACTCCGGCCTGAAATGTAGGGTACGCGATTCGAACCATCGCGGTCAAAACGATGAATGATCGCTACCGGATGGGCTGAGTCTGTTAGTACTA
>CAZEFI010000092.1:0-4662 GCA_964511425.1 uncultured Pseudomonadales bacterium
GCCTCATGCAGAAAGATCTTCCGACCAAATCGCTTGAACAGGTGTTAACCAGTCGGTATGACGATGTTTAGACTAGCGTATCTTTGACGGAGATGCTGGAATTAATTAAGTAGAGGGACCACTAACCGTTGACAATTTCACACACGATGAAATAATGGTTGCTAATCGAGCCTAACATAAAACATGGACTATTGTGAAATCCCAAGAAAGCCAAGACAAAAAGTAAGAAGCATCAGACCGAACCACGACGCACGAAGCCTCAAATAGACTCGAAGCGTACGAAGGTTCATCCAGAATCCGAGAAAGCCGCTCGTGCAACGGCGGAGCAGTTTAAACAAGCTCTGATTGATTTAGCAAATCGCTAAAGCCTACTACATGGTATCGCAGGAAAGTTTGACGCATATCCCCGGTTTAGCCAGGGAGATGCTAGGACTCAGAGGTATTCACAAAGACAATTCGTTAGATGCGCACTACGGATGATCGGTCCAACCAGCGTTATTGGGGCTTCACGTACTACAAAATGCCGCATTCGCGAAGAACTTTATCCCTCATCCAATCTTCGCAGACATTAACAAAACCACGGCGGTTGCCGTCCCTCAATTACCGATCGGACATACCCCAAGAGCTAGGAAATTTTAAATACAGACGCGATTATTTTGAATTTCTTACCAACCCTACCACTGAACTATTTAAAAAGTGTCTAGGTCAATGATTGATATTACTTTGCTAGGAACCACGAGGAGATCGCAATGCCAATAATCCCGATAGACGAACAAATAAGACACTTGGATGAAGCCTGCGATTGGTTAAACGTCGAGAAAGGCCGAGCCGCGCAATACAAAACACTGCTTGAACAATATCGCGATGAAACCGACGAAAGCGAAGATAGTTTCATGGCTTGTTTTGAGTCTTTTGACCTCTGTGATATCTATCAGTTGTGGCGACGCAATGCTGAACAATTTCCTGGATTAAAAGAAAAATTGAAAAAGATATTTGAGTACGGACCTTTGCTGGTGGATCACGAAAACGTCAGTAAAGGAGGGTCGGTCCAATCGCGCAACGATGCGTTTGCCGCGATAATCGCTGGTCGTTTATTAGAAGCTGGGTTAGAGGTGGTGCAGGTAGAAGGATGTCCAAGAGAGGACATCAAAATTTGTTCAACCGCTGATTGCACATTTAAACAATCACGAGAACTCGTTAACGTTGAGTGCAAAAGGGTACATTCTCGAAAAAATTGGCTAGATCGCGCTAATGCTGGAAAGAAACAAATTCGTAAATCGGGAAAGAAGGGAATTGTTGCATTAGATTGCTCTGTTCTCATCCGGCCTAAAGATATGGTGTATTCGAGCGATAATACGCTTGACGCAACAAAAGAATTCTCACATTGGCTAGAAGAAAGTATATATCCGAAAGCTTGTCAAATACTCTCCTCGAACGTGTTTGGACTTATGCTTTACGTACGAGTTCCAACGCTGGTCGAAACACCTAAAATCGGGAAAGACCACTTCTCCCCGCGAGTATTCAGCGTTATTTCTTGTCTGAACGTCGCGTATCGAGGTAGTAGGTTTGGGAGAAGAGTGATGGCGGCATTAAATAAAAACCTTACACACCAAGGCCGCGTCGTTCAAGTAAGAGAGATTTTGTCCGATTAGCGATAGTATTTTGTTGTCGTGATCCTCGATTTTTCCGCAAGTATCTTCTCTCTTATATTTTCATCAAACATCTCCCCAAAAGCTAATCCGACCGTACTACCCCAAAAAAAGTACTTTCTCGGGGTGGAGTTTGTATGAGATTGGAGTATCTATGTGTCGTTGTCGATTGGTTAATGAGATCGTGCAAAACATTTGATCCACATGCGACGAATTTCAAACATTCGAATTACTTAGTTACGAGTTGAAGCGAAGCACCTGCGAAATCGTCTAAAACAACTTTTCCTAAGCATCACCTCTCGAAGTATGTAACAATGAACGACGAACTGCAGCAAGCTGACGAAGGTACTTCATAGCATGCCTTGAATAGACAAAACTGTGAATCGAAAGTTGATTCAGAAGGTGATACTTTAGATCCAGACACGATCAAAGCAGTTCAAAGTGTGTTGAAACAATATCGAAAGGCACTCAAGGAGCTGGCGGATCGCTAAAGTACATTACCAGCTTCACTGTGCGGACTAGTGTACTCTCACGACGTTGCGCTTCAGTTTGGTGGCGTTCATGGAGTCATCAACAGAAATTCGTTAGCCTCTGCAATGAGCCGTCCTTACGGCGGCTACTTTGATTCAATCCACGAAAAAGCAACAGCTTTAGTAGAGAGTATCGTTCTCAATCACGGCTTTGCTGATGCCAACAAGCGTACCGCGGTAATAGCTTTAGGTGTGTTGATGCATCGAAGTGGCTATAAGTGTACAGCATCCAACAACGAATTGGTACAGGTTGTTGTGGGAGTTGCGTCGGGAAAGTATCACTTTGATGATCTACTCACATGGTTCAAGTCGAGAGTGTTCCCGTCAAAATAGATTTTGTCAGAAGACGCTTGAAACATACGCCGCCCCGGTGGTGTCCGCTCTTAGAAATAGAGGAAGAAGATGCGACGTATTATTGGTGCGCGTAAGTTTGTCCGCAGATGGAATTGCAACACTTCATCCGAGGAAATTTTCGTATTCTAAACTGAGTGGTTCGTGGCTCAACCCGCACTTTTTAATCCGTCTGGGAACGGAGCAAGTTCAGAGCATCAAGGACGAATTTAGAACTGAGTACAGATTCGATCGATTTGTACCGTTCGCTTACTTGTCTTACCGGAAGATTCGACCTGCAGACTACCGGACCGTTCGCGTCGCAGTACATTATCAACGCATTTCGTTTTTCATTGTGAGCCGTGACCATAATGTCTCCTTCCGCAGTCGCTTCGACATCTACTGGTAGATTTATAGACTGATACAAACCTTCTAACAGCAATTCGACTTTTTTACGAAGTGCCACTGATGGTATTTGATCCTCGTCGTCAAGGTACAAGTCAATGTCTTCTAACATCTGGGTTGCTCGAAAACGATGGTTCTCGTTGGAAAGATTGCCTTTGTTGCTTTGTTCGTTCATCATGACTTCGACGGTCTAAAATACTAACTTATTGGTATATATGCATTTGGCAAAATGTGTAGGCACTACATTTGAGCGTTTTTGGCCTGTGAGGGCGATTTTCTTAGCGGATTTTGAGGTCGAGTGTTTGATAAATGCCCTTCGCATGAACACTCGGCGCGAAAGGTACGGCGTACCGTTTTTGGGTGTCCACCCGACTTCATAGGTTATAAGGCAAACTTGCGATGATCTTAGTCACCGTTCTAGTCAGAGCATGAGCCCTCTTGGGATCTGGTTTCCACTGTGCGGACTCAAAAGAACCTCCAGTGGCGTGTCCAATGAATTCGTCGCGAATCTGCTTTTGATTCGTTTCCCGGATCTTGCGGACAGCAGAATATTTTCTAGTCAAAGATCGCAGTTCTCCAAGTAGTATCATTTTTTGCACCTTTATTTCTGCTTCCAATCCTACTTTCTCTGCAATCGATTCGTGTGACCCTATCCAATATTTCGACACAATCATGGCATACTCTGTGAGCATTTGACGGAAATTGTCTATACGTTGGCTACGACGATGTAGTGCGGCTGAACGATATAGTTTCCTAGGTAGGTAAGTACGACTCTGAATGCTGTGGAAAACAGGGCGGAAGTGAGGAGATCTATGAAAATCGTCATTTACTCTCTGCAATGGCTTCTCGCATAAATTGCCAGGCGATTTCAATAAAGTCTGTAATTTCCTCCTCACTGGAGACAAGTTTCAAATGGGATTCGAGCATATCTATGTTGAATTGGTTTTCTCGGACCAATCCTCCGAAAGCTTCCTCCAAGAAAGAAGAACCAAAACCTGCGACGTTGTCAAAGGACACTACGACGTTTTTTCCGTCGCGAAAGTGTGGCACTAGGTGTTTATTTCTAAAGGTAGTGCCGTTGAACGGTCCGTCTTCTGGATATCTACCACCAGGAAATTCCGAAAAGTCGTTAGCGATCGAAATCGTAATCTCGTCCATTACCGAATGATTCTCCACTCAATGAGGGTATGAATTTTGTACAAGTTAGTGGACAACAAACAATTTGTAGGTGAGCTAGTACGAATGTGGAGTTCTTGGAAGAGTTGTCCCATTCTGCAGTTAGCGACCACAAGGGATAGCCAGCCATCAGTTTTAAGTGATCGTCTGGCATCAATATATGCGTGATCAATCATAGTTTTCCCGATGGTGCATGATACGAGTTGGACCATCTTTCGTGGAAAGGATGCTCGCTCATCTTACGAATCTGGCTCAGGGGGTAGCGCAGATCAGCGTAGCGATCCAGCGAGACACCTCGGATAGCGGTAGCGCTAGCGTCCAACTTTGGTGCTGTTTTAAGAAACCGGGGGGTGTCGGGGGCAAAGCCCCCACCACCGCATACGGACCGGCGATTTCTGGAATTCTTAGTCATGCTGAGTTGCTGCACCCTCGTGATGCGCTTGTTCAAATTCCACCGGCGACCGAAAAGCTAAGGCCGAATGTAATCGGGTGCGGTTATAGAACCCTTCAATATATTCGAGTGTGTCTTAAATTCCGTGTATGGATTGGATAATGTAATCGTTGGTACGTGC
>CAZEFI010000093.1:0-4617 GCA_964511425.1 uncultured Pseudomonadales bacterium
GCTGAGTGTACTGCGATTGTGGTGGCGACACAAAAGATCAAGAATTGCTATGTGATTCAGTAAGTTAATGCTCAGTCAGAGGCGATGGTATGGCATGTTTCTCCAATATTTCTACAGCAAACTCTCGTTCCTCTTCCACGCACCTACTGTCCATGTTCATGGATTGCTCTGGTTCTATCGCTCGCATCTTGCCCACAAATCCCTCAGGAGTTTTGTAGATAATCATAATATCAATTCTTTTCAGTTCCCCAGTTTCGTCATCGACTGAAAATCTCACTAACGAACTCTCTTCCATCCTCACGTCTGAGTCGTTTTCGTCTTTGGTGAACCCATCGAAAGCGTACGTGTGTCGTCGTCCCCAGTTTCCTACGAGCGGATGATTTTTTGGTAGCGGAAACCCGACGAAACTGTAGATTGCCTTATCAAAGTCAATTTCTAGATCCTCTTCGTCGTCATCCGTTGATTCTTGCCCTTGATAAGTTACGTGGAATTCACTTATATCTTCCAATGAACCAACAATTTCTAGCTTAAAAGTCTTGTGTGTGCAGGATCCATCTTCGTGTTCGTGTTGAAATTTCACCAACTGATTTTTACTATCGATCAACTTTTCCTTGTTTCCGTAGCTCTCAAACAAATCTAGCCGATGTAGATACTCTTGCATAGTACCGTCATATACGACTGACGAAGTGAATTGGGCTTGAACGCTTCCTCCGAGTAAGAGGGCGACTAGTACAAATATGTAAATCACTTTTGTCATATTTTTGCTTGTCTCTTAAACGCAGTTACTTACCCATTGAACGATTGAAGTCAGTACAGATTACAAAACATGAGAATGCTAGAACGAGGGTGTCTAGAATTGTAGCCGAATGAACGACAATCCTTTTGAGAAAACACGAGATTTGTGCAATGTGGTCCCATTCATGGAAAATCGCGCAGTTTCTCTTTTTCAAACATCTCTAGGTACTGAATGACCATCGACTTTCCCGACTTCTTTCAAGAACAATGGAATCTGCGAAAACCAGCAGTTACTGGCACCGATGGTGTCGTTGCTACCCAACATTATCTCGCCTCGCAAGTGGGTGCTGCAGTTCTACGCCAAGGGGGAAATGCTATCGATGCTGCTATCGCTAGCGGCCTTGCACTGGGTTGTGTCGAGCCATGGATGAGTGGTATTGGTGGCGGTGGATTCATGACACTCTATGATGCTAAAAGCGATCGAGTGTCGGTAGTGGAGTTCGGTATGCGTGCGCCATTAAACGCAGATCCTAATGACTATCCCTTGACTGGCAAGTCGACCGGTGCATCTTCCTTTCATTGGCCGGAAGTCTTGGAGGATAGAAACGTTCACGGTCCCTTCGCGGTTGCTACACCTGGGTATCTAAAAGGTGTCGGACTCGCATTACAACAGTATGGTACTTGGGACTGGTGTGATGTGATTGAACCGGCATGTCAATTGGCTGAGCGGGGCTTACCAACACATTGGTATACGCAACTGCAGATTCTGCGTGGTGCGCGAACTATGCGGCTCTATGATGAAATAGAACAAGTTTATCTATCTGACGGACTTCCGCCAGAAACAGAGGACGAATCCGGAGCAACGAATCTCATTCAATTAGGAAATTTACGCAATACTTTTCGCATGTTGCAACGAGAAGGTCCCAACGCTTTCTATACCGGCAATCTGGCAGAACGAATTTCTTCTGATCTCAATGGTGTTGGTTCTAAGATTCAGTTGAAAGACTTGTACGAATATGAAGCACACATTACGGAACCGTTACATTTATGCTATCGAGGACACGAGATCTTTGCCCCTTCGCGTAGATCAGCAGGCCCAACGCTAATACAAGCACTAAAGACTCTCGAAAAGAGTTTGTCAGTTGAATCGCGAGAACGACCAATCTCGTCTGATTATGAAACCTACACACGTACGTTACTGAATGCCTATGACTATCGCTTGAAAAACTTGGGCGACGGAGCTAACGAAAAAAAATCGACTGGTGCTACATCACACATTTCCGTCGTAGATCGCGATGGAAATATGGTGTCACTCACTCAAACGCTCATGTCTGTTTTTGGATCATTCATAATGCTCCCCGAGACAGGGATTCTCATGAACAATGGCATGATGTGGTTTGATCCACGGCCAAATACACCAAATTCAGTCGCCGCAGGACGTAGACCACTGAGCAATATGTGCCCGGTAATTGGAAAAATTCAAGACGGTCGAAAATTTGCCCTAGGTGCTTGTGGTGGGCGACAGATTTTTCCCTCAGTTTTTCAAATTCTCTCGTTTCTGTGCGACTTCGGTATGGACACAACTGATGCACTACACCAAGCTCGAATCGATGTGTCCGGTACAGACTTAATAACTATTATGGACCAAATGGACGAAGACATAGTCGATCACTTGAACAAAAACTTTTCAAATACTCGTGTACGCAAGAACGGTGTTTCTCCAGGGCTCTTTGGAGTTCCACAACTGGCAGTGATGATTCCTTCTGGATTAACATCTGGAGGATGTTTTATTCCATCTCCCGTTGCTCAAACTGCGTGTGTCTAAACACGAACTCAATGCTAAACTGAAGTGGAGATGATCGATCATTTGTTATCGCTGGTCTTCGATGGTTCTAAGACTTACTTCTAAACGGTCGTGGCGAATTGGTTTATCGATGGTAGCTCCGAGTTTAACTCTCACATAAGGTCACCACAAATCGTTGTCCAAGACCGTCAAGTAGAACTTTTCGAATCAAAATTCCCGAGTATTTTGGCAATCGCTCTTATCCAAAGATAGTCTTAAAATGTCCATACACACTTGATTGCGTGTGCATTAGGTTTGTACGAACGGAGCGTTTGACATGGCCATCAAACAAAAGAAACCAATCAGCGTGTACGAATTACGTCGACGAAGGGTTTTGTTTCATCGAGGACTATTAGTCTTTCTGTTGTTCGCGATCAGTGGAATGTTTTTGTTATCTCAATATTCTTCAGGCAGGTGGTACGACCCCGAAAATGCGTGGTGGCAGGCATTCCTTTTCTTTTTAACCTGGATCTATACCAGTATGTACTTGGGAACATTAGGTATGATTGGAAGACTTCTCATGTGGTGTGGAGTCTCCAGACAAAAATTATCACAGGACGTCACTCATGACCTATTTACGAATTGGCGAGGTAGTTTGTCTCAGCGTCGGAGTGTTCGGCCAAAAAAGAGCAATGGCATAATTGATTCTTGTGTAAAAAGTCCGCAAAGATTGGTCGCAGAACAAGAAGAGGCGGATTTAGGAACCGTAAACGAACTGAAAATAGATTTGCGAGAATTTCGTAGATTTCGTGTGTTGCTCGTTCGAGGACTTCTCGGATTGAGTGTGCTTTCGCTTGGCATTATTGGGTTTATGATATTTTTGCTTCTCGTTTTTCCAGAATTCTCCACCGATGTTACGGATTTGTGGTCTCCACAGATAACGATTGTAACCGCCATTTACTATATCTTTGGATGCTTTTATGCAGGGGTGTTTTTGGGGACGGAATACGTTCTCCATGGGTTTGCCGTGCCTCAGAGTGAATTAAGGCGCGACGGATTCCAAAATTTATTCAGAAACTGGCGCGAAGATCCATCGGTACATCGTTTAGCTCACGATGGGAGTTAAAACGTCACTCTGCTACTAATGAGTAGCTAGTGCTACGTCCTCCAGCAGGATCTCGTTTTAAACCTCCTCTTTTCATGAGGTCGTTTATGTCCCGTGTAGCTGTATCTTGAGAACAATTAGCCATTTTCGCCCATTTTGAACTCGTCAATTTGCCACGAAAACCGTCGAGCACTTTGTTCATAACTTTAATCTGGCGTGAATTTAAAGACTCCTGGGCAAATCGTGCCCAAAACCGTGCCTTTTTTAAAACCGTGTTGAGAGTTTCGTCGCTACCTTTGATGGATCTGAGTAAACAATCGAGAAACCACGTCATCCAACCTGTGACATCAACCGATCCTCGCTGGGTCACTTCAAGTATGCGGTAGTATGTTTTCCGTTCTGCACATATCTGTGATGACATGCTGTAGTAGCGTTGCATAAAGTTTTCTGACCGGGCAAGTGCCATATCGGTTATTGCGCGAGCAATTCGACCATTTCCGTCTTCGAAAGGATGGATGGTTAGGAACCACAGATGTGCCAATCCCGCCACTAATAACGGATGTGTTTCTCCCGGATTTTCAAACCACTCCAAAAATACTGTTACTTCTTCGTGAATCTGACTCGCTGGCACAGCTTCGTAGTAAACTTTTTCTTGACCGATCGGACCTGAAATTACTTTCATCGGACCGTTCCGATCATCTCGCCAACAACCTACGCGGATATCAGCCGTACCAGTAGTGCTTATTGGGAACAGCGCGGTGTGCCACGTGAATAATCGTCCGACATTTAAGGTCTCATCGTATTTCTGCGCGGCGTCGTGCATCATGTCGACCACACCTTCTACGCTGTCACTGGCTTGAACGATTCCCCCGGCGTCCAAACCCAGTCGCCGTGCTACCGAAGACCGAACTTCTTTGTAGTCGAGGTATTCCCCCTCAATCTCGCTAGATTTGACGACATCTTCAGTTCGGGTGATGAGGTGTGCTTCATTGCG
>CAZEFI010000094.1:0-3256 GCA_964511425.1 uncultured Pseudomonadales bacterium
GCGAAATTTCTTTGAGACACGACAGTCCATGGTATACCAATCCAGTGTAAATCTGCAATAGATCCGCACCAGCGTCGCGCATTTGTTGAGCCGACTCGGCATTCCAAATGCCACCACAACCGACGATTAAGAATTCTGCTCCTAAGGTACTTCTAGCTTGTCGAACACATTTTAAAGCAAGTGGAAATAGTGGTCGACCACTCAACCCTCCCTTTTGGCCATGTTTGCGTAGATTCTGATGCGATATCGTGGTGTTTGTTGCAATGATGCCGTCCACTCCTTCTGCTCGAATCACAGAGCAGAGACTATCAGTGGTGTCTTCTGAAAGATCTGGAGATATCTTCACCAAAATAATTGTTCGTAGAAGCCCTTCTTCTACGTTTTTATCGCGTAGTTGAACCAGCCGAGCTAATAACTGCTTTATCGGTTCGGCGGATTGTAAGTTGCGCAATTCAGGTGTGTTGGGCGAGGAGACATTCAAAGTAACAAAATCAACCAACGAATTTACACGCGCGAAACAATATTCGTAATCGTCAATGGCGCGCTCAAACGGCGTGTCGAAGTTTTTTCCAATGTTGATGCCAATCGGTATATGGACATGTGGTCTCTCTTTAACGATTTTTTGCATAAGAGCATCTATTCCTTGGTTGTTAAAACCGAGACGATTGATCAATGCAAAATCTTTACGTAAGCGAAAAACACGAGGCCGAGCGTTCCCAGCTTGTGCACGTGGCGTTACTGCACCAAATTCCAAGAAACCGAAGCCGAGTTTCGATAATCCGCGAATAGCTGTGCCATCCTTGTCGAAGCCCGCGGCTAATCCAACACGGTTGGACACCTGCAAACCACCGACGTTAATCGTCGTATCATCTGCGTCTTTGGCGGGTAGGTAGCCGTACCAACGTAACGTATTGAGTGTTAATTGATGTACCCACTCTGGAGGCAACGTAAAAAGGAATGGGCGAAGGAGTTCGTATATATTCACGGTAGCAAAAAGAATTCTAAAGAGATGTTACCACTTCTAATTCTGATAACCACTGTTGTCGCTAGAATCGTGTTTTTATTTTTTACTCTCGTTAAGGCATTTGATTTTGGAATCATTACTAAATCGCACTATCACGGTTAACGACTGGCTGAATACTAGAATCGTCGGTCAGGAACTTTTGACCCGACGTCTCATCATGGCACTCCTCCTCGGAGGTCATCTACTAGTTGAAGGTGCACCGGGACTCGCGAAAACTCGTGCGGTCAAAGAACTTGCTCGTGGAGTTCAAGCAGACTTTCATCGCATTCAATTCACACCAGATTTGCTACCGAGCGATGTAACTGGGACCGAAGTGTATCGTTCCGAAACAGGTACGTTTGAATTCAAACAAGGACCCATTTTTCACAATGTATTACTCGCAGATGAAGTCAACCGTGCACCGGCAAAAGTTCAATCCGCGTTGCTTGAGGGAATGGCCGAGCACCAAGTAACTCAGGGTCGTGAGACGTACCGGCTACCCGAATTATTTTTAGTCATGGCCACCCAAAATCCAATCGAACAAGAAGGTACTTACCCGTTACCCGAAGCACAACTTGACCGATTTTTAATGCACGTTCGCATCGGGTACCCGCCACCAATGCAAGAGTTGGAAATTTTGAAAATAGCACGCGATGAGGTGTTGGCAAAGGACTCTCCCCCACCAGTAGTTTTAAATCAAGACGAAGTCTTCTCGGCACGACGTCAGATTTCTGAACTGCACATGGCTGAAGCAATGGAAAAATACATCGTTGCCTTGATCGTACACACCAGAAGCGAACTCGCTGGCGTCGAATATGGTGGAAGTCCAAGAGCGACGATTTCTCTAGACCAAAGTGCCCGTGCGAACGCTTGGCTGGATGGACGCGACTATGTGTCGCCAGAAGACATCCAAAGTGTTCTCCACGATGTACTTCGGCACCGAATAATCCTAACCTACGAATCTGAAGCACAGGGACACACAGCTGATCACGCGATTAACGAAGTCTTGAATGCGGTACCCGTACCTTAATCTTATGGCTCAACTCACCGGCGCATATGTGTCGATCAGCGATTTAGTAAGTCTAACTTCGACACTCGGAAGAACAAATAAACGAAAGCGGAAAGCTCGTAGACTAACCGGAGATCGCTTCTCGCGTCAGCGGGGACGGGGCGTCGACTTTGAAGAAGTACGTCTTTACCAACCCGGCGACGACGTGCGCAATATTGATTGGAATGTAACTGCACGCAAGAACGAACCACATACCAAAGTTTTTACGGAAGAGCGCGAAAAACCCACCTTGCTAGTTGTCGATCAAAGTGCTTCAATGTTTTTTGGAACGAAACTTCGCCTTAAGAGCGTGGTCGCGGCCGAAATAGCCGCTCGTCTTGCTTGGCTTACGCTCGCACAACACGACCGTGTTGGTGGAATCGTATTTGGCGAAGAAGGTACGGTAACCACAAAACCATTGCGCAACAGTCGTTCTGTCGTGAAATTACTGCACGACGTAGTCGCGGCAAATCGCGCGCTTCGAGTCGACAATTTGCACCGGGAGAAAGAACAACTGTGGGAATCTGTGGTCACACACTTAAGGTATGCCGCGCCCAATCATCATCGTATTATCGTTGTCAGTGATTTCAAAAATATCAGTCAACAAGGTATTCAAAACCTTATGCGCCTCGGCCGGCATAACGAACTGCAAATTTTTCATGTCTATGATGAGCTCGAAACGGTACTCCCACCATCCAATCAATACACCGTGACCAACCAGTCAAATACAATTGAATTTGACAGTACCGGAAACGCCACTCGGCGCGATTACGAAAGACGATATGAGATACGCTTGGATCGATTGAAAAACTTCTGTATTCAAAATCTTGTCGCATTTGAAAGTTGTTCTACTTCTGACAAATTGGATTTTCTGTCGATAGAACGATATCATGCCCATTGACCTAGCCCAGCAACTTCGGGACATCCATGAACCTGCAGTGCCTGGTTTTTGGCCTCTCTCAGTCTCCTGGTGGATTCTGCTCATCTTAACTTTGCTCCTTATCTCGGTATTGATGGTTTGGTACATTAGGCGGACGATTCGGCTCGTACCCTATAAGAAGATTCAAAATTTAGCGCGGCAATTGACCCACCAGCGCGAAAATGGTGTCATCGACGGATTGATGTACGCATCCGGCGTAAACCTGTTATTCAAAGAGCTACTACTCGATGTTGAAAAACGTACGGAATCTACCACCGCATTTGGA
>CAZEFI010000094.1:3356-4603 GCA_964511425.1 uncultured Pseudomonadales bacterium
TGTCGAAGATTTTCGATTCAAAGAACAATTTCAGGGACTTTTAGCATCGGGACGACGATGGTGGCGTTTACTACTCATCGTACTTGCAATCACAGCACTAGTCACCGCGTTAGCACGACCGCAATGGAGTGGAGAACCGTTGCCCCTTCCAACTGAAGGAAGGGACATGTTCTTGGCAATTGATATCTCACAAAGTATGCAACAAACAGACATGCTCTTAAACAACCAAGAAGTCACCCGCTTAGCAGCTCTAAAACATGTTGTGGAACCATTCATAAAAAGTCGTCACGGAGATCGTTTGGGACTCATCGTATTTGGGACTGGAGCCTACGTTTATGTACCGCTTACGGCAGATGTGAAAACTCTAAACCAGTTATTGCAAGAAACACCGGGCGGTATCGCCGGAGGACAAACCGCGATTGGGGATACACTTGGGTTAGCTGTTAAAAGACTTCTGGAACGTCCAATCGATCACCGCGTTCTAATTTTGATGACGGACGGCTCGCACAATTCCGGTGTTCTAACGCCCGAAGAAGCCATAGAGCTTGCTGTTGACGCTAATGTACGTATTCACACGATTGGCTTGGGATCGGAGGAAACGAATTTTCGATCCGGCCCTTTCAATCGTACTTTTCGTCGCCAATCGTTCATGGACACCGAGAATTTACAGAACATTGCGGCAAAAACCGGTGGTCAATTTTTCCGTGCAACTGACACAAATTCACTGACTCGCATCTATGACCAAATCATGGAACTAGAACCTGTAGAACAAGATCCGGAGACGCTCAGGCCGATCAAAGCACTGGTACATTGGCCGTTACTTGTAGCGTTTGTGCTCTTTAGCTACCTCTGGTGGAGCCGACGATGAATGTCGTAAACGAAATTTTCGGAAATTTTCATTTCATTCGCCCGTGGTGGTTGCTAGGATGTGTGTTGATTGCAGTTGTTTATGTCCTCAGAAGACGAGCAAAACGTAGCAAAACAGGTTGGGATGCCGTCGTCGCACCAGAACTGCTGAACGTATTGATTCCAGAGCGGGCCCGGCATCAACTTCGTCGATGGTTTGACCTACTGGTTGCCAGCGCGCTAGTGGTGGCGTGTTTTGCGATGGCGGGGCCGGCGTGGACGCAGCTTCCTCTTCCCGTCGAACAACAACGCGATGACTTGGTGCTGGTACTTGACTGTTCCACTAGCATGTATGCAGAAGACATCGCGCCCTCTCGGCTAGAGCACGCGAAGCAAAAAAT
>CAZEFI010000095.1:0-4399 GCA_964511425.1 uncultured Pseudomonadales bacterium
GAGTGAGTACTTGCTAAATGAACCCGTGTGGGCGTACAGTCAACTCAACTACTATGATCGTGAGAGGGGATTACGACCGCTTCCAATCAAGTTGATTAATTCTCGTCCCAGTATCTAACCCTTCAGTTATGCGGATTTGTTGTCGGACGACATTCCCCGCTGGCGCGACATTTTTGACGGGGAGATAGACCCAAGATCGGATACGATGTTTAAGGTGATTTCGAATGAGAAGCGCAAAGCACTGAGTGAGCGTGCAAGTCCCGGTATTCAGCCCGAATTGGCAAAACTATGTGCGGCTCGTGAGCTCTTCAAGTATGCGTCGTATCTGGATGGTTGCTTTATTGCGCAGCAACGGGTTGAAATACTTGTCAACAATCCGAGAATGGCCGGTATCTTGCCGAACGAAACCTCAAATACCTATAAAGTTGTTCAAGAAATCATCAAGGAAAAAATTTCCGAAGTTTCACAGCGCGATCGAGCCCTGAACAGATGGGAGAAAGGCTTATTACACGCAGTTTGGATGGCGGCTCAGTGCAAAGACGGTTATGCGATGTTATCCGATATTGAAATTGACGACACCATGGAATTTCCCAAGACATTCTTTTGGCAACCACGTACCATTGAATTTTTTTCAGCGGGTTAACGTCACCCTTGCCATAATCCTGAAAATCGCTGCCAAGAGTGGGGACAGTTGGGCGATTCAAAGTTACCCATTAGGCATCCTGACTAGTAGCGAATTTAATGCAGAGGTGCAGGAAGACTACCCCTTATTGTTTCACCGCCATTTAGGTTCGCCGACCGGGTGGTTTCGGAGCGAGTTATCTTTAGAGGAGCAAGCTCAGCATCGAGCTCAATCTTATCTCTTGCTTGAAGCGACGTTGGGTGCAGACAGCGCGAAACTAGAATACGATCCAACCGAGCTAGAGGAAGCGATTAGGTGTGTGTCAGACGGAAACGAACTAACGTACCCACGTTCACGCAACGAGATTTTTGACGAACGCTCAGACGCACCCGACTAGTAGAACTTTAAAGTGCGCGACGGATTCCTGTTTCCTGTAGTCGTAGCTCGAACACGGACCATGACGTACCAATTGCAGACGTGTTGGGCCGAGCACGATGCCAGAATGTAACCTAGCCTTAGCTCTTTCTTTTATTGAATAACGCTTTCGGCACTCATACAAACCTAGATACAGACTAATTTGCGAGTTACGTAGATAACTTGACAAATAGAACATACAACCGGCAAGCAACATTTAATGGTAGAAGGTGTTGCGCGTGAGCGAATCCATTTGGCGGATTGGATGGATAATCTAAGGAAGGACTGGCGAGATCCCAGAGGACATACCCCAGAGAATTGGGATCAGGTTTATTCGCAAGGCGATAAAATCGCGACAGTCATAGGTGTCGGGAACGTGGACTGGTATAGAGATTGCAATCCTTATAAGGCACACTTTGTGCTCGAAGGTTGGAGGTACGTGTTGGAAGATTTTGTCGAAGAGCGGAGGTCAAGCTACGATTATGTCTTTTGTCTGATTAAAGAAAAGATCCGACTTTAAAATTAAGGATAGAGTATGTTCAGTTTTACTTTAGTCAGAGTTTTCACAAGCTTTATTGTTTTAGGGCTCGCGTTCGTACATCACGCTGATGCACATTATTTCGGGTATGACGACAACGAAGGGTTTGGAGCAAATCCTCCGGAGGCAGACCCATTCTTACCGGTTACTGATGAACATCACGCCGCGTGGAATCGAGTAATTCAACATTGTCTTCCTTTAAATACTCGGGAATCTTTGAGCGAACCCTGTATGACCTCACTAGGAGAGTACTTCGATAACGAACCAGTCTGGAGTTATAGCAAAATGTTTGTCTATACGCCACAGGGTTGGAGGCTGTTCGTCCATAACAATTTGAGTCAGCGACGAAATCATAGTCCGGCAGATTTTCTTAATCCTGACGTGCCATTCTGGAAACACATTTTCGATGATCAAATAGAACAGCGTCAGGAGCTTTTCTTGCGAGTGGTCAATGATTCGAAGTGCCAGGAATTGGCTAGTCCGCAAAAAGATGGAATGCATGACTATTTGGCCGAGCATTGTGCGGCGCGCGAGATGTATCAATATGCGGCTTATCTCAGTGCGTGTTATGATGCAAGAAACCGGACTCACGCGCTTCAAAGGATGATTCCAGAAGATCACCCTGAGTATGATGGCTTAAACAGATTCGAATACAGTTTTCAACTACTGAATGAACGCGTGTCGGACGAGGCACTAAAGTCGGCTGCGAAGCGGAGTATGGAGAAAAGCTACCTACACGCTTCCTGGGTCGAGACGCAGTGCAGTCAACATGGATTTGTCTTACGGCCCGGTAGAACCGGTGGGTCCTATACAACGAGTGACGAGAAGTTGAAATGGGGAACTGATTACGAGAAGCTCTACCTCTTTCTAAACCACACGGTTGATTTCATAATGAAGATCGCAATAAAAAGTGGTGATGATTGGGCGATCCGGAGTGGCCGTCTTGGTCGTTCTGTTATCGCTGAATTTGGCGATGATTTGATGGCGCGCTATCCCTTGTTGATGCATCGAGTTATAGGTGAAAATCCGTCTGGTCATGGGTATAGCATCGACTTTACTAGTGTAGAACTTTTACGCCATCGCGCGAAGGCGTACCTTCTACTGGTCGAAGAGGCAGGAGAAGAATTTGCACAACAGGAATACGATCCGGTAGAGTTAACTGAAGAAATCCAATATGTAGAAAACGGAGGTTGGTTGACATCACCAGTTTCGCGGGCCGAAGTAGAAGAAGAATGGCGAGAATTTTACCGGCAAAAGCAAGAAAAAGAGGTATTAGAGGAAGTCCAAGGCGAATTGTCGAAATAGAACATTTTGCTCCTGCATTCCAGCTGTTCTTAGATTACGTCATGATGGCAGCTACACTGGGTGTGTGTTTAGTCTTGTTTTGTTGCGTTTTGTAGCGAACTAGCACACCAAGCAGATTGGAAAAAGGCTTATTGCACACAGTTTGGATGGGGTCTCAGTGTGCAGACGGCTATGTGATGCTACCTGATATTGAATTTGACGAGACCATGGAGTTTCCCAAGACATTCTTTGGGCAACCACGTACTATTGAAGTGTTTCAGTGGGTTAATCTCACCAATGACTTAATCCTGAAGGTCGCGGCTAAGAATGGTGATAGTTGGGCGATTCAAAGTTATTCGATGGGTATCCTGACTAGTAGCGAATCAAACACCCGACGTTGCTCTAAACTGAGTGTGGGTTGGATCAAGCACCAACCGTTTTACTTTTAAAACCAACCAAAGTCCACTTCTTATACAAGAAGAACAACGGCGGTAGCACGATCAAAGTCAGGATCATAGCACTGATCATCCCACCGAACATGGGTGCTGCAATGCGTTGCATAATCTGTGCTCCCGTCCCCGAATCGAACATAATCGGCGCGAGACCGAGAAAGACCGTCATCGTCGTCATCATGATCGGGCGAATGCGTCGCATCGCACCTTCCTCAATTGCACCCACTACGTCTGTAACAGTAAGTTTGCGATTCTCCTGAACCACTTGTTCTCGTCGCTGATCCATAGCCATATTGAGGTAAGTGAGGAGCACGACTCCGAGTTCTACCGCTACCCCCGCAAGCGCGATGAACCCAACACCTACAGCGACCGAAAGGTCATACTCTAGTAGATAGAGACAAACGATCCCTCCAACTAACGCGAAGGGTACCGTTGTGATAATCAGGAATACGTCGGTAGCACGCCGAAAATTGAGGAACAGCAGTACGAGCACAATTCCCAGCGTGACAGGACCCATGATCATCAGTCGTTGTTGTGCGCGCACAAGATATTCGTACTGTCCTGACCACTCGAGTGAGTAGTTTGGAGGAAGATCGACTTGCTCACGGACGATTTGTTGGGCTTCAGCAACATAGGAACCAAGGTCACGACCAACGATGTCAATAAACAGCCAACCGGTGGGACGCGCATTTTCACTCTTTATCACTGGCGCACCGTCCGTGACTTCGACCGTCGCGACATCACCTAATGCGACCCGTGCCCCTTGCGGTGTCGTGATTGGCAAGTTGCGTAAGTTGTCTATCGAGCTACGAATTTTCTGCGGATATCTAATGTTGATCGGATATCGTTCAAGACCTTCGACCGTGTTTGCGACGTTCATTCCACCAATAGCCGTGCTGACGATGTCTTGTATGTCGTTGACGTTGAGACCATAACGAGCTGCACGCAACCGATCAATGTCGACACTGAGATATCGCCCTCCGGCAACCCGCTCGGCGAAAACGGAAGCAGTTCCAGGTACATTCGCCAACGCATCTTCGATCGCGGTTCCGATGGACTCAACGACTGTCAAGTCTGGACCCAATACTT
>CAZEFI010000096.1:0-4363 GCA_964511425.1 uncultured Pseudomonadales bacterium
TATTTGTCGCAGAGGTGCGCTCACATGGAAGAAACACTTGGACGGTAACTTGCCCATTCCTCTGCTTAAATTCCCATGTTGCTTTCGAGCGACTCTGGGACTGCATCGTATCGTGCCTCTTTAAGCTCAATTAAACTTTCTGACTCAAGTACTGAACCAAGAATGTCCGAAAGATGAGTGAAATAAACTCCTTCAGAAAACCCAATATGTACATTGAACATTTTGTTGTGTGTGCTTGACATTTATTTGATGCTTGAGCGCTCGATACTGTAGAGAAATTTTATCAACAAACCCGAGATTAACAGGCATAGTTATAAATCGTGAAATGTCTGAGAATAGCGAAACTAGTGCCATCTAACACATCGATCTGGGATTGGAATCAATGAAGGACACTCCTCAGTGACGAATTTTTACAAAATAGCAATCTTTGACACATAAAAACTCAATGAGTAAATCATCCAATCGCTTTCGCCGTGACTCTTAATCCAAAATCTTGCATCCAACTACACTTTATATGGCATCCTGCTTCGTACCAAATTTTACTTTGGGCGAACATTATGGAGCAATTTATGGGTTGTGGCAAAAATTTACTTTAGACCCATAAGTCTGTAAGGACGTATTCATCATACCACTAGGAAAACGTATTCAGGACTCAGCCAGTAATGTATTGGTTGTAAGTTTCACCGAGATTCTTTTGGTGAGCCGCAGGATCAGATTTTGGACCTTGTGCTCTGTGCTTTCTCTAATTGCAGTCGCGGGATATTTTTTCTCCGCTATGAATCTTCAATCCACCGCGTATTATTCGCCTTCGTTTGGCATCACGACACCTCAATACCTGCTCGGCAACATTTCTCCTTTTGTCATCTTGCTGTTTCAACTCGGTACTCTTTTTCTCTTGTTTGACTCCTCACATCGAAATAAAACGGAGTTGTTTGAGGAGGTTTTAAATACAAAACCTTTATCGAACTTCGAGTATCTACTGGGGCGGGTAATGGGAGTATCAGCAATACTCTGGATCGTCACGTTTCTGTTAGTGATTGGACTACACGGTTTTGGTCTTTTGTGTGAAGTCGCAGGATTTCGCGTGGCCGAGCCGTTTCAGATACATTCAGTTTTGAATCTACTAATAGTAGATGCCCCGGTTTCTTATATTGGTTGGAGTTCGTTGGTCGTCCTGCTAACCAGCCTCATGCGAGTTCGATTTGGTGTACTGATCGTAGGGGCTACGTTGATGACAGCTTGGGCACTGCTTGTGTCTAAATTACCTTATTCGATTCTTTCGATTACGTCGACCTCCTCCAATGACACATTGTTCGTGTCAGAGCTGCTGCCTCAGTTTGCTTCGATTACGAGCGTTGGAACACGGATAGCCACCTTGATTTTTGCGTTTGCCCTTCTTCTGTTTGCAGCCTCTTCAGGTCGTGGCGACGGTGTATCAGCAGAATCAAAAGTTTCTATTGGAGGTTTAGTAATAGCTTTGAGTGGGTTTTTATATGGTCTCACAGCATGGGGAATGGTCCAAACATATTACGAAGAACCCACCAAATGGAAGGAGGCTCACGAATCCTACTCAATGGAAGGAGCCATCGACATATCGAAAATTTCTGGGACCGTGCGTATAGACCCTACAGCTTCACTTCTGGTTGACTTAGAAATTTCGTTTGAATCCAACGCTCGTACAAAGTTCATTTTCACTTTCAATCCAGCTATGAAAATCGATGAGTTAAAGCTTAACGGTACGCCCGCCACTTACACTTTTGAAAATGGATTGTTGGAGTTAAAGAATGATGACACTAACGATCTCTCGACACTTCATACCATGCACATCGTAGCGATGGGAATACCTGATCCACGATTTGGTTATTTCAACTCTGCAATCGACTATTTGACCGATCGTAGTGTACCTGTATCGGCAGTGTCGTTGCTAGGAAAGGATGGGTCAATATATGATAGGAATTATGTAGCTTTGATGTCGGGCGTCTGTTGGTATCCAACATCGGGATCTCTAGGCAATGCGGTAGGTAATGGCCGAAGGGAAAAAGATTTTTTTGAGGTCGACCTGAAGGCTGAATTAGTTGCAACAAATTGGCAACTCGTGGGTCCGGGAACTAGCCCCGTTACGACTACGGAAAGAAACAGATTGTATCACGTGAACCCTGAACGAGTTGTAACTGAGATCAACTTGTTTGCGTCAGAGTTCGAGAATGTATCGAAGACAGTTGGTGGGTGGGATATCTCTTTGTATTTGCATAAGAGACATACACCAGAGTTCAGTTTTTGGAGCGACGAATTGCTTGGTGAACTAGACGAGTTTGTGGACAGCTTACGACCAGAACTTGCTGTTCATGGATTGAGTCTTCCCACCGACAGATTGAGTATTGTTGAGACGCCGGACCGATTGCGAAGAGTCGGTGGTGGATGGAGGATGAAATCTCTCACTTCATTACCCCAAATTGCTCTGTTGAGAGAGAGTGGTTACCCGAAGATAAACGCAGAAGTCGCATTCTCCCGCAGAGTACCGAAAGAATCTGTTTTAGATGAAGGTGTTTGGGACTATATGCTCTTTGGCCATCTCAAGGAATACTTTCTACATGCATTAGGCACGGACAATCCATTCTTAGGATACGCGGAAAAATTGTGGTACGCCGATACAGCTGCGACAGATGAATTTGCCTATATTCTCGACGAAATAGTCTTATCCTTAATTTCGCCAACATCGATGCCGTTTTCTGTTTACTCTACTTTTCACGTCGCTGAGGTAACACATCAAATGGTGCCAGCAATTCTGAGTAGTCGTTTCGGATTCGTGGTCAGAGCTCGAAATCAGGAACATTATTTTGGAGCTCGAATAGAGGTTTGGAATCGATTGGAGAGTACTTGTTTGAGCACCTTGACAAATGCTCAAGATCACCAAGAATCGCTGGAACTTGCATTGCTCAAAGCACGAAGTATCGCTGAAGGAATACGGTCAGTAAATGATGTGGAGAAAATCGCTACTTGGTTAACAGATATTCGGCGTGAATTTGCGGGTCGTACTTATACCAAAGAAGATATGATCACGAAGGCGAAACATCATGGCGTTGAAATCGAACCGTTTCTTACTAGTTGGCTCCGCGAACCAAACTTACCAGGATATAGTCTGTCCCCTTTGACCGTGGTAAGAGTAGCCGACGACGAAGCTGGTGCGCCTCAATATCAAGCTAGCATTTTTGTACAAAATACGCAACCAATCGACGGAATGATCCAATTGAGATACCCCAAGGAGAAATGGGCGACTGCACTCAATTGGACTGAATGGATGGAAACGAGCGGCGTCCTGATACCAGCAAACTCATCGAAACGATTGAACATTATCACTCACTATGAATTACGACAAGTTCAATTTGTACCGGGATTTTCGTTAAACCGAGATCCGTTTGTAGTCCACGCGGATGCAAATGCTGAATTGAAATGGCAAAACACTCCGTCTCGCCCATTTGTCGAAGCTTCGAATTGGTACCCAAATGAGAGTGCGAAAATAATAGTCGACGATCTAGATGAAGGATTCTCGGCGTCTCAGCGATTCACAGAGCCTAATCAATATATTTCCATAGGACCTGTACGTTGGTTTAATCGAAATTCACTTTGGACATTTGAAGTCGACGGTGGCCTTCCAGTGCATAGGGGATCAGTGCTTCAATTGCGGCGAGATGTTTGGTCCAGAAGACCGAACAACGGTGGATATGGTCGATATCGCAAAACATCCGCAGTAGTATGGCTTCCACGGTCAACAACTCCCAGTACGGTGACTTTTGAAACAGAGCTTCCAACTTCGACCACTTGGGATCTCGAGTATCACCTTCCCGTCGAATGGACTCAAGATTACTTCACCAACCTCGTTTATAAATTACAGGTGCACAATGCCGGTGAAGTTAAACAAATCGAATTTGACACGAAAGGAAACGATGTCGGGAAAGGATGGAATTTTGTTGGACAGTTTGAATTGGATGCAGGTCCGGTCAAAGTGGACGTTATGGGTTCGACTACCCCTGGGTTGTTGTTTGCCGACGCTATCCGTTGGTCGAAAGTTGTCGATGAATGATCTGTCGAAACGTGCCCAGAGTACGCACTCCGACAGTCTAACACTTCATTCACACCCTAACAAAGTTGATAGTTCTGAAACGGTACCGTTCGTATACTCCATGGTCATTATTGATTTAATCTCTTCCAATACACTTGCCCAGATGAGGGGGAAAAAGTATGAAATCACCGTTTGCGTTGGTCACGTTGATTCTTTGCCTGATATTAGCGGGATGTGGTTCTCAAGTCGAGACCAAAAAGTTCACAGTAACGGGTGAAAGGATTGTTATATGGTCTGGAACCC
>CAZEFI010000097.1:0-4353 GCA_964511425.1 uncultured Pseudomonadales bacterium
TGTCTTCAAGTACGCGAAAGCCTTCCGCAACACGAACCAAATCCGTACCACAAATTCCGACAGGTGCGTCTAGAGGTATCGAGACTCCTTGCATTTCGATGCGATACTGTGGACAACTACGAACATGATCTATAGGAATCACACCGTCAGCGAGAATTTTTGCTGGACCATAAATGTCGACAATAAACTTGTTGAGCGCAGAAATGCGCTGAATCAATCCAGTTTCCAGTACATTCCATTCCGACGACGGTATGATTCGCGGGATGCAATCAATCGGAATGATGCGTTCTTGAGTTTCAGATTCACCGTAGAGAGTGAAAGAAATCGATTGGCTGGAGAATGTCCGAGTGACTCGTTCTTGGATGCTCTCTAGTTCTTCGACGGAAGTAGCATTAAGATGCTGAAATAGGTGTTGGTTGTGGGCATGGGGTACGCCCTCTTCGGCAAAGAGTTCGTCAAAGAATTTGTCGTCTAATTCATAGTGATCAAAGTTGATTGGACACCCCTACTCCGAGTTACTTGATTCTTCAGAAGTGTACTGCACATTTTAAGTTAGGGTATCCTCGTTACTCCTTCCACGTACTTGACCACATCAAATTCAATCTACCCCAGTCCCGACTAGCTTAAGCCGCACGTTCAGCTATTTGCTGTTCAAACAGGTCATTGGAATCTGTGATTAAAGTGTCGTTTTCCAAATCAAAAGGAAGTACGTACAGCCTTTCTCGCTTTTTCTTATCGAAGTACAACGGTCCCATTGGCGCTAGGAATTCACCGGTTTTGGGATATATTAAGAGTACACATTTTTCTTCTTGACTGAATAGACACTTTTTGCAGTAAGCAAAAATCTGATACATGTCGGATTGCGAAATACCGTGGTTTGGTTGGCTAGCGTCAAGTAGTTTCCATTTACAGTCGGCAATAATCCGATAGCTGCTACGCTTGTGCTGCAGCTCAATATCGGGAATCAGACTAAATCGTGCCCAGTGATCGAAACTTTCAACTAGATGAGAACCTTTAGTCTGTGCTTGGACTTGAAACCATGGAAATTGATCTGAGAGTTTAGCTACCACATAGTCTTGAAACACCGTGTTCATATCGAACAGCAAGGCAATTGTTCGATTTGCTCCCGATTGCGTTAACGGGTTAAGTCCCTCTAGGATTAGTTTACAACTCGGCATCGCGGGAGAGTAATGTTGGACCAACCGGTCCTGTCGCAACGATCGAAAGTCTCGATCGACGTCCATACTTGGAGGAACTCGATCAAACCAGAACAACAACTCTCGACAGTGTTGAAGGTTGACCGCATCGTGTGACTCTCTAAGAACAACTTCAAGAGCTCGTTTGATCAATCGATTAATTGGGCGATTCGAGTCATACTCATCAAATTCACAATGAAATTGCGTTTTCCTGAACATGTTGTGTTTTAGATGTTCGGTGAGTTGTAGCTTACCACGTAAATATACCAAGTTTTCGTTTTCGCTCACATACGATCGTGCGATGCCTTGTCGTACGACATTTGCAACTTGATCTAAGAAGTATCTCAAAAACGTCTCGAGGAAGGACATCTTGTGAGCCTGTAGTTCCGCTGTTGTTCCTTGCTTGAATGGTGAACCCTGAAGTTCAACCAACATTTTGACGAGAAGATTTCTTGCGGTTTGCTGGGTCGCTGACGATGCGATTTTGGGCAGAATTTCGAATTGGCATTCATTTTCCGTTCGAATTACTCCGACGTAGTTTTGCACTCGCAGACACTCAACACCTGCGTGCTTGTAGTATCGAAATACCGAGCTCAAATTACTATCTTCAGTGTCCTCAAGTAATGATAGAACCGAGTCAAAGTCCGCTTTAGTCAGTTCTAGATCATTGTGTAGTCGATTACGACTCTCGACTCCTCTAAAAACTCTACCGTATTCTGAAACCCAGAGCATAGTTAAGGCTGCCGGTTTTCATAAATTTTGGTGTATGAACGGGGATTTGTAAAAGCTTGTCGATTTAGCCTAAACACGTCCTTACCCCGTTTTGTTCCAAAATTGTGTTCTACAAACTGACAGTCTGCATTAGTGGTTTCATCGTCTGCTAACACTTCGCGAACTTTCGACCAATCGTCGAAAAAATACTCGGTCAATAACGGAATGATCTTCTTTTCGAAGATTTCGGGCAACTCAGCACCAGAAATAGTTTCTCCTTTGTTTCTCAAAAAGTACGCATGACCGATCATGTGCTCACGGTCGAATAATTCTTCAATTCGGTTATTCATAGCTAATAAGAGGAGTTTTAGATCAATGTCTTGGCCACCCAAAGTGACCGTCGATAGGAGATTCGGTTTCGGAGTGAGTTCTTCAAACGTGAATCTTCTGCGTAACGCAGAATCGATATGAATTAATGAACGATCGGCGGTGTTCATCGTCCCGTAAATGTCTAGGTTTCTAGGAACTGTGAAATTCAATCGTGAATAAGGCAACGTGACCGATAGTACATTTCGCCCTCCTTGACGCTTGTCTTCCTCAATCAGAGTAATCAATTCTCCAAATATTTTGGAGATGTTCCCACGATTAATCTCATCGATAAAGATCGCATATCGAGCTCCTGTGGGGTCTAAACGTGCTCTGTCGCAGAGTTCTCTAAACACGCCCGGACGTAGCTCGTAAGAGATTTGTTCTGAGTCTTGCTCTAGTTTTGGTCGAATACCTTCTACAAACTCTTCATAGCTGTAGGACTGATGGAAAGTGACAAAATCGTAACGTTTAAAGTGAGCGGCATCTTCGTCTGTTGAACCCTCTAATTTGCTCAAAATATCCTGAAGCCCAGTCTCCGCTGCGTCAAAATCATGAACCATTTCCCATGTCTTGTCTTCGTTTTTCCAAAACAATCTTGGATCTACCCGAGACTCTAGTTTGAAACCAACCCGATCACAATTGTCGGGGGTACGCGTCATTAGAACGCCCCAAATTGAACTTCGTAGGTGTGAATCATTGCTTTCGCTCACTTGAGCTTTGATTTGGACATATTCGTGTTGGACAATTTCAGGTACAGTTTGTGGTGCGTTGACTTTCAGTAAAGTTGCAGCTATGACTTGGTACCAGTTCATTTCTTTAAGAATTTGCCGCAAGCGTTCTTTACGAGACACGATTGCGCTAGACCCGGTGTACTTAGGAAAGTACTGATTCCTCAATTCGTAAGTCTTGCCGGTTCCCGGAGGACCGTAGAGTATCGTATTGATAGGCTTGCTCAATACACTTTCCCACAACATTCGCAACGATTTTCTTACATCAGGTTGGTCCCTTTTTAGAGTCTTCCCCGGTATCCATTTACGTTCTGAAAGTCTTTCGTTTAGCTCAGTTTGAGTTAAGAGTAAGTCATGATTTCCGGCTCGCAAGTCTTCAAATTCGATTTCAATGAACTCCCCTTTACGACTGACATCACAAATCCGAGCTTTGGCGATTATCCCTTTCGGAGACGAATTCGTTCTTAAAAAATAGATTGGGTCTCCAACGGTGGCGTGCTTAGACTTCCACACTAACCTCGTTTTGTCCCCAACTTCGTAGGCCTTATTTGCGTCGGATGGAGTCTTGTCGCTTGTGTTTGCTACTGGACTGAAGTTTTCAGGTTTCCAATCACAAAGAAAATTCCATCGATGGATGTCGAAATACTCTTGGCACACTTTCATACCCGTTTCGTCTAACAACTCGTCGTTTGCAACAATGCCCGGTGTAACTAGTGCTTCGTCCAAGGTCGTAGAAACTGTCTTTTCATTTCTTAAGAGTTTGGTCGCAGAAACGCTGAGCTTTAGTTGATCGAGTTTTATCGCTTCAAGTCGAGCTTCTCCCACAACGGTATTCCGAGCATGTCGGTCGACGAATACTAGTATATCGTCCTTTTGAAAGCGAGCGCAACATTCTCGGTAGGACTCTACCTGGTCATCTGTACCTGTGAAGTCCCAATCTAACTTCAATTTTTTGTTGCCAGGTTTAAATTCGTCGGGAGGTTGCAGCAGCCAAACGTTTTCGCCGAATTCTTTCTTCCCAGGTGGTTTTGGCTTCAATGTTTGAATTACGTGCCAAAAAAACGACTGTACACCTAAGTAATCCGTCTCTCCAAGATGCTCAGTCAATACAGACTTTACATCTGACATGTTGTGCATGACGCGTTTATATTGCGCGCCGTCTAAGCTTCTCATTTTTCCGATTCTTTCAAATTGGTATCTCCCCAACACTTTATCGAAAAAGTTTGGTTTGATAAAGATGTACTTATCCGGTCTCCAGAGGAATAGGAAAAATGTTGCCCAACGCTTAGACTGCCCTGCAGCTCGAAGACCAATACTTTCTAACCAAGCATTAAATTGGTCAATTTTCT
>CAZEFI010000098.1:0-4313 GCA_964511425.1 uncultured Pseudomonadales bacterium
CCCAGATCAAGTTCTGGCGAGGACATCAATAAATCGAGTTTGTTGCTTGCACTCAGCACTAAGTTAAGAAGAACGGATGAAATGTAAAACAGAAATTTTAATGATACGTTGTTCTAACTAAATTAGCAAATGACTTAGTAACTGACCCAAAACCAACAGGGTGTATTAGCAAAATCGACCTCAATGAAACTCCGTCAGTCCCTGGAGCACCTGTTAAATCAATCAGGTCTCTGTACCAGTCGAACAAACCCTCTAATATTACGAGGACGTTCTTCAACAAGCAACGCATGCGAGAAGAATGAACCACTAATCGCACGTACTAGAAATATGCTTCCTAACATTACCAGGACGATAACTAGGTAAATTGGCCACTCAGGAAGCATATCAGTGCGTCCTACCATGATAAAGGGCGTCAAAGGAGGAAAAAAACTCAGAATCGTCGCGACCACTGAGGATTGATTCTCGATCATGTCATAAATACACATTGCCGCCAAGGCGTACAGCAAAAAAACAGGAAATATGATCATAACCACATCAATTTGATTGTTACAAATGGATCCAAGTGCGGTCACCAAATATCCGTAAAATACAATCGCGGTAAAAAGAAAAAACATCCAATGCAGGAAGTGAACTGCTTGAAAGTCTAGTAGGACGACAGCGGGTATTGTTTTGGGAAAAAGAACGAGACAGCCATATTGAAATACGACCCAGAAACCGACAGCGGTCAACACACCCATCAATATACCAAACACTTTACTGTCCAGCAAAAATTTCGCATCGACACTTGCTAGTAGCATTTCCGCTAATTTGCTGGATCGTTCTTCGATGGTATTGATTGTCATCAGAGGGGCACAAAATATCAAGATCACCAAAGTGACGAAACTAACGATTATGATATGGTGGTCTGCGATAAACGCGAATACTTTGTTTGGAGATCCCCACCAATTGTGTCGTGACCAAGTTCTGTCTATATCCAGCCCAATCGTGGAAATTTCACTCCAGTGAATCGTTAACGTCGGTAGCTCGTCTTCGTTGGCAGAGCTTATTTCGCCCAATTGCTGTGTCCGAACAATATCCGTGATAAGCGGCTGATAGAAGAGTTTTAAGGCTTCAATTGATGAACTAGAAGTTTCAGTTCGGGTAAAAAGCTTCAAATCGACCATCTTCTCCGAAACATTATTTGGAATGACGAAGACTCCTTGAATTTCTCCCGATAATAGCAGAGTTTGAAGAGATTCGAATGTGTGGTCCTTCGAGTCTATTTCTCGGAAAAGACCCAACGATATCAACGGTACTACGGCAATGATTTGTTCGGGGACATTTATCCACAATGTTGCTATAGGTGCTGACAGAAAATGCGTCGGTTGGATATTGTTAGTGTTCTGGATTTGCTCCGCGAACGTCAACACTTGACCGGAAATGTTCTCTTCGCTCAATGTACTATGAAACTCGATTAAGTTTCGGAGAAATGTAGCACTATCAATTGACGGGTATTTCTCGTTTAGTTCGATTATTACCTTTTGTGCCCAAGTGGTGAAATCAGACTCACTCATTCGAATCATGGTTTCCAGAAAGAGCTTAAGATCGGATTGAAGGAGTTTTGTACGTATTCGCTGGTGTGTCCCAGAACTTTGGTCCAACACAGCATATTGAATGTAATGTTTATCGCTGTCGATCCTGTTCTCTTCGAACTTTAGATCATTCGGACTCGGTGAGAGAGCAGACACGACAGAATCGGAGTTCAAATTTAGAATCGTATTTGAAATAAGCTCATAGGTCGTGGGATAGGAGAGCAGGATCAAGGGTGGGAGAATCCCAATCAGAATGAACCTACCAGAGATCACAAAACGTTTCCATTCCATGACCGCGATGATTAACAGCGAACGAAGCGCTATAAATCGGCGTTGCATATTTCTAGGTGATCACGATTATCTAATCGGGAACGATTTTCGAATTTGTGTGTTCAAGAGGTCGTCCTCAATACCCTCAGGAACTTGCTGATTTTGCCCGGCACTATTTCCAACAAAATTCCATTTAAAAACACCAATCCTGAGAAAGATCTAACCATCCACAGAAACCCGATAACGATCATCAACAAGATGAAATAGAGTGGTAACGACGGTAACGACGTTGTAAGACTAACCATGGCAAAGGGAGTGATTATTGGGATAAATTTGATCACAGCAGCAAAAGTAGAATTTGGATCCATAGTCGCAAGTACTCCAATTCCAAAACACACAGTTAAAACCCAGTACACTAGTGACATCACTCGCTCTGTAGAAAACAAGGTACCAACGGCTGTAAGGATATACCCAAACATAGTCAGCCCAAGTACCAAAAAGAGAAACCAATTCAGGATGTACACGGGGTTAAAGAGCTCGCGTAATGCTACCGAGCCTAAATCCGGAGCTAGACCCACCATCCACACGATGGGTAGACCTAGGATGGCAGACCATGTGCTGCAGACTGTAAGAATGATTAGCACGTTTCCCAATACTTTGCCGTCAAGCAAATTTAAACTTGATACGCTTGAGAGTAATATTTCGGCGACTCGATTTTGTTTCTCTTCGGTGGTGTTGAAGGACATGGCATAGATACTGTAGAACAAGGTGATCAAAAATGTCGATAGCCAAAAGGACCGAACCCATAGGTTAAGATATCGAAGTCGTTGAGTGAACTCCGAGGAATCGTTTTCAACCAAGCCTTCCTCAGACCCGTTGAGTACTTGGACAGTCCTTGCAAGGATGGGCACCGAAGGAACACTCCGCGCAGGATCAGTAATTTCTTTATTTGGGTGAGCTAGAACGTACTCCGCGATCTCCTCGTACCAAATTTTCAATAGGAATGGAATTCGTCGGGAATGTTCTTCGGTCAGCTCCCCAGTCACAAACTTTAAAGATGCACCTTCGTCTGGGAAACCTTTTGATAGGACGAAATACCCTTCAATATCGTTTGTGGCTAGGAGCACATTTAGTTCCTCGAGTGAAAAATTCTTTTCCGTCAGCTCGGTAAAGTAGCGCATTGAAATATTCGGGATTGATTGCGCTAGAAGCTCAACATTTTCTACCCACCACATCGCAATATATTGGATATCTCCATCGAAATTATCACTGCTATACCACAGGCGGCGTATTGCGGGATCATCCACGTTGACACTTGCTGAATCGACGAGCTGTTGTAAATAACGTATTGCGTCTACAAGTTCAGAAACTAAAGATATGTTGTTGTCGGATTCATGCTCTTGATCTTGCAACTTGTCCCGGAGTCTGACGAGACTCTCTTCTACCTCTGCCGCCGCATAAGGATTCATCGAGGGCAATTTTTGCGCGTAGTCATCTATAGTTTTGCTATGCAGAAAATCTATGACCAACGAAACATCCCGCTTCAAAATCTCCGATCGAACAGAATCTCCAAACTTGCTGTCGGAGTTGTCTACGACGTAATACTTGGTAGGAACGCTCTTCTGATTCGCCCCGAGCAATTGCTCTATCAGTTTTGTCGTTTCAGGAATCGTACTGAACCCTCCGAAAAGTTTGACCAGTATGAGTCCTAGCACGCCAATCCAAAGAATGGTGGACATAAACAATGGATACGCTAGACCGAAAACAGCAAACACTTTAGTGAACACGGTTGTTCGCCATTCTCTGTGGGCGATCATCACCACAATCGTCAGACGTTGACGTAATCGTGCAAACCACCGGCTAGATGAGCCGTTCATGACCTACCCTATTGAAAGCTGGCTGAGTCAAAGTCAATTAAAACAGAAAATTGAACGCATGGGAGAGTGAAGTGCTTAAACCGAAATTCTGAAAGGTTCTAAAGCGATACACGGATTGATGTCGGATGCATCAGAAATCTATGCATCGAAGGAAGTTAAAGTAGTCGAATCGAGAGAATCTTCTACCAACACAAACTAGGACGATGTCATGCATTCTCGTACGTGAATTTAACAAATCCCTTTGATCGAGCTCGCGTTTCGGCAAATATACAAAATTTTCGTAATAGGAAGAAGTACACCACGGTCACGAACACAATCGGTAGATACATCGGTAGTCCTGGGAGCTCGGTAGTCTGTCCAATTGCACAATAGAGCCCCAATATGGGAATGAAAAAGGTCCACTCAAAATTCTCAAATGACGGAAGTGTGATTAATGAAACCGCCATCACGAGTATTAATACAAAGAAGTTCAATGAGATTGAAAGCTTTCGCCACACACTCAAAACTTGAGCATAGTAACCCAAAGTCATGATCCCAAGAGTAAAGAAAAACCACCAGTGTAGTAAAAACAACGGATTAAAAAATAGACCTAACG
>CAZEFI010000099.1:0-4223 GCA_964511425.1 uncultured Pseudomonadales bacterium
TAGAGCCCGTGAGTTGTCGTACCAGACTCTTGACTTCGTTTAGGAAAACATCGCTTTGGACTCCTAATCGGTCACGTTTGGAAGATTGCCCGGTGATTGCTATAGACCCTAGAGCGAAGAGATAACCAGCATCTACAAACACTGCTACTTGCGTTCGCATTAATAATTTCCTTTAGTTCGTAATTCGTTTATTGAATATCAGTTTATTTTCTAATTTGTTCGATCTCAAAAATCTTAGTTCTATAGTTAGCGAGCGAACGTAGAGAGAATTGTACAACGATTCTCTTCTCCAAGATGCAGTCGCACTTCAAAAGTGTTCGATGCGTACCATCCAGTTCGATTAAGAGCCGTAAGAATTCAATTTTTCGTTGTTTTATGTCCGTCTTTACTGTCATACTCAATAAAATTCGTGCCGAAATATCCGGAGCGAATGAATCTGTCTAATCTTCTGGTCCCTATTCCATATCCACCTCAATTGAATCCAATAGTGTCTCGCGTTCGAAATATTCTGTTGGTTGTGCTCGCTACAATCGGAGGTATCTCCTTGTACGCAGAGGAAGTTTCAGATGCCGCTGAACTTGGGGACTCTGAGAAGGGAGTCTTGGTGCAACCGAACGGTTACTTCAAACTCTCTTCAGAACATCACCTAAACACTGAACTGATCACTTACGGCGATCTCATTGACAAGATCTACGAAATAGTTGGCAAGAAAATAAAAATGTTCTGGGAAAGAAGCGGTTCGATGAAAGGAGTAGCACAATCGTCAGAGGAAGATTCCAAGGTTGAATCAAATTCCGTTCAAAGGGAAAGAACATGGAAGAGACGCATACTAGTGTTACTCGACGGTAAGCGAGTAATTGGGACTGCTGACCGCAACATGAAGATCGAAGACCACTTGGGTACATCCCTCGACACGGTCGAGTCGTTGGAGGGATTTCTCCCGACTAAGGTAGACCCGAATCAGATTGCAGACCCACGAGTATTGAACTTTGTGTCTAAAACTCCTATTCCCCAAGAGGTCAACAGCACCCCAGATTCGAGCAATTTGAAAATCGAAGAATCTTAGGCGCAGACTCCTCACTCATTATTAATCACTGCTGATCGGAATCTCTCTCTTCGTCGTCGAGCGTTAGTACGCCCTCACCGGTCATCGGTACAAACCGCACGGGTAATAGTGGTTTGGTCGTGTAAGATTCCCCGTCTTCAGACTTTGTTAAGAGCGTGAGGGTCTGTGCTCCTTTCCAATCTCCGATAGGCATTACAAGCATTCCTCCGGGTTTAAGCTGTTCGACTAATTTTTTTGGGATATCCTCGGCTGTGGCTGTCACCATGATCTTGTCAAAGGGAGCAACTTCGGACCAACCATACCACCCATCTCCATCCCGCACTTCAACGTTGTCATACCCAAGACGTTTGAGTCTTGCTGTGGCTTCTTTCGCAAGATCGCTCACAATCTCTATCGTGTAAACCTTGTGAGCTAACTTTCCGAGCACCGCCGCTTGATATCCAGAACCAGTTCCAACTTCGAGGACGTTATCAGACTTCTGAATGTCTAAAACCTCCGTCATCAGTGCAACAATAAACGGTTGAGAGATCGTCTGTCCATGACCTATGGGTAGCGGCGTATTCTCGAACGCGTCTTTGTTAAATTCCTTCGAGACAAATTTCGCGCGATCGACACTACGAAGAGCATTAACGACCTTCTCACCAATCTCAGAAACTTGGGTATAACTCGCTAGTTCCTTCGTCGTTTCTTCGATCTCTTTGATCATCTGATCAATGTCAGCGAGAAGAAACACTGGAGTTATCGCACTAACTAACAGAACTATGCGTTTGAGCACTACTAGTCTTTGATTTACCAACTGTTCCGCAACTCCCGAAGCTTGAGGAATACCGTCTTCGGTGTTGGTTCATCTTCTAAATCTGGAAACTCTTTTCTGAGTTGTTCGATCACACTCGGACTTTGCAGACGGAAAAAAGTGTTGACCTCCTTTTCCAAGGCGAGAGTAGTTACGATGGGATCATTCGGATCATGCGTTGTTTCGAGTTTGTCCAACAATTCTCGAGCACGATGATTCGTCGGTTCTCTATTTAAGGTAAACTCTAAATTATTGGTTATATAATCGTGTCCCGGATAAATCTTTGTGTCTTCAACGAGCTTTGATAATTGACTTACAAAGGTCTGATACAGCTCCTCAGGATGACCCCCTTGATGACAATTTCCAGCACCCGCGTTGAAGAGAGTGTCGCCAGAGAACAGCACGGGTTCATCACAGATTGAACGGATACAAACGTGGCTCATGGTATGACCTGGAGTATCCATCGCTTCAAACTCGACAGTTTTCCCTACTTTAATCACATCGCCCGCCCGTAAACCACGATCAACTCCGCGGATTCGATTACCAGCACCCGCGTGCGCAAGTAATTTCGCTCCTGTTTCAGCGATAACTGGTTCGTTTCCACCGGTGTGATCGCCGTGCTCGTGTGTATTCAATACTTGCGTGATTGTCCAACCGAGGTGTTTCGCACGCGCCAGACATTTTTTGTGGTCAAGGGGATCGATTGCCAATGCGTCCCCAGTCTCATCACACGCGACAAGGTAGTTAAAATTTCGTAGCGAATTTCCAGTCCAAATTTGTTCCACGAGCATCATAGCGTGAGTCTTCTGCCTCCATTTAGAGAAGTTTCAAATGCCCCAAATTTTAGTGCAGGCTACAAGGACCATAGGTGACCGAGACCGAACAACGCACAATCGCCTCAAACTGGTTCGAATTGCTAAACCAAGGTGAGCTTGACGGCATAGTCGCACTCTATTCCGAACATCGGTTGAGTTTTCATCCTACACTCTGGAACGAACACGTTCATTCTCACACTCGAACTCGGGATTACTTTGTGAATTTCATGTCGAGAAAACCACATGTAGACTCTTTTGAAGGAATCTGCTATAACCTAGGCGAACGCTCCTTTCTTTTCGCTGGTACGATGAAACTCAAACTGTCTTCAGACAACAATCATAAACAAATTTCCACAACAGTAAGATTCAGCTTTATCTGGGTCAACGAATCCGATGATTGTTGGCGAATTGTCCACCATCACAACTCCCTAGCACCCACTGGTTAACATCAATCTAGGACCTCTCACAGTTTTTATAATTAAATTAAGTAGGACCGAGAACCCGTTTTGCTACCAAAGAACGCCCGTGCTGCTAAAGTCTCTCGTACGCGACAAGAGCTTCCATCACTACTCAGGTAGATTTGATTCACGGATTCCACTCATTTAACTAGCGCAATGACAATCCCAAAAGCTGTCGAAATTTTCGATGATACGATGCGTGAAGGGTTACAAATAGAAAACCCAGACATCTCCATCGATGATAAACTGAAACTGTTGGATGCCATCGGAGAAATGGGTGCTAAAACAATTTCAATAGGATCATTTGCTCACCCAAAATGGACTCCTTCCATGAAAAAAATAGACGAACTTGCGAAGCGTTTCACACCTAAGCCTGGTGTGAAATATACTGCCTTGGTTTTCAACGAGTTGGGATACGAACGTGCGGATGCATACTACCCAAAGATTGATGTCAGGCAACAAAGTTTGACCACTCACGTCGAATTGTGCGACACCTTCGCGCGCCGAAATTACAATCGAACGAAACGGGAACAAATCGATTTCGCAAGCACCATCGTCAATAAGGCTGCGAAGGCCGATCGAGAATACGGGTCGGTAGCACTTGGAAGCCCTTTCGGTTCAAATTTCGAAGGACGATTCACCCTTGAACAACGCATGGAACTGCTGACGCTTTTGATTGAAAAGTGGCATGAAAAAGGATTAGAAGTGTTGGAACTCTCATTGTTGGACGGAATGGGTTGGAACATGCCGCATGTGGTCGAAGACACCATTCTTGCGATAAGAGACCGATATCCTGAAATTCGGACTTTTCACTTACATTTTCATAACACTCGCGGTGCAGGGCTCGCCAGTTACTATGAAGCGTTGCGGCACGGAGTAACTCGTTTCGACACATCGCTTGGTGGTTTAGGTGGTTGTCCGTATTGCGGTAATGGTCGTGCGGCGGGACATGTACCGACTGAAGACTTTGTCCAATTGTGTCACGAGATGGAAATAGAAACCGGTTACGATTTAGACAAAGTCATCGACGCTGCGATTATCGCGGAAGAAGTCGTCGGTCATCAAACAAATGGACATGTCTCTAAGGCTGG
>CAZEFI010000100.1:0-3959 GCA_964511425.1 uncultured Pseudomonadales bacterium
TACCGCTTGATTTTTTTGAACACCGCCAAGTGGGCGATTTAACGGATCGAGTGTCAACCATCGATCGGCTCGCGAAAACTCTTACAACAGAGTTTCTCGTACTTCTCATCGATATCGCGATGAGCGTCGTATTTCTGGTCGCTATGCTAGTTTTTAATGTGTTTCTCGCGCTCGTAGTTGTATTACTCGCCCTGCTGCACGGGACGTTGACCTACTTACTCAACCACAGGCAGTCAATTCAAAGTCAAGCAATGAGGCGAGAACAAGGACTTCTGCTAGCCATTGGTATGCAAATGTTAAGTCACGCCGAAAACCTACGCATGACTGGCGCGGACGACCGATTTTTTGCCCGCTGGAGTGGGCAGCAAGCTCGAGAATTGCAAGCTCGACAACAAAATTCTCAACTGAGTGCAATAAACTCAGCCCTGCCGGGTCTCATTTCAACTTGGCGAAGTGGTGCTATCTTAGTGATCGGGGGAGTTTTTGTAATCTCTGGAGACATAACCCTAGGGGTCTTAGTAGGGTTTTATTTTTTAGCAGAGATGTTTTTAGATCCCATTGGACGTTTTATGGAATTTGGCGATAAGAGACACACACTTGAAACCGATATACAGCGACTACAAGATGTCTCAAATACTACGGAAGATCCGATATTCCGACGACGTAGTCCCGAATCCGTGTCAATTCCGACTTTTGAGGGTAGATTTCAGTTAACTGGTCTAGTCGAATTGCGAAATGTGACATTTGGATACAACAAGAGCCGCCCACCCGTAATCAAAGATTTCAGCCTAACGATTAAACCTGGGCAAAGGGTCGCCGTGGTTGGATCCAGCGGTTCAGGGAAGTCGACATTGCTACGCTTAATGTCGGGCATAAGCCAACCGTGGTCTGGAGAGATTCTATTCGATGGGCATTTGCGCGATGATATTCCAGAAGAAGTCCTTCGAAGATCCATATCAGTAGTAAACCAAGAGGCGATGCTCTTCGCTGCAACGGTACGCGACAACATAACCTTGTGGAATCCAGCAGTGCCCGATGAAATCATAGTTTCGGCTACTCGAGACGCATGCATCCATCACGATATCCTAGTCCGTCCCCATGGTTATTCAACGGAAGTTGAGGAAGGCGGAGCAAATTTCAGCGGTGGTCAGCGACAACGGTTAGAAATTGCTCGAGCTCTCGTAGGGAACCCCACTTTGCTACTGCTAGACGAAGCGACAAGTTCGCTTGATGCCGCGACCGAAGAATCTGTAGATGATAGCTTGCGACGCAGAGGTGTCACGTGTTTCATAATCGCGCATCGGCTGAGTACTGTCCGCGATTGCGACGAAATCATCGTGTTGGAGAAAGGTGCAGTTGTGCAACGTGGTACACATGAAAAAATGATCACAGATCGTGATGGTACCTACTACAAACTAGTCAGGTCTGGCTGATGAACCACAAATCGGTCGAATTTCAATCCGTTTCCGAGATCGCAGAACGTTCGAGCATGAGCGTACCCTGTGAGGGAAATTCACCGGTACCTCTCGACGACAACGATTGCTTTTGGTATGTAGAAGACGGTACAGTGGACCTCTTTCTCGTCGAAACTAGGGAAGGTGTAGAACAAGCGGCACCGCAACACCTTATGCGAGTTGAGTCGAAGAGACTATTGCCAAGCGTTGTTGCGGACAAACAGGACAAAGATGGAGGTGAAACGACACTTGGCTTGATTGCCAAAGGAAAACCAGGGACTCGACTGACGCGTATACCGGTCGCTGATCTCGCCAAAATTCATACGCACGAATTGGCTGCTCAGATTGATGCCTGGTTGACTGCATTAACACTAGCCCTTTCGCGGTTCGTGATTCAGTCCCCCCGACCTAATGCACTCATCGAACCTACTGTGGAAATCAATTTGCCCTCTGGAATTGTAGGCGTTTCTCGTAGCGTGGTATGGGTTTCTGGTTCGACACAGGGAACGGGCTTATTCATGGACATGGTGGATCCTGTAGATGTAGTCAAGAGCGCGACAAAAATGGCCATCCCTCTCACCCGTGCGAGTTGGATATCTATATTTGAGGAAGTTTCCATTTCAGGTTACTCTACAGAAAAATTAGCAATGGACGGATCGCTCCTAGCTTCACTCGCGTGTTTTCACAAAATAGCTCTACATATGGAACGGCTCAACCGGCGGTTAGCCGTAGTCGATGACGCGAATCTTGAGCGCGATCGCATAATGAGCCGCCGTGTCGCCGAAAATGTCGCACGCACTCGTCTTTTCAATATTTATGACCAGAATAAAACTTCGGAGTCGCAAGTTACGGACACAGCACTCGCAAGTGCGCTCCGTCTTATCGGACGCCAATCGGGTATTGAATTCAAAGTTCCACAACGATCGGAATCGTTCGAAGAACCCATTACCTTAATCGACATTCTTGACGTATCTAGCGTCCGTGCGCGGCGCGTGGTTCTTGATTCAGTCAATCAATGGTGGCGTCACGACAGCTCAGTACTCTTGTCTTTCCGTGCAAGCGACAATCAGCCAGTCGTCCTAATACCTGGAATACATGGTCGGTACGTTCAAATCGATCCTGTCACTAAAAAGCGGTTGATAGTTTCGAAAGCTCGCGCGGGCGAACTGAAAGAAGAGGCGTGGATGTTTTACCAACCATTACCACCGGGTTCTGTGACTTCGTCTGAGCTCTTTAAGTTTGCTCTACAACGTTCCGGTAAAGATCTGACACAGCTTGTTCTATCGGGATCTGTGAGCGGGTTAATAAAACTGATCCCCGCACTAATGATTGGCCTGGTAGCAAACTACATCATCGCAGACGGAAACACTACGGGACCACTTTTCATAGTCGCAGTTCTACTCGGGTCTATTGGACTATTGAGTGTTTTGGTCAACTTGTTACAGAACGCTGCAATGTTGCGTTTTGAGGGTCGATCTGCTTCTCGACTCGAAGCTGCTTTTTGGGATCGCCTCATGCGACTTCCATCTGATGTTCTTCATCGTCAACCAAGTGGAGATTTAGCGATGTCGGGGATGGCTTTTCAGCATTTGCGTGACGGTCTACAGAGAGTGGTCGCAAACAGCGTGTTGTCGCTAATCTTTTTATTACCGGTCTTCGGTGTGATCTTCTTCTACCATGTAGTCATGGGGATTGTAGTCTTGACATTTAGTGTGGTCGCGCTTGCGATAATGGTTTTCTTGGGAATGTGCCAGATTTCGCCATATAGTCGAATGATTGGTGCAATCCGCCGCGTGTCAGGATTAATGTTTGAGATAATCGAAGGCATTTCAAAACTTCGAGTGGAGAATGCCGAAGGTTCCGCGTTCGCGATGTGGGCACAAGACTATCGAGAACAAAAGCGCGCCGAACTGAAACTTGGTAAGTATGAACGTCACGCGCGTGCACTGGGTGCCACACTACCATTTTTTGCGGCAGGTGTTCTTATGTTCGTCGTAGTCACGATTGGAGATGGAAACTTTTTTGTTGGTGACTTTCTAATCGTTTTCGCGGTGTTTATTGTTTTTCAACATGCTATCGCGCGCTTCGGCGAATCCTTTGGTCTTGTTGCTTCGATGCTACCCGCGCTCAACCAAATGCGTTCAATGCTTACAACGGATCCACAAACGAAAGCTCTAGGAGATCCAGTAGCGAGTCTCGAAGGAGAAGTCCTGTTTGATCGGATTTCGTTTCGGTACACGTCTGATGGACCGCTCGTTCTCACCGATGTTACGATCCATGCCCGTCCCGGAGAGTTCATTGCGATAGCTGGCGAATCGGGTGCCGGAAAAAGTTCTTTATTTAGACTTGCGATCGGTCTTGATCGACCAACCAATGGCGCGGTTTATTTCGACGGGCGAGATTTGCGACACCTAAATTTGAAACAGATACGCAGAAAGATGGGAGTGGTACCTCAATCGGTGAGACTTCATCCACAGGATATCTGGGACAATATCGTCGTCCATC
>CAZEFI010000101.1:0-3877 GCA_964511425.1 uncultured Pseudomonadales bacterium
CCGCTTCAATTCTCCGTTCTTTTACACCAACGCAGTTACAGTTTTCAAAATATTCAAAGTCATACGTAGCCTTTAGCGTCTTCACCGTAAAAATAAAAATCTTTCGGATCGGTCTAGCTAAGTAAGACGAGAAAGTCTTTAGTGTTTGGTCGTTCTTGTCTATCGTCAGTTCTATTGCCCATTGAATGTCATTCAAAAAGGGTATGTCTTTCAAGAAATCAATTGATGATTCTTCTGCCGGAAAGTTTACGTCTTGAATGAACCGAACTGTAAGCTCTGAGTCGTTCTCCGTTAATACCCGCCCTTTTCCAAAATCTTCAGCCGGAATATCCCCATCAATGGTAAAAGGAGTTGTCATGTCAACAAAATAAACTCTTGATCCCCCGTTTTCACTCTCGATGAAACCGTTATCGGTCACCTCGAAATATTGTGTGACTTCTTCAGAGTCTTCACCGGTTTGCTCGGTAATCGTTCTGGTACGATAAGTGCTGATCGGCACCTTCGAAACAACCTTGCTTAGTGCGTGGGCGAGCAAGTCTTGATGTGTTTCTTCGAGCTTGGAGCTGTGAAGTTTTTCTTTCAATTCATGGTATAGACCTGCTTGATGTGAATCTATTTCAAGCTCTGTTAACAACTGAAACTCTTCAGATGGATTCGGAGCTCGTATTCCTCGAGCAGAATCATTGCGAGATTGCGCGCTCAACGTCACCATAAACACAATGAGTAAGACAAAGAGGAAGCTCTTGTTGAGTTTCTGAAAGTGTATGAGTTGTTTCACCTCGCAGTCTCTTCGTTGCGTGCTAGTAGTTTCTTCTCTACTTTAGTGCAAACCGATTCAAGCTAACATAGGTTGCAACTACAAGCATAGCTTCAAATTAAATGTCGTCGTCATCTATATCTGGTAGGATGTAGCGCAACGGTTTTTCAAACTTCATATCGGAGTATGTGGTGGTATTGTGAAAAGCCCATCGGCCTGCGATGATCGCTGATGCGGAAAATTCTGAGATTTCATTCATAACGACCATGCATGCACATTCTTCGAGAAATTGGTAGTGCTTTACGTCGTCAAGTTTTTTAACTCTGAATACGAACATCTTTCCAAATGATCTCAACAATCGCTCCGAATAACGAAGCACTGTTCTACTGTTCTTGTCAATCGTGACTTCAGCGACGAGTTCCATACGTCTCAGATAATTACTGATAGTTTGGAATGCTTCTCCAAACTCTTCTCCTTCCCGCGTAATTTCCATGAATTCGTCAAAGCGAAACGTGATGTTTGACTTTGTTTTCTTCAACACTTTTCCAGAGGAAAGATCCCACAAACTCAATGGAACCATGAGTTGGTTAAAGGGTGTGTCAAACCATCGTACAGCTGTCATACTGGATCGGTCTACCTCCACAAACCCATTATCCAAAATTGATACCGTTCTGACCCTGTCGAAGAGTTCGTCTTCACCGAGACTTTCTTCAACTGTTTCCTCGCGGTAGGAACCAACAGGTACTCCGCCGTGAAATTTACTGATTGCTTCGGCTATGAGGTCCTGGTGTTCAACAGCAAGTTCAGAAGATGCTAGTCTCTCTTTAATTTTTTGTGCTTGTTCTTTCTGGTAAGACAGTCTATCCACTTCGTTCAGAATCGTAAATGTGACTTCATTGCCGAACTCATCGAGCGATGGTGTGTTTTCTTCATCTGTCTGCGCGACTGCACACACCGAGTAAACCGCAAAGACTCCGATAAACGACACTTTGATATAGATTATTAATTCTTTAATGCGGAGCATTCTGTCCTCCCCTCAATGACGCTGAATCAACTCTGACCGTAATGATCTGATCAGCAATTCACACTAGAACATTCGAAGACCAAAGTCTTGTGTGTCCGGAAGCAAGAATTGCACAGGTTGTTCGCAGCTGATGTCGGTATTTGTTAGTTCGAAAGACACATCTAATCTACCGAGGAATATCACCGACCCTGCCATTTGCATAGCCATAGTACTTACGGCAAAACAATCGCAACTTTCGATGAAGGAAAAGTCGAACTCCATTTGGCTTGTATTCAACTTGAACATAAAACGTTTTCTTACGGGTTCCACGAGCTTCACGGTTATGCGTTCCGGCGCTTGATCCACGGTGTTCACGGCGAATTCAAACACCCACTTCATTTGGTCGGCTAAATTAGACATCATATCATCTTCGCCCTCATCTTCCACTAATAAATCGAAATCGAACACGAACGTTGCAGTGGAATCAGACTCATCAAGCAATTTTCCAGTTTCTGCAAGGAATGGAACAGCGGGAAAGTACAGAAACGGACTATTTGACTCGAGACTACTCGCTTCCTCCAGATTTTCGTGTTGTATACTCCCAGCTACACTCACGTGGGCAGTATTCGTGCTCTCTGTGGGCTCTTCCCGCGAACTGCGGGTACGAGTTGTCTGGGTGAATGAACTCACAGGTATACCGACGTAGATCTTTGCCATTGCATTTGCAACCAACCGCTGATGCTCTGCACTCAGATTTGAATCAGTTAGTGCTTCAATGAGTGTTTCACGACGTTCGTCTCGATATGCACTCATCGCTTCGACATCCATAACAGTAAACGTCTCGTCCTCTGACTCCACAATTAGCGGAGTATTTGGTTCTTCTACTTCATCGGCATGAGCCAGAGTTGCGAAACCAAAAACACAGAGAATCAATAAATACACATTTTTGACTGATCGTCGATTGTGGATCTCGAGCATGTGGGTCTTCCTCAGGTTATAAAGGACATTAAGAAAGCAGGCAACATTCGTTCCAAGATTCCCTTATGTTGGAAAAACCTAAAGAATTTCTGCGTACAACTAATGAACGACGAATCAAAATTTTTTCAATCTTCGATAGAACAAAGAGGTTCGGTTAATTCGTTTATGTTAATCGACTTGATACGGGTGCTCACCGAACGCACCAAATGCGATTCGTTTACAGCGACGAAAGAATCTTGCCGAGGTCGCCGTCGGAAAAGTGCTTGTGTACGATACAACCGGTCTTATCGACGAGGAATTTACTAGGTATCCAAATTACTCCGTATTCATTCGCTATCGAGGCAAAATCACTCTTCATTTCACTTACGTCAGCATCTCGAAGATCAATCCAAGGAAGATTTTGCTCATCCGACGCGCTCTCCCAATCTTCAAAAGAGTCATCTATCGAGATTGTGACAATTTCAAATCCTCGGTCTTTATTCTGTGCGTAAAACTTCTTCAGAGCAGGAAAACTCGCAATACAAGGTCCACACCAAGACGCCCAGAAGTCGACCAATACTAGTCGGTTTTCTTTTACAACCTCAGCTAAGGACACTTCCTCGCCTGTGATGGTTGACAACGTAAACTCTGGAGCAACCTGACCAGGTATGAGCGTGCGGTTGGCCACGTCCAATTCATTGTTTGCTTTCAAACGATCGAATTGAGGAGATATGAATTGGTCAAAAACATCTTGATCCATTTTGAGTGCCAATTCGAGCAGAGTTGCTACCCGTTCATCATAGTCGAACTCACTGACTATTTCATCTTCATCAAACTGTGTCCAACTCAATTCGAAGACCATTCGAACCAAATCTAAATCTTGGGTGTCGCTCAAGATTTCTCGTAGTGCTGCCGAACGCCACTTCACTATTTCACTACTGATTGCTGGGCGAGAATTTGGCGCTGGATCCGCAAATTCCAACTTAATGTTTTTTGACAACTTCACGTGATCGCACTCTTCAGCTACGGGGAAGTTCGTAATAAACTCCTTTTCGTGCTCTAATCGCACTCTAAGTTCGTTCCGACTATCTATTCCATTGCCCATCGGGTCTGAGCACGTTTTGGGGGACAGTTTCTTAGACACTTTTTGATCAACAAGT
>CAZEFI010000102.1:0-3818 GCA_964511425.1 uncultured Pseudomonadales bacterium
GCCCTTCAGGAAAGAACTGGAAAAACTTCCATACACGTAATTTATGACACTCCCACGAGTTCGACCGTTGCAACACCCCTGTGCTAAGGCGAGTGACCGACGACGGCAACGAGCACTCTGGGAGGTCGCCGGGGTGGATCTCACCGCCATCACCGGCGTCGGACTGGAAACGGCGTTGCTCATTGTCTCGGAATTGGGTGCCGATGTGTCCGCGTTTCCGACGGAAAAGCACTTCTGCTCGTGGCTCGCACTGGCACCCAACAACCAGATTAGTGGTGGGAATGTACTCCGGAAGCATCGACCTCGAAAAGCGAATCGCCTCGGTCAAGCCTTCCGGCAATGCGCGATCGCCGTACGCCGGTCGGAAACCTGGTTAGGTGCGAAACACCGCCGTCGGCTCGCACGGATGGAGAAAGCCCGAGCCATCAAAGCTACCGCTCATGAAATCGCCCGCTTAGTCTATGCGATGCTGCGCGACGGCACCGAGTACGTGGAACGCTCCATTGAAGACTTTGAAAAAGCATATCAAGATCGCAAAATCGCCCATGTCCGACGACAAGCCCACGCCCTCGGTTGTGTCCTGATACCAATGCCATCATAAGCGACCCGATAACCTACGGGCTTTTCCATGTTCCATAGAAGGTAACTTCCTATGAGGCTATTACAGATTTTGAGCCGATTGAACTGAGTTTTAAAACAGGACTGTGAAGTAGGGCAATTCAATTCAAAATCGTAGCAGGTGTTTGATTGAAATGAATGTGTTGGACCACCCAAAGTCATTGAGATTCGAAAGATGTTAGCCCAGTGTGATCTGACGCTGACGATTGCGCGCCGAGAATGGCTACGGTTCGTACGTGGAAAACATTTCCTGATCGTGGGATTGATCTCTCCCCTAGTTCTCACAGCCATATTGTCGACGGTTATTCTTCTCAACGGTGACACCACAGATGACGGGTCAAACCGTTGGCAGTACTTTCAGAGTGAGTTAGAACGATTTGGCGACGACGTCAAAGGAAAGTTCATCTTCGAAAAGTCTTCAGATCGCATGCTTTTTTATGTCGTCGATCAGACAGGTATGAATCTAGACTCAGCTATTCAGCAGGAGATTTTGAGACGTGATATAGCCAACATGATTGCGTTTTTGAAAAACATACCCTACGACGAGTGGCAATGGTTCGGCGATCTCCAAGACGAAGACAGCAATAGCAAAAGAGAGTTATTAGATGCACTCTCTAACCAATACTTCACTGCTGACGAATTGATAGAAATGTACTCGTTGCAACACGATGCCACGTTTTCTTCTCGATTAGCAACCACCGAGGAAAACTTCGCCTGGTTCGTGGAGGGGTGGAATGACAATATTGATGACATTGCTCACACAATTCCAGCTATGAGTTTTAATCACGCTGTCATGGTTCTTGATGCAAACGATGAGCGGAATCGAGCAGCATGGGCCCCCACCTACGTTGAAATTCCAGAGGACTTCCTAGAAACTCTTCGAGGGGATTTCTTTGTTGCAGAGTCATCGACGCCGTATAAGTCCTTGGTACCTGAGATGAATCAAGTTCAACTGGCACAAACTTGGATTGCAGAACTTGTCGAGACTGTCTCCAAAAGTGTTTTACAACATAAAAGCAACATGGATAAAGATCCCACTACTGGCGATTCTAACCTCGTGTCCTTCGACCTGAAGACGACGGACTCGCTAAACGAAATTGCTCGAAAACATGAGAGGACCCGAGGATTTTCAAGTTTTACTTTCACATCTCTCTACCTATTGTTCGTAGGCTACGCGTGGGGTTTGCTACAGTTTGATCCGAATTTCACGCCCAAGAGAGATTTCTCCTTGATTGAATCTTCTTCTAAGGTAATAGATGGTCGAGCACTGGGGACGATGTTAAAAGTCACTTCGATTGCTATTGTGTGGTTCGTACTTCTCTTTGTACCCGAGTTCGTACTAATTGGAACCAACCCAATGTTTGGAGTTGGAGCATTGGCATTGATTTTTCATCCATCTCTTTTGCTGAACTATTTCCTGTTCGTGCTTCTCGGGCTTTGGACAAGTTGCTACATACTTGATGCGCTGAGACTCTTTCGACAGAGCGGTCGATTTCTTGCAGTATTGTTATTTTCGATCCATACCGGCTTTTTGATGCTAAACATGGATAGTTCCCCTATCCATCATGGATCACAAGTTGAACTCCTGTTCTTGTTTTTCCCATTGATAGGACCAATTGCGATGGTTAAGTATTCACTTGGATACCCAGACGCCCTGACTTATTCATCGATCGTACTTGTTGCGATCGGATATTTGATAGGATTTCGGTTCTTCATCAAAAATGAATTAAAGTTACAAGCTAGAAAAAGAATGCTCAGGTATCGATTCCATCCAAGATAACTTCGATTTTTATGCGCATTCAGCACTCGCATGACCCACCGCATGAATGTACTGCGTAAAACGAATCTACAGGTCTGCAGGACGAATCAAATTGTATGATGACACAATGTCGAAGTAATATGATCCGTGTGTTCAATCGATTCACTACTATATATTGATGTGTCCATTCGTCCATCATGCAGTCAGATGTGAATCCTAGAACAATGTTTGAGTCGATGAAGAGTAGTGGTCAATTCGCGCTACGAGATTGGCAAAAATTCGTGCGTTCGAAGACTTTTTGCATTGGAGGTATTGGAGCACCTATAGTCATCGCCGCGTTGTTATGGTTCTTTGTCTTATACCAACCATCGCACACCGCTGAAAGTGTAAACCGATGGGAACACTTTCAAAGTGAATTGAAACGATTCAAAAATGACGTTCAAGGAAAGTACACATTCGAATTGTCAGACGATCGGTTTGTTTACTATGTCGATGATTCTTCCGATTTGCAACTCGCAAAAGCAGTTCGTCAAGAAATACTGAGACGAGATATTGAGAGTTTCCTTGAATATGTCAACTCTAGCAACCAACCTGTGTGGAAGTCGTGGTTTTCTGAAGCTGAGCATGATTTAACCAACAATTTTTTATTGTTAACTCGTACTCCGCGTTTAAGTCCGGACGAATTTATCGAGTACTTCTCAATCAAACAGGATTTTTACCGCTCCTATTTGTTAGGGTCCCCAGAGCAAACTTCGGCATGGTTTGTCGACGGTTGGAACGATAATGTTAAAAAGATTGCTCGACGGATACCCAAAGTGTCTTTCGCAAAGTACGTCGAAATCATTGATCCGAACGAAGAGTGGCTGGAATCCGGTGTGATTGCAGGGTACTTTAGAATGTCTGAGCAGGATCTGCGCGAACTCGGACGCGCATATTTGTTACTTAATAGTACATCGGATTTCACGCTCGCATTGGAGACTCGAAAATGGTACCAAGATCTAGCAAATGATGTACAGTATGAACAGTACCAAAACCCTTCGATTAACAGAGAGATTACAGAGTGGATACCCTCGCACTTGTCTTTCGTCGTTGGATTAACAACAGAAACGAGCATAGACTTTCATCCAAGTGAAACGCAAGCAATGGCTAGACGCGTGTATTCAGCTGTGTTCTTATTCGCCGTGTTGGGATGCTGGAGTCTGTTGTATTTCGATCGCAATCTTCGAATGATTGACAAATCTATTCCAACTCTATTTCCCTCTATCGTAGACGGTAGAGTCTGGGGGATGACTTTGAAAGTAGTTACCTTCGTGGGTATTTGGTTTGTGGTGTTATTCGTTCCCTTATTCGGAATAGTCGGCTCAAGTACTGGACTAGGATTAGGATCGTTAGGTCTATTTTTTAATCCGTTGTTTTTACTACACTGGTGGTTTTTCTTTAC
>CAZEFI010000103.1:0-3744 GCA_964511425.1 uncultured Pseudomonadales bacterium
TACATTGACACTGATGAACTAGATAAATTAGTCAATTTCCTTCGCATGTTCTATGAAATCGACAAAACCGAAGAGTTTATCCGAATGTCCTATTTCTTAATAGCTATTGAGAACGGAAACTTCGATCAAGCATTAGCGGTAGCATTGGACGGAGGACCGAATCTTTTAGATAAGGAGATACGCGATGGAATTATCGCACGCAATGAAGCTGTACGGGTTCATGGTGAATTTTCTCCTTCATTCTTTCTCAAACTGATCCTCAACAGAAACGTAGCTGGAGAACATTACGTAGTTGACGACATCCTCCCTAACGAATTAAAGTCCATGATGACTCGATTGCAAGAAGTTGCGTCAAATGAACTAACGTCACAAGAAGAAATTCCTCAATTACTGCGAACGGTCTGGAGAGGGTCGCATGCTACTACATTGGGCAAGATAACAAGTAGCCCTTACAAAGTAGACAATATTCAGCCTATCTTACTCCAATGGCCTAGTGAAGGGCTCTTGCCGCGTGAGATCACGTACGGGCAATATGGGGCGAGTAGCCGCGCCACAACGAGAGGAAGGCTAAAGACTAATGCTGAAGCACCTAAATTAATAGATGTACTTGTCTCCAGAGCTCCTCTCGGTCGAGAATTGGAACAGTATTTACTGTCGATGCCTCCCAGTCAGCGTCGATGGTCGTTCTGGCATATGTACGATCTCGTCTCTGAGGCATATCAACAACACCCAGAAACACTGAGGGAACGGTTAACTGAGTTGTCAGAGAGTCTTGTGAAAGATGCTGTCGATGATCACGAATTTACTCTCTGGTTGAAATTGGTACTTGACACCTCTCCACAGCTGTCGAACATTGAAGCCAATGCGTTTTTGGCTCGGGTTAGAAATGTGGTTTCTCCAACAAATGACCAGTTGTATATGTTCTCCAGATTGATGATTCAACTTGGACACCTCGACGAAGCCATTGATTGCTTTGAAATGTTGCTTATTGGCGAAGTCGAATACCGAGAATTTCAAGGCTCCGCATCCGATGTATTCATGCGCTCTTTTGGTAATGATCGACCAGGAGTATTGAACATGATTGAAGACCTTAGCCAGCATCTCCCACAGGATTCATTAAAGGAAATGATTGATCGAGTCGTACCTTTAGTTCGTCCTTTCCGAAATTTGCCAGAGTTCCAACATGTTTGGGAAGCTTTTGCCATTCGTGCGTTTTCTGTGGCTTACGATCCGTCAGAAGTTGTCAGCAACGTTGAAGTGTTGATTCCGGGCATAAGCGATGGTGTGGATGTTGTTCGCGGATTCGACGACATACGTCTGGTTCAACTTGCTCGTGTTTATAGTTTAGCAAAAGACTTTGAGCGCACGAACATGATCGTGAGATCAATGTTTACTAAAAAGAGCATTGAAGTCTCTGGGACCTTGAGCGAATCTGGACCTGTCAGTACTTTGTTTCGTGCGAGCTCATCAGATAATATGCTGGTAGCTATGAAGAACTTGGGGTTTAACTTGGGAGTCAACTTGTCCAATATCATCGATACGAATAGATACTCCGATAAGCGTAGAACCAGTGCAAGTGTTTTCGTTTCGTTGGTAGAAGAGATATTAGACTTCAATGAGCCGGAAAACGTATCTTCGATGGTTCGAGCACTCGGATCATGGCTAGACGAATCTGATATTGACAAGCAATCCATTTTTCAAGCTCTAGCGTCTATTGCGCGAGTTCATATCGACCGAAACGAATCTGACCAAGCTTCGGAGATCGCTGCGATCATGCAGGAATGGTTTTTGAATCAGCCCGATAGCGAACTCGACGAACGGATTGTTCGTACGTTTTCCTCACTGATTCCTTATGTGTCGCAGATGATTGAACCAACCGTCGCGAGTATTGTGTGTGCAAACGGACTGTTAGATAAGTCAGAAACGTTACTGCTGCTTAAATCACTTCAGGAAAATCATACTGCCGAGGAAATCTTGGAGGTAGCGAAACATGCATACGCAAACGACGTTGATCTCCCACTATTACGCGAAATCCACGCAATCGCTAGCGTCGCTTCTGACGCACATTTCTTAAACACTTTAGATGCACACATTATTGATTTCGAGGATGCTCATAAAACTCTTAGGGTTGCGGGTGTGTTAACGGAAAACTCGAAGCCGGAATAGGATATTTGCTCAGGAAATCAGGTCAAAGAGACTTGTCTTGCTCACGAAATTTGGTCACCAATAATCCCATGTTTAGTCTAGAATCACTGAGGAGTGAGGCATATGAGCAAGCGAGTTTTAATAGCGCTCCTGTGACCCATTAATCACCTATGTTGGACTTCAGCCTCGGCAACGGAACATAGGCAATGGAGATCCAGCCAGATTGTCCGCCGAATTTCCCCTCAATATTTGTTGAGAGAGACTGCTGATCGCATACAATCACCGTGCCACTGCGGAGGCTCTACAGGCTGGGAAGAAAATTGACAGTCACGCCGAAGAGACTAAGCGATACAGAACCGTGAATGGTGCTCTTGCTTGTATGATCGAAGATTGTTGTGTTCAAGGTCTAGATGCGCAGCATGATGAAATGGATATATTCGATGGCTCTTGATACAGAACTACTCGGTAAGATGTTGTGCGAACGATTGTGTGCGAAGATTCGCATTCACAAACGCGATGATGGTGTGTACATGTTGGAATCTCCATTTTCTTTTCCTGATGGAGACCACTTTCCAATTTACCTCTCTGATACACCATCGGGCAGTGTTATGCTGAGTGATCGTGGTCACATTCTCATGCACATCAGTTACGAACACGATACTGATGCCTTTTCCGAAGGTGCTCGTGCAGTTCTATGGGATCAGATCGTACAGGAGTGTGAAATAAAAGAAGAGGAAGGGGTGTTTAAAGTTGAAACGTCTCCAGAGAACATAGTTGAGGCACTTTTCAGCTTCGGACAAGCTCTAACAAAAATCTACGACTTAACATTTCTTAGCAGAGACCGCATTGCTACCACTTTCTACGAAGACTTAAAGTTGTTGCTGTTTGGCATCGTAGACGAGGGGAGGATTGCAGAAGATTACATACCCGTAGATGTTCCACACGCAAACAACTACCCAGTTGACTATCAGCTTGAAGGACGCGATGGTTCGCCATTATTTATTTACGGTATTCCTAATCGAGACAAGGCTCGATTGACAACCATTATGCTTTCGCATTTCCTACTGCATAAACTCTCTTTTGAGTCCATCATCGTATTCATGAATCAACAAGAGATTCCTAGACTAGATGTCGCGCGTCTCACAAACGTCGCGGGCACTGCTGTTGCATCTCTGGAAGCAGAACATGATTTTCGAAGGAAAATCGAAAAACTCGCAGCCTGAGAAAAGGGATGCGCTGATGTGCTGTGAGTCTCTGTGCTAAATTGACCAGAGTACTCTGTGGACTGGGATGTCAATAGCAATCAAGCGGTGAGCTCAATTATTTGATGATTTGAACAACGGTTGGAAATCAGGTTTCTGAATCGTTTTCGCGCCTACGTGTGCGCGTATCTGTTTAATATCGTTTTGCGAAACAACACTATTTACAACTAGGATTCGACGTTTATGAAGACTTGTTTAGGAATGTTGCTGCCGGTGTGGCTGGCATCAGTACTCATCGCGACGGGAGCGGAAACACTTGAAGCGAAGGAATTTTCAATTACCGGAGAGTTCGCGTCAGAGAGCAAACTGGACGTCAAAGCGACCGTGCTGGTATCTC
>CAZEFI010000104.1:0-3499 GCA_964511425.1 uncultured Pseudomonadales bacterium
ATCGCTAAAGTACCATCGGCGCAGCTTCAATCCACAGTTGCAGAACGATTGTTGATGGACGGCACAGCAGAACGGGACTTCACTGCCGATCAAATCGGAACTCTGAGATCTTTTGTGCGTGAGTAATAGTTCTTGTGAGCCAATATTTCTTAGAACCGTTGGCATAGCTCAGATCTCTATAAAGTGTAAATCACGTGAATAACACAAAGCTCCATCGGTTTGTTTTTGGGTGGTGTGCGTGTTAGTCTAGTGATTTGTTTTGTGCTCTTTCCACCAGATAACATCATCAAAGATAACATACCTAAGGATATTGCTCGATTTCAGTATTTGGACGTTTACGTTTACAGTCCTCTCACGACACAGACTGATCTAGTTGGCATCATTTAATAAGCAGGTCCAACAGAGCGACGTTTTGCTCTGAATCAATTGCTCGATAACAATGGTGGATCCGTGGTTGCAGATATGCTCCGACAAACGTTTTCTGTCAAAACCTGCGAAACGTTTTCCCAGTCAAAGACTATACTGTTCTGCACTCTCTGATCTTGAGTCGGGAAGGCATTGAGTTTAATTAAATAGGGAAACTAAACTGTGCGGTGAGAGACTCTGTTAGACGTAGTGGTTTTAATATGATATATGAACATTTTAACACTATTCTACCATCCAGAGAGTGTAGTGTAGCAATACCTTGAAGTGAACGGTTTGCCCCAAGAAAATGCTAAGTTGTTAGAATGCTTAAAACGCCGAACAGTCATTAGAAATCCAACGACTCCCAAATGATGTTATTTGAAGAAAGTTCTACCGAACTCACTGTTAAAGAAGCTAGTATTTTGGCTTCCAAGATCACTCGCAGAAAAGTTACGACGTCGAACATTCAATACCTTATACGCTATGGTGTATTAAGACAGGTTAAAGATGTTTCTTCTGGCTGTATTTTGAATGAGGAAGAGGTCACATCTTATTTTCAGGAGCGCGCCCAAAGATTGGAAGACAGTTTTCGGAACTCTATCGACAGTGAGTTGAATTGGCGTTTGTCGTTTACCGAGTATCGTGAAGCTGAAACTACCAAGCATGTGCATCGCATTCATCCATACAAAGGAAAGTTCATACCACAGTTGGTTGAATATTTCGTCGGTCCTCACACTGACGAATTCAAGTCAAAGAGATTTTTTCGCCCTGGGGATGTAATTCTAGATCCATTCTGTGGCAGTGGCACGACACTAGTTCAGTGCAACGAACTAGGAATTCATGCTTTTGGAGTCGACATCTCAGAGTTCAACGCGCTGATTTCAAATTGCAAGCTAACCGACATTGATTACCCGCACCTTTTATCAGAAACGGGCAGAATTAACTCGCTTCTGGAGTCAGATTCAGTCAGTATGGGAGCGCGGCTGTTTGAAAATGAACTCAGCTCGTTACTGAGCAAGTTTAACAAGGAACATTTTCCTAGCCCAAAATTTCGTCGCGCGGTTGTTAATGGAGAAATCGACGAAACGGAATTCGGAAATGTTCGAGCATTGGAATTCTGTGATTCCTTTCATTCACTGTGTGAGCTGCACAATCTAGACTATTCTTTGGACGAAACAAGCGACAGTTTTTTGTCCCGTTGGTTTGTCGGTTCCATTAGGCAGGAAATATCTCTGTTGAAACAAGAAATTCTTCGGATTGAACAGCCTACTATTCGCAATCTTCTGAGTCTCGTGTTGACACGAACAGCACGGTCAGTTCGAGCGACCAAGCACTATGATCTCGCTACACTAACGCAACCTATTCAAGCTCCATACTACTGCTCCAAACACTACAAGATTTGTACACCTAAGGTTACTTTGTATGGTTGGTGGAAGCGCTATCTCGAAGACACTACACGCCGAATTATTGAATTTCAATCACTTCGAACAAACACATTTCAAGAATGTGTGGTGGGCGATTCGAAAGATGTAGATTATTTCAACGCGATAGAGAATAGCGAATTAAAGAATAAAGTTTTGCAACAGAAATTTCAAGGAATCTTCACATCGCCACCTTACGTTGGACTTATCGACTATCATGATCAACACGCTTATGCATACGAGATTCTAGAACTACCTAGACGGGACGAGTTCGAGATTGGATCGTTGTCTGATGGGCAGCGCAAGGAAGCTCGTGCTCGCTATGTCGATGAGATTTCCTCTGTTTTGAAAAATGCTAAACCTTATTTAGCAAATGACTTCGACGTCTTCATCGTCGCGAACGACCGGTTTGGTTTGTATCCTACGATCGCCGAAAAAGCTGGTTTTTCACTAGTCAACGAATTTAAACGACCGGTCTTAAATCGCGCAGAAGGAATCAAGGGTAAATACTCGGAATCGATTTTTCACCTGAAGGAACGGGTCGATGCTTCCCACACGTGAGATTGAAGATCTTCTTTGCAATGTAATCGAATCCAAGATCAAGAGTTTAGATCAAGCGGAAGTAACCTACAAACCCTTTCACACGCCACTTCTCGGCACCAGCGTTTTGCTCACTCATCAGGCTGTGCAAAGCATCCTTACAACTTTCGGAATGTCAGTTTTTGAAAAGGTAGCTTGCGTCGTCGCACAAACTCATTTCGACGAAGTTGTATCCCAGTTTAAACTGAGTAAAACTCTCACAAAACAAGCGAGTGATGTAGTTTCAAATTTAGTAGATGACTTAAGAAACAAGCGATCTAAACCAAACGCATCCCGCGAGTTTATAAAGCTACGCCAATCGACCCTTTCGTTGCGAGACAGTATAGAAAGGGACACCGTTAAGGTGGACATTCTTCTTCGTCGACAGAAAGAACTTTTTTTGATAGACCTCAAAACGGTCAAACCCAATAAGAGTGGTATTCTCGACTACAAACGTCAGATTCTTGAGTGGACCGCACAGGGGTACGCGCAATTTGGTACAGACCGCGACATTAAAAGTGCGATCGCGATGCCGTATAACCCCTATCATCCTGAGCCGTATCTCCGTCTAGGTATAGACCAGATATTTGATATCGACGGAGGTCAGTTATTGGTGGGCGAACATTTCTGGAACTTTCTCGCAGGGGCTAACATTTATGATGAACTCGTGGACACTTTTGAGCGAGCTGGAACTAAGGTTAGACCGATGCTGAAAGCTTTTTTTGATCGATCGTAATGATGAAAACAGGTTGGAAGGGTGCCTTCAAGCGTGGTGATTGTCACCAAAAACACAAGGGTCCTAGACTCCAGATGATCTTTTAGAAGACTCTTTGAAGTTTTGTGCTTTAAAGAGATAAAAAGCAGACACTTTGACAATAAGTTCCGTCTCTGAGCCACGTCAGTTTCGTTCAACATCAATCCAACGCGGTGGTTCAACTTGCACGCAAAAGTTCATGCATTAAAATCTAGCTTTTGTTTGGACCGATTTCAACAGGAGCATTTATGCAACAACACCTTTCATCCCTGAGTTTGAGCTATGACCGAGAGACTGTATCGATCCGAAAGAGACCAAGTACGAATTAAGTTAACGCCCA
>CAZEFI010000105.1:0-3437 GCA_964511425.1 uncultured Pseudomonadales bacterium
CATGCATAACGCTCACAACGACATCCTTGCCTATCACGACAAAAAGGTAACGCTGCACGAGTCTGACCGGAAAGAAATGAAGGAACGGAGAGACACGAACAGGCAAAGGTTAAAGGACGGTCTGAAGAATGAAGAAGAGCCAACACCTAGTGAATTTCGTTCTCAAGGCTCGTATGTCCACCGTACGATGGTACAACAACCAAACAAGGACTACGATATTGATGATGGAGTGTACTTCTGGAAGAAAGATTTACAAGGACCCAATGGCGGAGATAAATCTCCGCTTGACACAAAGAAAATGGTAAGGGCGGCACTTCATGACGATCGTTTCAACAGTGAACCCGAAGTACGTAATAACTGTGTTCGAGTCTATTACGAAGCGGGTTATCATGTAGACATACCAGTGTACCGTAAGATAAAGACCAAAAACTATTGGGGCGAGGAAGAGGTTCATTTCGAGATTGCGAGTACGGAATGGAAGAAGTCTGATCCTGAGGGTGTAACGAACTGGTTCAATAACGCTAACCAGCGTCTGAACCCGGATTCCACAAACGGCCGACAACTACGTCGCCAAGTCCGTTTGATTAAATCGTTCGCTCGTAGCCGTGAAAGCTGGCAATCGAGGATAGCTTCGGGTTTCATGATCACCACTCTAGTCGTGGAAGAGTGTTACTATGGAAAGTTAGATCGGGAAGATGAGGCTCTGTATTATACAATGGTACGCATGCGTGACCGACTCAATCGAAATCTCGAGATAGCACATCCAACTGTGAATGGCGAGTATTTGACTTCGGGACCGACAGATGGCCGCTGTAGATTCTTGCGTGAAAAGTTGGATTGGGCTATCACCGTATTGCAAGTGCTTTTTGATTCCAACTGTACCAGGGAAGAAGCACTGAAGGCTTGGGATAAGGTTTTTGAAACTAGTTTCTTTATTGGCCTCTATGACGACGAACCCGACAACGGTAAGTTCGGTGACGACATCGGTATTTTGGTGAAGGGATCAGAGCACGCCGCTGGACAACACCCTGTAGACAAACACGGTGGTGGCCGATTTGCGTAAAGTCTCACCCTCATCGATAAACGAAAGACGTTCAGAAGCAATTGCAAGCTTGGATGCTTTTTTCAACAAGAAAGCCACGGGTTGTCGTCTAAGTGAAAGAACTATAGAAAGATATAAAAAGAGAGGATTTCGAATAGGTTGGAGCCTATCAGTCATCGGTTTTTCAGATGACATCCATCGAGAATTCCGTGTACTTGTAGACGGAGGGTTCCCATACACCGCGCCACGTATCGTTTTAGCCGATGCGCCACACCTTCTTGATTGGCCTCATCTTGAGAAGGACGGGTATCTCTGCATTCTGCCAAACGATGCATCTATATCAGTAGACAAACCAGTGGCTGTTGTTGAATACCTGCTGAGCGAGGCTTGTCAACTTATACAGGAATGCATTAGGGGCAACAACAAGGACGATTTCCAGAAAGAGTTTCTAAGCTACTGGTATTTAGCGGTGGATAGAGGTACTCCTAACATAATAAGCTTAATCGAACCTCTAGAGGCGAATCGCAAAATTAAGGTATGGCGTGGCAACAGTCTGCTTGTTGTTGGTGAAGACCAAAATACACTTGTCAGATGGTTGTCGAGGAGACGATATAAAAGTCGTCAAAAATCGAGTTACAGACTTTATGACGGCGTGCTGATCTGGTTGCAGGAACCTCTCTTACCTCACGACTTTCCCAGTAACGCCTCTGATGTATGGAAACTAGCACGAGAAAAGTCACACGGTGGTTCTGCTGTACTAGAAAAAACAGTGGAATCAGGTACCATCGAGATTAACGTCCTCTTAGGTGCAACAACCTCGAATGGTGCATGTTTTGGTGCGGTTACAATACGCCCTCCTAAGGTGGCCAGTAGATCAAAAGGCAGAAAAAACCTATTGGAAGCGGGTTTTCGTCCGGGACATACACCTAAACATCTCCTAACTCACCGCTTCCTCTCGAGTACGGCGGAGATTTCTAAGCATGTCGCAAAGCGTGCTGATCACCGATGGATACACGGTCGGGATCAAGATTCCACCCAAAAGCTTCTTAGGGAACGACGCATTGCTGTGCTAGGCTGTGGTTCTCTGGGTGGTCCAATCTCCAGGTTGCTGGCTCAAGCCGGGATTGGTAATTTGCTTTTAATCGATCCCGGAAACATGGACTGGCCGAACATCAGTCGGCATGTACTGGGCGCAAGTTCCGTTGATAGCAGTAAATCTAAAGAACTAGCCCGTGAGATCTCCGCCTCGTACCCACATTTGGGAGAAGTTTCAGGAAGACAGATCCGATTTGGACCGGAAGAGGACACAATTATAGAGCAAATGGCATCTTATGATTTAATCGTCAGTACCACAGGCGATTGGGCTGCTGAAAGTTTTTTAAACGATTTACAGCGGGAAAGACCTGAGTATCCGGCTGTAATTTACGGTTGGGTGGAGGCAAATGCAGCGGCCGCTCATTCTGTGCACATTCCACAAGGAGATGCATGCTTACGATGTGGAGTCAATGAGATGGGGCGTCCAATACTTAATGTGATTGATTGGCCTGACGGGCGGGAAACCCAACAAGAGCCGGCATGCGGAGCTACATATACGCCTTATGGTCCAGTGGAATTGTGTTGGGCACATGCTCTTATTTCTGAAACCGTGATTGACGCACTAACAAATGATGGGCTAGCCGCTGTTCACCGTACATGGATTGGATCCCGTAGTCGTGTAACGTTAGCCGGGGGTACCTGGTCCGAAACTTGGGTCGGTGAGAATGGTGACCCGGGATCCGGCGAATTGAAAATTGAAAGGCCTTGGCGTGCCTCATCGAACTGCCCCGTTTGTGGGCGGAGCTAGGGTTACTACGTGGTTTGTTTTAGCATCGGAACTTCTGGGCAGGTACTCGTTTTGACTGATGAGGTTCTTGAACACTTTGATCGTCATAAGCAAGTGACGAATCGACATCTTGAAGCGGGCGGTCAGTTGTTCGCACGTTTCGATGGGCGTAAAGTCAAAATCGATCGGGCGACTGGACCAAGGAAAACAGACCGAAGAAGTATCAGAAGCTTCATCCCAAACCGAATGAAAGAGCGGCGTGAGATAAGACGACTATTTAAGATTGATCTACACTACGTTGGAGACTGGCACACACACCCAGAGCAGCAGCCTACTCCGTCAGAAACAGATATAGATAGTTTTAGTGACATGTTTACAAAATCAAAACACCGTTTGGCGAGTTTCGTCATGATCATTGTCGGTACAGATCCTCTGCCAAGTGGCCTGTTTGTTGCACTTTGTACAGGTAATAGACTACGCAAATTGACGGCTAGTAATCATAGATAGTGGTGGTGTATGGATTCTTGAGGGCTGAACAAACCTGCCTGTTGGTAGATGGGTAGCTCAAATAGA
>CAZEFI010000106.1:0-3414 GCA_964511425.1 uncultured Pseudomonadales bacterium
GAGCATCACCTTGACATGGTGGGGGTCGTTGGTTCAAGTCCAATCGCGCCTACCAAGCTGATTACGATTCGTAAAAAAGTCATCATTCTATTTTCGTCGACTTAGTCTGGATTCCGATCTTCTTGGTCAAGTTCGAACCCTTTCGGGTGATGAACATTTGCTTTCGAACCTACATAGCAACTTTTTCGATCAAAATTTGTCTCATCGTAATTCTTCTATAAACAAGGTTCTAATTACGCCACTGGGTATCGATTTACCGAGGAAAACAAATATTTTTTCAGGAATCAGTCATTCTGATTACCTGTACTTGACACGAAATCAGCACAGCGCGAACACCGAAGTTATAGACTTCCGAGTGATAGGGAACAATCTTGTTATAGACTAATTTGAAGCAACTCTAAATCAATTGAATGAAATTACTTTGGTGGACGACCTTGAAAAATTTACTCCTTAGCTTTGCTATAGTCTGCATCGCTATATATAGCACTCATCTGCTCGGTGAAGCCGAGACTGAAGACGTGCAGAAAGCTACCGAAGAAAACGGTAACAATCTGGAACAGGCGAGTGATGCAGATAACGAGGTCGATAGCGCTTTCGAAGAAGCCATGGAAAGTGAACTCGAAGAACTCGGTTTGAGTGAGGAGATGAAATCCAGGCTCACACAAAGACTTCGAGAGGCACCAGAAAACCTACCTATGGATACAGAAAAAGGTGGTGAGGAGACCGCGGCCGAGAGTGATGCCAATAACGATGCTCTAGAACCCTTCGAAAGAGCCAAAGAGGATATTGCAAAGATTGTGAAGCAATACCGGGAAGACGTGAAAGAACACTTGCGCAAGCAATTACGAAACAATTTCGCCAAAGGGGAACGAGCACTTCGAGAGATTTATGGGAAAGATGCCACGAAGGACGAAATCATCGAAGAGATCATAAAGGAATGGGAAGAAGCTGTCAATGAGGCGGCTAAAATTCCAATGGATGTTAAGATCGGAATAGCATTCCAACGTCTTGAAAAGTTAATTCCAGAGCTGGTTGGAATATCCACGACTTGGCAAACTACTGAAAAAACAGCTCTCTTCCTCATCGTCACTACTGCTCTAGCGAAACACTACAAAGTACCCGATGACAAAGTTGAGAAACTCCAGTCCGTCATTGAACGACTGATTGACGTGGTGCCCGATAAAAACCAAGGGATGCTGGGAGTACAAACTAGACACTATACTCGAGGGTTAGTATTGCAATTCAAAAATGTGTACGAAGAGATTAAGGAATTAGATCAAGACAAGAAGGAATTAATGAAGATTCGCGATGAAGTGCAATCTTTGAACGCAAATGTTGAGACGAAAGAGATTGATAGATTTGCATCTTGCGTGGATGATATGCGTCGTCGGGCTAATAAAGCGTTTGTCAAACTGTTTTCATCTCTAACTCGTAGATTAGAGAAGACGGTAGCCGCTGTGGAAAAGTGGCATCCGCACTCTGATGATTCCGTGAGATGGAAAAAGATTGATAATGCTCTTGGTAGATCACTCACATTTATTACACCGAACATTCAGAGAGTGATTAATACCGAAATGTCGCGGAATTGTTATTTGGAGTTCGACGTTGAAAGCCTCAAAGATGATTATTCACTGCAACTACGAAAACCCAAAGAAAATTGAGAGTACGGTTTAACGTATGCTCTACATGGTGTTGCTCCGGGTGAGACACGATTGTTTTGCGTACAGTTTCTGCACCGACCCAGAATTAATTGATGGAACTCACGCCGGAGGATGACCGTGAAGAGTTCACTCATGAGATTAGCAACAGTCTGCATTGCTATTTGTTGCACATATCTGCTTGGTGAAACCGAGACAGATGACGTTAATGCAGTAACAGAAGAAAACGACAACAATCTTGAAGAGTCGAGCAACGTCGATATCGAGGTCAAGGGAGACTTCGACGAAAGCGTAGACAGCAACATCGACAAGTTTGGATTGCGTGAGGAGTTGGAATCCGGGCACAAAAAAAATGTCATAAAACCAGAGACCCAAAGTGACGATAAAAGCCTAGTTGGCGAGGAAACTGCCGAGGATGAAACCACTTACCCCACCTGGTGGGTTGATGGGTCGCTTCCCGGAAATCCAGCATACGAGGCTATCGCAGCTAAGTCGGAACGCATCGCCCAACAGGAGCTGGAAGACTGGAAAGAAGAGATTCGAAAGAGAATTTGGAAGAATTTCGCTCGAAATGAAAGGGGATTTCGGGAGATCTATGGGAAAGATGTCACTAAAGACGAAATCATCGAAGAACTCGTAAACGACATGGCAGAAGAATACGAAGAGAAGCGAAACGTTCCGATCGAAGCGAGGATCGAATTGTCTCTCCAGTATCTTGAAGAGTTGGTTCCAGAGTTGTTAGGAATATCGACGACTTGGAAAACTACCAACCCCAAAACTCTTTTCTTCATCGTCACCACTTCCCTAGCACGACACTATAAAACGTCTGAAGAGGGAGTAAATAAACTCGAATCAGCCATTGAACGGTTGATTGAAGTAGTACCAGAAGATCCAGGAAATCATCGAAGACTGCTAGAAAGTAGTACTTGGCATTATTATCGAGTGCTTTTGTTAGAACACAAAGCTCTACGCGACGAAATTAAGTTGTTAAATCAGGATAAGATCGAGTTAATAGCAATTCGCGATAAAGTACGATCGTTGAACGAAAAAGCTAAGACGAGAAAGATTGACAGATTCGTATCTTGTGTGGATGATCTTCATCAGTGGACGGATGATGAGTTCATCAAGTTATTTTCATCTCTAACACGTAGGTTGGAGAAGACTGTGGCGACCGTAGAAAAGTGGCACTCACACTCTGATGAGGCCGTGAGATTTAAAAAGGTTCATGTTGCAATCGGCACATCAATTGAACCTCATTCGTATAAGATTGCGCAATTACGCTTCCGGTTGAGTCAGCGAAGTTGCTATTTGAAGTTCGACGTTGAAAGCCTTAAGGACGATTATGCGCTTCTTTTTGGAGAACAGAAAAAAAATTAAAGCTAGTTCGTATGTAATAATGTGCTTGGGGAACAGTATTATCCACTCAAAATACGACCTAGACCTAGTGTGCACTTCATAATTAAGTCTAGGTTAGAATAATAAATTTCGAGCCTCATCGCTCGCACTTACCACGCACGTTACGCTTCAAAAAAAGACACTTTCTTAATCTCTTCGATCTGATCGCGAATCATGGCCGCTTCTTCGAACTCGAGCTCCTCTGCGTGTTTGAGCATTCGCTTTTCAAGCTTTGTCAACAACTTCTTCAGGTCGGACACATCACTTGGAACTTCTTCGATCAGGTAATCGTTTTTCACATCTCGCCGTGACCCACGCTTGCGTCGATTTTGCGACGTACGAGCTCCCTCCATGATATCTG
>CAZEFI010000107.1:0-3389 GCA_964511425.1 uncultured Pseudomonadales bacterium
CCAAAATGGCAGGGATGGGCGAAAGCCGCACGGAAAAAACTTGAAGAACAGTTACCAATTACGAACGGAGAACGGCAAGTAGCATGATCTGCAACTGGAGTTGTCACATGTTAACTGCCAAATCTCTCTGTTTAAATTATTCCCACGGTTTTTGATAGCAAGACAGTTTTGGCTTTGCCAAAGCAAATTAGTATACAGTCAATAGTTGAAATTATGAGAGCCAAAGCAAAGTGCCACCTAGGAATTGTTGTCCTGCTACATAAAAGTAAGCCTGTTGTTTTAATGGAGAGCTCTTTCTTGTCTGAATCCTTTAAGATTGACAAACATCAAAATCGTATCTTTGATGTCTACGAACCGGAGGGTAGTCGAGTAGTAAATGAAAGTGTTGGAATACCCTATGGACAAATTTATATACGAGAAACATCGGACTCATTTCAAGTGAGTGTGCGCTGCGTTGGTAACGAGTGTGCTGAACCGAAGACCGCGCTATCTGGAGTAAGCGCTCGAATGTTATTTTTCAAACTGTAGAAATCGCTTCAATCACGCCGGCGACTAGAGATCACGAGGAATGTGCTTTTTTAGAAAAATCCCTGCGTATATAACTACTATTTTTCGGTCTACCAGCATCAGCTTCACTCAGGTCCATCTGCAGGTATCGTTCGTCGAAGTCGTTGAGCCATTGACTTGCCTCACAATCTTCCAAAACACAGCTCCATATCGACATAATTTCTTGTAGATCAAACGCCACAAAACAACTGTTCTCGCTTAACATTTTTTTGTAATCCACGACAGTTTTTGCACATTTTGTGTCCAATGGATGATGGATTACCACTTGTGTACCTTGTGCATACGTAGATGATTGATGAGTCAACAGAGCATAAGAAAGCAAATGGTTACGCCAAAGCTGATTGAATTTACTTGAACTCAATTTTGTAACATTGATGTCGTCGGGCCACCAAGGACTTTCTTCCGTGATTTGCCGGTATTTGATTCGATCATACTCATCCGTTGAAAAATCTTCAGTTAGCTTCGTCTCGATACTGATAAAACCCAGTTCCCCATTCTTTGTTTTGTACTCAATGAACACATCAAACGCTGTACTGTCTCCCAAATAATCTCTTTGTGGAGTGGGTGCCCATTCAAACCGCACATCCAATACTCTTGATATGTGTCTGCCCCACAACGCTTGACACAAGACCGTCGCAAGCTTTCGGTCCCTACTCAATTCACCAAACAAATTGAAACACATCGGTTGACTCGACAACATGTTGTGCATGAGTCGGAATTTGTCGATTCCTCCACCCATTCCCGACCTTGAAAGTCGATCTCTAACAGTCTCTAATATAGTTTGAGTGAGAAAATTGCGTCCACAGGCTGCTGCCTCAGTCGCCAGCATGTACCCGTATCGAGTCTTAGCGTCTTTGGTGGGACCAGTTCCGTAACCTACACCCAATTTGTAATGTCTGTACCAACTTTGGTGTAATCTCATTCGCTTTACCCATGCGTCTCCAGTTTTCGGTTGTGGTCCTATTCCAGTATTCATAGTAGTTGATTCCTTTTACAGTGATCGGTCGTTTAATTTGTACGACTCTGTTTTTTATGTGTTTAAGGGTTTGAGTCCTGACTTCAAAACTTCGACGGTAAGTTCATCCTTTGAACATGTATCGCCGAGAAGGTCAAAGTGTTCATAAATGCTGTTTGCAACCACTTCCGTCGCTAACTCTACCGAGTTTATTTGTGTATCAATGGGGTATTGTGGTTCTAAGCATTCGTCTGAGACTCGATTCAAAACATGAGAGAAACCTATGTGAACATAGTCATTCAGAGTAAACCACTCTTGATTGAGTACTCGTCGAGTCAGAGACTTAGTTTCAGGGTCGTGTACGTTGTTCAATTTCACCAAACTCTCTAAATTTAACTCACGGGGAAACCTCTCGGTTTGATAAAAATTATCGATGTCGGCCGATGATGCAATCTTTCTTAGCCACAATAGTCGTTCGTGGCCCTCGAGCATGGGGCGCAGGAGCATTAGAGCAGGTGCTGGCATCCCTTTCTTAATTAACGAAACGATCCCATCTGCAGTATCTAGTATCGTCTGAATATAAGATAAGAAAATTTGAATGTCACGGTGTTTCGGCACGAGTGTCTCAAAAGTCTTACCTTGAAACCACAACTGCAAACTCCAATGTCTCCTAATAACTTCAAGCAAATCTGAATCTGTAGGCGGGCGACTCTGAGCCGTTTCGTGTTCACTAGATATTGGGTCCGATGTATTTTCGGATGTGGTTGGATGTTCTATGTAATAAAAGTTGGTAGTGAGGTCGTGTTCCTGGTTTTGGCACATAAAAAATTTGTCTCCTTTACTGCTCAAAAAAAATTTACTTTACCGATAGGGCTACGAGTACTCTTTCATCGTATGCCCTAAACTCCCAAACGCAATGCAGTCGAGAGGCGAGTGGTAACTTGTGTAGTTGATACTGTAAGTGATCGTGCCCAAGAGTTGCCGGGAAGGACAACTCGTCGTACCGATCTTCCACGAGATATTGAATAATTATACTATATAATGCATAGTCAAAAACTTATTTGCATATATATGGAACAATTTGATATAGTACTATCCCTTTCTCGGATGGCATTGAACGGGGATCAAGACCGAATTCAGCATCAAATCGAACGTCTTTGTGATGCTCTAAAAGAGAGTGACCCTAAACAGGCAGAGAAGCTTACGAGACTTCTCACTCGACACAAACAAAGGCATGATCTCGCACCAGTGTCTCTAAGACAAATGCGTCGTAGTCTCGATACGTCGGAATTACCTGGAGACACGTTGTCCAGCTCAACTCCTATACCGACCGACAGGGAGACCGGTGCACCGCTTGTGCGGCTAGTGTTCCCCGATGAACACGATAAAAATATACCCATCCTAGAGTCAGATTTAGCCGATGCGGTCGCTGATCATTTGAAAGAATGGGATCGATTAGAAGATTTGGCGCGTGTTGGTGTAAAACCCAATATGAGCTGTCTACTTTACGGAGAGCCAGGTGTTGGAAAAACGATTCTTGCACGATTTATTGGCCATCATCTTCGTCTACCGATCGTCGAGGCTAGGCTTGAAGGTCTTGTATCTTCTTTCCTCGGGACCACCGCTCGAAACATTGGGATGCTGTTCGACTTTGCCGCTCGACACCGCTGTATTTTGTTCCTAGACGAATTTGATGCCATCGCGAAAGCACGCGACGATAGCCAGGAGATAGGTGAAATCAAGCGCGTGGTCAATGCTCTCCTTCAGTGTCTCGATGCGCGCAAAGATCAGGGATTTACACTTGCGGCAACCAACCACGAACACTTGCTTGATCCAGCAGTATGGCGGAGATTTGATGCTCGCATCC
>CAZEFI010000108.1:0-3325 GCA_964511425.1 uncultured Pseudomonadales bacterium
GTGGGATGAGTGACTTCGAGGCAGAGAAAGACAATTTCTTAGTCTTTGAACGCGGCCCCAGCGTTTCGCTGACGTTGCAATGGGCAACCTATCGTGATGCTTCCGACCAGTGCAGCCTTTCTCGCATCTGGGGCGGGATTCATCCTCCCGCTGATGACATTCCGGGACGTTTGATTGGAATCGAAATCGGTAAAAACTCGTTCGAACACGCAATGTCGTTCGTTGAATCAGATAAAGATTAGTCGTTAAATTTAGGGGACTTGTAGTGGTATTATATACAGTATCAATAACTCTGTGTAAACAACCCTATATTCCCTAATTTAACTTAGGGAAACTCCGCCAAGTCAAATCGAAATTCATAACCTTAACTAGTTGGAAACTCCGTGAACTCTGTCCAAGTCTGGACTATCGTCATCTGTTATATCGAAATTTGACAAGCCTTAAGATGTAAGCTCGAGGTGAAAATGACACAGAGAACTTAGTCTCTCAGGTATCAGAGTTTTCAACCAACGTGTTTCAACACGACTTGATTAACAAGAACTCTTTGAACACATACGCCAGCAAATTCGTGTAAGAACGTACAAGAAATCCTTATATAATAATATGTTCCGAATTCTGACGTCGTACGGTCGACCCGTCGTGCACAATTTTTTCTTCATTCAGTATCGAAAATCCAAAAGTCGTACTCTAGAAATACTGTTCTGGTCTGGGCTAATGTTGGTACTTATCATAGTTTGTTTGCATTATGTAGCAAAGACAGAAACACTGTTTGCAAAAGCACTCTCCTCTACAGACAGTGTTCTCGTTCATCCAACGGGATTTCCCACGCCCAGTGGAGCGGAACTGCAGTTTACCAAAGTTTCCAATGTTGGGCTGAATCGTCGATACCCCCATGACATTGACACATTAACTGACAAACAGCTTTACACAGCAGGCGTCGCGGCAGGTGATATTGATGACGATGGTGATGTTGATTTGTACGTGATCGGTGGCAACACGATACCGAATGCGTTGTACATGAACAACGGAAATGGTACCTTCGTAGATGTCGCTGAAGCGTATGGTGTAGATCTGGTGCACTGGGGTAGTGGGCCTGCATTCGGTGACGTCGACGGGGATGGTGATCTTGATCTATTTGTTGCCGCCGTAGATCATGACCCAGTTTGGTTATTTGAAAACGACTCGGAAAACGAAATTTTCATTGACATTACCGAGGAATCCGGCTTAACTGTACTCTCTGAAGGAACTGTATCCTCCACAATGGCAGACTACGACAAAGACGGATGGATCGACATCTTTCTATCGCATTGGGGGGAACAACGTGGATACAACCCTGATACAGAAACAGTTTGGCGAAATGAAGGTGATGCACTGTTTCGCAACGTGAGTCAAGAAGTTGGAGTCGCCGGAAATTTGTTAGATTCGAGCACCGAATATACGTTTACTGCAAACGTGTTTGATATTGACGGCGATACCGATAGGGATCTTCTTATGGCGGCTGACTTTGGTACGAGTCAAGTACTAATAAATAATGATGGACTTAACTACTACCGAGCGACGGACCGAAACGTTATAAAAGATCAAAACGGTATGGGCGCAGCGGTGGGTGATTTCGATAACGATGGAGATTTTGACTGGTTTGTAACTTCGATTTACAACATAAACTTTGGTGGCATTTACTTTGGTAACAGACTTTACCAGAACGATGGGAATGGGATTTTCTCGGACATCACTGACCAAGCACATGTAGCGAGTGGCGCGTGGGGATGGGGGGCTTGTACCAAGGATTTTGATCACGACGGATTCTTGGACATATTCCATGTTAACGGTTGGAGGGACGCACAATATCGTGAGACTCCATCACGGCTGTATTGGAACCGCGTGGATGGAACGTTTCGCCAGATCGCACGACTGGTTGGTATTGATGACACAGGTCAAGGACGTGGTCTAGCCTGCTTTGACGCCGACCGCGACGGGGACATCGATATTCTTGTGGTAAACGCAAGTGAACCTCACTTGGTGTTTTATCGCAACGATTCTGTGGGTTTGGGGAATTACTTGACTATTAAACTGCGAGGTGCTGGAGTCAACACCTATGGCGTCGGCGCAAAAGTGACGGTGACTACTGAGTACGGCACTCAAACTCGGCAACTCGGTGGTAGCAACAATTTCATCTCGCACAATCCCTTGGAAGTGCACTTTGGACTAGCCACTGCGACAAGAGCTGACATTCGCGTGGACTGGTTCGATGAAGAAAACACGGTCACCGAATTCTCTGTCATAGAAGTCAATAAAGTGATTACTGTGAATCAACCCGGGCATACTGGACTTCGATTGAGCGTTCGCTTTGGTGATGGTGACGGCCAATATAACGCAGGTGAACTAGTTGAAATTGAAGCTGAGGAACCGAAGGACGGCTATTACTTCAGTCATTGGTCGGTCTCTGGTGGTACGGTAACCGACAGGTATTCGTCAGCAACTATGTTCGCAATGCCCTCTAGTGTGGCGACGGTGACGGCCCATTACCTGCCCGGAGTGTCCCCTACGGCGGATGTCTCGGTGGCGCGACGGTGGAACGAAGTCTTACTGGCGGCGATCCGCAATGACTATGCCCGCCCGACGGTACATGCACGCAATCTTTTTCATGTTTCCGCCGCCCAGTACGATGCTTGGGCGACGATGGCAAGCGATATCGATCCAATACCGAAACCTTGGCTCTTAGGGACGAACGATGTCGTTTCTTGTCCTCTGGAATCTCTCAACACAGCCTTTACAGAATCGGATATTGAAGTCGCGCTAAGCTACGCTTCGTTTCGTCTAATCCGTCATCGCTTTGCTCGGTCACCCGGTCTAAGTCAAATTGTCAAAGACAGTAGCGCACTGATGAGTTACCTTAATCTTGACCCCGAAAATATAGATACCGACTACACTCTTGGTTCCCCGAGCGAGTTAGGTAACTACATCGCCTCTTGTTACATAGCCTATGGACAAGAAGACTATGCGAATGAGTATGACGATTACAAGAATAAGAGCTACGAACCCGTTAATCCTGCGCTAGAACCACATCTACCGGGTAATCCCAATATTGTCGATCTCAATCGCTGGCAACCTTTGGCCTTGTTAAGTTTCGTTGATCAAGCTGGGAACGACGCAGAGTCCGAACCAGACTTCTTAAGTCCCGAGTGGGGAAGTGTTCTCGCCTTTGCACTATCTCCTGATGATCTGTCTGTGTTTACTCGGGATGATGAAGAGTATCAGTATCAAGTCTATCACGATCCCGGTGCGCCGCCGACCATTGATGGTGATTTAGCCGAGGAGTACCAGT
>CAZEFI010000109.1:0-3323 GCA_964511425.1 uncultured Pseudomonadales bacterium
TGAACTGTCAAGAAGTCTCCGTAATTAGCGTGTCAAGTTATCTACGGAATTCCCAAATTTAAACCACTCAATGTTGGGATTCTTCTTGAATCTCTTGCACCCCTCCTTAATATATGTATATTTCAACAGTATCGATTTATCTCAATCTACATTTTTCATGCTTAAGAGTTTTGATCCATCTCCTACCGGACTTCAGGTTTCAGACGCTGTTGAGTTCGCTGAAGAATGTATTTCAATCGATGAACTTCGACCTTTGCCGTATGTGTCGCAGGAGGCCAAAGAAGAGGATTCTGACGATCTCTATGAGTCAATAAAAGAACAGGGATTGAAACTACCCTTTGTAGTCGCTCGACAACCCAATTCAAAGGACTATGTTCTGATTGCAGGAGGCAATTCACGCCTCGAGATAGTCCGCCGATTGCGCGATGAGAGTAGGGGCTCTCAGTACAACGAAGTATCCTGCGTTGTGTTGCCTTGGCCTGGGACGGCCACTGCGAAGCTCAATCATCTAATAACGAATGATGTTGTTCATACCGCAAGCTTTATAGAACGTGCAAAAGCTATCTTGAATTTCATAGACAGTAATTCCGATCTCCCAATAGACCGTTCGACTAGTGATCGTGAGGTGTCGAAGTTCTTCAAAGATAACGGTTTTCCACTGTACCGTACTACTTACAGAGCGATGAAGTACGCCGTCGATCATCTCGACAATTTTTTACCTTTGTCTCTTGCTACCTCATTAAGCACTCAAGATGTCAAAAACATTCAACAGCTGGAGGGGAACTTGAAGCGCTCGTGGACCGATGCGGGGAAGTCTGAATCCGAGTTCGACCAATTATTCGCCGGCATTGCGAGTAGTTGTGATAATGAAGCATTAGACTACGAGACTTTTCACAATGTGCTGACCGAGGAAATATCGAACGAGCTGCACTATATCGAAGAACAATGTGAAGCAGAATCTTCGCGTGAAATTTGTGATAACGCCCCATTAATCACCAATTCTGCACTTCAAAAATCGAATTTCGAAGCAAATGCAGCGTATACCGTTAATCAGGAAGAGAGTTCGAATTCCAACGACATTAGTTTTTCGTCGGACGAACAAGAACCTAGCGAGCAGATTCGACAACTTGCCATGGAAATTGCCCATCAATTCGATCTCCAAGATTGCTTAACTCTGAGTGAACAGGGAGAATTTGGTTTTCTTGTTGTAGAACTACCTCCTGAGGAAGTTTCACAAACCGCTCGACAGATTTGGGAATATTTAGCAAATTTCTCTGGAACATGGGAGAAGTCTAAGTCAGAGTTAAACGCGATCGTCTCTACCGGGTCAAGACTCTACCAAGAGATACAGGAACACGAAATTTCACCTTCACTTCAAACCGCTAAGGAGTTGGATCTATCCGTCATGTGGACTCTTGATTCAAAGAATTTCGAACGACTACTGAAACTGTGGAAGCTTGTGTTTGAGCATACTTCCGTTAGACCCAACATCGAAGCTACAGTAGATGCGATTGAATTAGACGAAGAGGATCGTATGGCGGCGTGATACAAGAAAAACGCCCCAGTCTAACAAAGTGATCACACACTAGCCACCACTAGATACGCTCGTATCAATTGGTTTGTGCTTGTATTGTTGCAAATAGGCGCACTCCACGCAGAAATATCAGATCGAAACCTGATTTGATTATCCATTGAAAATTCCTAATTAACTATAAAAATGTCCACTTGTATATAATGGACATATAAACATGTTACTTAATCAAGACTTCAAACTCGCTGATTCCGTCAATGGACAAACTCAAACTCTTGATCGAGCGCACAACATACAGACTGATGTCTGGCTTTCCTTACACACAAGATATGCACAACTCCTCGTTCGTGGGAGGCAAGTCAAGGGAAAACCACCAATCGTTGGGTTATTTCGTTTTGCTGATTCACTGAGAGTCATTTGGCATGCGGCCGAAGCGAATGATCCATACGCAGATTGGTGGCTTATCAAATTACAAGACACCTACCACGTGATCGGAAATCGCATCGATAACTTGACGGCGAAATGTCTTGCCAAACACCCATCGAAGGAGACGTTTCAAATTGCGCCTCCTGAAGAAAAGGAGCCATTTCGCGTTCGACTAAGTTTCGCTACCCCATATGCATATCAAGCTGCAGAACTGTTAAGTAAATTCGACTCTTTGGTCCGACATGTTCTTTCCTGCAAGCATCTGGGAATATTCGATGCGAAAACAGCAAAGAACACGATCTATCAAGTTGCTCGATTGATTCGCGGACTGTTTGCGCTTGCAACTCGATATCGCCATCTTGGAATAGACCGAAACAATCCCTTATCGTTTGAAGCAGACGGAAAAACTGCACAACGCTATATGGGGGAGCTACCCGCAGACGTAAAAGCAGGAACACGACGTGCTCGGCTTGCACCTCCCATTATCAAAGGATTGCCGCCTTATGTTCCTACTATTACCGAAAACAACGAAGCCTACGAAGGATTGGCTGATTGACCCATCTTTCCTTAGCTACTCGGCACCACTGCGATTCAGTGGTAGAAGCATCGTCGGATCGTGAAATCGATGCACATATATCAACTCTACGGGGTTTGTATGCGATCCTAATGCAACTGTCAGTCTTGAAGGATTCAAGATTGATGCAACCATTCTTTTCAGAGCCTGCTTTGAAGAGATTCAACCTACCAACCTGGAGGCAGCGTTATGTCAGTCATAGCAAATGCGAAGCAATTCGCTCTGCTTACTACGGGGATTGGGTATCTGAGTCGAATTCGAGAAATCGAACCCGACGACGGTTTACCTTTTCTTGTAGTAACAATTTCCGCCCTCAGAGGCTGGGACGAGGAAGTTCGGTATACGTACATGGACTGCCGTGTCTCGGGTCGTGTCTGTCAAGCGTATGTGACCAACTTGGCTCCATACGTAGAAGCAGGCGACAAAGTCCTGATTCGCTTTCGTACGCACGACATGTTCGCGGATACGTTCACCTACCGACAAGGTCCGAAAGAGGGCAAAGTCGGCGTGACCGTGAAAGCCAAACTTGTCGGCATCGAATGGGCACGAGTCAATGGTGTTGCGTTCGCCGAGCTGGAAGAAACAGCTTAGATTCTCTCACTGATTCAGTAAGTCCGTATCTAACTCGGATTCCACCTCAGATTTTTACCACCCGGCCGGGGAGAACCACTCCCCGACGGGCGAGAGGTCGACTCGGCCGTTTTTCTATTAGGAGAATAGCTATGTCAGACTTCTTTGACAACAATCCTGAACAATTAGCTGTTGATCCAGCATATACTGGTTCAAGAGCTG
>CAZEFI010000110.1:0-3224 GCA_964511425.1 uncultured Pseudomonadales bacterium
ATTTCATGCCTGTCGAAGCTCTAGGACCAAACGACAGAGAGGCTCACATTCTTTTGGTTCAAGGAAAGCGAGTAGACTGGTATGATAAATTTAAGCCTGGGACTACCAAGATCAATGTACTATTAGGAGAAGAGAGCGAGACGTTCGAGTTCAATGCTCAGAATGCAGATTTCGGCTGGAATTCTATCGGTGTATTTGATATCGATTCTACGAACACGGAAGTTTGGATTTCGAGCGCATCAGACCGGCAAACAATTTATGCAGATGCCATTCGTTGGGTACCGCTTGACGATCATTGAGTTAGTCCGTCAGTTTGAAGCTACTGGAACAAAGAGTATTCATCTTCCTGCGATGACTCATGTGGATCGAAGGAGAGACGTAGTAAGGTACGCTGGATTTGTACTGTTGCTGTGTTTTTCTGTATTAACAGTCGGGCAATCCGAGAGTGCAATTACTCCATCGATTGTGTTCACTCACGATGAAACCAACCAAATAGGAAATGTTTACGATATGGTAGAACTTGACGGTGGGGCTGTTGCGGTCGCTGGTTACTACGGGGTTGTATTTTTCGATTCGAACTACAACGTCATCGCAAAACAACAGCTGAGTGGAGCACTCCTCAATGTAGGTTTTGTGCTTCTACCAGATGGTCTTGGTGTTGCCGGTGACGCAATTAAAACTCTCAATGATGGACGTAAGATTCCTCATCTTCTTGTTCTTCAACCTGATCTGAATACACTTGATGAGTCCCCACTTTGTTCGTCGTGTTCAGTCGTCGGTGCCGCAGATTTCGACGGTAATGGAACGGACAGTGTAGTAGTGTGGGGAGATGATACCATCACTGTCGTGGATTTGACTGATTTCAGTGAGCACGCGATCTCAAAGATTCTTTTCGATACTAAACTTCGAAATTTGAGGCGCGACGAAGTTGTAGACCTCAATTGTGATGGAATGGAAGAGTGGTTGTTCAGAACGACAGTTGAAGCTGTTCTTGAGCACCAAAACGAGTGGGCTGTATACAAGCACTTTTTATTGTATTTCGATGAAGAATTTAAGCTCGTGGAATATAGCTCGTATTTAGAAGAAAATTGGAACTCGATTCGTAATTGTTCCATGACGCAACTGACGAAAGAATCGACGGCAATCACGCACTATTTAGACGGACAACAAGTTCAGGTATCACCCGGTAATATCGGTTTCCATAGAACGGACAATCCTGTTCAAAACCGTTTACATCTCTACAACATGTCGGGTACAGTGAAACAGTCATGGGAAGTTCGGATGACTGGCATGCGCCGTGCTTTGAACTTCTATCCAATAGTTGATAATAATTGTCTTGACGAGATTGAGAACAAAGACGATTCATCAAAAGAGTGCTCACGGTATGTATCTGTTTATGCGCGGTGGGGACATGGATGCGAGCAATTCTTTTGGGAGAAAGACGACTGTGGTTCGTGGGTGCTCTTGCTGGAACCAGACGGTTCTTGGCAACAGATTGCAACTTGGCCGAATTGGAGTTTTGCGTCGCTATTGACCAGCGATGGGCGTTTGTTGTTACATTCCGTAGGTGACTTACTCGAAATCAAACTACCTACAAACTTAGTGCGTCTCGACGAATGATCCCGCCGCGATCAAATTTGCGCATCGTCGTTGTATTTCTCGTGTTGACAGTGCTCCTATCGTCTTGTGCAACGTACTATCAATTTGAACAGTACGTAACAGTCGGAAAGTTTGAACATCGCACGATTCCAGACGCGATCTATGTGCACCAACACGATGACTTTGTAATCGGTACCGACATTCGGCTAGTCGGGCATGAATTGCACGTAACTGGTAGTAGTGCCCTTGCTAAATTTTCGACTGATTACAACTTAGAAGAAGTTGTCACGCTGCATAAACGAAAGAATGGGTCGAGACATCGGTGGTGGTATACCGTCAACGAGGGCGGGTCTACGTACGCTGTGGGATTTCGTTGGAACTGGGGTGCGCATAGGGATTGGGACCACAAGTACTTCGTCGCACGAAGTTTAGATCGTAGCGACGAGGACGTTGAATTCGAAGTACCTTACGCAATAAAAGGACCGCTAGTGGTCGACTTTGATGGAGATGGGAATGATAGTGTGGTACTCTTGCACGCCAAATCGCGTTATCAAGTAGTGTTGTACAAACGTCTACGAGCAAAACCTGAGATCATTGAACTCCCTGCATTCTGGGTGCCCTACACTCAAGCCGTAGACATTGACTGTAATGGAACGACCGAACTATTTCTCGAACTGTTACCGTTGACCGAAGACGATGATAAATATGCATTGTCTGTGATCGCTGGCCCAGACACAAACCTTTATCCACTCACTGATTACTGGCAAAGAATGGTAGGAGCTTCAGAGTCTGCTTGTGCCCGACAACCAGTTCGCACTTTAGCCTCCCCAAGGTTTATTGCTACCGATGGAGAAACTTTTCAATTAGTTGAGTGGAACAAAGGAGAGAACGCAATTGAGATAAAGGACCAATTTCGGCACACTCTGGAACACTGGGAATTATCACGGGCAACCGGATTTGGATACATATCTGGTTGGCACGAATACAGGTCTTGTGATGAGACAAACGTTGAAAACGATTGTGAACTCCGACGTTTCGCAGTGGTCTCGCAATCCCTTGATTCATGCGGAATTCACAACCATCAATGCGGTTCGGTCTTAGTAGAACTATTTCTCAATGGAGATTATGAAGAAATATGGCGCAGCCCTCAGTCCACTCGAACCTCGTTGTTATTTCAAAACGGTGATCTCCTGCTCCATTCTGGGGATAGCCTCGTCGTAAAGAACATATTCCGCTAGTAAGCGAGATGTGCACCTTCCTCTAGTTCAAGGATTGCCCCATGAGCAGGAAACGGGACACCATTTGCTCTAGATATTTTGAGAGTCGTTCTGCTGCAATTTCATCGTAGATCAGAGAATCTTCATCCATGTAGGCGCGTTGTGCCTTTTCAAGTTGAAGAGCATGTACATGTTCGCTTGGTCTTCCGTGTGCTCGAGTGATGTATCCACCTTTAAAACGACCATCAACCACAACAGAATAATCTGATGCTTGTGCAATCTTAGTTACATCGGAAGTCAGTCGAGCATCACAACTAGTACCTTCCACGGTACCGATATTCAATATTGACAGAATTCCTGGGAATAACGACGGAACACGCGAAGGAATCGAGTGGGCATCCCAAAGTA
>CAZEFI010000111.1:0-3214 GCA_964511425.1 uncultured Pseudomonadales bacterium
GCCTTAGCTCGTGAATCCAGTCCAGAACAATTAGGAGAATCAAAAACATGAAAAAGCATCTATGCATTTGTCTCAGCTTATTACTTTGGGTGATTCCAAGCAATGTGTACGCCGAGGAAGAGCTCACAGTGGTTTCCTGGGGAGGTGCTTACGCGAAAGCGAATATCGACGGAATTTTTAAACCCTTTGAAGAAGCAACTGGTATTAAGGTGAATGTAGAAGATTACAACGGTGGTCTCGCGCAAATTCGCACACAGGTAGAATCTGGTAATATTCATTGGGATGTCGTTGATGTCGAGTCCCAAGACGACCTTATAGGTTGCGATGAAGGACTACTGGAATACCTAGATGACTTAGAGTTACCAGATGCCCCCGACGGTACTCCGGCTGAAGAAGATTTCTTCGAAGATGCAAATGCTGATTGCAGTATCGGAAATATCGTGTGGGCAACGGTCGTTGCCTACAACGCATCAGCTTATGAATCAGATCCACCTACGACGATCAGTGACTTTTTCGATCTAGAGAAGTATCCTGGGAAGCGTGGAATGCGTCGTACCCCAGAGGTAAATCTCGAATTCGCGCTCATGGCAGACGGAGTCGCACCTGAGGATGTCTATGACCTACTGTCGACTGACGAAGGTGTCGATCGAGCTTTCAAGAAACTGGATACCATCAAAGACTCTATACTTCCTTGGCAAGCGGGAGCACAACCTCCTCAGCTGTTAGCAGACAAAGAAGTCGCTATGACCACAGCTTACAACGGGCGTATATTTAATGCGATCAATTTGGAGAACCAACCTTTTGTGATGATTTGGGACGGCCACTTACGCGATTACGGACAGTGGGTGATTGTTGCCGGAGCGCCAAATTTGGAAAACGCAAGGAAGTTCCTTCAGTTCGCGGCGAGAAGTACATCGATGGCTGGAGTGTCCAATAGGATATCCTATGGACCCTTGCGACATTCTGCCTGGAAACTGGTTGATAAACACGTGGACACGGACATTGATATGAGACCACACATGCCAACGGCCCCTGAGAACTCCAAGAACTTTCTGGTCAACGATGCTGAGTGGTGGGCAGAACACAGGGATGATCTCTTTGAACGCTTTAGTGCGTGGTTAGCCCGATAGTAACCCATTTCTACATTAGTAACCCACTCTTTTGTTGAAACGAGAAGGTTAAGTCTTGGAGCGCACGATCTGGAACATTGGCAAGGGGCTGTTGACACTCTTTGTCATCTTTGGATTCATCTTTCTCGTCGCTCCCCTAATCGTAGTCATTCCGCTTAGCTTTAACGCCGAACCTTACTTCACATTTTCAGAAGGCATGCTTCGGTTTGAAAGCGAAGCCTATTCATTACGGTGGTACCGTTCTATATTTGAGAGCGAAGAGTGGGTGCGCGCAATTCAAAATAGCTTTTTTATCGGTATCTTCGCAACTATCCTTGCGACGGCGTTAGGTACGCTCGCAGCATTGGGATTGAACGACCCTCGCTTACCTTTTCGAAAGTTCGTAAGCGCACTAATTATCTCTCCAATAGTCACTCCGATCATTGTTGTTGCGGTTGGAGTGTATTTCTTCTATACCGATCTAGGTCTTGGCCAAACCCATTTAGGGATCATCCTTGCACATGCCATGATTGGTGCACCGTACGTTGTTATCACCGTCTCTGCGACCCTCGCGAACTTCGACTACACGCTCCTCCGCGCTGCAGCGAGTCTTGGCGCGAACCCTTGGACCGCCTTTAGAAGAGTTCAATTACCAATCATTTCCCGCGGGGTCATCACTGGCGCATTATTTGCGTTTATCAATTCATTTGATGAAGTTGTGATCGTGTTGTTTATGGCTGGTCTTGAACAACGAACCATTCCTCGTGAAATGTGGTCCGGTATCCGGGAAGAAATCAGCCCAACAATTTTGGCTGTCGCCACTCTACTCATTCTTCTAGTAGTACTAGTCTTGATCTCGGTTGAGTTGCTAAAGAGTTTCGGCGAGAGGAACAGGTTACCTGCGAATTGAGATGTCCTCTAAACACGACTTAAAAAGCAGAATCCAGCCAATCGGTTTAGCACTACCGCTCGTTGCATTCATTGTGATCACGTTTTTAATACCACTTGGTAACATGGTCAAAGAGAGTGTCTATGATGCGGAAGTAGCAGACGCGTTACCCAAAACACTGCAACTGTTGAAAGACTGGGATGGAGCGGAGATACCTTCTGAAAAAGTCTTCCGCACGGTAGCGGAGGAAATCGTTATCCTACAGGAAAATCGGACTATAGGAAAAATCGGAATTCGAGTCAATCGCGTGATCTCTGGCACGCGAAGTGTCTGGGGAAAAACGGCTCGAAGGGTCAAAGACGTCGAAACTGACGACATGACGACCACAATGATAGAAATCGACGATCGCTGGAGCGACGTTGCGCTATGGCAGGGTATCAAGGAAGCAGGAAAACGGTATACCGCCCGACACTATCTCCACGCGGTTGACTTAACTAGAGGAGATGACGGTTCAATCAATCGTGCCCAAGAAGAACAACGAGTCTATAACACGTTGTATATTCGCACCCTATACGTCTCAATAACGGTTACGCTACTCTGTCTTGTGATTGGATATCCCATCGCGTACGCGATTGCGCATGCACCGCCGATTCTGTCGAAGATTCTGTTACTGTGCGTGTTGGTCCCGTTTTGGACCTCGCTGTTAGCGAGAGCAACATCGTGGATTGTGTTATTACAAACTCAGGGTGTGATCAACGATATCCTTGTATGGCTACGCATCGTACCAGATGAAGGCAGGCTCTCTTTAATCTATAACATGACCGGGACTCTGGTTGCCATGACACAGAACTTGCTTCCGTTTGTGGTTTTACCCACCTATGCTGTACTTAGCTCGATTCCGCCAACTTATATGCGCGCTGCGGCATCGTTAGGTGCAAATCCGTTGCAAGCATTCGTGCGAGTTTACTGGCCACAATCCCTGCCCGGAGTAGCCTCTGGTTGCCTTCTAGTATTCATTCTTTCAATTGGGTTCTACATCACACCAGCAATTGTGGGTGGCACTAAAGGACAATTGATTTCAAACATGATCGCTTACCATATCAACACCAATAATTGGGGACTTGCCGCGGCTATTTCAGTAATCGTTTTGTTGAGTGTAATGATCCTTTATGTCGTCTTTGATCGCTGGGTGGGCGTTGACAAACTAAAACTGACT
>CAZEFI010000112.1:0-3186 GCA_964511425.1 uncultured Pseudomonadales bacterium
AATACCGTCAAGTTTGAAGGCGAGGAGATTCTCATTCTTTCAGAGAATGAAATCTTCGGTGTCATCGAATCCTAAACGAAATCAACAAAGGAGCAAAACTTAATTATGGCTGCAAAAGAAGTTAAATTTGCCGACGACGCGCGTGCGAAAATGCTGGAAGGTGTAAACGTTTTAGCAGACGCGGTCAAGGTAACGTTAGGTCCTAAAGGACGCAATGTCATTTTGGACAAATCATTCGGTGCACCGACTGTCACAAAGGACGGTGTATCGGTAGCAAAAGAAATCGAACTTAGCGATAAGTTTGAAAATATGGGTGCTCAAATGGTCAAGGAAGTCGCAAGTCAGACTTCCGATGAAGCTGGAGACGGCACCACAACGGCGACAGTGCTCGCTCAAGCGATTCTCGTTGAAGGACTAAAAGCAGTAGCTGCGGGAATGAACCCTATGGATCTTAAACGAGGCATTGACAAAGCGGTGCAAGCTGCCGTGAAAGAAATTCACGAAATGGCCATACCTTGTGAAGATTCCACTGCCATCGCGCAAGTTGGAACCGTATCAGCCAATAGTGACACCTCCGTGGGTGAAATTATTGCTGAAGCTATGGAAAAAGTGGGTAAAGAAGGCGTAATCACGGTCGAAGAGGGCAGCGGTCTCGAAAACGAACTTGATGTCGTAGAAGGGATGCAGTTTGATCGAGGCTATTTATCCCCTTACTTCATCAACAAACAAGAATCAATGTCTGCCGAATTGGAAGATCCGTACATATTACTATGTGATAAGAAGATTTCCAATATTCGCGATATGCTTCCAATTTTGGAATCTGTAGCCAAGAGTGGGAAATCACTCATGGTAATTGCGGAAGACATCGAAGGCGAAGCACTAGCGACTCTAGTGGTAAACAACATGCGAGGAATCGTGAAGATTTCAGCTGCCAAAGCACCTGGCTTTGGAGATCGTCGAAAAGCTATGTTGGGTGATATCGCAATTCTTACCGGCGCAACCGTCATTTCCGAGGAAGTTGGATTGACCCTTGAAGGTGTTACACTAGATGACCTCGGTACGGCTAAGCGAATCAGTAGTACCAAAGAAAACACTACGATCGTTGATGGCGCGGGTGAGAAAGACAAGATTTCAGGTCGGATCAATCAGATCAGACAAGAGATTGAAGACACTTCCTCAGATTACGATCGAGAAAAGTTGCAGGAACGACTTGCTAAGCTTGCTGGCGGTGTCGCCGTGATCAAAGTCGGCGCTCCGACTGAGATTGAGATGAAGGAGAAAAAAGCTCGCGTAGAAGATGCTTTACACTCCACACGTGCTGCGGTGGAAGAAGGTATCGTTGCCGGTGGTGGTGTTGCCTTAATTCGTGCGTTGCAGAACATTGGAGATCTGACCGGTGCCAACGAAGATCAGAACACAGGTATCAAGATTGCACTACGCGCGATGGAGTTTCCACTTCGACAAATCGCTCAAAATGCTGGCGGAGAGCCTGCAGTAGTGGTCGACAAAGTGCGTTCCCTGAAAGGAAATCATGGTTTTGACGGCGCGACAGGTGACTATGGTGACTTAATCGAGCGAGGAATTCCCGATCCTGCCAAAGTTGTCAGACACGCGCTCCAAGCTGCTGCTTCTGTTGCTGGTCTCATGATCACTACTGAAGCGATGGTGAGTGAGAAGCCTGAAGACAAACCGGCTGCACCTCCTGGAGGTGGTGGCATGCCAGACATGGGTGGCATGATGTAATCACGCAATCGCGTGAACGCCGTGCTGGTTTAACAGCACAAAAAAAAGGGATCATTTGATCCCTTTTTTATTGTTGTTTGTTCGAGTGGCTTCGGAACTCTCAATTTTGTTTGCGCAAGAAATTCAACGACATCAATAAGAAATTTAATCTTTTTAAGAGACTTAGGAATTTAGTACCGCGACTTCGAAAAATCCGACGCCAAGTAAGGATCAGCAGAAGTGATTGCTGTTCGATTCCAACTGTTTGTGGCGTAAGTTGAACAAAGTATCTAGCATACTATAAGTTTGAGTCAGTTGAACAAAGTAAAGCCCAATTCGAATGTCCGACCCGGCAATGGAGCTAGATCCTTGATGGCTGAAGTGTGCGGCCGCTGTTCTTCGTCGAACAGGTTTCGAATACGTAGCGCGATTGCAGCATGAACTTCTGCACCGACAATTTCGTATTCAAGATCGACCGAAACGTCGCGGTACGCATCTGTGGGCAGAATGTTATCAGGGACGTCAGTAACTTCGCCGTTGTGTTCAAATTCCACTCGCCCCCAAAATCTTCCAGACAAGAAATCAATACCTAGAAGAGTGCGGTTTGAAGGAGTGCGCGGCAAGAACTTTGATGGACCGTTTTGAATTTCGCTATTCACCGTATCCCAGTTTAGGGTAGTTTTCACTTCCCAATTCGGCGACGAAATCAAATCGTACTGCACAGAAACGTCCGCACCGACAAAAGTGGTGTCATGTTCGACATATTGATAGACTGGAAGTCCGTCGTCCATCTCTCCCGTCGGAGACTCGTAAATGAAGTTGTCGATTGTTCGAAAGTATCCACTGACGTTGAATGACCACCGCGCGTAGTCATAGTTTAACACGACACTCGTAGCGAACATGTTTTCTTCTTCCAATTCAAGATTGGGAACTAAGCTGCTACCGGTAAATAAGTGCGAACCTTCGACAAACAATTCTTCAGCCATCGGTGCCCTCGACGAATAATCTAACGCGACTCGTGTGCCTACGCCATTGGAGAACTCGTGTACGATCGCGCTGGACGCGCTCAGCAAGAGAAAGTCAAACTCTCCAAAGTCTTGATTGTCGTGGGAGTTCGCCTCCAGACGAAGTCCCAATTGGTAGTCCGTGTTCCCTACATGTCGATTTCCGAGCCAAAACACCCCATTTTTGATTGTTGTAGTAGGATTCCCGTCACTCGTTAATGATGTGAACGTGAAGTCGTCTAGCGTATTTTGAAGTCCAATCGCATGAACCCAACTTCCGACCGGTTTCGTTGTTAAAACGATTCGTGTGTCTGCAGTGTTGGTTCTTCGATACGTCGTTTCCGTTAATTCTCCAGCAATCTCTTGGTGTTTGTAATCGCTCGTCGCAAATCGAACTTCTAAGTCTTCCAGAAAGTCTAGCGGTTCATTCATCACGAGTTCCCAGTCGAATCTATTTTGG
>CAZEFI010000113.1:0-3160 GCA_964511425.1 uncultured Pseudomonadales bacterium
AAACCGCTTTGCTAGCTCACGCTTGTACTCCAATTCCTGCTTAAAAAAGTACTCTCCAGGTTTGCTAAATGACTCGAATTCTGCGTTTTCTGGTTGAGATTTAAACTTCTCGATGTCTTGAATGAGTTTTTCTGTATCCATGTTTTCGGTCTGTTTGGAGTTTGCGTATTACGATGAATTCTGAGATTCATCCTAAGACGATGAATGTGAATCGCAATGTTGTGTGCAACTGTGCAAAAATTGTACAAACACGAACTTTGATCGTAATCTACTTTGAGCCAGCTTCAAAGGACGGTTGTTTTTGCAGCGTGAGATTGTGTGGAACGGGTGTAAAGCATGTAATATCGTCCTAATGCGGCTCAACAAACTCAATTCACATCGTCCCAGGAACTAAAACGATCAGTTCTCCTCCAGACAATAAAATTTAGCGGCATTGATTCCATTCAAATAATTGAAAAAAGGTACTTGACTCAATGTCGTTATTGATCTCTGCTAGAACTATGCGTTTACTTGCACTTGCCGTACCGTTGTGTGTGATTGCTCAGGAACAAAGCCAGGAACTCACGAAAGATGTAAGCGAGATCGATACAGAAAAAATTGAAGAAGTTGTCGTAACCGGCACGTTAATTCCTACCGGTATTTACTCGTCAGCCGTGCCAATAACCACCATTTCGTCCGACGAGATCGCTGCTACTGCACCAGTTGACTTTAAGGACATTATTCGTAATCTCAGCTTTAACGTCAGTTCACTCGGTCTAACATCGACGAATTGGGTAGGCGACAACAGTTCCTACGGCAATGCTAGCATCAACGTACGAAATTTAGGAAACGGCGCGACATTGGTGTTGCTAAACGGAAAACGATTGATTCCGTCACAGTTCAATCAAAACGGCGGTACGTATGTAGATGTTCAGACACTCGTTCCTAACATTGCTTTAGGACGAATCGACGTTCTCAAAGAAGGTACCTCAGCAATTTATGGCTCAGACGCAGTTGCTGGGGTTGTGAACTTAGTTACTCGAGACAATTTTCGAGGGCTCGACATTCAGTTCTATACCTCTTTGGATCATGAATCCCGCACTCAAAACGACAAGAGCTTGGAAATATTGCTGGGGACTGGTACCGATCAATCTCAATTTACGTTTTCTGCGAGTCTATTGGATCGGAGCGAACTCACGTACGCTGATCGATTTGATCGCTTTGGCAAGTCTGGTTTATCGAGTTTTGGTCAACCGGGACGGTACGTACCGCTGGTTGACGTTGGGGGACCACGAAGCGTCGATTCGAACTATTGGTGGCCCACCGGTGGTCCAGATGCGAGTGAGTTTCGAGGAAGTCTCCCAGATCTAGAGTGTGAAAAAGCTGCAACCGATGATGGTCCCATGGGAACTCTAGGGCTACATCCGAACTTTCCGCATATCTGTGTGTATGACTACTCTAGCTTTTTCTCCATGGTTCGAGCTGAAACGCAATACCAATTTCGAATAGCCGGTGAAACCGAACTAGCAAACGAAGGAAAATTGTATGCTTCCGTATCAGGCTTTAGAGCAGAGTCTGCGGGTGAAAATTCATACTATCCCGATGTTCGCTATGTAGTTATCCCATCCCACAATTTAGGTCTTCAGTTGGATTCTGCCCGCCGTGGATTTGAACCCGTACCGTACCAAGCACTGCAGCGAGTAGTCGGAGGCACCTCAGAGTCGACATTTGAGCACCGTCCGTTGAACACCCGAGACGGTTTCCAGCGTAGCGGTTCCTATTTTCTTGGTGGATTCCAAACAAACTGGAACGTATTCAATCGAAACTGGGAAATTGATATCAGCATGTCCACATCTCAGCGGAAGATTTCCACGCAACTACCCACAGACTCAATTTCTGAACGAATGAATTTAGCGTTTGAAGGATTGGGTGGTCCCAATTGCGACGCTACAACTGGATCTCCGGGGTCAGGTAATCTAGGTTTAGGGAACTGTTTCTACTACAACAGTTTTCAAACGAGTGTCTACGATCCAGCTACAGGTAATCGATGGGTGAGATCAGAGGATACCTGGGCACCGAATCCCAACCTGAGCGTTGCTGAAGCTGCACGAATGTATCAAAATTCACCAGAACTCCTGCAATGGCTACACGGTACCTATCGTTCCGATCGATCCTTACGTCAACAATTAGTTGACTTCATCGCATTCACTGACCTCTCCGTTCTGAACGGGTTGCCTATCGGTTTCGCGATTGGTGCTCAAGTACGAGAAAACTCCGCCAAGACGGATTACGATCAAATATCCAATTCGTTTGGATTTGCTTTTTTGAGTGGGAACACCGATTGGACCAACTCGTTCCGAAGTTGGTCTTTATTCACTGAACTCCACATTCCCATTGGCGAAAAAACAAAGTTGTACACGGCTTTACGCCGCGAAGAAATTCAAGAACCAGATGCGGTCTCTTTAGATCCAAAAATTGCTGTGACTGTGAGACCGCATGATGATCTTTCCCTTCGAATGAGCTGGGGAACCTCGTTCCGAGTCGGATCTTTACTTCAAACCGGCGGAAGTCGTACGATATTTCTAAACTCCAGTGATCCTTTTTCAAATGCAGCTTCGTTGGCGTATCGCGCATCACAGGCGCAAGGTAATCCAAACCTCGAACCCGAAACAGCCGAGTCTGTAAGTCTAGGGTTTAGTTGGGAACCTCGACATGTCGAAGGACTCAAGATTGGCTTAGATTGGTACCAGTACGAATACGACAAGCTAGTAATTAGGGAGGGACACCAAACCCTCATCGATCTTGACAACGCGTTAAGGTGTCCAAACGGTATCAACGGAGATATTGAAGCAGGACCACTCTGTGGCGTGTGGGATCATGATCTTGACGGAGTGGAGACCGTCTTCAGTATCGGACATGGAATACCGGATAAGGTAATACGTCGAGAAGATGGTTATTTAGTGCGAACCGAGCCAAACTATCTAAACGCTAACCGATTGAACACGCATGGCTTAGATGCGACAGCACAATATGCTTTTCAGATTCAACCTCTTGGTACGTTTGATGTGTTTTTCTCACTCAGTCGTTTCCTCAGCTATGAACTGACACTCGCGTCGTCGGGTACGGTTGTCGACGGTATTGGTCGGCGTAACGCGTCGAATGCGATCGGAAGACCTATGCC
>CAZEFI010000114.1:0-3133 GCA_964511425.1 uncultured Pseudomonadales bacterium
ATCTCGGTTGTCTGGCTTTCGATGGGCGTGACCACGGTATTGAATTCTCCACGCACCACCGTTTCATAGCGATCTACAATGCGGCCCGTTAAGTACGTCGCTCTAGCCAACTCAAAGCTCACTTCTCGCCGTGTTTGGTCTGCAGAAAGCACTACCTCTTCGAGTCCCGGCATGTATTCCTGTGCAGTAGCCGTTACCACGTATTTGAGTTTCGACCGTAGCCCGTGCATTTCAAACGCACCATCCTCCGCAATCGCCCACGACAACAGATCGGGATCTGGTGGTACAAATTCGAAGGGGAGGATGCGATCCAACGAAACACGACCCTCAGTAATTGGAACCCCCGACGCATTGGATACATTCCCAAAGATCGAGATTCCACGCGTAAACTCGAGCTCAAATGTATCTTCTACGAGATCCGCAGTGAGCGGCACGGTAACAGGTAGGAAGTTTTTCTTTAGAAAGACAAGTGTCGTATTCTCAATGTCGGTAGGGATAGCAACGGAAAATTCACGAGCGTTTTCACGCATCCAAGACAACTCGTTTAGAGAGGATGTTTCGTCCGCTCGAACCACACCAACCCAAAATTCGTTTCCGTCGAAACTGTCTGCGGTTACTCGGACATCGATGGAACGTGAGTCGTCCTCACCTGTTGCATTACTACTGCATAACAGGATTAACACAACAATGGGTAAAACGATTCTCATGATCCCAGTTTCAACGCATACGCTAGCCACTATTGTTCGCCATCGATGCGCGCTTCTGGCTCAATCGGTATGTAGAGCCTCAAATGCTGCCTGGATCTCCGCTCGGTCAAGCGATTGATCCTCGTTAGTATCCCAGGAACTAAAGTCCGTACTGAGTTCTTCAGGAAATTCCGAACTCGGGATTGGTGTATCGAGGTCTCGGGATCGATCAAAGTTCCAATGGTCAAACGTGACACTCGCCAATTCCTGAGCAACCTCTTTCCAATCTCCTCCTTCCAATGAGAGTGTATGGACGGCACCTTCTGTTGGGACAGGGTTCCTTTCAATACGATGGGATTCAAGCTCTTCTAAAAAAGCTGCCACAATGGCGGTGGTTTGGTCTCCTGGAGTACCCAAGTCTCGATCCACGGAACGAAAACTTTGATACTGCATAGCGTTCACCAAGTCTACACGGACTTCGTTTTCTCTTAGTTTTTCGGTGTATCGTTCGATGGTCGTCCAGCGATCGTCTTTTAATTTGGCAAGATATTCAGGGGAAGGCCATCCCATTGGACAAGCGGCGACAATTAGGTGAGGAACAATCGGAAAGTCAGAGCGAATGTGGTGAGATGGAGATGCATCCTGCCAAACCTCAAGATTCTCACCAAAAGCAGCGTTGTGAAAACCTTTACTTAAACTGGACGATTGCATGATTTCAACTAAGTCAAGTGCCAATGGTTCCAGCAGGACCACTCCCTTAATATCCACGGGTCGAACACCCACATCCATTAGCCGTGAATGATCTGTTGCGAGTAGTGCGACTAAGTGTGCGCCAGCACCGTGTCCTACGAGATAAATTGCTCGTGGATTACCATTACGATATCGAATGTTGTCACTGATCCAACCAACCGCATCCGCAACGTCCTCAATTTGCGCCGGATGTTGGTTTGAACCATCCTCGCTCAAACGGTAGTTGGTACTCACGACGACAAAGCCTTCTTTGATAAAAAAGTCGACCTTAGGAGTCTGATCAATATTTTTGTCTCCCGTCATCCAGCGTCCCCCATGAACATAAAGTATGACTGGAAGGTTTGAAGGTGCTTCTTCTTCATCCTCAGCAAGAGGTTTGAAATAGTCTAAACTCTGCTGTATGGGTTCGACGCCTTCGAGTTCACGAAAGCGGATATCTGTGGTCGTGTCATAGTTCGCGAAACTGCTGGACGTCCACACGCCCGACAAAACACAAACCCAGACAATCGTGAAAGTCTTGTTTTTGAATGTAGTCATTGAAAACTCTCCTTTGTTCACCATTCTACTTCATAGGGAGTTTCATCAGCAATAAATGTGACATCCCGTTTAATTGAACTTCGCTTGGATCGAATTTACTCAATCACAACACTATCTGAGAAATTCAACTACGAGGACGACACGCTGAGCCAATCATGTACACTAAACCTTATCTTTAGTGTAACAAAACAGTCGTCCTTATCGGAATCAGCTAACAGTACTATTCCCGAGAAAATTCTGCTAAATGTTTTCCAGCTGTTTTTGTATATACCCCGAAAAGAATTTGATCCACTCGTTGTTCGTATTCAAACACGGAAGCAGTTGAAACTTCTCACCACCAAGATGAAGAAAGAGGTCACGGGCTTGGATTCCGATTTCTTCCAAAGTTTCCAAGTTATCAACTACGAACGACGGACAAGTCACTGCGATCCGTTTTACACCGTTGTTTGCGAGATTCGTGATTACATCGGTAGTTGCAGGCTCTAACCACGGCAGTCTTCCGAGGCGAGATTGATAACCGGTGGAGTAGGGTAATTTGATAGCATTGCCTAAGCTGGTTGCTGTTGTATGACATTGATGTCTGTAGCAAGTTGCATGTGCGATGGACTCAATTTCACAGCAGTTCGATATTTTCAAGCAATGCGAATTTGTTGTATCTGCTTTAAGTATATGGCGAATCGGTAAACTATGAAAACTTATCACCATGTGTTCGATGTCGTCATCCAATGCATCTTTTGTACTGCCGATGAGTGCGTCGAGATATTGTGGTTCGTTGTAATATACAGGTACGGTGAGAATTTCCTTACCTTGAATTCTCTGTGCTAAATAACGGATGGTAGTTGTGCGAGTGGAGTCGGCGTGTTGTGGGTAGAGCATCGCGAGAACTATGATGTCACAATCGTTCAATTCGTTTACTGCTTGCGCTAAGGAAGGCTGACCGTACCTCATACCGACAACGGTTTGAATTCCCGTCTCTTGTTGAATTTTCTCAGCAATTTGAACGGTGAGTTGGCGCAGTGGCCCATCTGGAGAATCCCAGATGGCAGCATATGCTTCCGCGGACGATTTACTTCTCGTCGTGGCGATAATTCCCTTTGCGAGAAATTGACGCCATGGAGTGGGTAGGTCGACTACATAAGGGTCGGAAAGGAATTCTCCCA
>CAZEFI010000115.1:0-2984 GCA_964511425.1 uncultured Pseudomonadales bacterium
CTTGAAAGTGCTAATTTGCAATGTATGTAGGGATGCTTGTTAGTTTTTCAAGAAAAAACTTGCGGTTTTTTAAAATTTTTTCCTTCAATTGGGAGGACGCTTGGAGTAATGCTGATAATTAGTGCCGCTAAATGGGAATTAGCACGCGTTCAAGGACCGGAACTTCGCAATAATGAATACAAGAGAAACCACCACGACTGATTCAGATTCCACTGTACGGCGGACGTTTCACTCAACAATTCATGCCCTAGCTACTGAACGACGACTATGGCAAGTTTTTGGTTTAGGTATCGCATCAGGATTTGGTTTTCTCATACACCGCACACCGGTGACACTGTGGTTAGTGTCCGAAGGCAGAAGCCGAACTAGTATTGGTTTATTTGGAGCCGTACTCTTACCATACGCGTTCAACTATCTCTGGGCTCCACTTGTCGACCATTTAAGAATTCCTTACCTGGTAAGATTCGGGCAACTGAGGTCTTGGTTACTACTGAGCCTAGTCATTATGTTTGGTTGTACCCTAGCGGTGAGTTTCCTTGATTTACCGACGCATGTTTCAGTTAAGGTACCAGAAATGGATTCTTCGACTACTGTGAAACTTGGTGCAGTGCACGTTCAAAAAGACGACTATATCGAAACCGGCGAAGTTCTATTCGAAACCCAATCAGATTACGACACCACGTCGGTCAGATCGCCTACAAGTGGTCGGGTTATCGACATCTCTGCACCAGAAGGATCAGAAGTAAAACCTGGAGATAAAGTCGTCGTACTGCAAGAGACCGAAAACGGCAAAGAAAACATCGACGGTACTGGAAGCATAAAAGAGAACGGAAATTGGTGGCCGGATTTTTCACCGTTGTTTTTATTGGCTTTTTTCATGGTGATATTAGCTTTTGCATCCGCAACATTGGACATCGCTAATGCGGGATATCGGATTACGATAATTCAAGCAAGTGAACCGCACTTAGTAGGTCTAGCGGCTTCTATGGAAATATCGGGTTGGTGGGCAGGATTCACTTTACCCGCGGTTGTCATAATCGGTACAGATTTGTTTGGATGGTCGTGGCCAACAGTATTCAAATGGCTAGCGTTATTTTTCCTGCTACTCATTGCGTTCGTGTTGTTCTTATTGAAGGAACCGCAGAGACCTTCACATCCTACCTCACGATTTAGCGGAACGCTCAAAGTTGTAGATGAACTCTTGGTAAAAAGATTGTTCGGTCCTGTGATTGAGTTCTTTCAGCGAAACGGCTTTGCGCTGGCGTTCTGTCTTCTCTTTTTCCTTGTGAGTTTCAAGTTGGGCGAGGCGTTTCTTGGTAGTATGTCAGCAACTTTCTACAAAGAAGTAGGATTTGAGAACACAGAATTCTGGATTATGTCAAAGTTTGGTAGTGCGTTGATCATAGTGCCGTCAACCATTCTTGCCGGCATGTTCATCGGGAAATTTAAACTAGTCCCAACTCTCGTGGTCGCCGGCATATCAATGGCAGCAACTAACTTAATGTTGGCGTGGATAGCATTAGTCGGTGACAGTACGATCCTTTATTTTTGGACGATCGTACTTGATGGGATTACCACGGCATTTTCAACCGTAGCGTTCGTTACGTTTATCACAATGTACACTGCGCGATTACACGCGACCACTCAGTACACCGCGATGTCATCGATCGCTACTTCGGGAAGAACGGTGATCGCGATGTTGAGTGGATTGCTCATCGACGCGCTCGGTGGCAATTGGACGGTATTCTTCATCCTGACAGCAGTCTGGATCATACCGGTGTTGGGAATTCTGAAATTATTGACAAATCTTGTAGATCAAAGAGAAAGCGAGGGTGTCCAAGTCAAGACCTACGAAGAGTGATTAGGTTCTCTGTCAATCTCTGAAATTTTTGAATTGCAGAGGAATTCCCAGTTCTGCTTCACGTAGCATCGCGATTACTTCTTGCAAGTCATCGCGTTTCTTTCCAGTAACTCTCACTTGTTCCGCCTGAATCTGAGACTGCAACTTAAGCTTCATGTCTTTGATCATTTTTACAATCCTCTTGCAGATTTCAGTGTCTATTCCATTCACGACGTGAAATTTTTGTCGCTTGACTTTGCCCAATGCTTCGATTTCACTAACTTGTAGGGCTTGAACATCGATGCCTCGACCGGCTAATTTCACACGCAATATGTCGATCAACTGTCCTAGTTGAAACTCTTCCTCAGCCCACAAAAGAACTGCGGAGCCGTCGAACTCAAACCCAGCATCGACCTTCTTGAAATCAAACCGAGTTCTTAGATCTCGCCAGCTCTGGTCAACTGCGTTCCTAACTTCTTGAGTGTCTACTTGAGATACGATGTCAAATGATGGCATGTGCTATTATCCTCTTCTAAGAATTACTTAAACTCTACACGATGTCGTCCGAGCTATACCAATATGCCTGATAGAATTACCAAAGTTACGACCAAAAGTGGTGATGGTGGTACTACCAAACTTGCGACTGGCGAAGTTCACCAGAAGGGAGACGACCAAATTGAATTGGTCGGTGTTCTCGACGAAGCAAATTGTGCCCTTGGTGTGTTGGTACAGTTTACCGAACCAAAGTATCACGAACAACTAAAACAGATTCAGTCTCGTATTTTCGATATTGGAGCCGCAGTAGCAACAGGGATTCCACAGCCCGTCTGGTTCGCAGAGACTGAAGAACTCACTCAAGCAACCAGGGTACTTAACGCGAACTTAGCCCCGTTAAAAGAGTTCGTAATTCCAGGAGGTGGCCAAGCGTCGGCATTTGCACATGTTGCCCGTGCGAGTATTCGTCACGCAGAGAGAGTATTCTGGCGGGTTGCCGGCGATCAACTAAGATCGTCGGGTCAAGGAGCATATTTGAATCGAGTATCTGATTACTTGTTTGTGCTGAGCCGAGTGATTGCTGAAGAAGAAGTTACCTGGCAACCACTGAAGCCTTCGTAATCCGTCGTTATAGTGCTAGCATTCGCAC
>CAZEFI010000116.1:0-2840 GCA_964511425.1 uncultured Pseudomonadales bacterium
CTCGTTTCCTGTGCTCAATCGATGGTAGATTCTGAATACGTTCAACCAACGTTCAAGCAATTTTCGTTCAATGAACCGTCTTCATTTCATTGGGCTAACGAACAGCAAAAAGCGACACTTCGGACCATCGCCGAGGCTGAATTTAGCTTGGACCACTTGGCTCAAGAAGACCAAGACCTGCTAGATGTAGCATTACGCTACAGTGGGGTCGAGGTTCATCATGCTTGCGTTATCGACCAATATACACGGGCAAAATTTCGAGCATTTTTTAGTAGAACGGCTACTGACAGGAATGTAAGGTACCACCCGACGCGTGGATTCAAGGATCTAAAGAAGTCACAAGATGAAGAGTTGATACAGTCTGAATGGCAGAGAATCTATACCGATATTGCCGAATACCCTTATCCATTCAGTGAGGCTAAAGTTTTGGCTAAAGTAGTACCTATAGACCTGAGTTCGATTCAACTCAAAAGTCGCTCGGATACCACCGCTCAATACACAGGACTGCCCTCAATGTTATTGACTGCAAGCGTAGCGGAAGACAACATCGTGGAACGAGAAGACTTAGTCATTGATTTCAGTGTAAATCTAGAGACCAAACGAATAACTACACTAACGTTGTATTTGCCGAAGTCTGTTAGGGTGTACCTCGGTATTAGACTACAAAAACTCAGTATTACGTACGAGTTTGAAGATGACTCGATCAGTAATCGAAATGTTCTGGCGAGTATGCAACAAACTATGAAGGGGCGAATCTGGTTTTTATTTCGACCTAAGTTGTCCGTAGTATCCAAATTGAAGTATATCGAGTGTTTGGAAGAAGCTCCGAATCAATCTTACCTCTACGAGAGCATCGATTCTATTAATTCTCTGGGTTTTGATTCAGACGCCTGAGTTTCTTCGAAGTACCCGAGCGAAATGTGTTCTCGGGTAGAGGTCAAATGATACAATGTTTTCTGGTAGTTCTTAATTACATGCTTAAGCAAGGTATCACCCCGATGTAAGTGCAACAGAGACGCGTTGTAGGTCTCCCATCTTGTTCATGTACCGGTTACACTATCCAATTTCTTTCTCCATTGGTCAAGATGGGGTCGTTACGGAAGGCGTATAGCGAACTGGCACCGAAACCATAAATGCAGAGTTTGGTGTTCGAAATCCCTGCACGTTTAACGTGAAGTCATCTGTTTTGGCCTCAGACTTCAAGAAGGTGTGAGACACATGAGGAAAGACTCTCTCAACTTGTTCTCTTAAGTTCGTTTGCCGTTCTTTCCACGAAACAATATGCAAGGTCTTCCGTGAATTCAAGGGAATTTTCCCTATTACAAAGTGGGGCAAACTGGTTTTCATCCTGACCATAGAGTTCACGATGAAAAAGGCGACCACCACAACTTTCTCTTTGTGCCCGACAATTAAAAGTTCGTCCTTTTTCAAGTTTGTACATTCGAACGGAATCCCAACCCCCCAAGGCGGAAATAGAAAACAGAAGGTCGCAGTCGCTTGTTGATTAAATTTTGGTTCGTTCCAGACGGGACCAAATCGACTATCCATACCTAGACGTTTTGCTGTTTCGTTCGTGAAAGAGATGTGCTGACATCCTGACGCGTGTAGACTGACTTTTTCGGTATTAGGAATGTCACGACAATAAATGTACACATCCCCTTTTGTGCTGGTCTTGACTCCCCAACGATTCGAAAACTTACTATCAGATCTCAAGATTGAGAAATTTACAGGAACTTGTTTCGGTGGAAAATCAATAGCATTCTCGGTCTTGCCGACGATAGATAGGATCTGCATTTCGTCCGACTCAAAGCAAATCTGACTTGAATCGAATTTTTTCGTTTTTTGCAATTAAACTCACTCCTTTCAAGTTGATTGTTTATATTATTGTTCACTCTGAATAACGAAGGAAAACTCCATTGTCAGATTTGACCCACATTGATGACTCAGGTGTTGCGAAAATGGTAGACATTTCCGATAAAGAAGCGAGTGATCGTGTCGCTGAAGCCGAAGCTCGACTCAAAATGCAATCCAAGACACTCGATCTTTTACTGTCTGGTGAGTTACCTAAGGGTGATGTTATCTCTACCGCTCGGATCGCAGGTATTCAGGCCAGTAAACGCACAAGCGAGCTTATTCCACTGTGTCATCCAATCCCATTAACCAATGTCGACATTTCGTTTGCCCGTTTGGATTCCAACAGCCTTCAAGTTCGAGCGATTTGTCGGGTTAGCGCTAAAACTGGTGTGGAAATGGAAGCGTTGACCGCAGTGAGCATAGCGAGTTTGACAATTTACGATATGGTGAAAGCAGTAGAGAAGGGCGTGCAGATTGAAAACATCTCGTTAGTGTCTAAGCAAGGTGGAAAGTCTGGGGATTGGCAACGGTGACCAGCAAAACGATTACGGTCAACGTAAAGTTTTTTGCATCTCTTCGAGAAACTCTCGGAATCGCACAGACGAGCCTCACTTTACCGTCCCTGTGTACTGTAGAAATCCTACTGAACGAAATTAAAACGACCTATGTGAGAGACAACTCCTCAATTAACATCCACGATTTACGAGTCGCCGTAAACCAACAACTAGTCGAGTTCGATCAAGTTGTACAACAAGACGACGAAGTCGCTATTTTTCCACCGATTACGGGAGGATAGGGAGTGTATTCCATTCGAATTCAAGAAACCGACTTTTCGGTACACGATGAGTGGGAATCTTGTCGTAACAGACTGGCAGGTAAAGCAGGTGCGGTCGTCTCGTTCGTTGGACTAGTACGCAATGTTTCCAACACAGGAAAGGTATCGAGTTTGTACCTCGAACACTATCCTGGTATGACCGAAGCAAGCA
>CAZEFI010000117.1:0-2809 GCA_964511425.1 uncultured Pseudomonadales bacterium
AGGCATTGACACAAGAGGGCGGGTACGAGACCTGGGCATCCCTGTCGTCTTTGGGAGGTGTAGGTACAGTGCCGGCAATGGAGGCTTTGAGTCTGTCGCTTTTGGAGACGCTGGGGTTTGTGGGGTGAATGGCCTGAGAAAAGTCTCGTCACTCAGACCGTTTTCCAGTTACATGGCTATTACGCAAGTTGACAAGCTTACGATTCTTTTTTTGTAGTTGAATACGCCGGTCATCAAAGAACAAAGAGAAGTGCGACTTTTCTACAATATCAGACGAATCGTTGACTTTCCAAAGGTCTAGGCCGGTTAGGCTATCCTCGCACACTTTTTTGTAACGATGAAACGCCTCTTCCATTTTTCTACGTGCTTGAAAAACTGACTCTGCAATGTACTCTCTAAACTTTACTTGAATAGTGCTGAGTGATTCCATATAAACTCTGGTAACCGACATCAAATCGATTCGGTCGTTACTTGAAAGAGACTCGAGTTCGCCCGGCGTAATCCCCCTAATACCTTTGACTAATAATGATTTTAACGATCCAAAGTTTAGGGAATACTCGAACTCTGGAGTTGGTTCATCAAATGCATTCGTCCGATTTGAAGAGAAATCGACCCAATGGGTTGGCAAGCTCGAGTGCAGCACCTCATTTCGGAGATTCCACATCAACTTATATTCTAGCTTATTGTCTTTCTGGATATTGCAGAACGACTCTATTGTGGCCTTTGCATCTTCAATGGACTGATCGCTCACGCAGTCTCCTCCTCGTTTTTGAAGATGTTCTATATGCAGACGAGCCGTTGCTAAAAAATTTACCATTCGTCGGTCTAAAGAGAGTGTCGCATTCAAAAAGTCATCCCTTGATGGGTATCGTACCATCTCAAGAGTTGCCCATGATAGCTGCTCATTTTCCAGATCAATGTAGTTTGAGAGCATAATTTCATAGCTTCTTTCAAACGACAAACAACTTGTGAGCACCTTATTTGATTCTTTGTAGCTCTCGTAGTCGTTTTTATCAATTTCAAGATCGGTCGCTCCAATGGTTCCACGAGTTAAATAGTATTTCATAAGATGATGAGTCTCCTAAATGGGTTTGTTCAGCCTTTCAATGCATTAGCCAGTGGCTCACCGCAGCGCACCGTGCGAATCAGTTGCTTTTTCCCGCGAAAAGTAACTGGGTTTTTCTGTAGATTTCTTCGTACTTGGTGACGAAATTCGATGTTATGCGCTAAGATAGGGAGAAACTTAACTTGGGCTCCTGACGGAAGCAATCCTTCCGCAATATTGGCACCGGCTTGTATCTGTTTGAATTTGTGTATGCGGATCCTCTTACCTGCCGTTAGTTCTATTGGCGAGACCCAAAGTCCGCCATTTTGTTCGTTGCCCCCAACGAACAAATAGTCACAGTGTAGATCGCCTGCTTTAACCGGTGCGGCTTCGTGTTCTAAACTGATTAGCACATTTGGTTCCGGTACATCATCCAGCGATAGCGAGCAGTCGCCATCTTCGCACTCTTCTGCGTGACATTCCGGGGGGGTGATGCCTCGTACTGTTTCTACTACTGACGACACTGGTATCAGCCCTCCTCAATACGGTTGGAAATTGTCGCCCATCGGTTATAGAGATTTTCTGAGATCAATCCAAAGCCTGCTGGGAAGGTTCCCGACTCAACGTCTAAGGGTATTTCCCTAACCACTGAACCGGATTGATCCGAACTCGGCTCAAAAAACCATGCACCTACCTCATCTTGGTGGAGTGCCACATCGAGATCATCAATTCCTTCGCGACGCTCAGTAGGAAGTTCCGATAATCTTACCAGATTGGCCAATTCTTCCAGCACCCATTCGCTGTGTGTAGTAATGAGAATGCGGATGCCGGACTTGACCGCCACTGCGAGTTGGCGAATAAATTCGACCTGCATCGCTGGATGCAAGTGAGACTCGGGTTCCTCTATAATCAATAGATCACTCGGACGAACGACATGGCGCAGGTACAGCACTACAGGAGTCAACTCCGATACCATGGACGACGCATTCATCAAGGGGAGGTCCCGTTTCCAGTTAGTGGGACGATAGACGAACGAAGGGTAGTCAATTTCTGACCGCTCAACACGGACAGTTCCCCGTAATAGTGCCTGTTCCATACGTAAAGCGAGGTCACTGTCGCCTTCGGGTTCTTGGCGCATTGAAGTGGTAGAGGCCAGTTCAACAAGCTGTTCCAGAAAGTCGCCGAGAACCCCGGACAGTACTGGTATTGGAGAATCATGTCGCAATGCGACACGCGATGCGCGTGCAATTAAACTCTGCACTACCACTCGATGGGCGTGCATGACACCCGTGCGGTCAGCAGGAAGGTAATATACGGGACGGCGCAAGAAGCCAACCAGGTCAGGCACAACAAAATCGGCAAGAATTCTAAGCAGGTCAGTCAGGGCTCGTTTAGCTTCTTTGTCCCATCCCATATTCTCCATCTCAACCAGCCACTCGACATTCCATTTGGACGCCTCCGCACTCCCAACCTCGCGCACTCCGAAATTCTCCATCTCAATTAGCCAGGTAGAGTTCCAGTCATGGAGAATGCCTAAGATATCCTCTATATCCATTTGCAATGGCATGGTATTTGGAATCGAAGCATCTATTTTAGCCCCTTGCTCTGTCACCGTAACTTCGTACTCGAAAGGGTCATTTTGTCCGGCTTTCCTTGTGGTATTGTGACGTAGGCAAAATGTAGTCTCGCCATTACTTGGATGGCGGACTAAATTTTTGGTCTTACCTACCCCAAAGCATCTCGCGATTTCATTATCTAAATCTT
>CAZEFI010000118.1:0-2799 GCA_964511425.1 uncultured Pseudomonadales bacterium
GTTTTTCAGCGATGTCCAGTCTCGACATGACTTTTATTCGAGATACGAGTAAAGGAGCTAGCGTGCGTTGTAAGCGAACGATCTCACGTAGCACACCATCAATTCTGAATCGCACCACCACGGTGGTTGGGAAAGTTTCAATGTGTACATCAGATGCATCTTCGCGAATCGCCTGTGTGAGTAACGCGTTTATTAACCGGATTACTGGTGCATCGTCTTCCTGTTCGAGAAGATCGTCGGCCTGCGGGATGGTGTCTGCGAGGCTCACGAGATCCATAGATTCGTCAATGTCCTGAACCATTTGTCGAGTCTGCGCAGAGTCTCTTTCATAGGCTTTCTGAAGAAGCGCATTGAATTCGGACTCGGATACCCTTACGAAGTTGTTCCGTTTCCCGGTAAAGCGACGAACTTCAGCGAGTGTTCGTAAGTCGGGAAACCTTCGGCAGTAAACGGGCAGTTCGAGTTCTTCGTCTGGTGTTTCGCCAGTGACCAGAACGCCGTTTCGATTTGCAAACGTAAACGGTAGCAGTTTGCGCATGGCAGTTCCTGCAACTTCCTGTTGCGCAGATATTTCAGTCAAGAGCGTGAGTCTCGGTCGGGCATGTTAGATATATTTATACGAAAAATCGCAAAGAAAGTGTCAAGTTATGGTCTATTAGACGCATTCACTAGTCAAAGCGTTTCATTACTCAGTAAGTCGTTCGTACATTCCTTCCTGGGTGTAAAACAACATTCTGGTCGAAAAACGTTAGTAAACCGTTCTTGTATGGTCCCAAATAAGTTGCATCTTCAGTTGCATGGGCCTAGGAAACTATTGAGAAGACAGTACCGTGCATATGCAAAATAGACGCTCGTTGAGAAGCGGTTCAGGTGCAAGTTTTGAGACTTCGGTTGGTGGTTTGAAGTTCGTCGGTGAACACATACTATCCGTAGGTCAACTTAACCGCGTTGATGTCGAACAGATTTTTTCTGTTGCCGACAAAATGACCCCTTACGCGCAACGCCAACGTATTACGCGCGTGCTCGAGGGGGCGATCCTCATAAACCTATTCTTTGAAGCAAGCACTCGAACGCGCATGTCCTTCGGAGCAGCATTTAATCTTCTTGGCGGCGACGTTCGAGAAACAACTGGTTTGTCTTCATCCTCTCTCGTCAAAGGCGAGTCGCTCCGAGATTTTGCGCGAGTCATTTCTGGCTACGGTGATGTGATCGCAATGCGACATCCCTCCGAAGGATCGGTGGCTGAGTTCGCAGAATCGTCCAGAAGCCCGGTGATTAATGGTGGTGATGGATCGAACGAACATCCCACGCAAGCATTGCTTGATTTATACACGATTGAAAAGGAGCTTGTATCGCGAGAAAAGAGCTTGGATGGACTTAGGATTGCGGTAATCGGAGACCTTAAATATGGACGTGCCGTGCACTCTCTACTTAAGCTGCTCAAAGTGTTTCACAACATTACGGTACACATGGTATCACCGCCCGACTTGCGTGTACCGCTTAGCATGATCGCAGAGTTAGAGGACGCAGGGCATTCGGTTAGAGACTTTGATCAACTCGAGCACGGTATTCAAGCAGTGGACATTCTCTACGTCACTCGTACTCAGGAAGAACGTTTTTCCTCTCCAGAGGAAGCTGCTAAATATCGAGGGTTGTTTCGCGTAAATCAAGCGATCTACACGGAACACTGCGAACCGAACACTGTCATAATGCATCCGCTTCCGAGAGATTCTCGAGAAGCAGCACAAGAACTAAGCGAGGACTTGGACTCCAATCCTAACTTAGCTGTATTTCGTCAAACGGACAATGGCTTGCTGGTGCGTATGGCATTATTTGCGCTGATTCTTGACATCGTTGACAAAGTCGATGCATACTCCACTCCGGTGTCGTGGCGAACCGGGCCACAGAAGTGGGATCAACTTCGGTTCGAGTAAAACAAGCTTCGCCTTAGGTTTGTGCCTTGAGTTGTCTGATAAACTCGGGGACTACCTCAAACAGATCGGCAACCAATCCGTAATCTGCTAGTTGAAAGATGGGGGCATCTGGATCGTTATTGATTGCGACGATCACTTTGGAATCTTTCATACCCGCTAAGTGCTGAATCGCGCCAGAGATTCCAACGGCGACATATAAATCGGGAGCTACAATTTTTCCGGTTTGACCAACCTGCATGTCATTTGGGACATAACCAGCGTCGACTGCCGCACGTGAAGCACCGACCGCAGCACCTAAGGCGTCCGCGAGTTCTTCGAGAAGCGCGAAGTTCTCACGACTTCCGAGTCCCCTTCCCCCAGAAACCACTACGTTTGCATTGTTGAGTTCGGGTCGTTCCGACTGTGCAAGCTCATCTTTCACATATCGTGTCCCACTATCCACAGGGAAAATGGACGATGGTAGCACTTCGGTAATCGTGTCGATCGCCCCTGTTGTTATTGGGTCAAATCCAGTGCCACGTACCGAAATAACCTTGGTAGTGTCGTTTGACTTTACGGTCGCGACACCATTGCCCGCGTACACAGGACGAACGAACGTATCGGCCGCCACTACTTCGATGATGTCGGAAATCATTTGCACATCAAGTAACGCCGAAACACGTGGTAGGAAGTTCTTCCCTGTCGTGTTATGTGCAGTGAGAATGTAGCTGTAATTTGAAGCTAATTCAACAACTAGTCCAGCTACGTTTTCAGCGATTGCGTTCTCAAATATTTGTGAGTCTGCGTGCAGGACTTTGTTTGCGACTCGTCGACCGGCGACAGATTCGACTACCGAGTCGCAGTGATAGCCGGCAACGAGTACGTC
>CAZEFI010000119.1:0-2765 GCA_964511425.1 uncultured Pseudomonadales bacterium
TCGTTGCGTCTCAGCTAGTGCATCCCCAAACTGTAAGTGGTTCTGAGCAACGAAACGCCCACCAGGGTATCGCTTGCAGGCTAGTTCACCTACTTCGTGACCGGTGTCGTAGACTCCCTGCAGGGAGGTACCCGTATCTGTCGCTAAATCTCGCGCGTGTGTGTCATTCCAGATCCGTAAATGACATTGCGATCCCGATAGAAATCTAGACTTGGAAAGAGTCGGACGAGTGTTCTCGGTCAAACTAGTGAAATCTCAGCCTGCGATAGACCAATGATCCAAGTTCCAATCATCAAGCTAGTGCGTTAAATATGGTTATGTGTGGGGAACAGGCTTTTATAGCGAATTCCAATACTACTGCTTTCACACTGAGGCAACTCGACTATGTAGTCAATGTAGCGTAAAACAGCAAGTAACAGCACAACACTAGCAACCTTAGCTTAAGTACTCCCAATCCCAATGATCAGACCAACAGCTTGCTATTATGCTAGCAAATTTCTCGTCGTTTGTACTCACGGCATCGTATCCCCAACGGCGGTACATCCCCCCTTCTCTAGCTTTTAGAATACGCCACTCGCCGTGACAAAGTACGAAATAATCCTCGTTTGTAGATTCTTGTACCGTCAATTGATAAAAACGGTCATCTTGTCTTGGTACTAATTCAACATCGGCCCCACCGAAATATTCGGATAACTTTTGCGTAAAGTCTTCCATAGAACGAGTCATAGAGATTGCGACACTCTCTAAACCATCCCAATCGCCCACTTCTAACAACCACCAACTGTTCATGCTCGAATCGTGATAAACCGTACAAGATGCATCAAATTGCTTCCTAAAAATATAAGGATCATAGCTTCGATAGCGGTCGGTTAAGACCAAGGATATTTTGGGCAGCCATTCGTCCATGATTTCAACCACTGCCCAGTCTGCTTCGTCACGATTTGGGTATTCGGTTTCGGTCTCCTCAAAGAACACACAAAACTTAGTTCCACGCTGCTTGAGCAAGATACCAGTTTTGGTACCGTCAAAGAGGATTACTTCCCAAGTGTGAGGTTGTTTTGTTCGTTCGAATCCAAAATTCATAACGTTAGTCTTCTTCTACCGAGTATTGATTTTAGATCAACGAAATTGAAGGGCTATCGTGGTTGCATAGATGCACGATGCAAATCTCGCGCTCGAATCGGCTATTGAATGTTAACAACTGCCTTCAATGTATTTAGTAACGACTGGGATAAAGACACCTAGATTACAATACCCGTCGTAGCACCATATTGGAGGCAAATTACTATGTCTAATCAATCCGATCAGAACGAGATATTGCTTCGCTATGTACTCGAACGTCTAAAACAGTGGCGACACTTTCCAGCTTATCAGCTTGAACGTCGTGTGGATGTGTTCTTCAGTTTTCTTCTGCCGGGCATCATTCGAAATGAATTCAAGCTCAAAAAAACTGATGATTTGATAGTTATCCCAGAATTTCCCCTGCATAAACGGGAAGTGCTTGGTGAGAACGATTCGAACGAATCCATCAAGGTCGATTTTGCTGTGTTCTCCAAAACAGACAAACAGATATATTTGGTGGAACTCAAGACCGACAACAACTCCATAGAAAAAAAGCAACTGGAACGAATGGAGACAGCGAAGAACGCCGGAGTACAGCATTTGTTAAAGGGTGTGATTGAGTGTGCTATCCACAGTGACAGTCGTCGACAACGTAAATACGTACATTTGATTCGTGAACTTAAGAACATTGAATGCATCAATGTTTCAGATGTTTTTGATGAATTGGACTTAACGGCAGATAAACCTGGTTTGAGCGGGATATTCGAGGAGCTCGGTAGAGACGAGAATCTTGAAACCGTCGTTTCTAACGGATGGAGCAATAACGAGATAGAGTTGGTGCTCCTCTATCCGGGCGAAAAATTTTTTGGTCTCCGGTCCGATGTCAAAAATTTTCTTAAAAACACTTCGATGCGCAAGGTAGAAATTTCGTCGTTGGAACGACTTGTTGAAAACAAGGAGCTGAAGATCTTTCTACAACATTTAGGCTGCTGCGAACCCGGTAGATTTAATCCGAAATGTATTCGAGGCTGAAATTCACTTTTGTGTGAAGTTGTTTTAGCTTCGTGGACTCTTCCAAATTGTCGTATCTTGACGCTAAAACATTGAACACACTAGGATTTAAGTCGAATTGAGAAACTCAAACACATTCATGTCCTTCAATACCAACCGAATCTGGCATCTCAATACGTACTACTAATCCTCTCGTGTACTGCTGTTGCTGTTTCACTTCTTACAGAAGCTGGAATGCATCGGAGACTCTTTCCTCAAAAATAACTTGATGTGTATCGTAAACCACTCGCTGTATCAATCCAGCTACTGGATGTTTAATTCCTAGAAAGTGTGGGTTAACCCTGCAAAGTCGAATTTTCATTTCTCGCAAACGTAGTTTGCTCGTTCAATTAGTTCACTTCCTGCACGACTCAACCGAGTGGGTCCGAGTCAGAAATTTCGATTCTGAGGGGACTGCTGGGAGTTGTTCTAGGAAATTTTCTTCAATTGTGAGTTAAAGTACGCAAACATCGCAATGAACCCTAGGACCATCACTGCAGACACTGCGATCAACCACCAAAGATGCATCTGGGTGTTCGCAACGACACCTTCAACCGAATCATAAACTTGACTCAAAGACGTTTCAATTTCCCCAACTGGTTCAACCATTGCTTCTTGCACCGCATCAGCAATAGTGTCTTCATCAGGCTCGC
>CAZEFI010000120.1:0-2758 GCA_964511425.1 uncultured Pseudomonadales bacterium
CGACAATATTGGGATTACCCGGTAGATGTGGTTCTAGCGCAGGATTAACGGGTTCATAGCTCTTATTCTTGTAATCGTCGAATTCGTTAGCATAGTCTTCTTTACCGTACTCAATGTAACACGAAGCAATGTAATTACCTAGTCCGCTTGGGGAACCGTCCGAATACCCGGTGTCTGTGTCCTGGACATCTAGGTCAAGAAAGCCCATTAACGTATTACTGTCCTTGATAATTTGACTCAAGCCCGGTGACCGAGCAAAGCGATGGCGGATCAGACGAAACGTAGCGTAGCTCAGCGCGACTTCAATGTCTGATTCAGTAAAGGTTGTGTTCAAAGAATCCAAAGGACAGGAGAACCCATCGTTCCTCCCCAAGAGCCATGGTTTCGGTTGAGGGTCGACGTTACTCACCATCGCCGCCCACGCATCATATTGTGCAGCGGAAATATGAAACAAGTTGCGCGCGTGTACGGTCGGCCGTGCGTAGTCGTTGCGGATTGCCGCCAGCAAGACTTCGTTCCACCGTCGCGCCACCGAGACATTCGCTGTCGGGGACACTCCGGGTAGGTAATGGGCCGTCACCGTCGCTACGCTGTATGGCATTTCAAACATCGTAGACGATGCGTATTTGTCCGTCACAGTGCCCGCGGAAACTGTCCAGTGACTGAAGTAATAGCCTTCTTCTGGTTCTTCAGCCGTAATATCAACTAAATCGCCACCACCGTATCGACCGTCACCGTCGCCGAACCGTACACTCAGCCGTAATCCGCGTTGACCGGGCTGATTGACAGTGATTACCCGGTTTACTTCCACTACCGAGAACTCGGTGACGGTAGCACGACTGTCGTCAAACCAATCGACTCGTACATCCGCTGTCGTCGCGCTACCTAATCCAAAGTGTACTTCCATTGGGTTATGAGATACGAAGTTGTTGCTACCACCTAGTTGACGAAGTTGTGTACCAAACTCTGTAGTCACGGTTACGTTAGCACCGACTCCGAAGGAATTAGCTCCCGCACCGCGAAGCTTAATCGTTAAGTAATTTCCCAGTCTCACGGAATCGTTTCGATAAAACACCAAATGGGGTTCGCTAGCGTTTGCAACGAGAATGTCTATATCTCCATCGCGGTCAGCATCAAAACACACAAGACCGCGACCTTGGCCTGTGTCTTCAATTCCTACATCAGCAGAAATCTCTTGGAACGAGCCGTCTACTTTATTCCAAAACAAGCGGGAAGGTGTTTCGCGAAATTGTTCTTCTCGCCAACCGTTGACATGGAAAATGTCCAAAAAACCGTCGAGATCAAAATCCTGGGTACAAGCGCCCCACCCCCAACCACCACTGGTAATTTGAGCTTGATCGGAGATGTCCGAAAAAATTCCGGCACCATCATTTCTGTAGAGTCGATTACCAAAATAATGTCCTCCCATGTCTTCGTCGAAAATCGAAGTTACAAACCAGTCAAAATCCCCGTCGTTATCGAAATCGCCGACGGCAGCACCCATGCCAGCTTGATCTTTAATTACCTCTCTATCGGTATCGAGGACAAAGTTGCGTCCTTTAAAGTTCTTAAGAACTTGACTGGTATCAAAATCTGCTGCCATGAGCAAGTCTTTATCAACATCGCCGTCAATGTCAAACACGTTCGCTGTAAAGGTATATTCTGTGTCCGTTTCTAACAGAATCTCACTAATTCCAACTAAGTCGGTGACGTTCCGAAAAAGTCCGTCACCTTCGTTCCTCCAAAGTGTTTCGGTATCAGGACGGTACTCACGATTCTCACCCCAATGAGTAAGAAAGATGTCTATCCAACCATCTTGGTCGTAATCTGCCATGGTCGCAGACATTGTTGCTTCTGACAAGATAACAATCCCAGACTCGGTTGTAATGTCAATAAATGTTTTAGCCTCTGAGTCGTTCTCGAACAAAAATGCGGGATTGAAAAATATTCCTGGGATAAACAAATCAAGATCACCGTCTCCGTCGATGTCGCCAAACGCAGGACCACCACCCCAATGTAACAGATCTACCCCGTATTCTTCGGCTACATCAACGAAGGTACCGTTGCCGTTATTTAAGTACAAAGCATTTGGTACGGTGTCTCCACCCACTACGTACAAGTCAACATCACCATCGTTGTCGATATCTCCCGAGGCAATTCCAGCCGCATAATATTGTTTGTCATTTAACGTGTCCGGATCATGGGGATATCGGCGATCGAGGCCAATGTCTGCGACTCTGCTAAACCGCAACTCTGTACCACTGGGAGTCGAGAATCCGTTAGGCTGGATTGGTAGATTGTTTGAAGACGAAGCCTCTCTAGCGAACAAATTACTGTTGTTTTGGATTGATAGAAGGCATAAAAGCAGCAACGTAAGAAGTGAACCAATCACAAAAACGAGATTCAGGGATTGACGTTTGTTTATTTGACTTTGCATACGATAAAGCTTTTTCAACAGTGGATAACGAGATGATTTTCATTTACGCAACCTATTATTATATAACGGACTGCGACACCTTCACGTCGGACTGAAAGCACTAATTCGGTGTAAGAATTCAGAGAAATGTGCCGACCTTCTTTAGAAATTCGCCCAGTTCTCTGGCACGTTTGTGTATACACATCTACGCAGTTAGAGCACTGTGCTAAGGTAAAACTACTTCATCTTCCGTGGAAGGCTCGACGAACGTCATCGCGTGTTCAAAAGCTTTCTGTCCGACTTTGATGCCAATTAAGCGTCCAGGAATATCATCCGCCGGAG
>CAZEFI010000121.1:0-2745 GCA_964511425.1 uncultured Pseudomonadales bacterium
TGAGTTGCAAACAAAACCGGAGACTAGAATACATCGTAATCGGGTTCAGATGCGCGAAATCGTAGCACGGCAATGTCGCCAAACTGCTCGTGATGGTGCCCTAGCGGTCTATCTGCCTGCTTCGTCTCCCGACATAGACGGCGAACAATGGAGGTTCAGCTTTGTCAGTATGGAATACACACTGGATGAGCAGGGTCAATTGGTCACTGCAGAATCTCCAAGCAAACGATACACCTATTTGTTGGGTAAGGATGTACAGACACGAACTGTTGTTGAAAGATTTAGTCTGCTGAAGAAGTCATCTACCTTAGATGATTTGAAACATGCCTTTTCCGTTGAGCCTCTAAACAAAGAGTTTTACGAGAAACTCCACGCTTGGTACTACCGCGCTCAGAAGCGGGTCACTTTTCCCAATGACCATGACGTCGACTTTGACAGCCATATTCAAACCAGTCTGATCCGACTGATTACGAGGTTGCTGTTCATCTGGTTCATTAGAGAAAAGAAACTGGTTCATCCCCATTTGTTCGATCTGCCAGAGTTGCGAAATCTTATCCAATGGGACGTACCAAGCAGTTACTATAAGGCGATATTACAGAATTTGTTCTTTGCTACGCTGAACGTAGAAATCGATAAACGAGATTTCAGAGACGAACGCCGTTTTAAAGGAAGGAACGAGGATTATGGAGATCAATATCGATATCGTTATCAAGACTTGGTAGTCGACATACAACGATGGTGTCGGGTATTCGAGAAAACGCCATTCCTGAATGGAGGGTTATTTGACAGTCTGGATAGGCCACTGAAAAAAAAGAACCCGGAGGACAAAAAACTGATCGACACTTGGCACAAGAATATCCGACCAGAGAAACGGATGATACGCATGGAGGGGTTTTCGGATCGTCCTCAGAACCCTCTATGTGTACCCAACGACCTATTCTTTAACGAAGATGAAAGAGAACCAGGACTGATCGACCTGCTGAAGCAGTATCAATTCACACTGGTTGAGAGTACCCCGTTGGATATTGAGGTAGCACTTGACCCTGAGTTGCTGGGTAACGTTTTTGAGAATCTACTCGCCGAGTACAATCCCGACACACGAGATAACGCTCGAAAGCAAACAGGATCTTTCTACACTCCTCGAGATGTGGTCGACTATATGGTAGATGAAGCGTTAATTGCATTATTGATTCAGAAGGCGCTTCCGGATGATGGCGACTTGAACTTTTACAAGGAGCGATTGCACTATCTTCTGGATTACGCTGAATCCAACAACGATGCGGAGGGGCTATTCACTGAACATGAGCGTGAATCAATAACGAGTGAGATTGCGAAAATTAAGGTACTAGATCCGGCTGTTGGTTCAGGAGCCTTCCCAATGGCAGTCCTACACAAGCTGACTCTAGCTCTGCAACGACTCGACCCAGACAATGCATATTGGGAAAATCTGCAAAAAAAACGAGCACGAAGGCGCTTAGAAGATGCTATAGACATTCGAGATCAGAACGAAAGGGATGCCGAACTTCGGGATATCAGCGAAACCTTCGAGAAGTACAGGGATTCCGACTTTGGGCGCAAGTTGTACCTTATTCAGAATAGTATCTTCGGTGTGGACGTTCAACCTGTAGCCTGCCAAATCGCTAAATTGCGCTTTTTTATCTCATTAGCGGTTGAGCAGGAGGTGGACAAGGAAGCTTGGAATTTTGGCATCAGACCATTACCGAATCTTGAAATGCGTTTTGTCACGGCAGACACATTGTTAAAGCTCGAGCAGGCTGATCAAATGGACTTGTTCCACGGACCGATCGAGACCCTTAAATTGAAATTGGAAGAAAACCGTGAGCGGTATTTTCATGCAACATCAAGACAAGTAAAACTTGAATGTAAAGATTGTGATGAACGGTTGCGTAATGAATTGTCAAGCGAGCTGGATTCTGCAGGTCTTCTTCCGCCAGACGATGCCAAGAGAATCGCAACATGGGACCCTTATGATCAGAACTCAAAAGCGGATTGGTTTGATGCGGAGTACATGTTTGGTGTTGCTGATGGATTTGATGTAGTAGTTGGAAATCCGCCGTACATTCGGTTGCAGAAAGAAGGGGGTAAGGGTAAACTCGGAGATCTTTACGACTGTTGCGGTTATGAGACGTTTGCTCGCAACGGGGATGTATACTGGCTGTTTTATGAACGAGGTTGTCAATTACTCACGAAATCACACGGGGTGTTGGCTTATATTACATCCAATAGTTGGCTAAGGGCAAAATACGGTAAAGCGCTACGTCGGTATTTTACTGTACGTCATACACCTTTACGGGTGCTGGAAATGGGAAAGGATGTATTTAAAAACGCAATTGTCGATACCAACATCTTGATAGTACGACACGGAGACAGTGAGGAAACAGGCAAGGCCGTCGATATGGACCGTTTGTCCGATAAAGCTTTTCCTCCAGATGATTCCTTGTGGGGAGAACTACGTACTTTTGAGGGGGAACCTTGGATTTCTTTGTCTAAGATCGAACGGTCTATTATGGATAAGATTGAGGCAGTGGGAACTCCTCTTAAAGAATGGGATATATCCCTTAACTATGGAATAAAGACTGGTCACAACCCAGCCTTCATCATTGGTAATAAGACTAAGGAACGACTGGTTAGGGAAGATCCAAAATCGGCGGAGTTGCTTAAACCTGTACTACGCGGGCGGGATATTGGGCGTTATTATGCTAACTGGGAGGGGTTGTGGTTGAT
>CAZEFI010000122.1:0-2725 GCA_964511425.1 uncultured Pseudomonadales bacterium
TTTTGGCTAATTCTCTTGAACAACTACCCACAGGATTGATTCAAGCTAGAATCGCCAGCGGTTTGACCCAACGTGCTCTAGCTCAGAAGCTGGGGCTCAAAGAACAGCAGATTCAAAAGTATGAAGCAGAATGCTATGCGACGGCTAGTTTTCGTAGACTCTGTCAAGTTGCACAGACGTTAAATCTTCGCGTAAAGAATGAAATATCACTTCCATCCGAAGGGGATGGTTGCGAGTGATAGCTTGTATATAAAAGCTGAGATCGTCGACGAGCGTCGTGTAGTACGTTCCAATGCTATGAACACGTTTTAGTTTAACTATTCGCAGAATATTTTGGAGCAAGACAATAGTCTTTCGCCTAGCTCCTGCACCAGTACGACACCGTCGTCGCGACGACTTTCAATTAACTGGTTTTCGTACGGCCTTAGCTGACTTTCAGACAGGGATTTGCCATAGTAAACTACAACAAGCCCCCGCGACTAAGATAAATTTGCCTTGGTCGTCACTTCTCGATACTCCAAAAAGTGGCGTTTCACTCCGAAAAGTGGACATATAATTTTTTTCAAATAATAGGCGTTCACTGCGCTGAGATAACCCTTCGCCAATTTGGGTTACGATTCAACTAATGGAGTGGTTCTAACGTGAAAAAAACTACAAAACGCGCGTTGTTTTCTGGTGGACTGTTCCTCTCCTTCGGCACACTAATAGTATTCTTTGTTTTGCCGCGTTCCGAGCACGTGGCCTTTGATGCGGTCGAAGCGACCAACCTCAACACGAATCCCACGAAAACGTCTATAGAAGCAAGTACTAAGGAGTCCCCGATATCGAAAGTATTGGCATCTGAGGACCACATTTGGACACTGTGTCCCGTAGAACAATGGGCTCATGACTATAGGGACAACTACGAGGATTTCGAATCTCAGATATCGGAAGAGTGTTTCGAAGCAATCGGAAACTACTTAACGCAATTTCCGAGGAAACTTGGGTGGTGGTACTTGCCGCGGCTGCTGGTGATATCGAATCCAATGACGTATGACAGAGTATTTACGGACCCAGAAACTGATCGTTCACGAGTTTTAGATGCTTTATCTCGACCCGAGTGTCAGTTTCAGGAGGGAGAACTCATTCGATGGGATTTGAAGGATGATTGCCATGGCGTCGCTTTTGCTAACTATGCAAATTTTCTTTCTTTATGCGGTAGTCCGAGTTATTTAACAACGTGGCACGAAGAGAACGATATATTGGGTGAGGCATTGGTAAATTTTGATGATCCATGGGAAGATTTCGAAGTTAGAAAAGTGCTTTTTCAAAGAGACTTAGAGCAAGAATGGGTCTATAAACAATGTCGAAATTCTGGTATCGAAAATCGGCTTTTTGACCACGAAGGTCAAGATCGAGATATCTTTCGGTTGCTCAATTTGGTAGGGGAGAATGTTGGCGAGGAATCTATCGAGAACCCAGAAGGAAATCTACAGGCTGAGGTGCAACGAGTTCTTATAGCATTAGCGGCAAGATTTGGAGAGGAATGGGCGATCCTCGAATATCGAGGTCCAAAAATCCTAACTGATTCATGGGATCTCTGGATCAACAAGGAGCAACCGTGGCGAGAGTTTCGAAACCTATATCCGGTTTACGATCCTCCAAGTGTCGAAAAAGTGACAGCCGCCGTAGACTTTATTCTCGCGATGGAAGATGCAGATGTTCGTTTTGATTGGGACATGTTCGTTACTGATTTATGTCTCTTTGATGAAGATGACAGTCTTCGAGATAGAACTTGTGAATCGTCGATGGGGTCGTTGAGTCTTAAGTTGGAACCGGATCAGCATGCGCGACACATTGAAGTGATCGCACAACTCAAACAAGTCGCACAGAGATTGGGCGTGTATACAAATCCCTCTCCTATAGATCGGAGTCTTCGTCGCCTCTACGAATATTCATATGATCAGGTAGGGTCCGGAGAAGTACAAGCTCAGTAAATTTTCGCCCGGTGACTCGCCGAGCGTCGAGTAGCACGATCAATCGCCACGAAAGTGCTCTATATCGAAGCCTACAATGTCTTTGACGGCATGACACAGCGGTTAAAAAGTCTTGGTAGGTTCCTTCTCTAAAATCGATTCAAATGCTCAATTCTTTTAAGCACTTTGCGAAGTTATGTTTCTTTAGCGGAGATCCTGCCGATGTCGATGGTCGTACTTCTACCCTAGTTGTCCTCTTTCTCATTCTTTTGGCATTAGATCCATTGCTCCCTTTAATAGCTGTGGGGATATCGCCGATCGAATCGTTTCCTAATGTTCGAACCGTCATCGACGAAGTCGTTGGAGTGCTGGGCACAATTTTCGCACGTCTCTTTGTCGCTCTGTGTCTCTACGTTATCCTACACATCCGAAAGGTACCCCAGAAATTCCGACAAACGTTTTCGTCCTACTTAGGTGTGAGCATCTTAATCGCTTTATTTTTGTTGGTGCTCTTTCAAGCGATTCCCCTAATAGCTTCAATTCAACCGCTGAGTGAATTTCTTGACGGACACATAGGTAATTTTCGCTTGTTCACTGGGTCATTGATTGTTGTCCTTTCGTTCGTTACCTTCATAACCATAGTTTGGAAGATTCTCGCATTCGGGTTTATCTTGTACAAGTCCATGGAGGTTAAGTTTTGGCATGCTGGAATTGTCGCAATCATGCTCATATATGCTGCTGACGGCATTGAGTTTCTTCCGATATTTGAT
>CAZEFI010000123.1:0-2702 GCA_964511425.1 uncultured Pseudomonadales bacterium
CTTGAAAGTGCTAATTTGCAATGTATGTAGGGATGCTTGTTAGTTTTTCAAGAAATATTTTTCAATTTTTTTCAATTTTTTCGAATGAATCCACACAATTCTCTGCTAATACTGGTAATTAGTAGAACTCAACAGGATTTACAAGCCTTCAAGGACGAACTCCACCTGTAAATGAACTCTCAACAATCCACCTCTTCAGTTCTGAATCCCAATGTTTCACGAACTGTCTTCGCGACAATTCATTCATTATTTACTGAACCGAGGCTTTGGTACATCTACATCTTGGGAGTGTCTTCTGGATTCCCCCAAATCGTAATTGGTACATGTTTGTCGTATTCGCTACAAGCCGCGGGATTTAGTCGTACGACTATCGGCTTCTTGGGAGCTGTGGGAGCGGCGTACGCGTTTAACTTTGCGTGGGCTCCGATCATCGACCATTTCAGAATCCCCTTGCTTAGCCGACTTGGGCATAGGAAATCTTGGCTTGTCGTGTGTATCGTGGTTATGGTAGTTTGCACCGTTGGGATGATGGGTTCCATCATCGCGATTAATCAATCTGGTTCGTACGAATTTGTTTTACTACTTGCAGTATTTGCGGTCATCATCGCGTTCGCATCGGCAACCCAAGATGTTGTAACGGCCGCGTACCGAATCACAATCATTCGTGAGGAAGAACCGCACTTAGTCGGATTGGCGGCGGCTATGGAGACTTCGGGTTGGTGGACTGGTTTTGGTGTACCTGGGTTCCTAGTTCTTCTCACTGTTGACGCGATAGGATGGCCGTTAGCATACGTTCAACTATCGATATTCTTCATCCCAATATTGCTCTTTGTGATTTTTGTACTGAAGGAACCATCGATACCTAAGCTTGTGACCTCGTCGATTCAAGGAATCGGTGGAGTATTACATACTGTCGTGGTTTTACAAATCCTTGGTCCGCTCATTGAATTCATCCGCAGAAATGGAGTCTTGCTAGCGGTGATGGTGCTCGTCTTTCTTTTAAGTTTCAAACTTGGCGAAGGCTTTCTAGGCAAGATGGCGGCAATTTTCTACACTGAAGTCGGATTCTCTTACAAACAAGTTGGGATCAACACCAAGCTAATCGGAACGTTTGTAACTGTCATTTCATCCTTTGTAGCCGGTATCTTTATAGGTCGATTTAGAGCAATTCCGATGCTGGTTGTGGGTGGCATTGCCATGTCCGTAACTAATCTAATGTTTAGTTGGATGGCAATAGTGGGACCGAGCAATGCACTTTACATTTGGACCGCGATACTAGATGGGTTTACGGCTGGATTTTCATCAGTTGCATTTGTTGTGTTCATTACACATTTCACCTCACGAATACACGCTGGTACTCAATACGCCGCGATGGCATCGATTGGAACAAGTGGGCGACACATTGTAGCGGCGTTTAGTGGGCTTCTTGTCGATTCGTTGGGTGGAAATTGGGCATTGTTTTTCGTCTTGACCGCAGTCTGGATCATTCCTGTTTTCGTCATTCTTTACTTCTTGACGAGACTTGTGAACAGACGCGAAGAGGCAGGAGTCCGAGTTAAGACGTATCAGGAATAATGAACTATTTTTTCAATCTCGAAAGTTCTTAAACTGCAGAGGAATTCCTAAATCCTCTTCCCGCAACATCGCGATTACTAGTTGCAAATCGTCTCGTTTCTTCCCGGTAACGCGCACTTGATCCGCCTGAATCTGGGACTGCAACTTGAGCTTCAAGTCCTTAACTAGTTTTACAATCTTTTTACACACTTCTGAATCTATCCCGTTCACGACGTGAAATTTTTGTCGCTTGACTTTACCTAATGCTTCTATCTCACCTGCTTGTAAGGCTTGAACGTCAATGCTTCGACCCGCCAATTTCACCCGCATAATGTCGATCAATTGGGATAGTTGAAATTCTTCCTCTGCCCACAATAGAACAGACGTGCCGTCGAACTCGAACCCAGCATCGACCTTCTTGAAATCAAATCGAGTTCTCAGATCTCGCCAACTCTGATCAACCGCATTCCTAACTTCCTGAGCATCAACTTGTGATACGATGTCAAATGATGGCATGTGCTAATATCCTCTTCTGTAAAAACAATAGTTAAACTCTACGCTCCATCTTCAGAGCTATACTAATATGCCTGATCGAATTACCAAAGTTACGACCAAGAGCGGTGATGGTGGTGCTACCAAACTCGCAACTGGCGAAGTTCACCAGAAGGGAGACGACCAAATCGAACTGGTCGGTGTTCTCGACGAAGCAAATTGTGCCCTTGGAGTGCTGGTACAGTTTATCGAACCCAAGCATCACGAACAACTAAAACAGATCCAGTCGCGTATTTTCGATATTGGAGCTGCAGTAGCAACTGGGGTCCCACAGCCTGTTTGGTTCGCAGAAACGGAAGAACTCACTCAAGCAACCAAAACGCTCAACGCGCATTTAGCACCCTTAAGAGAGTTCGTAATACCAGGTGGTGGTCGAGCATCGGCACTTGCGCATGTCGCGCGTGCGAGTATTCGTCACGCAGAGAGAGTATTCTGGCGGGTTGCCGGCGACCAACTAAGATCGTCGGGTCAAGGAGCATATTTGAATCGAGTGTCTGATTACTTGTTTGTGCTGAGCCGAGTGGTTGCTGAAGAAGAAGTCACCTGGCAACCACTGAAGCCTTCGTAATCCGTCGTTATAGTGCTAGCATTCGCAC
>CAZEFI010000124.1:0-2686 GCA_964511425.1 uncultured Pseudomonadales bacterium
AATACTCTTCCGCTGGAACGGTCGAATTTCTAGTGAGCGGAGAGGATTATTGGTTTCTAGAGGTCAATACTCGGCTGCAAGTCGAGCACCCAATCACCGAAGCAATTACCGGTTTCGATTTGGTGCGAGAACAATTACGTATTGCAGAAGGAGAATCGCTCGGATACACGCAGCATGACTTGAGCATAAGTGGACATGCTATCGAAGCCCGTCTTTATGCTGAAGATCCTAAGCAGGACTTTTTACCTTCCTCTGGAATCATTAAAGCGTGGAAACCTGCCCAAAATATTCGATTCGACTCAGGCGTGGAAACTGGTAGCGTCGTGAATATCGAGTTTGACCCGATGATTGCAAAAGCTATTGCTCACGGTCATAATCGACACGAAGCAAATCGTAAACTCATTCGTGCCTTAGAAATGACCCATATTCAAGGAATCAAGCACAATCGGGACTTTCTCGTACAGACACTAAAGTCCGAAGAGTTCCAAGCCGGCAATACAACGACAGATTTCATAGAACGCGTTGCACCACCGCGAGAAAGAAAACTCACAACCGAAGAATTGAACGATATCCTGACAGCAGTTGCACTTTATTCGCAACAATCACAAAGTTTCTCCAAGGAACTCGTTCAACCAATGCTCAAATCGCAACTTCCTGCACAACACCACGCACTCAAATTTGGTGAAGAAGATTTCGACGTGAAGTGCGATTTCATCGCAGACCGAGAGTATCAAATTGTGATCGGACGGGCAAATTTTAGAGCGAAAATTGTGAGTGTAGAAGAATCATATATTGATCTAGAAGTCGACAATCGGCGACTTAGATTTGATCTCCGACGTGAAGAAGATAGGTGGTATGTACACACGTCCTTTGGCGATGTTGAAATTTGCAATCGACCTATGTTTTCCGCGGAAGGCACATCACACTTAAAGGGCAATCTCAGTGCACCGATGCCGGGTAAAGTTGTTTCGTTAAACGTAGCAAACGGCACTGGGGTCAAGTCGGGACAACTACTGATGGTTCTCGAAGCGATGAAAATGGAACATCGAATTGTCGCTCCATATGATGGGGTTATTACGACTGTACATGTTTCCATTGGAGACTTGGTCGAAAAGGATGTACTTTTAGTTGAAATGGAAAATCCAGAACATCGTTAAATGCATCGCAAATGGACCCGAGACAACGCAACGAGAATGATTGAACGATGACGAAACATGCGGTGACGCAGTACAACATTGACAACAATGCTGCGTGGATCACACTAAACCGACCACAAAAGCGAAACGCATTGACCGCTGAGCTGGTCAACGAGCTTTATGAACATCTTGGTTCCGCGGAACAAGACTCGAACGTTCGAGGAATCGTGCTCACAGGAGCTGGATCAGCATTTTGTTCTGGTGCTGACTTGGATAGCCCCCCGGGCGCAATCGTCGATGGATCTCAATCAATTCCATACGGTGAAGTGTTGAAACGCATCATGGATTGCACTAAGCCTGTCCTTGTTGCCGTTAACGGTAGTGCGGTAGCCGGTGGGCTTGGTTTGATTGGGGCCGCGGACATTGTGATCTCTGTCGAGGATGCTCACTTTAGCTTTCGTGAAGTTCGCGTCGGCGTGATTCCTGGAGTGATTGCGGTCGTGTGTCTTCCCAAAATCGGTACTCATCATGGTATGAAACTTTTTCTCACGGGAGAACGGTTTTCTAGCAAGCAAGCGGTGAGTTTTAATTTAGTACATCAGGTAGTACCAAGGGATCACCTCGTTGCCGCGGTCAACGAGGTGTTGGAGACAATTAAACTTGGTGGGCCAAATGCGATCAAAGAATGTAAGCGCTTAGTACGGCAGGTACCGACGTGGAATCGCGACGAAGCACTGGCTAAGACACAAGCGTGGAGTAGCAAACTCTTTCAATCTGACGAAGCGGCTGAAGGCATAGCAGCATTCATCGAAAAGCGTAAAGCTTCGTGGGTCAAAAACTCAGTCTAACCTACGATGCACCCGCAGAGTCATTGGAAGAAATCCGTGTCCTGAGAAATGCACGTAGAATAAAATGGAGGTAAGGAGATTATTCTGTTTTCGATTGTCGTTTTACCGAAAACGAAGATAGATACCAACATTTGATGAAATCAAAAATTTGCGATTTACTCGGAATCGAATTTCCGCTGCTTGCTTTCAGCCATTGTCGCGATGTCGTCGCAGAGGTTTCCAAAGCTGGCGGCATGGGTGTTCTAGGCGCGGCTGCTTTCGGCCCGGAAGAGTTGGAAGTGGAGCTCAATTGGATCGACGAGAACATTGACGGAAAGCCTTATGGCGTCGACATCATTGCGCCGACGAACTTATCCCCTGTAGCTTCTGCAAGTGCCCAAGACCAGATCGATTCGGTTCCAGACGAAAATCGTGAATTCGCACTAAGAGTTTTAGAACAGCACGGCGTTGGAACAGACAACATTTACACCTTCAGCGAACGCGACACGCAAAACGCGATAACAGGATTTCTCACTAATGACCAAGCTGGAGCTATGATCGATGTCGCGTTTTCGCACCCCATCGGACTGATTGCGAATGCGCTAGGAGTCCCGCCGCAATACATGATCGACCGCGCGAAACAAGAAAATGTCCCAACAGCGGCACTCATTGGCAGCAAAGAACATGCAATAAAGCAAGTCGAAGCTGGAGTCGATATTTTGG
>CAZEFI010000125.1:0-2680 GCA_964511425.1 uncultured Pseudomonadales bacterium
GCTCGGAACCTTCAGAGTTCAATCTGGTACCAAGATACATGAATGTTCACGGACCAACTGGGTTGTAGATTTCACCTCAATCCATGGTGTGAACCTCGTAACACAACCGAGTAACTTAACATGGTATCCAGCATCTCTAACGATATTTTCGGCTTCTTAACCGTCGCTAGCTGACATTCAGCAACGAGGTTTTTGAGCTCGTCGCTGCCAACACTCACGGTGCATGGGTGAATCTAATCGTCGAGTGCGTTTGTGCGGGGTGAATTGGCATCGATTAGCCTCAAACGTATTACCAAAATCTCCTTTAAAATGAGTTACATTCAAGCGAGTGGAAATGGGAGCGCTAGTGAATTTTTTATCGAGTGCGGAGCAATCAGAATGAGAGTACCAATCTCGTTAGTGCTGATCCTAGCATTGATCGCATCGGGCTGTGCATCTTTGCATGAGCCTGATCGGGGACCAGAATCAGCGTTAATCGACATCGCGCCAGCGTCACCAAAAAACTTGGTCAGAGACAAGGCGGCAGCACGTTTGAAGTAATTCTCCGGTTTCCCATCTGGATCACTACCAATTCTCCGTAGCTAACCAAATGAATCAACGGAATCGAAGCCACTATGCTTCACTAAAAAAATTGGGAATACTTGGTCGCCTTCGAAAAATGCGTGAAATTTCTTTGAATAACGACTGTATCCAGTCTTGTCGAGTAGGAGCCCACCGTTCACTTAGCTGATGAGTGTATGTACCGACGATTGACGTGTAATTGTTGCGATTAGTCTTCAAATCAACGATCGCATCCGATACTTCCACATCGCTCACATCAGCTAATGCGGTCTTTGCGCTCGCTAGCTGTGTTTGAATGTTATATGACATATTGACCACCACCTAGTCAAGTCCGTCAGGTTGTAGTTTTTATGGCACAAAATGTACAAAGTTTCTTTAGTCAGGCGATTGCGCTGTCATTGGAGTTTCAGAGCGACGGCAAAAATTTATTTGCACGGGTGGGGGTGCCCCAATTTGTACTCATCAAACAAATTTTTGAGCGACATCTGCTTCATTGAGGAGCGCAAGCATCGATTTGTGAATTGTTCGCCAATCTCTTGCAAGATCGATACTTCGAGCCTTAATCGAAAATCCTTCCAAGCAGAGATCGACGGATACAGGATCTGAAACTGTAGGGTACAGCAACATTCCCTCATGTCTTGGTCCTTCAGGCCTGGTAGTTTCTCGATTTCGTAAGTATGCCAACAGTTGGTAAAGGTGTGCGGATCGCAACTTTTTCCTTTCATGCCATTCACTCATGGCTTCGCGGTAGAACTTGGTATCCAGAATGATGCGCCGATTCGATGATTCAAGTATCACATCCGCGTACATGTTCGGTAATCGTTGAAGTTCTGTTTCATGTGAACCTTCAACATCCCACTTAATCTCTTTCGTTTGATTAACTTGAAATTGTCTTTGTTCGCGACGATAAAACTCAACCACGAATTTTTCAAACAAATTTGCCAATCGCTCGTCGTGGAGTTCTTCGAACGTATGTATTCCAGTACTTTCATCGATTAGTAATTGTTCGTGGACGAGTCGGCACACGGACAGCAACAGACGATAGTACTGCCGGTTCCGGTCTAGTTGCACCTGATTGAATACTCTTCGATTCAAACTTAGAAAAGTGATACCGGCTAGCTTTACATAAGCCTGGTGAACTTTAGATCGAATGTCGTCATCCAGCTTCGGTAGTCGTAGCAAATTGTGCAACGTAGTCCGCAAGATTCGGTTGTGAAGTACGTTGTGTGACAGTTCCTGATATTCACAAGATACTCGCCCTTTGGGTCTTAGTGCGCGCTTCATTGTCTCAGAAGCATTGACTTTTCCTCGAACTCCCGCAAGGTCTTCTCGAATGTCCAAATATCCTCGATCTAGACCTGTTCGGACGAGGCGAAAAACGCCTTCTGCGAGTAATAGTCCTAAGAGGTCATGTACTGCTTCAAGCTCATCGACCTCGTCTAATCGAACAATATCTCGTTCTTCTAAGTTTCTCCAAACATAGCAATATAAGTAGTAAATATTTGCAATGGGGATTTTGCGGGGACTCACTTTTTCAGCTCTTCAATGTAATCCATTGCTTGCGCAGGTCGGTCAAACCAATATTCCAGCAGCAGCGGAGCAATCTGTGTATCAAGGATGTTCAGGTACCATTTCTCGTCCGCTTCTTCCTCTGGAACAAAATAACTGTGTCCAATTTGGAATCCCTTCCCTAGGTCTTTATCTTCAGAAATCTGTTCGTTGAGTTTGGAGAAATTTGTACAAATTTGATCTACTAGTGCCGAGTCTACTTCTGCTTTTAGTAAGTACTCTCGGAATTCTCTCCTGCCGAATGCAGGATCAAGAGACTCAAAAGCAAAGCGACGACGTAAAGCGTAGTCAACCATAGCGAGCGAGCGATCTGCTGTGTTCATAAGACCAAGAATGTAAACGTTGTCTGGTACATTAAAAGGCTCGGCCGGATCTCCATATGTGAGTGCTACAGCGTAATCGGGACCGCGTTTATCAGCTTCAATCAGCATAAGCAATTCACCGAAGATTCGTGAGAGATGTCCTCTGTTTATCTCGTCAATAATGAATACGTACGGTGTATTCGGATCCGTAGCCGCACGTTGACAAAACTGCAAAAACACACCATCGC
>CAZEFI010000126.1:0-2567 GCA_964511425.1 uncultured Pseudomonadales bacterium
CTTGCATCGCAGATTTTCCCGAACTCAAAAAACTCCATGCTGCTTACACCGATGAAGACTTTGAAATCTTAGGAGTTTCTATCGACAGCACTGATGAAGAGTGGAAAGGCGGAGTCGACGAGCACGAATTGCCATGGATTAATCTCGGTGAGATCGAAGGATGGGAAGGTCCAATTGCTACGATGTATGGCGTAAACGCCATTCCGAAGGGATTTCTGGTTGATTCGCAAGGTTGTATTTACAAAAAGAACATCCGCCCCGCGGCACTGAAAGAATTCCTTGTCGATCGCTATGGCATGGATGAATCATTAGAAGAACCGGAAGTAGAAACCGACGACACTCCAGAGGTATCCAGCTAATATGTTGAATGTACCGCTCTGCGGTACGTCTATATTGATTTACGCGAGTGCGTAGCACGCGTGGGTGGTTGAACACTAGCGCGTACTTCGCACTCTTTTTTTCCCAAAACACTTACTAGCCACTAGTTACCCGACCGGGATCCGGGCTAGTTGATGAATGTACCCGCTTCATGCGGCAATTCCAAACATTAAAATGCTTTTCACACTGATGGAATGAGGTGTCAGGTGAATCGATTGCAGACCTCAATACACGCAGACCTCTTCCATTGATTACACGTAATTACTTTCGTGAGGTAACGTACCAGTGAAAAAATTTTTCAATTTCCTCAGCTCGTTTAGCGCTTTAACATTGTTGGTAATCAGTAGTCACGCTAATGCTACTATATCTTACAAGATTACGGGTGAAGTAATCTCCGAATTGCCCGAAGTAACAGAACAAGACGAGACGGACGCAGAAACAGAGGGTGATGAGTCCAACGTAGTTGAGGAGGAATCGGAAACTCCAACTGAAGACTCATCCGTTGAGTCAGTGGACCTCTCCGACGCAGTTCTAACTATTTCTCACGACGTAATCAACGATGACGGTGAAGTTGAAACGGTCATACTTGTGGAAGAACACTTTGACGGCACTTTTGAATACGAAGGCGAGATCGATGAACCGACTGAGATTAAGATCACGCTGAAGATCGCTGAAGATCTGGAACCGAAGGAAATTGATACCGTTATTGGTACCGGTCGAGACATTCATTTTGCCCTGCTTGACAATTCCGGACCGGACGATGGATTTACTCTCCTCGGCACTTCGAGCTATGTGTTCAACCAAGATAACAAATTCACTATCACAGGAGATTTGAGTTTTCTGGGTGTCGATGATGAAAGAACGATGCTCATGTTCTATTGGGACAAGATCGGTGCCGATGGTGAATCCCAACGTAGTTCAGTCGATGTTGTGACCTACGACAATTCATTTGTAATCGAAGGTGATACGTCAATACCTCAAATTGCCGACCTATATGTGATCGGATCGCATATTCCCGGTTTTTTTCTTATCTTAGACGTAGTGTTGGAGCCGCAAGGAAAGTACACTGTTTCGCAACTAGGCGACCTCTCTGAGGAGATCGGTGTATCCAGTGAATCGGGATATCACGCGCTACTCATTGATAGTTGGCAACAACACGAAGATTACCTAGCGCTACACAAAAACCTAGAGAAAGATAACGAGAGATTGCAGGAACTAATTCGAACGGGTGCAGAAGACTCGGACACTGAAATAACTGATTCTGAAACACCCTCGGATACCACGGACGACAAAGCTGAAGTGGTTGCTGTTGCGACGACACCAGAGCCGGCGGAAGGTTGTGAAGATGCTGTCGCCCAACCAGAAGAAGAAGCTACACAAACTAAAGCAGTCGTAAAGCACCAAGCATTGACATCGAAGATATCGGCGATGAAGCAGAACTTAGACAATCAACGATCTCAAGCCATTAAAGCAATTGCGGAAAGTCACAAAGATCCTATGGCTCGGTACCTCGCAGTTCGGCTAAACCCTTGGGATCGGCGCGATTACTCTCCTCGAATTGCCATTCTTCGTGAACTTGAGACCGTCATGGAAGAGAACTTTGTAACAACTCACATCACCCCATTGATTGGAAGCATGGAGCAATCAGCGATAAAAGCGAGTAACGACTCTCGTCTTATTGCAGGCCAGAGGGTACCAGAGTTCAGCTTAGCAAATTATGATGATGAAGATGTAGTACTATTCGATCTCCTTGGCGAAAGAGATTTCGTGCTAATCGACTTTTGGGCATCGTGGTGCGGACCGTGCATAGCAGATTTTCCCGATCTCAAAAAACTATACGCAGCATACAGCGACGAGGGCTTTGAAATTATTGGCGTCTCAATCGATGACAATATGGAAGACTGGAAAGAAGGCGTAGACGAACATGAACTTCCGTGGGTGAACCTCGGTGAACTTAAAGATTGGGGTGGTCCCGTTGCCGTAAGTTACGGTGTTAGCGCGATCCCGGCGGGATTTCTCGTCGATTCGAAAGGCTGCATATATAAGAAGAACATCCGGCCCGCAGCACTGAAAGAATTTCTCGTGGACCGGTATGGTATGGATGAGTCATTAGAAGAACCGGATGCAGAAATCGAAGACAACCCAGATGTCTCCAGCTAGGCTCGGGAATAGATTTCAGCGCAAATGCT
>CAZEFI010000127.1:0-2549 GCA_964511425.1 uncultured Pseudomonadales bacterium
GTCATTCAAAATCACTGAGGTTTAGGTCGAACTCGAACGCACTGTCAATTTGTTTACTAGTGGTGAGTCGAGGCGACGTCTGTGCACATAATTTTAGTGTGTACATTCTCTTCGTACGTCGTCAATCCTACAATCTCTATCAATCTGATCTAATGCTAGTCAATATTAGAATCATCTTTTGTCCATCAATTCGCACGATGCTATCTTTTCAGCTCTTATTGCCCAGTGCTACCTGACTTATGCGGCTCTACATCGAAAATGACCGAGCAATAAAAATTTGTGCCCACAGATGCAACCGTTTGAATTCGACCACGCGGGCGACTCTGCTCGCAATTTATCTAGTTAAAGCCCATAGATATACCAAACTAACTTCAAGCCTTCAGTCTCTGTATTACAAGTAACACTATTTCAATGAAGCAACAAGGTACTCAAGCGCGTCAATGGGCAAAAAAGTTCGCTGAATTAGTGCTTTCATTTCGCTGGGTTGTCATTTTCGGCACGGTGGCGTTAGTAATAATGGCATCTCTAGGGTTGTTACGTCTCGGGTTTGAGGCGGATTACAAAATTTTCTTCGACGAAGATAACCCCCAACTACTCGCTTTAGAGTCTTTGGAATACACCTATGGTAAAAGTGAAAATGTCGCGTTTTTGGTCGTGCCTGATGACGGAAACGCTACGTCTGAGCATGCACTCCGGGCAATTATTTGGTTGACCGACGCAGCGTGGAAAACGCCTTATTCAAGGCGTGTAGACTCGCTCGCTAACTTCCAGTATACGACTGCCGATGGCGACGATTTGTACGTACGAAACCTCATTGAACCAGAAGAAATTTCGCTGCCGAGTATTCAAGCTCACGTTCGTAGTGTAGCACTTTCCGATCCACGTATAGAAGGTAGCATGTTGTCGCGAAATGGCGATGTTACCGTAGTAAACGTCACAGTGGAACTACCTGATTTGTCAGGTACTGACCTTTTGAAGCCTGTGGCTGAAGTCGCAAACTTCTCTAACGAGCTCGCCACAGAAGCGGAAGGACGTTTCCCCAATATAGATATTCGCGTCGTCGGCACGATTATGGTTAATCAAACATTTGTAACGGCCTCACTCGATAGCCAACTAGTGTTCTTCCCTGCAAGCTTACTCCTAATGGCATTGATCTTGGGTGTTCTCACCCGAGGCATATCTGGAGTGATAGCGACTGGATTAGTGATGCTCTTCTCCGTTTTCGCATCAATGGGATTGGGAGGTTGGATCGGACTACCCTTCTCTCCACCAATAATGCCCGCACCAACTATTGTTTTGATGATCGTGGTCGCGAATTGCGTACATTTGCTGGTGACCACTCAAAATCGTATGCGAGCTGGTGACTCCAAACACGACGCAATTGTCGAATCGATACGACTAAACCTACACCCAGTCTTTTTAGCAAGTCTTACCACAACACTCGGTTTTCTCAGTATGAATTTTTCTGAGGTCCCGCCGTACCGTCATCTAGGTATGTTTGTTGCGTTTGGTATCTTGTCTTCGTTCGCGCTTTCTGTAACTTTCTTGCCCGCGGTTCTGTCCCTACTTCCCTTCCGCGCGCGAAAAACGAATCATATATCTAGCACTTTTACGATCAAGAAGTTAGCTGACTTCGTACTTCGGTATCGCAAACTCTTACTTTGTTTGTGGTTGATCATAGTACCTGCGATGATTTTGGCAATCTCCCGGAACGAATTGAACGACGTCCTTGTTCATTTCTTCAATAAAAACGTCGAGTTTCGACAAGATACTGATTTCATGGATGAGCGTTTGAGTGGTAATACCTTGCTGGAATATTCGCTTGAAGCTACCACCGATAGAGGAGCGACCGATCCGAACTTTCTTCAAGATGTAGCACACTTTGCAGATTGGTTCCGTGAACAGCAAGCAGTACGCCATGTCGCGACGATTACGGATACGTTCAAGCAACTCAACATGAGCATGCACGGCGACGATCCAGCAATGTACGACATCCCCAGCAGTCAAGAGTTGGCAGCCCAGTATCTTCTACTCTATGAGTTATCACTACCTCAAGGTTTAGATTTAACTAACCAAATCGATAGATCCCGTAAAGCAACTAGGGTTTCTGTGTCGACAGAAACCTTACATTCCAAAGAACTGCTGGAATTAAATGCCAATGCAGAAACTTGGCTTGAAGACAACGCGCCCCACGTAGCCGCGGTCTCTGGTACAGGACCTTCTACATTGTTCGCTTACATCGGCCAACGTAATATTCGAACGATGCTCATCGGAACGGTCATTGTGCTTCTAGCCATTTCTGCCATTCTGTTGGTCGCTCTAAGATCGCTCCGTATTGGTTTAATTAGTGTTGTTCCCAATTTGGTACCCGCGGTTGTCGGTTTTGGTGTGTGGGGTTTAACCGTGGGTCAGGTTGGACTTGCATTGTCGGTCGTTGTTGCGATGACTATTGGGATTGTAGTAGACGATACCGTACACTTTCTGGGTAAGTACCTTCGTGCCCGCCGCGAACTCAATCATGACACTGAATCAGCAATACGTTATGCGTT
>CAZEFI010000128.1:0-2548 GCA_964511425.1 uncultured Pseudomonadales bacterium
TTGGAGCTAGACTCAGCTGTTTAACCCGCTCGTTTTTTCGAAGACCGTGGGGAACGGTAGCAGAGCATTGCAAGAGTGCTTGATGCACTTAGTTGGAAATGCTCTGTATTTCCTTATCGGACTCATTCGAAAACCGAGAATTGTTTGAAATTGATCGAACCAACTTCTGTCCGTAGACGACTAATGGTACAAGTCGACCGTAATCAGTCTCAAAGCACCGATGATCTGTCTCGTTGTGATATGCTCGATGGGACACTTCCCGCTAGGAGGTAGTGAATCTCGACTCAGCGAACGCTAGAAACATGGACTCGATGATACTACACTACTCAAGCGAACAATAGGAAATGACGGTGTTTGGCGTCAAGAGAGCAGGGAGTATGGTGGGATTGTTGATATCACCACCAGGTTCGTAATAAAGATACAGTGGTACCCCGGCGCGATCATGTCTTTCTAGTTCTCGCTTGATTTCTGGACCGTAGGAGGTCCAATCTCCCACGAGCACGATAAATTCGTTCTCTTCAAAATATGCTTGTACCTTTTTCGACTTAAGTGCTACTCGTTCATTCCACTTACACGAAACACACCAGTCCGCAGTAAAGTACGCAAACATTGGTTTACCTTCGGCATGTTGGCGCTCAACCTCTGCAACGGACCATTCCAATTCCGGTGTTACCTCACCAGCGGGAACGGGTGGTATCCAAACAAATATGGCAATAATGCCTGCTGCGCCTATTCCTGCATTGATGTGCCAAGACACTTTAGATGTTTCACGTCCTCTAGTCCAAGACCACAATGCAAATGCCGCTATCAAAGCTATCGACAGAAAGGTGACAACGGCCATGTTTCCAGCCTGCGATCCCAACACATAAATTAACCAAATCGCAGTACCGTAGAGGGGAAATGCGAGAAGCTTTCGAAAGGTCTCCATCCAAGCTCCTGGTTTAGGTAGTAAGTTTCGAACTGGTGGAACTAAAGTCACTAGTAAATACGGTAACGCAAAACCAATACCGAGTCCGAGGAAGATGGTCAACAATAGCGGCCAGGGTTGTGCAAGCGCGTACCCTGCGGCGAGAGACATTCCTGGGACGGTACACGGTGACGCGATGAGTACTGCTAACAAACCAGTGAAAAAGTCTCCAGTACCCCTCATGTTCGTAAGTTTGGAAGTCAATCCACCGAGATTGGCGAAGGACCCTCTAATCTCAAATAAACCCGAAAAGTTGAAGCCAACAACAATTACTAAGAGTGCGAGTAGTGCCACTGTAATTGGGTCTTGTAGTTGAAAACCCCATCCGAGTTCGAGTCCTCCTGCTCTGAGCAGGATCAACAATATCGCGAGAATTTGAAAGCACAACAGTACTCCAGCAGTGTAAGACCAACCGGCGATGTTAGCGGCTTGAGCGTCTGATCCAGTTAGTTCTGCGACAGACAATGCTTTCAGGCTAAGAATCGGTAATACGCAAGGCATCACATTGAGTACGAGACCGCCTAAGAACGCAAACAAAAACGCGATGAAGAATTGCTTTACTGCATCCTCCGGTTCCGGAATGGAGAAATTTTCGGTACCGAAGTTCAACGGAGTTCTGGCCTTAGATGAAGCAAATTTATGACTCGGTAATTGTTCGACTCGAGTAGCATGGATCTGAAATGACTGGCTACGGTTCCCTTGTTCGGGGACCGTCTGTAGCAAGGCGTGAAATTCGTTGTAAGAGTCGTAAAGCGAACCAGCAACAGTTGTAATTCTGATTCGGTCGTCACTGACGTGAATCGTTTGTTCTGCTGCGTGATCGATCAGTTTTTCGACTTCGGGAAAGAACCATAAATCGTGCAGTAATGTGATCCCACTGGGGATTTCTACATCTAAGACTACGTCAGTTTCGGAAATAATAAACTGGGCGTTCCAATCCGTTTCCGAAGGATGTTCAGCACGTGCTGCACTAAAGCGCGCTTGCCACTCACTACTTATCGAACCATCTCCTTTCGGTAAGGTAATGGACACTTCACCATTCTCTGGAACACACGTGGAGTCGTCGCAGGCAAGCCAATCAACTTTTGCTGATATTGTGACATCCCCATCAAATGAACTAGGTGTTATCACATCAGCGATAAAGAGCGTTGAGTCGTCGTACCCGTAGGACATCAAGTTCATAAACGGCACGAAGTGTGGAGCCTGAAACTGCAGTTCTTCGATAACAAAGTTCTCTGGGTGCATCCAACCCTCTCTCATCCGCGGTGCGTAACCTGCGTCACCACCGTTGATCCAGTAGATGTGCCATCCTTCTTTGGGTTCTAGGTGCAGCGCAATCGAGAAAGGCTCTCCTTCGGCGACGCTCGTGACCTCCGACACCAGCTCAATACTTGTGTCGGGTTTCTCAATTTGTCCTTGAATTACCGCGGAAAAAAATACAAGTGCTGTGGTAATGAGACCAAAGCGTACTGGGCGAAAAGTTAAGGTGTGTTTATTCATAGTTGTGTCGTGTTTGTAATGAGGCTAAGCTTCGGCCGGCGAATGTTTGAAGAGACATTAGTGACTCGCGGATAGTGCTTT
>CAZEFI010000129.1:0-2535 GCA_964511425.1 uncultured Pseudomonadales bacterium
TGGAAAGAACGCGAAGCCCTTGCAGAAGCGATGATTCCTCTGATTGGGCAACTTTATCGCAAAAACATCGTAACCTACTTATTTGGACGTGCTTTGTACAACAAGAGCGTCACAGACATTATGAGTACTCATCGTTTCGTACGCCAAACAGCGCAGAATGAGTTGTCTGAATTTGAGACTTATCCCATGCTTAAAGCGATTGCGGAGCTAGACTGCGGACCTGCACATTTCGATCTTGGTCAACTCACGGTCAAACACATGAATCTTTGTGAGTATGGCGAGGATCCCCCAACTGTTGAAGAATATGCACGGGAACAATGTGCACATGTATTGGCTCGGCACATTAAACCTCTTGCAAAACCTCAGGATGTGATTCTTTATGGTTTTGGTCGTATCGGCCGTTTGCTCACGCGATTACTAATCGAAAAAACTGGTGGTGGTGATCAACTACGTTTGCGTGCAGTGGTGTTGCGTCCAGCTGCACAAAACGACCTAGAGAAACGAGCGTTGCTATTGCGGCATGACTCGGTCCACGGTGATTTCTCAGGTACGATTCGAATTGATCATGAAAACAATTGTCTCGTCGTCAACGGAAATGTTGTCCGGTTTATATACGCAACCAATCCCGCGGAGGTAGACTACAAGCAGTACGGCATAGAAAACGCCATGGTGATAGATAACACAGGGGTTTGGCGGAATGAAGAGGGACTAGGACAACATTTGCGAGCGAGAGGTGTGGATCGCGTAATAGTTACAGCACCTTCCAAAGGGTCAGTACCAAATATCGTATCGGGTATCAATTCACACCTGCTCAGTGCGAGTCAAAAAGTTATCTCTGCAGGGTCATGTACCACTAATGCGATCGTACCCATATTGAAAGTGATGGACAATAAGTACGGCATTGAATATGGTCACATGGAAACCGTTCATGCGTATACACCGGACCAAAATTTAACGGATAACTATCACACGAAAGATCGACGTGGACGTGGAGCACCGTTGAATTTGGTTATAACCGAAACGGGTGCGTCCAAAGCAGTAGCCAGTTTCTTACCGCATCTTCGGGGACGCCTGACTGGAAATGCGATTCGAGTACCCATCCCGAACGTTTCGTTAGCGATATTGAATTTAACGCTGCGATCAGAGACGTCCAAGGACGAAGTTAACCGTTATTTACGTGATGTTTCGTTATTTTCCACGCTCCAACGACAAATCGACTACTCTTATGAGTCAGAGGTCGTGTCATCGGACTTTATAGGTAATCGACACGCATGTATTGTCGACGGTCAGGCAACAATCGTCGCAGATGATGGCAAACATGCGCAAATATACGCTTGGTATGATAATGAATTTGGCTATTGTTGTCAAGTGGTTCGAGTAGTACAAAAATGGGCAGGTATAAAGTATCCATTAGTTCCTATGGACATTGAAGAGATGGGATTTGGATAGATGTTTATTTCGATTTACGTGGCCTTGCTTAATTCCATTTTACGATATAGTAATATCAAAAAGCAAGTCAATACCCATTACAATAGATTTTGCAATGGCTGAATCGGTGTAAATTCGTTATATCGATAGAGTTGATTGTTAGTTTAGTTTGGTTTTTGAGTAGTTCTCGGTAAATTAAAATCGATTTATGGGTCGCATCGTAATAGTTATTGGATTCTTCGCGATCGCACTACTTTTGGTGACTTGGTTTAGTCGAATGAGCACCGCGCGCCAAAAGTGGTTAGCAAGTTTGGAATTACCTGGTTCTTGGGCGCAGGATTCACCTTCGGATGAAAAAGATCCAACCGTTCTTACGTTTAATGGAGAACTTAATCACGGTACGTATGAAATGCGACGAAATGAATCCAATCAGCAGGGGACATGGCGAATCAGTCAATCTTCTTTGATCTTGTCGGAGACGACTGGAGACGAGACCACTTATGAAATACGATACTTCGAACAGGGAAAAATTGGGTTACACGGGAACAGTCTTGATCGTCAAACGTTTATCAAACAAACTGACAACATCGTTCCTCTACGCCGAACTTGATCCTAATTGAGCTTCTAACTCGTCAAAACGTTGCTGAGTCTTTTCGTTCGACCAAAAACGTGAGACGAGCCAAATTACCAGACTACACGCAATAAACGCGGGTAAAAGCGCGTAAACGTCGAATATACCACCCGAAAGCATGTTCTGCCAAACGGGTACGACGATTATTGCGGTAGAGATACCGAAGATAAGTGCAAGAGCTGTCGTCTTTCGATAAAACAGCGAAAATAATACGCATGGACCGATACTAGCACCTATTCCGGCCCAGGCTAGGCTAACCGTACCGAATATCTTGCTGTTCGGATCAAGCGCGAGTCCGAGTGCCACTACACCAACCACAACCACACCAATGCGATTTACCCAGAGTGCAGTTTCATCGCTGAACCACTGAGCGTTGACGATTGATGTGGAGATCACCATCAATTGGGAATCAACGGTACTCATAGCGGCTGCCATTATTGCGGCTATAACGACGCCTGCAATCCACGGATTCAACA
>CAZEFI010000130.1:0-2511 GCA_964511425.1 uncultured Pseudomonadales bacterium
GAGCGTTCACGTTAGTGACTCCGATGAACCGTCAAAATGTAAGAGGAGCACGCCTAGCGTACTTATCTTAATAATTACCTTTTGAATCAGTTGTTTACAGAGCATATTCTGTCGGATTTCATCGCTCCGATGCATTACGTCACTATAATTGTCATTTAACATGTCAAATGACAACTAATGTGACGCAAAAAATATACAGCCGTGCGTTAGACTTGTCGTCCACTGTGGCTTCTAGATCCTGTTTTTTTCTAGGACCACGCTTGACCGGGAAGTCTACACTGATACGTGAAACTATTCCAGAAGCTGTAGTTTTTGATCTGTTAGATAACGAAGTCTACTTCTCATTACTCGAGAAGTCATTCTCGCTCGAAAATATGGTCTCTGCGAGCACGGAAATCGTGGTGATCGACGAGATTCAAAAAGCACCTCAACTACTTGATGAAGTACATCGATTGATAGAGTTGAAGGGGATACGTTTTTTGCTCACCGGCTCCAGTGCTCGTAAACTCAGAAGGGGAGGTGTGAACCTTTTGGGTGGACGCGCTGGAACTATGCACTTTCATCCTCTTCTAGTCCGCGAACTGGGTGATGACTTCAACCTCAACCGCGCACTACGTTATGGAACATTGCCAGCGGTGTATTGTTCTGATGAGCCCAGTCACGTCCTTCGGGATTACATAGGTAATTATCTTCAGCAAGAGATAGCTGCTGAAGGGGTTGTACGACACCTACCAGCATTTGTGCGTTTCCTCGATCTTGCTTCACACTGTAATGCTACCATTGTTAACTATGAAAATTTGGCAAGTGACGCTCAAGTCTCCCGCAATACTGTGTACAACTACTTTGACATTCTTACGGATACACTCATTGCCTTTGAATTACCGGCTTGGCGACGCTCCTATAAAAGAAAGCCCATTGTTAGTTCGAAGTATTATCTGTTCGACATCGGTGTCGTGAACGCAATTCAAAGTCGTAGCGTATTTCGCTTCGCCCAATCGGAAGGGTTTTCGTTCGAAACTTGGATGTTGCATGAGTTGAGAAGTTGGATCAACTACAACCAACGCGACGATGCGTTACATTACTGGAGATCCAACTCAGGGTACGAGGTAGACTTTCTTCTCCATGATCATACTGCTATCGAACTTAAAGCTAAGCCACTTGTCGGCGGGCGTGATCTTCGATCGTTAAAAGCACTAAAAGAGGAAGAGATTTTTAAGAATTTCGTCTGTGTGTATATGGGGTCACTACCGAAGTATGTCGATGGTATCGAAATTCTACCCTATACGACATTTCTTGACTATCTTTGGGAAGGCAAGTATGGCTAAATCCTCTTTGATCAGGTTAGATTTGGGGTAAAAGTATATAAGTCCCATAAAAATTGACGAGGAGTCCATCGTACGGTAATTGCAGAGCACCTCAACGGTCTAAGCACGTTTTAGGAAAATCTACCCTTTAGCAAGTCTTTCTTGTACGAGAACATTGCGCTGTGTAGAATAGGTAGCTTGAATTTACGAAACTTTAGTGCGAAATATGGAGGAAATTGATTTGTGAAAAATTTGTTAAACCGGGTAGTTTGGCAAACATTAACTATAGTGGCCGCTTTGTTTTGTGTTTCGCAGTTATATGCGGCTAAGGATGGCTACGTAGAGTCTTGCACGCAAGCAAATTCTCACACTATAACTATTAAATTAAGAGGAGACTCTTGGTCTTTAACTACCAATCTGTACAACTGTAAGCTTTTCCCACAAACTGGTGGTTTTCATGGTACAGATCATGCAGTTGATCCCTTCCAAGGATCTAAGCTCAACACCGCAGTGGCTAGTTGCAGTGGAAAGAATAAAGGTGTTCCGGTCTCTTACGACCTACATCGTCTTAAAACGTTTTATGTACCATTAGAATGGATTCCAATACAATATCAAGCAAGAGCGAATAAAGGAAAGCGAAGGATCAATCTCTCATCTCCGAGTGGAGAGTACATTGAGGTACACAACAATTCTTGGGGCTGCGACGTTATTCCGAATAGAGACAGAATCGGAGGTGGCGCTGGTCATAAGTACCTTTGATCTCGGGAGTTCTAAATCTTTCCATGCTTTCACAACGTGAAGAATTCGTCTCGTCTCTTAAACTAATGAAATGCACAAGATTTGTGATTGTTGGAGGTTCAAATTATGAAGAATGTGTCAAATGTCGTGATTCATAATATATTTGTCGTTTTATTAACGGTTTTGTGTGTTTGAGAGTTGTATGCTGCCCAAGATGGTTACGTGGAAAGCTGTACGCAATCAAGCACTCACACTTTAGAGATTGAATTAGGTAGGAACGAAAGTTGGACTCATACAACTATCTGTACACGTGCGAACTGTTTCCAGAAGCGGGTGGTGATTCCGGTACAGAACATGCAGTTGAACCATTTAAAGGACCAAAAGTCAACACTGCTGTTGAAAGTTGTCGCGCGGGGGACTGCGTAGGATTTGGGGGACAATTTTTTAGTCACTTTTTGATCAACAAAAA
>CAZEFI010000131.1:0-2451 GCA_964511425.1 uncultured Pseudomonadales bacterium
CAAGGGCAAGCGTAGTTTTACCGACTTGACGAGGTCCAAGTAATGCGACACATGCTTGACGATTGACAGAGTCGATTAAAAGCTGACTTGTAAGTCGAGGTATTAACATCTTATATCTAAAAACTGTTTTTCAATATAAGAGGTATTATATTTTTAGTACCTACACATTTCAACGGTATCAGATTAGTAAAAGGAAGTTATTGTGAGTCCAAGTGTGAATCTGGCAGTTTTCTCAAGCAACTTGAACGATTCTTGATATCATCTACAAGAAGTAACAAAAAATTTCATGGTTTAAACCAACCACGGATTATGAAACATCAAACAATCAAAGCTATCGACCAAAATCGAAACCCTAAAGTTGATTTCATTGGACGCAAACAGAGCGTAAGAAAGACTTTTCTAACCATTTCCGCGCTTGGATTGGTTTCGATTACAGGTTTCTCATGGAACGCCGAAGATGCCAGTGCAGTTTTCGATGAAACGAGTGGGTCGGACTGCAAGGTCTAGCTCCGAAATGGCTCAGTTTTCAAACTGATACACTACCAAAGATGCTGTTAAAAGCGGGGGCTGATCCGAATAAGACAGATAAACACGACGAACGGTCCATACTTGAGCTCGCGGAGGAATTGGAGAATCAAGAAATCACAAACTTGTTGACGTTAGCTGGAGCAATGGAATAGTTTTGATGAGATCAATATTTAAAGCGTAGCCTCTGTATTAATACGTCCCCGTCGCGATGTCGAATTTACGCTTGCATCTATGCACGTTGTATACTTAAAGAAAAGATTCGACTATAAAACTGCGGATACAGTATGTTCAGTATTACTTTAATCAGAGTTTTCACAAGCTTTATAGTTCTAGGGCTTGCTTTAATACAGCACACTCATGCGCATTCTGGAGGGTACACTGACAACGAAGGCTTTGGGTCTTCTCTGGAGACAGAACCATTCTTACCGGTTACCGAGGAACATCGTGCCGCATGGAATCGTGTCCTCGAACATTGTCGTCCTTTGAATACTCGAGAATCGTTGAGCGAACTCTGTATGACCTCTCTAGGAGAATACTTTGCCAACGAACCGGTCTGGAGTTATAACTTCATGTTCGTGTATAGTGTTCAGGGTTGGTCTGTGTTCTATCACAACACGTTGGATCAGCGAAGAAACCATAATGCAGCAGATTTCCTCAATCCTGACGTGCCATTCTGGCGACACATTTTCGATGATCAAATAAAACAACGTCAGGAGCTTTTCTTGCGAGTGGTCAATGATTCGAAGTGCCAGGAAATGGCTAGTCCTCAAAAAGATGGAATGCAAGACGATTTGGCCGAGCATTGTTCGGCGCGCGAGATGTATCAATATGCCGCTTATCTCAGCGCGTGTTATGATGCAAGATACCGGGCTCCCGCGCTACAAAGAATGATTCCAGAAGACGACCCTGAGTATGGTGGCTTAACCACATTTGAATACAGTTTGCAATTGCTTGAAGAAAAAGTATCGAACCAGGAATTAAAGTCGGCTGCGAAGCAGAGTATGGAGAAAAGTTACCTACATGCTTCCTGGGTCGCGGCGCAATGCAATCAACATGGTTTTTTTGTCCTCATCCCGGAGGCCTCCGGTACTGCGACGGAAGAGAGATTGTCCTGGACTTGGGATACTGACGACAAAGACACAGATTGGCTACTTAACTACACGCAAGAATTTATCATGAAGATTGCGATGAAGAGTGGCGATGATTGGGCAATTCGGAGTGGCTATCTTGATGTTGATGTTGCTGCTGAATTTAGTGCTGATTTGATGCACCGCTATCCATTGTTAATGCATCGTCTCTTAGGCGATACTTGGAGTGGATGGGGATATGAGGGGACGTACTTTACTTCGGAAGAGCACGCACGCCATCGCGCGAAGGCGTATCTCTTACTGGTTGACCAAGCGGGAGAGGAATTTGCGCGGCTAGCATACGATCCGGTTGAGTTAGCCGAAGAAATCCAATATGTAGAAAGTGGTGGGTTGTTGAGATCGCCCCCCTCACTCGCGGAAGTAGAAGAAAGGAGGCGGGCAAGGTCCCGCAAGTACAAACAAGAGAAATTGAGGCAGGAAGCCCAGGGAGAGTTGACCCGATAGAACCTGAGTTCCGTTATTTCAGGCGTTCTATAGTTACATCATGAAAACCGCTAGATTCGGTGTGTGTTTGGTCTTTTATTGGTGTGTTACTCCAGTAGCAATAGGAGATTCACTTCAAACCTACTTAAATCCGGTTGACATTAGTGTTCCGCCAGACCCGATGTCGTACTTCAAGGAAAGTTCGGAGCAAAAAGCAACTTGGCAACGCGCGAAGAATGTCTGATCAAACATGGAAGCATATGAGCTTCTTGATGACCAGGCCTGCCTGGAAGCACTGAGTGAGTACTTGCTAAATGAACCCGTGTGGGCGTACAGTCAACTCAACTACTAT
>CAZEFI010000132.1:0-2359 GCA_964511425.1 uncultured Pseudomonadales bacterium
AGGGTACGGGCTTTAACTATCCTACACCGGATCATTTTCGCATCGTGTTCTTGTCTCAACGCGCCGAGTTGTTTTCGGCAAGCGAAAGTATTGGCGCATTTCTGGCTACGTATAGTCAAAAATAAAGAGAATTACACAGATGACGTGACATTTTCATCTAGTCTTTACTACAATAAAATTGTTATTGATACGACTTGTTAGTATCTGATGAAATGCCAAGAGCAAACCTATTGGAACCGTTGGACTTGATGAGACTGTACGCACAGAGGAATTCGCGATTCGCTGTATGGACCGAATGTGCTGACGAGATACCTAGCATCCGATGCGAAGCAACCGACAAACTCACTAAGCAGAAGAACGTTGGCAACTATTGGCGCGAACACTGCAGACTGTATTTTCGTACCAATACCAATATTCCGGTAGAACGACACAATATTTACCTGCCCGTCCATGAGAATGTCGAACTCGAAAAGCATAGAGAGTGTGCGCGCCGGTTTCGAGCGGGAACCTCCAGTAATTGGTCAGTAAAGAATGTCCGCGCCGATATCAACAAGTTAATATTCAGACTTAATTTGGACAATCGCGTAGGAGTCAGCCAAAAAAGCTGACGGTTTATTACGCTGAATGACGAGTAAGACAATCAAGTACAAGAAATTATTGGTTTAGGAATAGGGTATGAAAACACAGATGAACAGATTTGGTACTTCAGCCCGAGTAGGGCATGATTCAACCAAGTTCTACGATCGCAAAATGTTCAACGGAAACGCATCCAAATCACTGTTACCCTCACAAAGTGTACCAGCGGACATTCTCGGTAAGGTCTATTGCCATTCCAGCGAGAACATGACAGAGTTGCCAGATCGAAGTGTACATTTAATGGTTACTTCTCCACCGTACAACGTAGGCAAAGAATACGACAATGATTTGACTCTCCAAGAGTACATCGAACTCTTAGAAGGTGTTTTCACCGAATGCTATAGAGTGTTAGTGGACGGGGGCAGAGCTTGTGTAAATGTCGCTAATGTGGGTAGAAAGCCATATTTAGCTCTCAATGCGCTCGTAGCGAATGTCATGACAGACATTGGCTACTTAATGCGTGGCGAGATTATTTGGAACAAATCTGCAAGTGCGGGAGTGTCATGTGCTTGGGGAAGTTGGATGTCTGCTAGCAATCCAGTTCTTCGAGATGTCCATGAGTACATCTTAGTATTTTCCAAAAGTTCCTATTCAAAACCGAAGCCATCGGAATCCAGTAGGTCAACCATAAAGCGTGAGGGATTCTTGGAGTGGACGAAGAGCGTATGGGAGTTTCCTGCAGAGTCGGCTCGAAGGGTTGGTCATCCAGCTCCGTTTCCAATACAGTTACCTCTGCGTCTTATAGAACTATATTCACATTCCGACGATGTCGTGTTAGACCCATTTATGGGTAGCGGATCGACAGCTTTGGCATGTGTTCAGACGAATCGCAAATGGATCGGTTACGACGTGTCAAAAGAGTATTGTGACCTGACTAAAACACGAATTGCGAAATACTCGGCCAATGAATCAACATTTGATTCGCTTTTTTCAGTCTGAATACAAACTCCAGCGACTCGTCCGTTGGCTCCCGCACGCGTTCGAAGTCGTGCGGAACGAAATGCCACCAGGGAATCCAGCTGTTGGAATAATGAGGGAGCATGTGCTTACTGGATTTTTAATCGACGAATTTGGTGAGGACCACGTGGTTGTGCCAGATGATGGCGTAAAGCGAGGAATTGATGTTACGCTCCACGGAATCGAATTATCCATCAAAACAACCACGGGAGCAGCAAACTCTGGGGTAAAAGTGCTTTGGACTGTGGATCCTCTCCAAATCGGTCGCGAAATTGCAAGGGACTATAAACCCGAGTGCGACATGCTTCTCATCAACATATTCTGGGGCAAAACACGCAAAAGTATCTATTACATCCCAATTGAAGTTCAGTTAGAAACAAGAGCGGCACTGGGCGACAAATACTTGCATGCAAAAGTAGGAACAAATCACCGAGGCATAAGCATTAGTACCCTTGCAATGAAAATGCTGAAAGAGCACGAGGCTACCATAAGTGCTAATGTAAACTGGCTGGAAAGCGACATGCATGTTATGCCGCATGATCGGTGGGTTGATTATTGGAGTGAGAGAAACTGACGGACAAAGGACAGGACTAGTTGGACCTCGCCATGCAAACGGTGTTGAGCTTGGGAGCTGTTTCAAATAAGACTAGCTATTATCGTGCGAGCGCGACAAGGTACTCTCCGATCGCCAGTGAAGCGGTAAGTCCCGGTGAGTCAATACCGATGGTCTCGATGTAGTTTGGCACACCGGTGTCCATTGGTCCAC
>CAZEFI010000133.1:0-2357 GCA_964511425.1 uncultured Pseudomonadales bacterium
ATTCCTGGGAATAACGACGGAACACGCGAAGGAATCGAGTGGGCATCCCAAAGTAACGCGAATCCAAATATGTTTTTTAATCGAGCAAGTTCTGAACTGATTTTGTCGTGATAGGGTTGCCAGTATTGTTCAATTCGTCCTTGTTTTTCATCTTGTGAGACACTGTCTCCATCTAAATAGAGGTCCGTTCCACCGAATGTCTTTGAGGGGCACAGTCCTGTGAACAATTGGCCTTCGTATAACGCATGGTCAGATGATGGTCTATTGAGATCGATAACGTAACGAGAGTAGTTTGCTGAAATTACGCTCGCGCCTAAACTCGGCGCAAATTCATAAAGGCGACGTACGTGCCAATCCGTATCTGGCAATTCGAGTCCTACGGAACTCATTCGTTCTTTCATTCCCGGTGCTAGTTCTCTACCGTCGTGAGGGATACTAACTAGTAGCGGAACATTTCCTTCGACAAAGTCGAAAACGGGTATCATGTTTGAAATGACGGGAGAATCCTGCTCGCCACATCGGTGAACATCCCATCGTTGATTGTCTTAGCAAGGATTTCAATTTCCGGCGCAAGAGATCTATCGGTGGTATACACTGGAGAGAACTCCCTTAACCTGTCAATGGTTGCTTCAATTTTTTCAGAGGACTTTAACGGTCGACGTAGTTCGATACCTTGCCTCGCCGCGAGAATTTCAATAGCGACAATGTAAGCCGTATTGTCGAGCATCTTGTGGAGACGTTGTGCGGCAAACGTTGCCATACTCACATGATCTTCTTGATTCGCCGAAGTAGGGATACTGTCGACGCTGGCGGGATGAGCTCGGGACTTGTTTTCGGACGCTAGCGCAGCGGCAGTCACCTGTGCCATCATGAATCCAGAGTTTAAGCCACCGTCGTTAACAAGAAACGGCGGCAGACCGCTGAGATGGGAATCCATCATGAGTGCAGTCCGACGTTCGGAGATCGACCCTATTTCTGAAATTGCAAGTGCGAAATAGTCAGCTGCCATCGCCACTGGTTCAGCGTGAAAATTTCCCCCAGAGAGAATTGCGGCATCGTCAGTAAACACTAAAGGATTGTCTGTGACCGCATTTGCTTCGTTTACAAGAATATCGGCCACGTGGTGCAGTGTTGTGAGACATGCACCTAAGACTTGAGGTTGACATCGAATTGAGTAGGGATCTTGAACTCGGTTACATCCAAGATGGGCAGCGCGTATCTCACTTCCTTGGATCAGTTCGCTTAGCAGTTTGCTAACTTCTAGTTGTCCGTGCTGTCCACGCACTTTACTTATTCGCTCGTCGAAGGGTGTATCGCTTCCTTGAACCGCGTCAGTTGACATGATGCCCGCAAGTATCGCAGCGGCTAGGATATTCTCGTACCGAAAAAGAGCAGCCAGGCATAACGCTGTTGAGACTTGTGTACCATTCAATAACGCGAGTCCAGCTTTTGGTCCGAAGCGTATAGCGGACAAACCACATGTAGTTAACGCATCTGCAGCTGATTTGACCTTGTGGTCGTGTGATACGTAGCCTTCGCCCATCAACGCACTCGCGATGTGTGCGAGGGGAGCAAGATCTCCTGAAGCTCCAACTGAACCTTGACTAGGTACCACCGGATAGATATCGTGTTCGAGCAGTGCGCACAATAGTTCGACGAGTTGTACGCGTACGCCCGAATATCCGCGCGCTAGTGCTATGACTTTTAACACCATGGAGAGTCGAACGATATCGTTCGCTAACGGAGGTCCCACTCCTACCGCATGCGATCGTATTAAGTTTTCTTGAAGTTTCTCCAGCTGAGGTAACTCAATTGGACTCGTGGCGAATTTCCCAAATCCGGTGTTTATTCCGTAGGCGGTACTCCCAGTCGCGAGATATTCCGTCAGGTACCGATAAGATTTTTCGATCTGACGAACTGCCTCTTCTGTGAGTTTTAAAGATACAGGCGATTGCCACGCACCACGAAGTTGTTGAAGTGAAGTTGGGGAATCTCCAACCGAGAGTTTCATGTTGTTTTTGCCCACGTTAGTCGGTTGGCATCATTGGAATTGTTAGGTTGTTTTCCTTAGCGCACTCGAGTGCGTCCTCATAACCCGCGTCGACATGGCGCATCACACCGATTGCTGGATCGTTCCAAAGTGCTCGTGCAATTCTATGATCCGCTTCGGCTGAGCCATCACACACGACGACTAAGCCAGCGTGCTGCGCATACCCCATTCCGACACCACCGCCGTGATGGATCGATACCCATGTTGCACCACTAGCCACATTTAACATCGCGTTGAGAAAAGGCCAATCAGAAACTGCATCTGAACCATCGCGCATTGCTTCGGTTTCTCGATTAGGACTGGCAAC
>CAZEFI010000134.1:0-2315 GCA_964511425.1 uncultured Pseudomonadales bacterium
CAGATTTACACTGGATTGGTATACCATGGACTGTCGTGTCTCAAAGAAATTTCGCGAATCAATTAATTCCATCAGCGCAAACTCATAATTCCGATAGAGAGAACAGTAGACTAAATACTGGGTGTAGGTGCAAGCTGGTTTCAACAGTGTGTTCGAGTTCGAACAATTGGATCAAAAAGTCTATACTAGTAGTTGAGTTTAAGTATGGATGTTAGAACATCGCTTCGTGGGAAATTAAGTGAAAAATTTTTGCAAGCTCTTTTTGGTTACGTGCAGTATGATCACAATAAACGTGCTGCTAGCTCAGACCGAGGATCGTGCTTGGTATGCAATAGGTGGTGCGTCTCTAATAGTAGACGAACACGAAGGACTCAATTTTGCTTACCGAGTCGGAGTAGGTGTTGAGATTAATGATCGGTTCGGTGTTGAGTTGCTCTGGGACTCTGCTCCATCTCTTGAACCAAGAAGATTAATTCAGAAAGCTGATCTCCCCAGGACTATCGCTCCGTTGGAGACTGACATTCAGTCACATCTCAATCATTACCTCACAACGGTGGGCACGGTCAAGTTTGATCTTTTTAAAAACATATCGTTTTTAGGTAAAGTAGGCGTAGCACAACATTCCCAGAAAATAGAGTTTGATGCGTTATCTTCCGGTAAGACTTTTATTGAGGGTCTTAAAGTCGAAGATCGTAGTACGGTTCCGGTGATTTCCATTGGAGCCGAAATTTTGACGAACCGATTTCGAGGTATGTCGTTTCAATATACGGCAACACGTTTTTTTGAGGGAAACAACAATGCTATATTGATGACCGCTGCCATGAAGTTTTCGTTTTGATGCGGTCAAATTCGTTTTTGAAAAAGAAGCTGGAGTTCACATCTTTCGTACTTTTGATGGTCTGTTTACTGGGTGGATGTGTGTATATTCAAGCCCCATTGCAGATCACACATGAATTTGATAATTTCATCGTGATGAGAACTCCCCGCGCGCTCGTGGACAACTCAGACCTTGGTCGCCGTCAAATCGCGAGGACGCTTTATGGAAGCTACGCGGACGAGTTTGATTGGATTATTGTGCTGTATAACGTTTCGAGAGAACAGCAACAGTGGAAAAAATTGGGATTTGAAGGCAGGTGTACATTAGTACGAAATTCAATCGCAGGAGATGGTGCGAAAGATTTGGACATTGGGGGTCAGTTCGGTTCGCGCTCAAAATTGAAAGCTATGATCGAATTACCAACCAAAGAACCACTCATTGAAGGACTTATTCTTCACGAGATAATGCATAGTTGGGTCTTTGGTGTAGACGTGATACCGTCGAATTATCGTAGTCATTGGGGATTTAGTAGCGTGCACGGAAAGCTCGGAGGCTTTGACAAGGATACGCTAGAAAATATAGGGGAGAATATTTACTCTGTCGGATCGTTTTCTCCAAGGGGGGCCACGAATCATCGGAGCGGATATGGCGAGCTAGAGCTGTATCTTGCGGGTTGGATCACTAAAGAAGAAGTATCAGACATATTAGTGGCAGAAGGTGTAAGACCAATGAAGGAAGGAAACCTGAGAATGTGGATTCCCGGCCGCATCGAAAATTTCGAAGCCTCACGCTTTACGACATGGACCATCGATCAAATTATTGATAGTATAGGAGAGCGAATACCGAATGTCGTAAATTCCCAAAAACACTTTCGCATGGCTACTGTTGTTATCGAAAATGAGAAGTTCCCTTTTTTATTCGAAGATATCAAATACTTCCAGCGGCAAATCGACCTCTTCACGCGCCAAGAGAGCATTCTTCACGTGAAAGACAACCGACGGAAGTTACAAAACTTTTGGGAAGCGACGGGGGGTAGAGCTACCGTCAGCGCGACAATGGTCAGCGCGAGATTCTCCACATCGCAACCACCTTAGTTTGTTCGATAGATTGTTGCAAAGTTTGCCGTAAATCCACGGACTAATGCCTTTCGCTGTTCATACTCTTCCGGAGATTGATAATTCGAAGACAAGTGTATTTCGTATGGAATTGAAAATATTCCACAAAGCACGAAACCTCCCGACTAGTTTCCTGCACGCGGTTCCGATCCGTTTGATTGGTTAAACAAAAGTCGCCGAGTTATACTCGTATCAAACTCTTGAGGGAGTAGAAATCGTCGTTTGCTAACAACGGAGTACAAGTGTTTGAACTAGTAGTTTTATTAATTGCTCCGTTTTAGCTCTGGTAGATCAAGTCCTCTGCTGGATGCACTAAGAACCAGCCCGCGGGCGAGTTCGATGAACGATATACCATGGACTTGCGCGGCATCAGGATAAAGACT
>CAZEFI010000135.1:0-2277 GCA_964511425.1 uncultured Pseudomonadales bacterium
TCAAGTCTTCCATGTTCCCATATAGGACATCGAACAAATTGAGTCGATGGAAACGCAAAGTACTCCTAATGTATCTATATTCCTTGTAGAAGAGGACATTCTCATTGATCCTCCAAATCAAAATGTCGTCTCCGTCTATTGATTAGAGTGGATTGGTTTTTGACGAATAGAATTTCAAAGTCTGACGTAGAGGACTTGTGTTGGGTCGACTCGCGAAATCAGGTCAAGCATATTCGACGAAACTAGCAATCAAGTCAGCGAAATTGTGCAAGATTCCAAGGCCGTACATCATTCGACTTCGAAAATGAAAAAACTTAAGAAATTCCAATGGATCATCGTTGGCTGTACGACAATGGTCTTGGTAACCGCTTCGGTCTTTCTCTACCTACACTTCAGTTCCAAAGCGAATGACCAAGTCAACAAGTCGAGTACACAAAGTACAAATGCGTCGAAAGCTCTAGGACAAAAGCAAACGAGCCAAACAAATCTAGATCACTGGACTCCCGCAGAGGCACTGGTTGAGTTAGTCAAGATCGAAAGCAACTTTCAGCGTACCGCGTCCCTATACGCATATCTAAAAAATGTAAACGAAAGTGACCTTGTCGACTTGCTGCATCGTACCGAGAGCATCGAACGTACAAGTATTCGTTCAAACATTCAAACCACAATCCTTCGAAAGATTACGTCAGAAGACCCGGACCAAGCATTAGCCTGGATCATTGATTTACCCAAAATCCGAAGAAAAACGTTGCTAAAGGGACTTTTTCACGATTGGTCCATAACAAATCTCATGCAAGCTATCGAAGGAGCAAAGTCCTTGATTGGTTCGGACCGACGCGAAGTTCTCGAAGTAATTCTTTCGACACGTGACGATCTTTCGAGTTCAACACTTCTCGATGTAGCACGTGAGTTAGCACTTGAAGAATACGCTTTGCGCCAGATAAGTACTACTCAAACTCACAAACTTCTCGAAAACCCGAGAGCTGCCTGGAATGTAATAGTCAACGACAACGTCGAGGATGCGGAGCAACTCGACTTGTTTCAGCTTGTCGCGTCTACTTGGAAGGAACACGAAGGATTTGATGTGCTCTTACAGGCGGCTACAGTATTTCCACACGAGAACGATCACCTTGCTTTAAGCAAAGTCATTGAAGAGGTAGTAGGTGGTGAACTAGAGGAAGCGTTTGAATATGTTCGCAACCTATCGAAAGAAGATCGGGGTCAACTCCCTGCGGCACTTGCTATGGTTGCGGCGCGAGTCAATCCCGAAGTCGCGCTAAATGAAATTGCAAGTTGGTCCAATGATCCAATTCATACCCATTTAGAGAGAATAGCAGCCACCGCTTGGGCGCAGTCTGATCCTCGCGGAATGCTTAATAAGCTTGAACTAGTACCCCAGTTTACACGAGCGACAGCACTGGAAATCGCGTTTACGCATCTTGCCTATGTCTCACCACAGGAGGCAATTCAGAGTCTCGAACGAGCCAATAAATTTCTTAGCGTTGAAACGATGCTACCAGCAATCATCGCAGAACAGTGGTCCCACACGGATCCGGAAGCTGCTCTTGATTGGTCCATTGCCTATGCCGGCTCGAAAACAGAATTACGAAAGAGCTTGATAAGGAGGCTCTTCAGGAATCTCGTAGCGAATGACATTGAAAAAGCACTAGAACTCTCGAGTGAAATTCGCAGTACATACATCAGGTTCTTTTCAGAAGCAAAGTACGACATAGTAGAAAAACTCGCGCAAATGGGAAGGCTTGATGACGCGATCAGCCGTCTTCCGATGTTGAACAAGAACGAGTCACATTTCGCGATAAAGGATCTTGGATGGAGGCTCGTCGAGGCGGGAGAACCTTATGCGGCAATAGAGTTCGGCGCGAACATTCCAACGCCAGATTCTAGCTTGATAATTACGGGCCCCGCGAGTTATTTCAACGGTGTGTTTCATCTATGGGCCACACGCGATCCACAGCAACTGTTCGATTCGTTGCAATCGTTAACTTCGCCCTTGCTCCGATCTATGGCCGCGCGAACACTCATCAATCGACAAAAGTCCAGACCCACTTTGTCCGAAGAATCTATCAAGGATGCAGAAGCGTTGTTGAGCGAGTACCCAATAACTGAGAATATGCATCTGTTAGAGCTACAACTGCAAGATGAAAAAGGATTGATCGACCTAGATCAACTGGTTCTACCTTCAGATTGGGTGGAATAGCGAGTGCCGAAATTAGCTTTGAAATCGACGACACCAGAGAATGCATAGTGAAGTACCTG
>CAZEFI010000136.1:0-2275 GCA_964511425.1 uncultured Pseudomonadales bacterium
AAAGTATCAGTGCCGCAAGATTGGTTGGTGGCAGGAGGAGGTCAGCGTGAACGCAGGGCGACCCAGGATTCGAACCAGTCCACCTATCAAATTGCTCCTACGAATCCGGTCCCAGAAATAACTTTAGTGAGTAGTGACTTCGAACGTGCCAGCATCGAAGTCGAAGACATTGAGTTTGAAGTTCTTTTTACGAAGCATCACCGCCGCACATTTCGTGACCTGAGTGCAATAGAGAGGAATACGAAGACTCGGATCTTGAGTTGGCTCTATTCGTATAAGGAGGTTGGTCTCGTCTATCCCTACGAGATGTTTTCTCTCGTGGAAGTCCCAAATTACTTAAGAGTCTACGGTGGAGGGTGGAAGATGGACACCATTTTGGGGTCTCCGGGCATGGTGTTGATGCGAGAATCGTCGTTACCAAACACCAAAGTGAAGATTCTTGGTGAATTAGCGTTTGATCGCAATTCCGATCATTTTGGTCTGGAAGGATCAGCTCACAAAGACATGGTATCAGTAGGCACCGATTTGTCTTCATATTTCAACAGTAACGTCTTCGGGGAACACCCAACGATTGGCTTTGCTAGAAACTTTGTTAAATACCAGACTTCAACCGCGGAATCCGGAGCGACCGTACTCGATCATGTCATGGAGGAATTGCTACAGCGTCTAGTGTTTGATCGAAGTATCTATTGGGGAGATCGTATCGGTCAAGCCCCTGGTCGTTGTTTTGTCTTCGAATTGGCCTTAGCAAATGCGAAAAGAAGTGTGTTTGATCTATTCGACTTGCGTAAGAACGACGCTACGAAGAGTCGCGAAGAACGAGCGTTGCGTCGATACATTACTCAATCGATTGTGTGGAACGACCTAGAGCGTTTTTCTCTCGGTGAACTCACAACACAACAAGCACCACTTAGGAGCTTAAGAGTCATTTCTGCTAAGTCCTCTACTTTGAGTCGGATCATCTTAGAAATACTGGGAAGAGGCGCAACCGCAAAGCTTCTTGGGCAACTAACGACATCGAAGAAAGGAGAGTCTTACAGCTACGATGATTTGATTCGAGAAGCTAAAGAATTTGATCTTGATTTGGAATCCGCACTTGGTGATTGGCTCAATATGAAGGGGCTGCCCGGTTTCATCGTAGCCGAACCTACTAGTAGAAGATTACCGAATGACGAGGGAGGTCACAAACGGTATGAAGCTTCAGTTGTCGTGCACAATGCCCAACCACATGACGGATTTGTGGACGTGTCATACATGAACATCATCCCTGGCGGTCACGGTACACGTCGTGATATTTCGCGACCCTGGTACAAGGCATTTTTAGTACGAGGCAACGAATCGGTGAGATTGTCGATCAAGAGTATCTATCAGTGGCCCGTCGAAGTGATGTATGTTGAACCGTATTTGTCGTTAAATAGAAACGCAATACGGGTTGTCATCCCACGTGTGGCTGATGAGAACAAGATTGCGGAAACGAGTCAACCTTATGTTGTCAAGACTGAGTGGTCGCCACCGACTAGTCAGGTTGTTGTAGTTGACGACCTCGATGAAACATTTGAGATAGTGCACGAAAGTCCACCATTAACCTCTTTACCAGCATTTTCTTTCTTGCAGGATTTATTTGGTGCTTCAGTAGTCGAAGAGTGGGACCATGGTTTGCCCTCCTTTGTGTTCGAAGACGGGGAACCAGCTCCGAAACAGCGATGGGTACGACGTTCGGATGAACGAGCTCACGGTAAATATCGACGTACTTACGCCTTGATTCACCACGGTCGAGGGGGTAAACCATCCTATGCGAAGTTTAGTGCTAACTTACCAAAAACGGGACGATGGCAACTCGAGTATCACCTACCGGTGGAAGAACTCGCGCCGAACGATCAGGAAATGCGAATTTTGCTGGGGCAAGATCGACCAACTGATTGGCATAAACTCTATCCAGCTGGGAAAACGGGGATAAAGGTAGTGATCGGAGACCGGGAAGAATCGGTTCAATTCGATGCCCAAGATGCAACTCATGGGTGGCATGCACTAGGTACATTTGATGTCGATTCGACGCAGACGGAAGTTTGGATTTCCGGTTCGTCTGAGAAGAAGACTATTTATGCGGATGCGATTCGATGGGTCCCGCTCGAGGGTCAGCTATAAAACGTATCAATTCTTCTCGACCTTAGTCCATCGTATTGCGTCAGCCCACAGAATTCCACGTTGAGAAGTTCCTATGATTTCGACTTGAATTTCTCCCTCGTCCAAGTCGAATTCGCCAACTTCAACCCAA
>CAZEFI010000137.1:0-2262 GCA_964511425.1 uncultured Pseudomonadales bacterium
ATTTCATCCTTGACCGAACGAGAGTCAGTTCTTGGTTGAAAGTTCGAATTGAATTTGATCCCAAAGGGAGGATCGAAGAAGAACATCTGCACGCCTTTCGACCCACTACCGTATCCTTCCTTGGCTGCTAGAGAAGCCATCACCGAGATGGAATCTCCTTTAATCAGACGGTTTTGCCAGTTCCCCCTCATATTCATACCATTTGTACTTAGCGTCTGGGGGTAACCCATTGAAATCTGAGAATAGGTCTCGTGCTAAATACTGTTCATTTGTACCACGGGGGGGGGTACTCCTTAATTGTTGAATCCAACTTTCCGGATGTACTTTCTCGTGAATGTACAGTGGGTACGCGTTAGTTTCTATGTTTTCTAAGTTCTCTGTTCGATCCCACGATAAAACCGGTCCTTCTCTATTGCGTATATTTGGTTCGTATTTCTCTGGTCGTTTGTCGTCATCGGGAATGTATGGATCTTCTTGGTCTGTTGGTACATTCACACGTTTTGCACTTTCATGTTTCAAAGAATCGACGATCTGCGTTTTCTTAGCCATGCTTCTGGAGTTCTCCTGTACTTCGTATCGCTTGTTTAATTTCTCGTTTTAGGTGGTTTGAGTTGTCGTTGGTGAGGTATAGATATTTCCAAGTTATCCCTTGCGACCATGCATTCATTCCATTGACAGCAGGAATCCAATACTCTTCAGCATAGTGTCGTTTTTGTTTTGCAGCGGCATCTTCCAACCCTTTGAATTCGATCACGAGATTGGTTAGGCTCCCATCCTGTGCTTTTCCTTGTGCAAGAAAATCGGGTTCGTACTTTCGCCATCGCAGATTTCGTTCATCGTACCAAGGAATCCGCAATCCAATTTTCTCGTTGCGCATCCAACGATTTATGGAATCAATTGAGTCAAGAACATGCGCCACTTTAACCTCCGAATTGGAATCGCACACTGCTTTGTTAACTTCGGTCCTCGTTGTGTTGGGACACAGTGTTTTCCCAGTTCGGTAATCAACGCCACTGGTCGAGTACGAAGATTCAAAAATATCTATAACTGGTCGAAGAGACGTGCTCCAACCCAAATTTTCTGTAGAAACGACTCGAAAAATCTCTTCAACCACTATATCTGTGAAGCTATCGGAACTCGTTGTATCTCGCGCGATGGACTGGGGATTGATGTTTACGTCTTCATGATTCCACCATTCCCTTACTACCTGAACGAACTGCCGAAAAACTTCACGTTTGTGCGTCATGTCCAATTTGAGTGAATGATCGGCCAAGCTAACGGTGTCTCGAACAAATTTGTTTGTACAAATTGCTGCAAGACGCATGATCGCAGACTTAGCAGAATCTGTACGAACGCTGAGAGTACTCGTGTCGCCGATTACGCCTTCAACATCTATATCTTCCATATGGAGTTCGTCAGGGCTAAACGGGACGACTTTGCTAACATCCAGTCGAATCTCGCCCACTTGAGCAATGTCGCGCTCGTACCGATCAAGACAAGGAAACTCGAGGTGGAAATGTTCTTTCCGTTCTGGGATGGAGTAGATGTGGGTTAGTTCGTTTGGAGGAGGGGTATCGCGACTCTTCATAAATTCAAACGGTACTCCAAGAATGTCGGCATAGCATTCTGTCAATTTACCATCTTCTTGAAGAGTGTGTTCGGTTCGACGTAGCGATCTTCCTACAACCTGTTCACATAACAACGAAGAACCAAATTGACGATAGCCGAAAACACTCGTGACAGTGCGACAATCCCATCCTTCCGTCAGCATAGAAACAGAAACTACACATTTGATGTGCTCTCCAATTGCTCCCTTTTTCCCAACACTCATGTACATATCTCGAAGTCTGTTCCGAAAAGTACTCCGAGCTCCGCGAGTGTCTTGTAAATCGGGGGCATGAACTTTGATCTGTTCGTCCAATATGGATTGCCCACTTTTACCAGAATATTCCTTGGGATCGTCCATATCTGATGCGACGAGTACGGTCGGCGGCGTACGAACGGGTCCTGAGCCATCTTCGTGAATATTTGAGAAGTGTGGGATTTGACCAGGATTCCAACCGTTTTCTCCTTCATAACCGGCGATATATTTGTAGAGTTCAAACGCATTAGCGATTTTGTTCGCGACGACTATGAATACCGGTTCAACATCTCGATGCTCTCTCCATACAACTTTAGCTTGAGCTTCATGGTTATTGGCTAAGGTATGGAGTAAATCACGAACAGGATTTTGCAATCCTGCACACTTGAGTTCTTTAATGT
>CAZEFI010000138.1:0-2226 GCA_964511425.1 uncultured Pseudomonadales bacterium
GTCTGAGCACGCTTAAAGGACCCCCTTTTTAGTTTCTTGATCAAAACACTGCTGTTTTCCTTTCAGTGAGTCTGCTATCGTGTTTGGGTTTTGGGGTTGAACTGGCATTGGACGCCGAGGCTTGATGGAGTTAACGACGTATTTGTTGATGCTTTTGATTACGTCCTTCCGAACTCGAACTTGGTAACGGCGCACTAATACTCGTTGCAATTTTGTAGACACACTCCCAGCGGTAGTATTGTCGGTAGCGGTTCACACCCACGCCATAGTAGTCCTCAAACCATAGATCTACAAGCACCATCGGGAAGTTCTGTTAGTAATTTGACTATCCATTAGTCCATGCTCAGACTTCAATAGACGCGCGAGTGTAAGTTTGACTGGCTACCCTCTAGAAGACAGTTTTTTACTCACTCTTACCCATCGTCCCCAAAATCATATATAGAGCGAATGTAGTCTAGTTGTTCCTGCGTGAACGCGGCTATAGGTCTGAAGCTTAATGCGCGTGCCGCTGCTGTTCTCAATTTTGGTTCGAAACTATCCAATCGGTCAAATACATCAACAGCGTTATAGTCCCTCCAACTGCGGAAAAACCATTCCCAACTCACTTCTTCATCGGAGCTATTTTCGTATTGGTGCAAGAGCTCCATTCCGCGTTCAACTTCGCCACTTTCCGCTAGTGCTTGTGCTATCGAGTTGATAGCCCATGTTTTGACAGAGAGACTGACTAAGGCTAAAGCTTCGATAGCAGATTCAATGTTACTTCCCGCGAGTTCGCGCATGATCCAACCTTCAAGGTACTCCGCGTCTTCCTGAAGTTTCGCGAGCTGAAGCGCGCGTTTTGGATTTTCCAGACCGAGTGCTGCAAAGGCCGTTCTCATTATGTCCAATTTGTTAGACGGGAACCGGCCCGGGTTAGAGGCCGCAACATTATCCATTTCAGAAGCAGACAATACCCAATCGAGGGCCGCAGAAGGATCCAATGCTGACCACCGTCTTAAGACTTTCTGTAGTGTTGCATCGTTGCGTGCGCCATATGGAGCCAAAGAATGAATTAATTCAATCGTTCGCTCCGGATCTGTGGCTACCAGGGCCGCTAGTGCGTGCTCACAAGCTTTGGGCTGTAATTTGTGTGGTATCTGTGCAATTTCCGCGAGTACCGTTTCGGGATAGACTTCAGCCCACGAACGAATCAGCAGGTGTTGCACTCTGTCGGCCATGTATGCCTGCTCTCGCGGCGAGGCTGGTTTCTGGTCCTGTGATTGATCCTTGCCCACCAATTGATCGCGTATTCGTGTGGAACCATTTTGAATGTACTGCCAAGTGTTTTGTGGATCATTTTTGACAAGCTCACGTAAAACCACATCGAAGATGTAAGTATGGCCGATGATGCGAAATCCGACGTCGAAAGGTTCATTAAGATGAAAAAGAGCGTCAAATCCCTGCTCTTCAATTAGTGTTTCAGCGACCAGCACTAAACTGTCAAGTTGTGAGAAGTCGTCCAATCCGTCATTGATCAGCACATTCCACGCGGTCTTTGGATCGTCAGCAAACTCGATCGTTTTAGAATCACTTTCAAAGTATGAAGCAAATTCAGAATGACCCAATTTACGAGCAATTTCGTTATGTTGTGCTTTGGATAGATCGTCCCTCACGTTCAAGATAACCAAGAGTGCGGATAAACGCTCGCGTCGGTTCAGTTGCGTAGCTGCAGTGATTGCTTCATCCAAGTTCGAAACACACCACTCAGAGAATATCCCCCTTAAAAACGGGTCTCGTTCTTGATCTCCGAGTTCTTCGAATTTCGCGAATGCTGCTTGTGGATCGATTACGGCAAACCGACCAGCTATCGCAAATATTGTTTCGTCTCTTACACTACCCAGTTCACCAACGCGAGATTCTTCCAACAACGCCATTAACTCGTCTTCATTCGATCGGGTAAGCGCTTCAAAGAGCACTGCGCTATGAACGAAAATATTCGCATGATCATCCAACAATGAATTCGCCTTGTTCGAACTAGCTTGAGCATCATGATCGGATGTAGTGGAATTGGTAGTTTGAGCAGCATGTTCATCTGCAAGAGTGATCAATGGAAGCAGTGCGAAGACACTAATGACCGTTATGACGCGCAACTTTCCAAGTCGAGCTGCAATTCGGTGTTTTTCAAAATTCATCAGGTACTTCACTATGCATTCTCTGGTGTCGTCGATTTCAAAGCTAATTTCGGCA
>CAZEFI010000139.1:0-2193 GCA_964511425.1 uncultured Pseudomonadales bacterium
TCGTGCACATTACCGACCAACACGTATTCGACGACATCCTCGAGCAAATGTCCGATGGAGTACCACCGTGGCGCATGCCTTGGACCGATTCTCTGTACAGGATCGTTATCGGTTCAATGAAATATCTCGCACCGGAGTGGCCCAGCAATGTTCGAGCCCCTTTAGTTCTCTTTGGAGTCTACAACGGGATCGTACTGCTTACACACGCTCGCACCCAAAACTACCGAACAAATTTATGGGTTTCCGATCGAGTTGTGAATGGACTGAAGGCTGAATTGGTGTCTTCCGACGAATATCCCGTTGCCATTACCAATTTCGACGAGCTTGGCAATCGAACGGCCAAACGACTGGTATATAACATCGATCAAGTCAAAGACTGCGAGAAAGCACTAGGACTAACTCTGGAAGAGGTACAACGCGCGCCCCCGATGAAAGAATACGAAAAGTCGGAAAAGCTGCTGCATCGTCTTAAAGAAAAAAGACACCTGAAAATCAAACACCACAGTGCCGCGGTGTACTCACCTAGCTTCGATGTAGTTCTGATGCCTGCTATGGAAAAGTTCAACCTAACAGATGATGGTAATAACGGCGACGCCGAAGGACTAGCCCACTATTGGGCGACTCTATGGCATGAAGTCATACACTGGACTGGACATCCCTCGAGACTGAACCGAAAACGCCACAGAGAATGGGGAGATCAAATTTATGCATTCGAGGAACTGGTGGCCGAATTAGGCTCAGCGTTTCTATGTGTCCATATAGGTATCGAAGGGAAACTTCAACACGCTAGCTACCTTGATTCATGGTATCGACAGCTGAAGAGAGAGCAGAGAGAAGAGGGAGGACGTGCTCAGCGGTCTTTGATATCCGCATCAATTCTTGCATCCGCAGCTAAAGATTTTGTGCTCAGGAATCCAGCAAAGGACTTCAAAACACAATCAGCATAGTTTCTTGGTTCCTAAGACGACAATCCCTTCTTACATCCTCTTTCCAAACCTCGAGTTCCGATGGTTTAAGTCCTCCAAACAGTTTTTTTGTCGATACAAATACGCCTTTTTGGAACTATAATTCCATTTAGCTATCTATTTTGGAAGTTATGTGCCAAAAAACTATTCTCGAACACTGGACTTACTACTGCCGACAGGGCAGTCTGCTTTTTTGTGGGGACCAAGACAGTGTGGCAAATCTACCTACCTTCGGGCAAGGTTTCCAGAATCCGTGTATATTGATCTTCTTGACTTCGATCAACGCGATCGTTTTACCGTAAGACCGTCGGCGTTGGGCGAGATGCTACAAACACAACCCGAGGCTAGACTTGTTCAACCGATCATCATTGACGAGGTACAAAACGCACCAAACCTCTTGGACGAAGTTCACCGACTAGTTGAAACAAAACGATACTCGTTTGTTCTTTGCGGTTCGAGTGCTCGAAAATTAAAACGACCAGGTGTAAATTTACTTGGAGGTAGAGCTTGGCGATTTCACATGTATCCCCTGACTATAGGTGAAATCGGCGAATTCGACTTGCTTACCGGACTAAATAGCGGGATGCTTCCTGCTATATATGGTCGAAAGAATTACCGGCGTAGTCTCGACGCATATGTAAATGACTACTTAGAAACTGAAATTTACAACGAAGCCTACGTACGGAATGCGCAAGCTTTCTCTCGATTTTTCAAGGCAATGAAATTCTTTCATGGAGAAATTCTCAATTACAGTAGCATCGCCCGAGACTGTGGAGTGAGCAATCACACGGTACGTACCTACATTGACATACTTCAAGACACACTTGTCGGATATCTCATACATCCATTTCGACGACCTTCAAAACGTAGAACTATATCAAGCAAACCTAAGTTCTACTTGTTCGATGTTGGATTAGCAAATTTCATGTGCGGTCGAACACTAGATCCTCGGAGCACTTCCGAATTTGGTAAGTCATTTGAACAGTTGATACTTACAGAGATTTGGACAGCAAAAAGCTACTCAGAGAAAGACTACGACATTACATTCTGGCGAACCAAATCTGGACTTGAAGTAGATTTCATACTTGGTGATGGTCAAGTTGCGGTTGTAGTGAAGAGCCGAGTGAGATCTGGTTACTTGCGTGGGATCAACGCGTTTGTCGAGGAGTTTAAGCCTGAAAAGGCGATTGTCGTTACTGCTGAGGATGACCGAAGACGCATAGACTCT
>CAZEFI010000140.1:0-2121 GCA_964511425.1 uncultured Pseudomonadales bacterium
AAAAAGAAAGACTCGCAGAGAACCTCAGTGGCTACGACATCTCACCGGACATGGTGCGACTATCGCTCGTAAACATGTACCTTCATCGCATTGTGCAACCCCGAGTCTACGAATACGACACGCTGACTAGTGAGGACAATTGGAGCGAGTATGCCGACGTGATTCTGGCAAACCCACCGTTCATGTCGCCGAAAGGCGGCATCCGTCCGCATAACAGATTTTCTGTAAAATCCAAAAGGAGCGAAGTGCTGTTCGTGGACTACATGGCCGAACACCTTAAGCCTGAAGGACGTGCCGGAATCATTGTACCCGAAGGCATCATCTTCCAGAGCCAGAACGCCCACAGGCAACTGCGCAGGATGCTGGTCGAGGATTACCTGGTCGCTGTGATCTCCCTGCCGGCGGGCGTGTTCAATCCGTATTCCGGTGTCAAGACCTCCATCCTGATCCTGGATAGGAAGCTGGCGAAGCAGTTGGATCACATCGCGTTCTACAAAGTGGAGAATGACGGTTTCGATCTTGGGGCGCAGAGGCGCAAGATCGAGAAGAACGATCTGCCGGTGGTCCGGGAGGAGCTATGCAGATATCTGGAACGGTCGCGGGCGGGGAAAAGAGCAACGCCCTCTGAATCCGAATCCGGTGCTAATGTGGCCGAACAGGGTGTCGAGTATGCAAAGGAACCTTTTAAGTCCGTACTCGGATTGGTAGTGGAGAAAGAGAAGATCGCAGCAAACGGGGAGTACAATTTGAGTGGAGAGAGGTATCGGGAGAGTAGCCAACATTCCAAGAAGTACGCATGGGCTAGTATTGGTTCTCTCGTGAAAACTATTACCCCTCCTGTCAAGATACCAAAGGTTGATTATGCCGAAACTGGTCAGTTTCCGATTATTGATCAATCACAGAATAAAATCGCAGGATGGACAGACGACGCCTCGACGGTAATCATGCCTCAAAGACCATTGGTGGTATTTGGTGATCACACATGTATAGTCAAGTTAATTAATACTCCCTTTGCTCAAGGTGCTGACGGGATAAAAATCCTGAATACCATCGACGCGGTCGATCCCCGTTACATGTACTACACGTTACGTGTTCGACCAATTGAAGCAGCAGGTTATCAACGGCATTTTTCCAGATTGAAGGAATATGAAATCCCACTACCGCCGCTTGAAGTACAGCACGAGATCGTGTCTGAGATTGAGAGTTATCAGCGGGTGATTGATGGGGCGACAGCGGTGATTCAAAACTGGAAACCGACGATATCTATAGATCCTAGTTGGCCAATGGTAGAACTCGGGAACCCGATGTATTTCAATGTCGAAGGCGGGGGAACGCCTAAATCAGAAGTTCGAGAATACTGGGATGGAAATGTACCTTGGGTAACGTTGGTCGATTTACCACCGACAGACCATATTACACATATAACCTCCACAGAACGAACTTTGACTGAACGAGGAGTGGCCGAGTCTTCCGCAAAGCTACTGCCGGAAAATTCTGTGATAGTTTCCACTCGTGCTACTATAGGCAGAATTGGAATAAACCGGGTGCCACTAGCAACAAACCAAGGGTTTAAGACTGTGATTGTTAGAAACGACGCTCAAGTTAAACCCGAATACCTAGCGATCGTACTTTCCCAGATTACTCCTATTATGGAATCTCGTGCGACAGGCGGTACGTTTAAGGAGATTTCTAAGTCTAGGTTTTCCGAACTCCAGATTCCATTACCAACAATTGGAATACAACGGGAAATCGTTGAGGAAATCGAAGCTGAAAGAAAATCTGTAGTTGCCAATCAGGATCTTATAGTCCGTATGAACGAGAAGATCCGACAGGCAGTCAGTCGTGTTTGGAATAGTGATGCTTAAACGAATAGTGCGGGAATGAACATGGAAGAGGCAATAGATCTAGCAGACTATCTGCCGGTATCATTTAAGTCAGCTAGAGAACAAGACTACATCTCATTTCTATGGGACACCTTTGCAGAAAACTACGATTCAGGTAAACACCAATTTGCATTCCTTGCTTACCACATGCTCATGATGAGTTTTGTTTATTTTAAAATATGGAAAATCAAGTCCAAATTGTCGGAGGATTACCAGAAAGGTGTTATTGGATTTAGTA
>CAZEFI010000141.1:0-1944 GCA_964511425.1 uncultured Pseudomonadales bacterium
CAGCGTGATTGTCGGAACGTTTATCTCCGCGGGAATCTTTTTCTTGATCTATAGCGCATTGCCTGCCAAGTCAAACGATATTGCTGATGATGTACCTAGCGGCAACAAATCAATTCATGAGCCAATTTCGTCTGTTGGGATTCGCCAGCTGTACGACATCATCGATTCATCCGAACTGCAAAGTCCTACTACTCTCACGGCTCAGCTGTTGCCCAGTTTCGAACAAATGGACCTACAAGCATTACAAGAGCTGTTCAACCACGTTTCATCGAAGAGCAGAAGTCGTCAACAGCAAACTTTAGAACAGTTAGTCACTCATCGTCTAACTGAAGTCGAACCCAAGGCCGCCTTTGAGACGATTATCAGTCTCGAATATTTCAAACAGGAACAACTAATCCCGACGGTGATGTCGCGGTGGTCTAGAGAGAGTTTAGAAGATGCTTTGTCCGCCGCGGCGACACTGAAAGGAGACTTAAGGCTTTCGGCACTGACTAGTGCGCTCTCAGGATTAAGCGAAGCAGCCCATCAACAAGCACTTGAGTTTGCTATTGATCTAGGCATAGAACCGAAGGTCAAACAAGCGTTGAGTGAAATCAAGATTCGCGGCACTCTGCACAACCCAGCGGAAGCATTCGAGATCACATTGACAGACGAAGTTCCGGACGAAGATCAGTTGGATTTGTTTGGTGAAACTTCGGAACTTTGGCTTAGCACCGAGGGTATCGAAGCAATTCCGCAATTATTGGAAATTCTTCAATCCAAGGAAGGTTATGGAAGTAATTTTTGGCCGTATTACTACGAGCTTGCGAATCAGATAGCGGAGTTCGATCCACCGCTAGCGTGGGAATTGGTGGAAAATGATTATCAAGGTCTGCGCGACTCATTACGAGCATCGATTCTTGGTCGTTGGGTGCAAATTGACATTGATGGAGCCCAGGCTGCTCTCCAAGAATTGGATCAAGATGAATATGTCGAAGAACTCTATCGATCCATGATTCAATATGGTTTATCAGATGATCCTTTACTTCTCGTCCAGCAGGTTGAAAAATTTCCTCGAGGCCATCAAGGACATTTGTTACAGGAAGCTGTTTTTGATCTTGCTCTATATGGCGACATCGACGCGGCTTTTGATGTTCTGAAACAAATGGAAGGTTTAGAAGTGAACACCAACGGCGCGATAGAACTGCTAGTCATGGGATGGACTAATCATGACACAGTGGCTGCAATTGATTGGGTGCTACAGAACACTGAAAAGGGCAGTGAGTTTCAAGGCTCGCTTCTCCGAGCGAACATTGGAGACTTGACAGAGTTTGATCCCGATCAAGCCTTAGCCGTAGCAATTGAATACGACGATCCGCGGTATGTAGAGTCCTGGATTTCGCTACCGATTTTGGTTATTCGCACGGTGGTTCGTCAGGGAGATATCGAGATGGCACGCCGCCTACTGGGGCAACTCGGTGAACCCAAAAACTCCTTAGGACATGATCAAATTGGTTCCAAATTGATTCGTACTGGGCGGATTGATGAGGCCATCGACCTAGGCAATGAACTTTCCGATACCTTGCAGGTTGAATACTATGACAGTATTGCGTATCAATGGATTTTGATGGAAACCGAAGATTTCTTAGACAGACTTCCTACATTCTCCAACGAGCTAGTACAATCGGCGATGGCTGATGTAGTATTGAGTGATAATCGGCTTAAAAGGTTACTGTCGGATAAGGAAATTGCTTACTTAGAAGAGTTTTCGTCAACGGAGCGAAAGGAATGAGAAGACCTCGTGCAACTCATCAATTGAGCTACCCGAAACGGGTATCGAAACAGCTTGTCTTTGTCGGCATACTCACGGGAATCGCGATCGGCTCCCTCGGTAGTCTGGTATATGTTATAGGGACAATCTACCCTTTAGCAAGTCTTTTTCGTTGATTTTTTAGCCATTTTTTT
>CAZEFI010000142.1:0-1931 GCA_964511425.1 uncultured Pseudomonadales bacterium
TGTTGAAACCGACAACACCTGATCCCATAAACGGTTCAATCCATGTACCTTCAAAGGACCAATCCACAGTTCGTTTTATGAAGGGAACAAGTTTGCTTTTAATTCCCTGACACTTAATCGGTGGAATCATAACTTTCATGATTAATTTCTACTCCTCCGGCCTATTTTTCTTGCTTTCGGGACAATTAACTCAACGTCTCCACCTCTATACGCAACGAAATCTTTCAAATTTCTAATCTGCTTTGTTTTGCCGTCATCTTCAGCAATAGTAATTTTACCATAGTTCATCCAATAATCATCGAACCATTCCTCACCCAAATCTGCGAACATGCCGCGTCCTGAGGTTATATCAGCGATTCTATTGATACTTCCGATATTTGCGGTATTGCCACTGCCGCTTTTGTCACTCGCGATCTTCCATTTTTCTGCGATGAAGAATTCAAAATCCTTTATTACAGAAGAGATGGAACGAAGTTCTTCAAACCTATAAGAGCGAGTTTCATCTACGATATGCCTACTGTAAATGATTCCTAAACAGAAATGGGCTTGGTATTGGCTATAGGGGAATTGGATGTTCTTTGAGCTGCTTCTATTTACAAAATATTCTCCATGAGAACCCAAGGTAAATCCATTGCAAAACTCTGGGTAATCCGACAAGCGATAGGTCGTCTTGAAATCGACAGCAAATTTGATTTGCTCGTTATCCGCATGCACGAAAGAGATGTCTGGATAGTAATTCTGATGTTCCGCTAGAACTACTCTGTATCCAATATCTTCGGCGAAATTGAGAATACGAGGGAAAAGATGTATTTCAAGAATCTTTGATATTATTTTCGTATCCGAAGAAATTGTATAAATATTCCTGCATACATCAATAAAGCCCTTGATACGCCATTGTCCATCGTCTGTACTAACATGTTCGTCAAGCGATGAAACAAACTGGGTAAGTGTGTGAAAAAACTCTTGTTTAATTTGACAATCTCGGCTCATACATAATCCCTTATTTTAGGTAAAAAGAAAGATACGAAAAGATACGATCAGTACTCTCCGCTGGCGTTCCAGCCGGGGTACTGTTCTTCTAATGCCTCAAGCGTTTGGGGTGTATAGTATGGGTGTCCGGCAGGTGGGAATCGGAAGACTTCGCGCTCTGCTGCGGTCAACGTACCGATGAATTTTGAGAATGTCGGATTTCGTCCTTTGTCTGTGTAGTGGCGAAAGCCTTCCCAATAGTGGTCTGCGCGTCCGAGACCGAATCCCCATGTGAAGCGTTGTCCGTCTTCTCGCAGATAATCGCTTGCTGAATGCAATGTATAGTTGTTGAAGATACAGAGGGTTCCGCCTTTGCAAATAAGGGGCTCGTATTTGGAGGTGTCGCGTCCGTGTTCCTTCGCAAGGAGTCTAAGCGGTGCTTGGTCTTCGTCTACATCCTCAAGGTGTACCCAAAAGCCGAGTTGCCCGAATTCAGGAGCACTCTCGGACTGCGGTAGCAGTGAGTTGTTGCCGTTATCAATGTGCAGATTGTTTGGATCGCTACCGACACCTGGTCCTTTAAATCCGGGATAGCGTGCGATCATACACCCCGCACGGAAGTGAATATGCTCCGTTTTCAAGAATTTACGTGCGAATTCCCAAGCGTCGTGGTCCACGATTCCGCGTAATAACACCATTTCAGCGGGCGGGAATTCGGTCAAAGTTGCTCTACCGGGGGGTGGATCGTCCTTAACTTCTTCCCATGTCGGGAGTACACGGCGTTGGGCAGCCTGCATCTCCGCGAGTTGTTCACCTGAATAGTAGTCGGGGACGATTATGTAGCCTTTTGCTAAGAGTTCATCCAGCTGTTCATCGGTAAATTTCTTGGGCATGTTGACCTCCATTAGAGAAGTCGGGTGAGTTTGGATAAGAACAGGTTAAAAATTTTTGCTGACGAACCT
>CAZEFI010000143.1:0-1774 GCA_964511425.1 uncultured Pseudomonadales bacterium
ACTGCGTCAACTGCTGCTTCGGTGCCCGCACCAGACTACCATCAATCATCGTGCCTGCACGCAACTCGAAACCATGCTGCGCCAATTGCTGCAACACCACATCGAATAGCTCCTCCATCAATCCACTGGCTGCCAAGGCCGAACGATACTTGTGAATCGTCTTCGCATCCGGACCATAACCCAACCGAGTACCCACGAAACGTATCACCCGAATCGTCCCTTTACCAAACTCTTCCAATCGCGCATCGGACAAGTTCCCGTAGTTCTTACCGACCAACAACAACTTCCACATCAACAACACATCCCAGGACGGACGACCGCGTTGACTATCCTCCGAAGCCCACGGCCAAGCTCGTAATAACGGCTCCCGAAATTGCTCCCAATCAATCAATTCGTCCAACTTCTCCAGCGGACCATCCGGCAATTCCGCTAACGCACGAGACAACAACTCATCGGCAAAAGCATCCGTTTCTTGGGCGACGATCGTACGACTCATTTCAGCATCCTTTCTTCGTGAATCTCCATACTACAAGATTGTAACTTTTCTGACTTAATCAAACGTTACAAATATAATCTTGAATTAAATAGATTTACCCTAGTGTTTACTGATGCATACACAGAGGGGTTCATCCCCGCTGCGGAATCATTCATGACCGGATTTGTAGAGCTTGCAGACCAAGAACACGAAAAAACGAAAATGACTTGGGGAGCACGTCATCGTACGGTAGGGGATGTCAATCGTCATCTTGAGATGGGGTTTGAAGTTGGCTGGAACACAGCGGTCGACCAACTCAACGAGCTCGCACATCGAATTTGGACGAAACAGGGTTCAGAAGGAGTGGAATCTCAGCTTATATCATCCGCAACCGATAGTGTACGGACTTGTCTTTGGTTTGAAAGTCGCGGCGAGGAAGCCGCAAACTTCTATGTCTCCTTGCTACCGAACAGTCATCTTGTCCGCGTGAATCGTCCTGATCCGAAACACGAAGCGTTGACTGTAGATTTCACACTCAACGGCGTACCGTATCAAATATTGAATGGTGGTCCTCATTACCAACTTTCTCCATCGGCTTCAATTTCGGTTCTCACGGAGACCCAGGAGGAAACCGACAGATTGTGGGAAGCATTGACTCAAAACGGTGGAAGAGAATTAATGTGCGGTTGGCTCACCGATCAATTTGGTCTTTCTTGGCAAATCATACCGAGAATCTTGCTCACGTTGCTCAACTCTACGGAAGCAAAGAAACGCGAGCGTGCCCATGCATCAATGATACAAATGACCAAAATTGATATTGAACGCTTAGTAATGGAGAACTGTGCTTGATTTGAAGATTAAAAGTAGCACTAAAACGGTTCTCTCAGTCAACGTACCCAAAGATCTTTTGATTCCCCTCGCTGCGTATTTCATGAATGAATCTGTCGAGAAAATTCTCCATTCATTTGTACGTCGAGCTCAATCTCAACTCGTTGAATGCGAGTAAACGTCGTTTACGCGATTGTCAGTCAAGCATCGGAAGTAGATTTAGAATGCGCGACCGGTTCGAGTGTTGTTTACGCTGTTAGTCTTAGGTTCGCACTAGAAGCATATTTAGGGGGCGATCTTTGAAACAAAAACGAGACTAGTCCGTGATCACGGAAATGTGCAAATAACGTGTGCTCTAGCGAGCGTTGACCCAGAGCGCGTACAAATCAGAAATGATTAAATCGAAACTATCGATCCGGTATGAAGACCTCGACCTCAACCTCTTCATCGGGGTCATCGGAAGTGTTCTGC
>CAZEFI010000144.1:0-1774 GCA_964511425.1 uncultured Pseudomonadales bacterium
CGACAAGGTCAAGCGGGTCCAATCCATTACCCTTCGTCTTGGACATTTTTTGACCTTCCGCATCGCGGATCAAGCCGGTAATGTAAACGGTTCGAAAAGGAATCTCTTTGGTGAAGTGTAACGTGAGCATGATCATGCGCGCGACCCAGAAAAAGATAATGTCGTGGCCGGTTACCAAAACGTCGGTAGGGTGGAACGTTCGCAAATCCTGGGTTTCTTCGGGCCATCCTAGAGTACCAAAGGTCCACAACGCACTCGAGAACCATGTATCCAACACATCAGGGTCTCGAGTCAATGAGACCGTTACATCTAGTCCCGTTTTAGCTCGTACTTCTTCTTCACTGCGACCAACATAGACATTACCTTGTTCGTCGTACCATGCGGGAATCTGATGCCCCCACCATTGTTGGCGACTGATGCACCAATCACGAAGATCGCGCATCCAACTGAAATAAACGTTTTCCCAACGCTTCGGTTGAAATTGAATCGACCCATCTTCTACTTTCTGTAGTGCTGGTTCAGCTAACGGTTTAACGTCGACGAACCACTGTTCCGTGATTAATGGTTCAACGATCACTCCAGACCTCTCACCTCTAGGTACGTGCACTTCGTACGGTTCGATCTTGTCTACTAAATCTTGTTGTTCTAGAGCAGCGACAATCTGCGTGCGAGCTTCAAATCGATCTAAGTCGCGAAATTCTTTTGGTACGTTTTCGTTCATCCTTCCCTGTTTTGTCAAAACACTTATCTTTTCAAGATTGTGCCGGGTTCCAATGTCGTAATCATTGAAATCATGTGCTGGTGTGATTTTTAAACAACCAGTTCCAAAATCCACATCAACATATTCGTCTCCGATTATGGGGATTTTCCTGTCAGTGAGCGGCAAATGTACATATTGGCCAATCAGACACTTATAACGGTCGTCATTGGGATTGACTGCTACTGCTGTATCACCGAACATTGTCTCAGGACGAGTGGTAGCGACTACCAAATTGTCTCTTCCGGTTCGAGTTCGATAACCGTCGGCTATTGGGTATCGAAGATAATAAAATATACCCTCTCCCCCTTCGTATACCACTTCAAGGTCAGAGAGCGCGGTATTTAGCTTTGGATCCCAATTAACCAGTCTTTGTCCCTTGTAAATTAAGCCTTTTTCGTAGAGTCGAACGAAAACTTCGATGACTGCGCGTGTAAACCCTTCGTCCATGGTAAATCTTTCTCGAGACCAGTCCACAGACGCTCCGATGCGGCGCATTTGCTGAGTAATAATCCCTCCGGACTCCTCTTTCCACTGCCAAACGCGCTTGATAAATGCATCGCGACCAACTTCACCTGGGTTCTTACCTTCTTCCCGTAGCATTTCAGTCACCACCATCTGTGTAGAAATTCCAGCATGATCGGTACCGGTTTGCCACAGTGTGTTGAAATTCGCCATCCTTCGATATCGAATAATTGCATCCATCAATGATTGTTGGAACGCATGACCGACGTGCAATGTGCCTGTAACATTCGGTGGTGGAATTGCTATAGAGAAGGCTGGACCTTGTCCACTCGGTGCAAAGTAGCCGCTTCGCTCCCATTCCTGATAGTGCTTAGATTCGATCGCACTCGCATCGAATGATTTGGCTAGCTGTGCGTTTTTTGTCACGGTTTTGGCTATACTCCAAATTCAGTAGTCTAGAATGGGACTATTATCCCAGTCGGGTAGGCGAACAAAGTTAGGTTTACCATATTGTTCTCGGTATCGTACGAACTTACTTCGAGCCTGTTCTTT
>CAZEFI010000145.1:0-1633 GCA_964511425.1 uncultured Pseudomonadales bacterium
GATGGTGGTTCAGTTTTTAAACGGATACTGAACCAAAACCCCTATTCAACACATACACAACCGACTAATGACGACACTATTGGAACAGTGCCTGCGGCAACGTATTTTGTTGCTGGATGGTGCGACTGGCACTATGCAACAGCGTTTAAATCTCAGTGAGTCTGATTTTCGCGGTTCAAGGTTTCGCGACCATCCTGTAGCGTTGAAGGGAAACGGGGACGTGTTATCGCTCACCTGTCCAGAAGTGGTTTTGGATACCCACTATGCATTTTTAGATGCTGGAGCAGACATCATTGAAACAAACACATTTTCCGGGAACCGCATATCACAAGCGGACTATGACCTCGAGTCCTATATATATGAACTGAACGTTGAAAGTGCGAAATTAGCGAGACAAGCAGCCGATGATCGCACTACACCTGAGAAACCTCGCTTTGTTGGCGGTGTTTTAGGTCCGACCACACGCTCCGCGAGTCTCTCACCTGACGTGAATGATCCTGCGGCACGAAACGTTCGTTTTGCAGAACTAGTGGAGGTCTACGAAGAAGCGACGAGAGCCTTAATTCATGGTGGCGTTGACTTCATCATGATTGAAACTGTCTTTGATACACTCAACGCAAAAGCGGCAATTTACGCCGTAGAAAACGCATTTGAACAGGCTAAGACCAAGTTGCCGTTGATGATTTCAGGCACTATAACGGATGCCAGCGGACGCACCCTGTCCGGTCAGACTGGTACTGCATTTTGGTACTCCATCGAACACGCAAACCCACTGCTCATGGGGTTAAACTGCGCCCTAGGTGCACCTGCATTACGACCCTATGTCGAAGAACTCTCTCAAGTAGCATCGACTTTTACTACAGTACATCCCAACGCAGGACTTCCTAATGAGTTTGGTGAGTACGACGACACTCCCGATCAGATGGCCGAAGTACTCGGCGAAATGGTCGACTCAGGTTTTCTCAATGTCGTCGGAGGCTGTTGCGGTACCACGCCGGAACACATCGAAGCGATGTACGAACGGATTCGAGGATCTGTACCGCGCAATTTTGGAGATTCCCCAAAAACACTACGCCTATCGGGATTGGATGCTGTTGTCATTGATGAGGAATCACTCTTCGTAAACGTGGGCGAACGCACGAATGTATCTGGTTCTCGCAAATTCAAAGATCTAATTCTGCGTGGCTCGTTCGCGGAGGCATTAGAAATAGCAAGTGAGCAGGTAGAAAATGGTGCGCAACTCATCGACGTAAATATGGATGAGGGGCTTCTCGATGGAACAGAAGCCATGCAAATCTTTCTGGATATGGTGGCTGGAGAACCGAATATCTCTCGCGTACCGTTGATGATTGACTCAAGTGATTGGGAGATCATTTTGACTGGCTTGAGAAGTACTCAGGGTAAAGCCATCGTGAATTCTATTTCGTTGAAAGACGGCGAGGAAGAGTTTTTGAGCCGTGCTCGAACATGCAAGCGATTTGGTACGGCCGTAATCGTCATGGCTTTTGACGAAATTGGTCAGGCTGATAGTTATGAAAGGAAAGTCGAGATCATTCAACGAGCGTACAACTTACTCGTACATAAAGCAGATTTTGATCCTTGTAACATCATTTTTGACCCGAATGTATTTGCC
>CAZEFI010000146.1:0-1627 GCA_964511425.1 uncultured Pseudomonadales bacterium
CTACAGATCTCGAAGTCGGGATTAAGATTATCGTTGAGGGGATCATTCAAGAAGATGGCAAAATCACTGTTTCCGCCAAAAAACTGGCTGACATCGTCAAAGAACTCCCTGAAGATCAGACGATACATTTCGCAACGACAGCAAACGACCGCGTTGAAATTAAGTGCGGCGACGGTGTTTACAAAATTATTGGACTCTCGGATGAGGAGTTCCCGCAACTGCCGTCTATTGATGGACATTCGTTGACGATTGACGGTGATACCTTGCGCGATGTACTCCGCAGAACTGAGTTCGCCGCAGCGACAGACGATGTCCGCTACTTCTTAAACGGACTCTATTTTAGTTTCCTTGAGGATAGAACGGAAGTCGTCGCCACCGATATGGTGAAACTCGCACTCGCACGCTGCGAAGCGTTCAGTGCACCAGAAAATGTGGATGGAATTATCGTCCCACTCAAAGCTGTTAAAGAGATTGAACGCACTTTTGATGGATCCGATAGAGTCCAAGTCTCGATTCGTGAGAACCAGATTCTCTTTTCTGATGATACATCTACCCTGACCACGCGGCTCGTAGATGGTGATTATCCGAAATACCGAGAAGTCATTCCAGAATCGGTGGAAGGGAGTGCTGTTGTCTCTAAAGAACTGTTCCTGCACGCAGCGCGACGCGTCGCACTTCTATCGAATCCGAAAAATCACTGTGTTTGTGTGGAGATTGATAGTGAACGTATCCATGTTTCAGTGAATACCCCGGAAGTCGGGGAAGCACACGAGACGTTACCTGTAGAATCCAGCACCGGTAGTTTACGGTTTGGGATCGATGCACGTTGGCTCATTGAGACCCTAACGCACATCGAATCTGAATCCGTTACTGTCGAATTTGTGAGTGAAGTGAAACCTATAGCCTTTAAACCGGTTGGTACGGATGATCATGTATGTCTCGTCGTCCCGATGCGCTTGGAATCTTAAAACAGATGTGGCGACGCGAAACCCATTAGTGCCTTGGGAGCGTACGGAGTCGTTTTCAATAAGGAACACCGGCAAAAAATTGAGACGCTCCGGACGCTCCGTTCTGTCCAATAACACTGCTTCAGTGTTTGTAGAAATGCCCCCGATTTTTACCAAAAAAACTTGACATCCGCTCGTGTTTGTGGTATTATAATATAGCCTGATGCCGAGATAGCTCAGTCGGTAGAGCAGTAGACTGAAAATCTATGTGTCGGCAGTTCGATTCTGCCTCTCGGCACTCTCTTGATCCTTTAAAAGAGGCATCCCGAGCGATTAGTCCGCTAACAACTATAAAGGAGTTGATTTTTATGATTGAAATTGCTTCTTGTATAGGATCAACGGTATTACCCCACTTGGGTTTGCCGGATCTTGCTAGCGAATTCGGTCAGGTTAGCGGATTTGCAATTTTTCTTCTACCATTTTTACAACTAGTTTATAAAATGAGTAGCAGTAGAATTAGCAAACCAACCAACCGGCGGACTAATTGGCAAGGGTTGCTCTGTGTATCGTAGTAAAACGATACTTATTGGAGAAAATCAAGGGGCAACATTATTGGCACAGTGTACTAAGCCGGTGTAGCTCAGGGGAAGAGCAACTGATTCGTAATCAGTAGGTCGGAG
>CAZEFI010000147.1:0-1560 GCA_964511425.1 uncultured Pseudomonadales bacterium
TCGGACATTTGCTCGAGGATGTCGTCGAATACGTGTTGGTCGGTAATGTGCACGACTTCTTTACTTTTTTTTGCCATTGAGAGGTAGTTGGTTTGTATACCGGTGGTTAGTATTTTGCTTTTAGTTTGAGAAACAGTAGCCCGGATGGTACCTTCGTCTCCAGAAGAGCGTGGAGTCGCCCAAGGACGAGTTGGTTGAGGGAGTACGCAATTGCTTGGATTAAAGCAAAGTTGGACGTCATTGCAACGGTTCCCACCCGTTCGTGCAGAAGACTGAGCGTTCTGATAGGTGAATATCGAATGTATGAGCGTGAGTAGGGTTGTGTGCGGGCAAGAAAAGGCATGCGGTTTGTGCTTACCATAAGTGGTGCGAGGTATAGTATGAGTAGCTGACCTAGGATTGGAAGACTGGGTCTGACACTCGAAATCTCGTGATAAAATTGAGGACTGTGCGCGTCTATTAAAATGAACCAAGATTAAGAAACAGGAGACCACGCATGAAGAACGACACGAAAAATATGCCTTTAACCGAAGGATTATTTTTTAAATATCTGCGCAACACCGAACTCTTCCCAATCGGTCACATCGCATCAAGTGAGCAATATTTAGCCGCCATCGAGCGCGAACACAAGCGTCTCCGAAGCTTACCTTCCACAGCGAAACGACCACTTCGGGTCCTCAAGAGTTGTTTAAAGACGCTAAAGAATTTAGGCTATTACAAAAGACGATTTCGAAATCGGTGGGAACGCATTGAGTTCAATATCAATATCGACAAAAAGCGATCAGATTCAGACGATGCGGCTCTCTTAGCGGCTACAGCAGCAGTGACCGCCGTAAACGCAGCCACCATCGTTGTTATTTCGTAAATTCGATCACGAGCGAATTTCCACTTTCGCTCTGATGCTACTTTGAGTAAAGTAGGCTCGGTCAATCAGCAATTTCAGTCCACATCTGTACGCGAGTGCGGTCTGATTCGTTTAGAAGCGCGTTGGTTCTACGAGGCCGTAATTGAGATCGTACTTACATCTCTGATCTGTACCTGTTATCTCTCATACTGCTTTCGCCATCATGCTGAGAAATACGTTGGTACACATCTGTGAATTTCCTAATTGTTCGAAATCGCGACTGGTTCATATCGCTTGTGCTTGTCCAAGGTTCAATACGTTCAAAAAAACACGGCAAAGGAGGGTGGTTTCTGACCGACTCGGTTGAATTGGTACATAATTGTCTAAAGAAACGACATTCACACTCCGTATCGAATCATTATCGGTACGGTTCTAGAATAACAAACTCTTCGTGTAGTAGGAGGAAATATGTTGAACAAATTTAAACCTTTCGCAATTACAGCAGTTGCAATCGTAATGGTGCTACCCTTGGGCGCACACCCCGGTCCCGAAAGACATCCCGTTGAACAAGAACTCTTTGATGTAGAGAATGAGCTCAACACAAAAATCACGCAATTGCAACAGCGATTGAGCAGGATGAACACTCTGATAGAGTCAGTCAGCGAGCCTGATGAAGACACTATTGCTGATGCGGTGCAAGAAGCAATGGTTGAACC
>CAZEFI010000148.1:0-1525 GCA_964511425.1 uncultured Pseudomonadales bacterium
TGCAGAACTGAAGCTGTCGTCGCGGCAGCAATCAGACCCCACCAAAATCCCATTACCCCAAAGGGTTGAACGATGACAACACCGAATGTCAGGATGATGCCTACCGGCATACCTAGTCCCCAAAACGACAGTGCTGCTCGCACCATTGGCACGTTCGCGTCTTTGTAGCCTCGAAGCGTTCCAATAAAACTGTGCTGTATCGTGTCTAAGAGCAGAAAGATCGCGCACAGAACAAATACTGGCTTCGCTATGGTTATGACCTCTTGACTCTTGCTGTACAAGCTTGCGAGTTCGTACCGAAACGTGAGCAACGTAAGGGCAAAACATGTCCCAAACGCGACCGCGATAGTCATCGCTGCAGAGGCTGTTTTTCTAGTGTCTTGAGTGCGACCAGCACCAACGTGTAGTGCGACTCGTATAGTCGTGGCGATACAAACTGAATAAGAAATCATAAATCCAATCAGCCCGACGCTCAACACGATTTGATGTGCCGCGACTGCCACCACTCCTAAACGACCGATTAGTATCGTGGCCGCAGAAAAAAATGCGATCTCGACGAAAATCGTCAAACCCATGGGAAATCCCAGTCTAGCTAACGGGGAGATCGCACTAAGCTTTGGTCCATCAAACCGTTCAAACACAGTAGACTCCTTCAACCGGGTTACAAAGATCGCGACGATGATTGCGATCAACATGTACCAAAAAATGAAGGTCGTGGCGAGACCACAACCCATTCCCCCGAAACCATCAAACTCTCCGATACCGAACACTAAAAAATATGTCAATGGAATTTTGAAGGCGAGAGCAGAGAGTAGGATCACCATTGTCGGTAGAGTCATTTCCATTCCCTCGCTCAAGTTTCGGAGCGCGTAGAATGCTAGGAAAGCAGGTATACCGAAACTTAAAGCTTTGAGGTATCCCATCGATATTGGGATGGCGAGTTCGTCCACTCCGATCACCCGGTACATCGGTTCGAGATTGTGCATGATGGCAATGATCAAGAGAGAGAGAAATAGTGCGAGCCAGAGTGCTTGACGAACAATTGGACCAGTCTCCATGGTTTTCTCTGCTCCGTGTAGTTGTGCGACGGTTGGTCCAACAGCCATTAAAGTACCCATTGCGAGGAGGACTAACGGCGAAAAAGCACTTTGGCCGAGACTCACACCCGCTTGATCCACTACGCCGAAGTGGCCTGAAATGACGACATCCACCACATTTAGCGCCATGTAGGAAACTTGCGCAATCACTATAGGTCCGGCTAAAAACCCAAGCTGCTTGAGTTCAGACCAGTAGCTAGTAGGATTGGAACTCATCGTGTCCATTGCATCACTTCCACAAGGATTTAGCGAGGTGGACAAAGGTAACAAGGAACAATGGTGTTACTGTTATGTGTTAAATGCATGACTGACCGAAGCATGAGTGTAGTACTATTTCGAGTGCTTTCGTGAAGCAAATGTTAAGGAAAACGTTAACACCTAGTTTCAGTATTTTTGTGCACTATTCAAGCCAATCGATTTTCATTTCC